>NC_014414.1:1288750-1933125 GCF_000152825.2 Parvularcula bermudensis HTCC2503
CTTGCGGCATTGTCCGCTGCTGAGGGCAAAGCGCCACCCGTGATAGGGACATTCGAGACAGGCCGTGCCGTCCTCGTCGACAATTCGGCCCCCAGAGAGCGGCGCGGCGCGGTGGGCGCATCGATCCGCCAGCGCGAACAAGGCGCCGCCGGGGTCGCGGGCGAAGACGATAGGACGGCCCATCAGGACCATCCGCTGCGGCTGTTTTGCGCTAAAATGAGAGGACAGCCCGGCAAAATACCAGATATCCGTGAGGGGGGCGCGGCCCCGGGCCCTGGCGAGGGCCGAGGCGTCCGCTGAGGTCGCGTCGGGGGCGGACAATGGGGGCTGGTTCATGACGCAATCTCAGCCATCGCGGTCAGCAGCGTGGCGATATCGCTGTCGCGCGACAGGCGATGGTCGCCGCCTTTGATAAACCGCACGATCATGTCCTCCGCCTCCAGATGGTCCGCGAGACGGAGGACATGCCCCGGGGGCACCACATCGTCGGCGAGACCTGAGAGGATGCGCACGGGACACCCTGCTTGGAGGGGGGCGTTGAGCACCCGGTGCTGGGCCCCATCCTCGAATAAATACCGCGTATAGATCATCACAAAGCCCTCATCGCCCGGGATTTCGAGCCGGCCTTCGCGCTGAAGGCGGGCCCAATCCTCCTCGCTCCATTGCGTCGGCGTCAGCTCGGTGGCGAAATCCGGCGCCGGCGCGATCAGCACCAGACCGGCAATCGGCACCCGCCGCCCCCGCAGGAGGAGGAGGGCGATCCACGCCCCCATGGAGGAGCCCACAAGGATTTGCGGCCCCCGGGTCAGGGCCGCGATGGCCGCCGCCGCATCCTCGGTCCATCGTCCAACGGCGCCTGCCTCGAAATCGCCAGGGCTTTCGCCGCATCCAGAGTAATCAAAGCGCAGCGAGTCGCGCCCCCGGTCGGCCGCGAAGTGTGCCATAGCCGTCGCTTTGCCGCCCAGCATGTCCGAGCCATAGCCGGGCAGCCACACAAGGCCGGGGCCTGTGGGCGCCCCTCGGGGCTGTCGCCGCCGATAGGCGAGGGGCCCATGGGGACCGTCGAAAAAGGCGGGCGCATCGGTGATCTTGTCGTCCATCTCTTGGGTGTCTACCGCAAGTCCGATGCGAGACAATCCCACGCCCCCGGCCGCCGCCCTTCAAGGAGGGTCTGATCCTCACGGAATGCCCGATCTTCGTGGAGTCACTGTGCTTCAGGTCATCCCGACGCTGGAGACCGGCGGGGCCGAGCGGACCACGCTTGAGGTGGGGCGGGCGCTGATTACGGCTGGGGCCCGGTCGCTTGTGGTTTCTGAGGGGGGCCCCCTGGTCGAGAGCCTTGTCGCCGAGGGCACCGAGCATGTCTCCCTTCCGGTGGCCAGCAAGAACCCATTGCTCCTGGCGAGCAACGGGACGGCCTTGCGCCGGTTGATTGCGGCGGAGGGGGTCGATCTCATTCATGCGCGGTCCCGCGCCCCGGCCTGGTCGGCCTTGATGGCGGCGCGCGGGGCGAAGATCCCCTTTGTCACCACCTATCACGGCATTTATTCCGGGCGGACGGCGCCGAAGCGTCTCTACAATTCCGTGATGGCCCGTGGCGATGCTGTCATTGCCAATTCCGCCTATACCGCGGCGGCGGTCGCGCGCCTTTATGGGGCGAAGCCCTGGTTTCCCCCCGCGGCGCGCTTTGTCACCATCCCCAGGGGGGCGGATCTCTCCCTCTTCGACCCCGACCAGGTCACCGCCGCGCAACGCGCCGCGGCATTGGCGGCCTTTGGGGGAGAGGGGGCGTTTCGGGTGCTGATGCCGGGGCGGCTGACATCGTGGAAGGGGCAGGAGGATGTGGTCGAGGCCGTGGCGCAGTTACGCCCCGATGGGGAACCCCCTCTCCGGGTTGTGCTGATCGGCAGTGCCCAGGGGCGGGACGCCTATGAGGACAGCCTTGAGCGCAGGATTTCCGACCTCGGGATCAGCGATATCGTGCATATCCATGGCCATTGGGACGACATGCCCGCCGCCTATGATTGGGCCGATGTGACCCTTTCGGCCTCTCGTCGGCCCGAAGCTTTTGGCCGCGTCGCCGTCGAGGCACAGGCGATGGGCTGCCCGGTGATCGCCACGGCCCATGGCGGCAGCCTTGAAACCGTCGACCCGGCCCATGGCGGCACCCTTGTGCCCCCGTCTGCACCCGACGCGTTAAGCGCGGCGTTGGCGCAAATGCTGCAACGCCCCCCTGCCGATCGAGAGGCCATGGGGGCGGTGGCCCGCCGCCGGATTTTGAGGGAATTCTCGATCGAAGCGATGACGTCAGCGACCTTATCGGTGTATAGGGCAGTATTATAGGGGACAGGATGGCTCGGCAGATGGCGGGAACCCGTATTTTGGTCATCAAGCAGGAAGGTCTCCGCCAGTTCGTCGAGGCCGAGCCTGCCTTCAGTACGATTCGGAAAAACCATCCCGACGCGCCGATCGACCTGCTGACGAGTCCTCTTTTCGGTCAATTGTCAAAAGGGGCCCCTTATTTCGATCGGGTCCTGGCGGCGGGGTCCTTTGCCGACAAGCCAGCCCAGAAGGAGCTGGCGGCGCAGCTGAAACGCATCGGATACGCCCAGATCTATGACCTCGACGGGACCCGCGCGACCTTGGACCTCAAGGGCCTTTTGGCGTCGCGGCGCGGCCCGAAATGGGTTGGCCCCCGCCGGCCGATCCTGCGGGCGATGTCGCGTGAGGCCGGGGGGGTCGCCGGCGGCGTGATGCGAAAGCTGCTGGCCGATGCCGATCTTGAGGTGGACGATCGCCTGCCTGACCTGCGCTGGGCCCTCAACGGCCGTAAGGATGCCGCCACCATGCGGCCCGAATGGTTCGGCATCAGCGGGCCTTTCGCCCTTATTTTGCCGTCCGAGTCGCCGGCGAAGCACTGGTCCGCCGACGCCTATGCCGATATCGCCAAGGCCTTGCGGGAAGAGGGGCTGTCAAGCGTCGTTCTGGGGGGAGAGCATCTTGCCCCCTTGGCGGCGGCCATCGCCGACAAGGCGGCGGAAAAGGGCCGGACGGTTACCGCCGCCCCCGCGGTCATCGACCTTACGGGCAAGGCCGACCTGGCCCAAATGACGATGCTGGCCAATGAATGTGCGTTCTTTGTCGGCGAATTGTCCGACACGCTGCATCTCTGCCTTGCCGTGGGCGTCCCCGGCGTCGTTGTGATGAGCACGCAGGAGACCGGCGACGACGATGGACTGTTCGGTCGCAATGTCGTCAAGGTCACCGCCGATCATCTCGATCAGATACGGTCGGATACGGTCATTACCATGCTTCGAAATATGGGGCTGATCGAAAAATCCATCCCCCAACTGGCCAGCGGGGGCCGTTGAGGGCCTATTTCCGGGCGACCTTTCGCGTTCGCGGAATTGAAACCTCTCTCGTCAACAGTTATTTTATGATGTGAGGGGTGGCGTCCGGGCCATCAATCTGGCCTATGCGGCGCCTCTCAACTATTTCGCTGGAGAAGGAAAAAGACCATCGCGCGCAGACCCATGAACGTGACCCCGCCTAAACAAACGGGGCCGCGTGTGAACGAAAAGATCCGAGCCGCCAACGTTCTCCTCATCGATGAAGAGGGTGAAAAACGAGGGCCAATGCCCCTGGAGGAGGCCCTCGGTCTCGCTACGGAAGCCAAGCTTGACCTCGTTGAGGTGGCGTCAGGAAACGACACACCGGTCTGCAAGCTCATGGACTATGGGAAGTTCAAGTACCAGCAGCAGAAGAAAAAGGCCGAGGCGAAGAAAAAGCAAAAAGTCGTCGAGATCAAAGAGATCAAGATGCGGCCGAATATCGATAAGCACGATTACGAAGTGAAGACGAAGGCCATGCGGCGCTTCTTCGACGAGGGTGACAAAGTGAAAGTCACCTTGCGGTTCCGGGGGCGCGAGATGGCCCACCAGGAACGGGGCATGGAGCTTCTCAATCGCGTCCGAGAGGATTTCGAGGGCACGACAAAGGTCGAGGCGATGCCAAAACTCGAAGGGCGGCAGATGATGATGGTCCTGGCCCCCCGCTAGGACGGGCCCGCCGCCACTTTCCGGCGCTTGCGCCCTCCCAAGGGCATCGACCCGCATCCATCGCCATGAAAAAGAGCGCCTTGAGCGCTCTTTTTCGAAGGCCCGAAACCGCCCGAGGGCATTTTCAAACGAAGGGGGCGCCGGTTCGTGTAAAGAAAAGGCGCCCAACAAAGACCTCAAGACGGTTTGCGACGGCGATTGACCTGGAACGGTCCAGGACGTCAGTCGCGCCACGCCCGCTTGCCGCTCACCTTCAGCCAATAGGCAAAATCGCTGGTGAGGATCCTTCGCGCCCCCTTGGGCCTTTCGGGATAGATGTAAGCCGTCGCCGTCAGGGCATCGCCATCGGGGCCGATCAGGTCGATCACGGCCCGACGATATTCGGATTGGCCGGGGCGAGAGGGCACCACATTCTCGAATTTGTCGAGGCGGGCGAGGTCGCTGTCCTCCCACTGGGGCCCCTTGGCATAGAGTGACCCGTGAACTGTCCCCGTCGCCCCTGGAATGAGGGCGGGGTATGCACCGCTCGGCCCCTCAATGGCAAAGAGTGTCCCCTTCGTCATTGCAGCGCCGAGAGGGGTGAGCTTTCGGGCGACTAGACGGCTTGCCGCATTGGAAAAGCCCGGTTGCAGCAGACCGTAAAAAAAGAACATGGGCCTCCCTCCTCAGACTGTCGTGCTATCGATCTCGGCCAGGACCTCGGGATCTTGCTCATGGGCCATTGCCGTCCTCAGCACGGTGTCGTCGCCGTCGAGCTGTCGCCACGCCCAGACCGCCATGGCCCGCACTGGGGGAGAGGGGTCTGCGAGCCGGGGCCGAAGGGCCGATCGCAAGGCGGCGTTGCCACTGTTCCCAATCGCAATCATCACATTACGGACGAAGCGGTCTCGCCCGATTCGTTTGACCGGCGATTTTCGGAAAAGGGCGCGAAAACCCGCATCGTCAAGAGCGGAAAGGTCGGCAAGCTGGGGCGCGCGGAGAGCCGCCCGCGGCAGGAACGCAGGCTCTTCCGTCGCCTTTGCGAATTTATTCCAGGGACAAACGGCCAGACAATCATCACACCCATAGATGCGATTACCCATGGCGGAACGGAGCGGCATAGGGATGGTCCCCTTATGCTCAATCGTCAGATAGCTGATACAGCGGCGCGCATCGAGCTGATAGGGCGCGGGAAAGGCATCGGTCGGACAAATATCGAGGCATTGGCGACACTGACCGCAGTGATCGGTCTCAGCCGAATCGGGGGGAAGCTCGATCGCAAGATAGATGACCCCGAGAAAGAGCCACGATCCATATGACCGGCTGACGAGATTGGTATGTTTTCCCTGCCAGCCCAAGCCGGCCTGCGCGGCCAGGGGCTTTTCGGCGACCGGGGCTGTGTCCACAAAAACCTTCAGATCGGTGTCGTAGGTCTGGCCGATCCACCGCCCCAGACGCTTGAGCCGCTTTTTAATCAGGTCGTGGTAATCGTCGTTTTGGGCGTAGACGGAGATATTTCCGAGGGAGCGCTGGTCGAGGCGCGCCAGGGGATCATCGCTCGGTCCGTAATTGACGCCGAGGACGATGACCGAACGGACTTCCGGCCATAATCGGCGAGGGGCGCTGCGTTGCTCTTGCCGATCCGCCAGCCAGTCCATCTCGCCATGATATCCTGCCTCGACCATTGCAGTCAGACCCTCCCCCATTTGGGGCGGAAGGGTCGGCGCGGTAAAGCGGCACGCCTCGAACCCTAAGGTGTGGGCCTCGGCTCGGATGGCCTGCTTGATCGAGGCGGCGTCGTCCCGCAGGGCGGTGCCGTCGACGTCAGGCGCCCCAGGCGATGAAGTGGGGGTTGTCGTAGTCCCGTTCGACTTTGCCATAGGTGAGGGGCCCCTGCTCTTCGCCATTTGCAAAGACGTGAACCCGGCCGCCCGCCGCTTTCAACACCGCATGGCCTGCGGCGGTATCCCATTCCATGGTCCGGCCCAGCCGCGGATAGACGTCCGCTTCTCCCTCTGCGATGACGCAGAATTTCAGCGACGATCCTGCGGATCTGATATCGCCGGTCTTCAGCTTTTGGAGCGCTTCGTCGGTTTCGGGGCTGCGGTGACTACGACTGGCGATCGCGATTCGACCATCGGCGGGAACATCCCGCGCCCGGATGGGCTCAGGCTCCCCAACCAGGGCGAACGGGCTCCCGCTGGCCTTTTGACGGATCGCCCCGTCGGGATCGCCGGCCCACAAAATGCCCTTGGCGGGGGCGAAGACCACGCCCATCACGGGGAGGCCGTCAACCACCAGCGCGATATTGACGGTGAATTCGTCCCGTTTATTGATGAATTCCTTGGTCCCATCGAGGGGGTCGACGAGAAAGAAGCGCGACCCGGCCTCGGGGATCTTCCCCTCACTTGCCGCCTCTTCGGCGATGATCGGGATCGAGTTGTCGAGCGCATTAAGACCTGCGGTAATGACCTCCTCCGCCGCTTGGTCAGCGGCGGTGACGGCAGAGCCGTCGGCCTTTTCCTGAACCTCGAAGGCGCGGCTGCGCACCTCCATGATGACGTCCCCCGCGGCAAGCGACAGGCGGATGAGATCGTCGAGGCGGGCGGTACTGGGAAGCGTGCTCATATTGCCGAAACTGGCGGAGGATCGCAGCAAAGGGAAGACCAAAAAGGACCTCGACGCCCCCAGGGGTACCCGCCAAACCGTGACTGTTTTATCCCGCTGAAAAGAAAAACGCCGATTATGGGGAGACTTCTCTCGGCAAATCCGGCAACCGCAGGACTTCAAGCTTGAAAAGACAAGATAGTCGGCCCTTTAGAGCTTGGCTTCTGTGGCCAGGGTCGACAAATTAGAGTCGCACGACGGGTAGAGTGATAGGATTTAAGTCAATGAAGGTAATGGTTCTCGGTGGGGACGGATTTTGCGGTTGGCCGACGGCACTGCATCTTTCGGCCCAAGGCCATGACGTAATGGTGGTCGACAATCTGTCCCGTCGGAAAATTGATGTCGAACTCGAAGTCGATTCCCTAACGCCGATCGCCTCCTTCAGCGACCGTATTGCCGCTTGGGAGCGTGTGTCCAACCACCGGCTAGAGTCCGCTATACTCGATGTCGCGAATGATTATGCGGGTCTCTATCAGACGATCGAGCGCTACGCCCCCGATGCCATCGTCCATTTCGCCGAGCAGCGGGCCGCCCCCTACTCGATGAAGACCGCAGCCCATAAGCGCTATACCGTCGGTAATAATTTAGGGGCGACCCATAATTTGCTGGCGGCCGTCGTTGAGACCGGTCGCGATATTCACATCGTTCATTTGGGGACGATGGGGGTTTACGGCTACGGAACCGCCGGCATGACGATCCCCGAAGGGTATCTCAAGGTGAAAATCGACGCCGGTGAAAACGGCGAGGTCGAGCAGGATATTCTTTATCCGGCTGATCCGGGGTCAATCTACCATATGACGAAAACCCAGGATGCGTTGTTCTTCTACTACTACGCCAAGAACGACAAACTCCGGATCACGGATCTTCATCAGGGGATCGTGTGGGGCACGCAGACCGCAGAAACCCGTAGGGACGAGGAATTGATCAATCGCTTCGATTATGACGGCGATTACGGCACGGTTCTCAATCGCTTCTTGATGCAGGCGGCGATCGGTTATCCGCTCACGGTCCATGGCACTGGGGGGCAGACGCGCGCGTTTATCCATATTCAAGACACGGTCAAATGTGTCGAACTCGCCATCTCCAACCCCCCTCAGCGTGGGGACCGGGTCAAAATTTTGAACCAAATGACGGAAACCCGTCGCGTGCGCGATCTGGCGCAAATGATCAGTGACAAGACGGGTGTCGACATCGACCAGGTCAAAAATCCGCGCAACGAGGCGCCGGAAAACGAATTGCGGGTCGAAAATAAGCAGTTCCGTGAATTGGGCCTTAACCCCACCACCCTCGATGAGGGGTTGATGGAAGAGGTGACGGAAATCGCCAAGAAGTACGCCCATCGGTGCGACAAGCGCCGCATTCCTTGCGGATCCTACTGGACCCAAGGGGGGCGCGCCGAACGGCTCTAATCGGGGCCTTATCCCCCTGCCCAAATCGAGACCGTCTCGTTATCGACCGGCGGCCTTAGGCGCCATCTTCGAAATGCGGCGTGATGACCTCACCGCTGAAGGGGGGGCGCTCGCCGGCGGGTAAGCGTCGTCCGAGGAACACCATGATTCCGAGAACAATCGCCTGGGCGATGATCAGGACGAGGAACAGGTCCCGGGCATCGATCCCAGCGGCGAGAATCGGGATGACCATCACCCCGCCGAGGGTCGAAAAAGCGCCATAGGTCATATTCGCCGCCCCCATGATCTTTGCTCGCCGTCCGTCCGGGGCGCGGGACTGCACCGCCGCGAGGAGCGGGATCATGAAAAAGGCGTTGCCGACGGAGAAAAAGATCAAGGCCAACAGCAACACGGAATTGGACGGGGAGAGAAGACCCTCCGGCGGCATGTCAAAATCGGCTGTGACGATCCAAATCATCAGTGAGCATATAATCGTAATGAGAAGCCCCGCCGCTGAGAGAAGGAAGGGGCGCGTCATGCGGCCCGAGATGACCCCCGCCGCGATAGAGCCAAAACCGGCCCCGATGAGAGAGACGACCAGCGTTGTTGTGATCGCCGCCTCATCACCGCCCAGCGTATCGTTGACGAAATTGGGGAGGAAGGCGAGGGTCATGGCACCGACCAGCCAATACCAACCAACGCCGATCATCGGGAAAAGAACCCCATCGAGGCGTCTTACCTCCGCAAAAAGACGAATGGCCACGATAGGGATGTTAAAATCAATTTTTCGGTTCGCCGGCGCCGGAACCTTTGGACAGAACAGCGCGAGAAGGAGTCCGCTCAAGGCGGCGGCGACGAGAATACAAGAAACAATGGTTCGGCCCCCGTCCTGCCCAACGAAATATCCGCCAATGCCGATCCCGGCGATGATCGCCACAAACAGCGCAGCATTATAATAACCGTTCGCGCGGTGCAGGGCCCGGCCGGGATAATAGTCCGGCATCAAAGCATTCCGAACAGGACTGAAAAAGGCCGACTGGCTTCCCATCAGGAAGAGGCAAGAAATCAGGAACAGCCCATTGCCAAGCGCAAAGGCAAGAGCGGCCATGGCCATCAGGATCAGCTCAATCCCCTTCAGCAAACGGACCAATTGATGACGAGGGACGATGTCGGCGAGTTGGCCCGATAAAGGGGAGAACAAAAAGACCGGCAAGGTGAACATGACGGAGACAACACCGCCTGCGTAAATGCCAAGCCCACCAGGGAGGAGAAAAGCTTCGGCGTCCGCCCCGGCCAGGGCAGCGCTATAGACGGCGATAATGGTCGCCTGTCGCAGGGTGTTATCGGCAAACGCGCCAAAGGTTTGGGCCCCGAAGAGAGGCCAGAAGCGACGCGAAAAGGAGGCCGTCGAAGCAGTTGTCGTCATACGGGCATTACTTTCCTCCCCCCGCTGACGGATCGCACCTGGCAGCGCGCGACCCCCCTTATTGTCGGCGGCTTTCGATATATTTTTCGTATTCGCCAGTGGCTTTCAGGGCGTCGGCCACTTCAGGGGCCATATAATTTTCATCGTGGCGGGCCAACACCGTCTCGGCGATGAAGATACCCTGATCATTGAGGGTCCCCTGAGCGATCACCCCATCGCCTTCGGCGACGAGGGCGGGAAGGGATCCATCGAACTCTACCGGGACGGCCGCGACGCCGTCGCTGACGGTGAAAGACACGGTGGTCCCTTCGCCCCGTGAAAGAGACCCTTTCTCGACAAGCCCGCCAAGGCGAACTTCTCGATCACCGAGCATTTGCGGGCTGGGAAGGGCGGAGGGGCCATAGAAATAGACTTGCGTACGAGAAAGCGCGGTGAGGGCCAGAGCCGTGGCGCCGGCGAAAGCCGGTAAAACGATACCAAGGATCAGGAGACGCCGTTGACGTCGGCGAAAAGGGGATGGAGCAGAGCGTGTCATTCTTTGTCCCCTTGCGCTTCAAGCACTGCGTGAAGACAGAGCCCCCCGATGGTGAGGGCGGAAAGTAACCAGCTCGCCGCGATAAAGGGGGTTGGGTCAAGGGAGAGCGGCATTACGACGCTGCCTCCAACCGGACGGTGGCCGGACGCCGCGCGGGCGCCTCGCGCTGCCGCTGACGGCGAATGGCCGTCCTTGTGCGGAGAAGGGTATAGGCGGCGCTGATTGCCGCATATCCAAGCGTCATGGAGAGGAGGGGCCACAGCATTGAGGCAGGCATTGAGGGACCCCCTTCGCGAATGACGGCCGCTTTCTGGTGCAGGCTGTCCCACCAGTCGACGGAGAATTTGATAATCGGCAGATTGATGGCGCCCAACATGGCGACCAGCGCCGCCATGCGCGCCGCTTGGACCGGATCCTCAAACGCCATCCAGATGGCGATATATCCCGCATAAAGGAATAGGAGGATCAACATCGATGTCAGACGGGGATCCCAGTCCCAATAGACCCCCCAGGTCACCTTTCCCCAAAGGGCCCCGGTGACCAGCGCCAGTGCCGTGAAAGCCAAGCCGATAGGGGCCGCCACCCGGGCGGCAATATCGGCGATGCGATGGCGCCAGACATAGCCGACAAAGCTGGCCACCGCCATGAGCGCATAGGTCTGGAGGGCCAGCCACGCTGCGGGGACATGGACATACATCATCCGCACCGCCTCCCCCTGTCGGTGGTCAGGAGGCGAGAAGAAAAAGGCCATCATCGTGCCGATGCCAATGCCAATGACCCCCAGCGCCCAGGCTATGGGGACAATCGGTTTCGTCACCCGCATAAAAACGGCGGGATTGGCCAACAGCGATAGATGACGTGCCATGGCGGCTATTTAGCGACCGAGGGGGCAGAACGCCACCGGCCACGGCCACGCCATCGTATGGGCGAAGATGGGCGTTAGTCGGCGCCCTGTTTATTGAGGGCGCCATCGTCGACAGTGTAGCCCTCCTCAAGCTCTTCGGGATGCGCAAGGCGCCCCTTTGGATGGGCGTCGTCGCCGTCCGGCTCAGTCGACATGGGCCCTTTGTCCGCCTCATACGTCTCAGGCCAATTGGGGGCCCGGCCATCTTCTGGCGTCGTAACCAGCTCAGTGTCCTCTCGCAGAATACCCCGATCAGGGGTGGGGCCTGGCACATCCGCGGTCTTGCGAAAGCCCGGTTCAGTTTCACCTCGCTGATGGTTGCGGTCCTCGATTTCCTGCGGGTCGGTGCGATCAGTCATCCTCTGCTCCAAAATCATCTCCACCATAATAGTGCAAAGGGGCGATCGATGGTTCCGCCGGTCTCCTCTCTGACCAGGCGCGGCCAGAAGTAAAGAAGCCCCCCGGCCCGCGCCAAAAGGAACACACTAAAGGCCATCCACAGGCCGTGATTGCCCGCGAAAGGGCGGAGCAGCATGATCCCGATAACGTAGAGAAAGACGGCGAAGAGGACGGAATCCCGCAATTCCCGTCCGCGTGATGCCCCGACATAAAGGCCATCCAAATAAAAGGCGGGCGCCAGCCATATCGGGCTGAAAGCGACCCATCCATAATAGGCTGCGGCCGCGTGTCTCACCGGCTCGGCGCGTCCCGAGGGAAGGGTCAGATCGAGGAGGAGCTGTTCGCCGACAAGCAGGAGGACGACAAGGCCAAGGCTGGCCATCAGCGTGAGGCGGAGCGTGGCATTGACGGCCACCCCGAATGCCTCAGCGCCGCCGCGGCGACCGAGGGCAGTGCCGATCAGGCTTTCTGCGGCAATCGCGGGGCCGTCCAGCAACAATCCCGCGGTCAGCACGATCTGCATGAGGATTTGGTTTGCGGCGAGGACTGTGTCCCCGAACGCCGAGCCCGCCCTCACAAAATAAACGAAGGATGACGCCAGGATGAGGGTCCTCAGGAAGAGATTGCCGTTGAGGGCAAGAAATCGATCGATGCCTTCAAGGGGCGCTCTCCAGGGCCAGTGGGAAAGCGAGGCGCCGCGCTGGGCCAGGGTGAGGAGAACGGCGCCGCCGAATAGGAGGGCGCCGATGGTTTCGGCCAGAGCCGTTCCGACGGCGATCCCCGTTATTCCCCAATCGAGAACCAAGACGAAGAGGATGTCGAGCACGGCATTGAGGACGGTCATGGCCACGGTCACCGCCATCATCAGGCCGGTTCGTCCCTGGCCGGTGAGCCAGCCAATGGCGGCGTAGCTGGCAATCGCCGCGGGGGCGGCGATCAGACGGATCCCGAGATAGTCCACGGCGGCGGCGGTCGCCTGGGGAGAGATGGCGTCATCGGCGAGAAGGCCCGGGGCGAAGGCGGCGAGTAGCGGCCTGATGAGAAGGAATACCCCGCCAAGGACAGCGCCGAGCAGCACGCCTTGAATCAAATGGCGTTTCAGCCCCGCCTCATCGTCATCGCCATGACTGCGCGCCGCCAACCCCGCGAGGCTCATGCGTAAAAAGCCAAGGGGCCAATAGAAGAGTGATATCACCGCGCTAGCAAGCGCGACCCCGGCAATTTCCGCAGGACCCGCCGCCCGGGCCAGTACCGCCGAATCAATCAACCCAAGAAGCGGCGTGATCATGGCCGCAAGGCTCGCCGGCCAGGCAAGCGAGAATGCCTTGGGCAGGAGCGCCGATGGGGTGAGAGAGGGGCCGGCGGCCTTCGTCATGGACGGGGGACCCCACGGCTCCACAGGGTCCGGCCAATGAGATAGACAAGGAGGCCCAGGGGACCTGCCATAAAGGTGAGCAAGAGACTTGGCACGAGCAGCCAGCGGGGCAGACCGATCGCCCGGGAATCCCGCCCCTCCCATGCGCCGACGAACAGATCGAAAGCCAGATAGTGCAGCCATGCCGCGAGGGCGCCTGCACCCTGCGCTTGCCCAAATAGGGCCTCGACGGCCGCAAGGCTTGAAAAGCCCGCCTCCTCGGGGAGGCCCGACTGCACCACACTTGTGAGCAGCAGGACATAGGCCATCGCCAAAAGGCCGGGAATGATGACCCCCGCCAGGCGCTGCGTGACCCCCCATCCGGGGCGGAGGAGGAGGGCGATCCAGCCCACCAGCACAAAGGCATTGGCGAGGCCGAACAGAGTGTCGAGAGACATAAGGAAGCCTTTCTCGCGCGGGGCTATTCGGTCTATGAGAGGGGCGAAGGAGACGGACAGCTTTGGCCGATAGCGTCGCCAAGCTACCCGCCGATCTAGACATGGTCTAGTTTCACCGGCAAATAAGGGTATGTCCGACACGCTGCCCCCCCCAGACGCACGGCGATATCATCATGGCGATTTGCGGAATGCGGTGATCGATGCGGCGCTGGCCCTTCTTGAAGAGAAAGGCGTCGAAGGAGTGACCTTGCGCCAATGTGCGGCCCGTGCCGGGGTCAGTCATGGGGCACCGGGGCACCATTTCGGCGATTTACGCGGCGTGTTGACCGCCATTGCGATTATTGGGTTCGAGCGTCTCGTTGTCAGTATGGAGCAGTCGATGATGCGGGCGGCGGTGGAGGATCGCGTGTCGGCCCTTGGCGCCGGTTATGCGCGGTTTGCCCTCAATAATCAGGCCCATTTCTCGTTGATGTTTCAGCTCGACCGGATCCGCCCCGATGACCCAGAATTTCTCGAAGCGTCGGGGAAAGCGTGGCAATTGTTCGAGCGGGAAGTCATCCGCCGGTTTGGCCCCCGGTCCGACATCAAACGGGTCCGGGACATCCTTTGGGCTGCCACCCATGGGCGTGCCTCATTGATGATCAGCGGCCAAATGAAACGCCCCGAGAATCTCGAGGCGGACGCGAAATTGCTATTCGATACATTTGTGACAACGCCTCCGCCGAGCGAAGGGGAGTTTGGCGCCTGAGCCAGCCGCAGCGCTTGGCACTCTCGACCGTAATGGCGCCCCCGCCCGGAGGACGGACAGCACATCCGATGAGGCGCCGCCGCCGTAAAGCGGCGGGGATCGGTCACTGAGCCGCAGATCGTGCTGTGCAGAGTCCGATTTACAGGCCGAAATTGCCGAACTTGGACTTGAACTTGGAGACACGGCCCTTTTCGGTGATCCGCGCGGGGCCACCGGTCCAGGCAGGATGGCTGATCGGATCGATATCGAGATTGATCGTCGCGCCCGGCTCGGCATAGGTCGAGCGGGTTTGGAACGTCGTGCCGTCGGTCATCGTGACATTGATAATGTGATAGTCAGGATGGATATCTTTTTTCATCACGGGGGCTCCCAGAGGGGAAAACAAAGACGCGTCCCCTATGCGTCTAACGTGGAAATGACAAGCCCTTTTGCCGTGACCCGCTTTTAAATTCCTACAAGTCTTGCCCCCGTGCCACGCTTAGGGTTTTGTGATAGTCTAACTCCGGCCCCGGCTATCTTCCCTCATGCGGTTCTTGACCCCTTTGATGTTTGTGATCGCCATCATGGCGCTCGTCATGGTGGCGGCGGTCACCTATTTCGGCTGGAGTTTTCGGCAGTTCGAAGAAGTGACGGCGCAGACCCGTTTGCGGTGTACCCCTGTGGTCGGGATCCACGGGGCGCTCGATTTCGAACCGGTGCCCGACAGCGCGGCGGTCTATCTCTCCTCAATGGATCGACGGGGCGGGGCCAGCCGGGGGGCGATTATTCGCTTTGACACCGTCAATCCCTTGGATGACAGCTCCTGGCGTGACCGTACCGTGGGCTTGCCGATCGATTTCCAGCCCGGCGGCCTCGATATCTTCAGCGGTGTAACGGCGGGGGGGGAGCGTGTGCGACGTCTCTTCGTCGTGAATGGCGCGGGGCCGGAGGTCCTGCTCTACGATATCGACCCGGGCGGCAATTTGCTGCTGCGCCGCCGTTTCACCGATCCGCGCCTGACCTCGCCGCAGGACGTGATCGCGACCGGTCCAAGCAGCTTTTATGTGAGCAATGTGACCAGTGGTGCTCGCCTGACCTGGCGGAGCCGTTTGGATTTTCTCCTCGGCCTGAAAACGGGGCAGATCTTCCACTATGACGGCAATAGCTGGTCGGCGCCGATCGGCGATCTGGCCTTTCCCAGTGGGTTGGCGCTGAGCCGGGACGGCACGGCTCTTTACGTGGCGGAGATGCGGGCAAAGCGGGTACGGATGTTCGACCGCGATCCGGTGACGGATCGGTTGATGCCCTCCGGCGATGTGCGGCTCGAAGGATTTCCCGACAGTGTGACGGTCTCCGGCGATGGCCAGCTTCTCGTCACGGCTGTCCCGCAGCCGTTCAGTTTCGCCGCCTACACAAAAGGCATTGAGGAGAAGGCACCCTCCCGGCTATTGCGCCTCTCGCCACAGGGAGAGATCGATATTTTGTTTGAAGATCCAGGCGATATCCTGTCCGCAGCGACGGCCGGCGTCAGTCTCGGCGACAAGACCCTCATCGGCTCCACCGGCGCTGACCGGTTCTTGATGTGCGAAGGGGCGCCCGGTGCCGATGCCTGACATGCGCTATCGGTCAACCCGTGGCGGTGTGACGGGGCAAAGCTTCGCGGATGTGCTTCTGGCGGGGCTTGCGCCGGATGGCGGCCTGTTCGTTCCCGAGACCTATCCGTCCCTTTCCCCCGCGCGTCTTGAAGATCTCGCCGGCGCCTCCTTCGCGGACGCCGCCGCGGCGGTGCTTCCCTTATTCATCGGTCAGGATACGCCGCATTTTGCCGATACGGCCTGGGACCGTTTCGCCCACCCTGCGACGACGCCGCTAGTTCAAATGGGGGCTGACGATTTTTTGTTGGAACTCGTGCATGGACCGACGCTCGCCTTCAAAGATGTGGCGATGCAGTGGCTCGGCCCGATGTTTTCCGACGGCCTGGCCAAAGCCGGCCGGCAAATGACCATTGTCTGCGCCACATCGGGCGATACGGGGGGCGCCGCGGTCGAGGCCATGGCCGGACGCCAGGCGACGCGGCTTTGTGTGCTGCATCCTGAAAACCGTATTTCCGAGGTGCAGCGACGCTTCATGACCACCGTCGCGGCGGACAATGTGATGAATCTCGCTGTGCGCGGGACCTTCGACGATTGCCAGAGCCTGGTGAAGGCAATGTTCGCTGATGAGACATTTCGCCATCAGGTCGGCCTCGGGGCTGTCAACTCGATCAACTGGGCCCGGATCATTGCCCAGACAATTTACTATGTGACCTCCTCTCTCACCCTGTCTCGCCAAGGCGGGGTGGTGCATTATGCCGTGCCGACCGGCAATTTCGGCGACATCCTCGCAGGATGGGTGGCCAAGCGCCTTGGGGCGCCGGTGGGGCATCTCATCGTCGCCACGAATGAAAACGACATTCTGACCCGGTGCCTATCCACCGGCAGCTATCGCCCCGATCGGGTGGTTGAGACCCAGTCGCCGTCCATGGATATCCAGGTCTCCAGTAATTTTGAGCGGCTGCTGTTCGAAGCCTCCGGCGGGGATGCGGATCTGGTCCGCCATCTCATGCACCAGTTGAAGACGGAGGGGGGCTTTGACGTGCCCACCCAGGTCTTATCCACCATCACCGAGGAATTCAGCGCCTATCGGGTCGATGAAGAGGCGACCGCCGACAAAATGGCAACGGTGTTTGCCCAAAGCGGCCGACTGATCGACCCCCACACGGCCATTGGCCTCGCCGCCGCCGAGCGGGGGCGCCAGGCCGGACTTCAGGGGCCGATTGTCACCCTCTCCACCGCCCATGCGGCGAAGTTTCCAGCGGCGGTCGAGGCCGCCACGGGGGTGGCCCCGACCCTGCCGCCCCATGTCCGCGATCTGTTCGGTCGCCCGGAGCATATGATTTCGGTCGATGCCGAGCTGGAGGCCGTCAAGGGCCAGATTTTGCATAGCTTCGCCCTGTGAGGGGCCAGGGCACCGATTCGGCTTGAGGTCGGACGGACCCTGGGTCAGACTTAAGGGCGTTGGGGGGCCGAAAGGCGAAGTCGAAGGGGGCGGGTGCGGTATGATGGACATGATTCCGTCGATCGGTCTTGACCGATATCTCGAGGCTGTCGCCTGGATGCGCCAGGGGAGTGCAACCTCACAGCTGAGCCTGATCGAGGCGGTCGCGATTGGCGGGCTTGGCGGGTTGGCCCTCCTGTTTCTCTTCTACGGCTTGGTTCGACGCTCGGCGGTCGCGATTGTTGGCTTCAGCTTTCTGGCGCTGACGGCGCTCGTCATTGCCCAGATCTTCGGGCGGCTTTCCTTTGTGAGTGACGGCGCGCGGATGCTGATCCTTTGCCTGTTTTCCTGCGCCGTTCTGTTATTTGCGACGACGACGATTCGCAGTGCGCGAGAGAACCCGTTGGTCGGCCTTGTTATCTTGCTGATGATTGCCGCCTCTTTCTTTGCCGGTGTCGCGGGCTTTTTCAGTTTCGTTCGGGGGGAGGAGATCGCCGCCCTTTCCCTGTCCGCCACCGTACTCGTCATGGGTGTTCTGATCGTGGTTGAGTTTCTGCGCCGTGACATGGGGACCATCGCCGTGGCCCCCGGCTTGCTCGCCGCCATGGGCGCCCTGCCGGCGATTGCGATCGCCGGGCGTGAACCGGCCACGATGACGGTACTGACGGCAATGTTACCGGTGTTCCTGCTCTCTGGGGGCGTGGGGTTTTCGGCGCTTGTGGCCCTTTGGGTGGTCAAGCCGACGGCCGCGACGACCGACCAGGCGCCGCAAAAGCAGCGTGAGGTCGGCCCATCGCCCTTCGAACCGGCCGCCGAGCCGGTCCTTGCCGAGCTGTCCTCCGAGGGATCCTATGCCGAACGGCGCGAGGCGGCCGAGCGCTTGGGGAGGGCCCCCCGGCCCGGTGGTCGCGCCGAGCCCGAGGAGGAGGCGCCGGTTGCGGCCCCACCGCGGGCACGACGCGGATCCTATGACGAGGCGCCGATGGAGCCGGTCTCTGCCCTTTGGGGACGGGGCGAAGGGCCGTTCGATCCCGAGGACCGCCGCCCCGTTCGGGCGCTGGACATCGCCCCCGACAGTTATGTGTGGGACCAGTTCGCCGCACGGGAGGTGCGGATCGGACAGGATTTCGCGTCGGCATTCTTGGTCGATGCCGGGCGGCTTGCCACCCCGGATGTCCTGCGGGATGGGGTCGATGCCGATAGTCTTGATGCCTTCGACGATCACGTCCTTGGGGGGGCGGATCCGGTCACCGGCCCCTTCGATATCGACATTCTGTCCCGTCATGGTGACGCTTTCCGCCTGCATGGGCGGCGTGTCACCGACCATGAGGGGCTGCTCACCCGGATTGAAGCGCATTTGGCGGCGGCGGGCCCCGACCACCGCCTCGCGGCGCCTCCCCAAGACCAACAGCTCGCCGCCCGGGGGGGGCGGGAGGCCCCAGAAGATCTAAGGGCAGGGCGTCGGGGACCGACCGGCTATCCCTCCTTTGCGCCGCGATCCACAAAAGCGACATCCACGCCGTCGGCCGAGAAGGCCTTAGCCCCTCGACCGATGCAGCGGGCCGCCCGGAAAGCAGAGGCGGGCGATGAGACCGACCCCCTTGCGGCGCTTGAGGCTGGCGCTATTGGCCCCTGGTTCCAACCGATCGTCAGCCTCGATGATCGGCGGGTGGTGGGCCTTGAGGCCCTTGCCCGCTGGACCCTCCCCAATGGGGAGGTGCGAGAAGCTAATGGTTTCATCGACGCCATCCTGGCGGCGGATCGTGGCCTGGATCTTGTCCGCCGCATGGTCGATGAGGCGGCCCAGACCCTGAGGGACTGGATCGAGCGTGAGGGAAGTGCCGGGCAATTCGTCGCGGTCAATCTGGCGGCTGAAGATCTGGCAAAGGACGATGTGGCGCGCATCGTCAAAAAGGCCGTCGCCGACTACGCCCTTCCCGATGGTGCCTTGGTCATGGAGCTGAGCGAGGGGCAAGTGAAGGCCACCCCGTCCAAAGCCCTGGCCGCCGCCAAAGCCATCCGCAGAGCGGGCGCCAGCCTTGCGATCGACGATTTCGGTGTCGGATATTCGACGCTTTCGCGCCTGAGCAAGTTCAGGTTCGATATTATCAAACTGGATAAGAGCTTATTGGAGGGGCTGTCGGGCCCAAGAAACCGCCGGGCGCGCCAAGCCTTGCAGTCTATTCTCGCGACGGCCCGCAAATCCGGGGCGCCGGTGGTGGCCGAAGGGATCGAAGACGACGATACCGCCGAACTCTTGCGGGAACTGGGGTGCGAGTTCGGACAGGGCTTTCTCTTCGGCGAAGCCGCCCCTGCGGGGACGAGGCAGGCGTCGCCTCCCCCCTCCGCCGGGGCCCCTCGAGGGCGCCGCCCTTCAGGACCCGTTCCCCAGGCCACGCCATTGGTCCAGGAACGGCGGCCGCCGGTGCTGCATCCACCGCGGCGTCAGGATGAGGACAAGGCGGGCGGCGGTGGCCTTACCAGCCGACGGGCGCCCCGCATTGATCCCCCCTCAAGGGACGCGCCAGATCGCCGAGATCAAGCCTCTCCCTCAGATGACCGTCCGGCCCCTCGCCGCCGGGTAGCGGATCTGAGATAGAGGGCTCAGATAGAGGAAGCTTCGGGCCAGAGGCGGCCCCCTTCTTTGGGATGAAGGACCTTGCGCGGCACCATGGGCCGGCGCCTCAGCGCAGTTCCGAACGCAAGCCGGATCCGCGTAAAAAGCGCGACAAAACAATCACCTAGAGGTATTTCGTGACTCTGGGCAATCTGAAAAGGCGTTAGATCAGGGGGCGAGAGCCGGCACTCTTATCGGTGCCCAGGGCCGTGAGATTTTGAAACGGTATGCCGATTTCCGCCATCGCCCGGTCCCACATGGTCTCAGGGTCGCTGAACGCGAAGTCCGTCGAAGTCTCAAGATCAAGCCAGGTATGCCGACGCAGCTCATCGTCCAGTTGCCCCGGCCCCCATCCCGCATGACCCGTAAACAGCCGCGCCGACTGGGCGGGGAGGAGGGGGGTCCCAAGGGCGGCCAACGCCTCATTGGTCGTGCTGATGGCCAGTCCGGCGCCAATGGTCTCGGAGTCTTCCAGCACGAACTGATCGCTGTGCAAGATAATCCCGCGCCGCGGCTCACAAGGTCCGCCGAAGAAGAGGGGAAGGTCGATGTCCTTTTCCTCCATATCCGCCACCGCTTCCGTGGCGACGACCCCTTCGATCGGCTTATTCAGAATCAGGCCAAAGGCATGCTCGATATCGTGGGTGCAGATATATATGACCGATTGGGCGAAGGGCCCATCGTTCAATTGCGGCATGGATACGATCAGGCGGCCCGCCAAACCTGGGCCCTCAGTGGGGATCCCGTGGTGTGTGTGACCGATTGCGGTCTCTGTGATATTCGCCATGGTCTAAAGATAACCCTGCGCGCCCCAAGCGCAAATGTCTCAAGGGAAAGAATTGTCATAAACGTTGCCCGTCAACGTTTCCCGTTGGGGAGGTGCGACAACTGGTTATTGACCATGACAGTAATGTGGCTGTTCAAAAGCGCTAAAATGTGATCGTATAAAAGGATGCTTATTGACGGTGTCGAATTCGAACATGGGGATCACGAGGTTGAGAGCGCCTCTTTGATCTCAAGCCTATTATCCCTTGCCGTCCTCGTGGTCACCCTCGTGCTCATGGCTTTTGCGACCGTTTGCGCGGTGATTCTCCTGCCCCTCGGCCTTCTGGTGCAAGGAGTAATGGGGACCTCGCCCCGGCGCCTGCGCCGTGGTTGGCGGCCCGTGACCGCCTAGGTCCGCGCC
This sequence comes from Parvularcula bermudensis HTCC2503, assembly GCF_000152825.2. Lineage (NCBI taxonomy): Bacteria > Pseudomonadati > Pseudomonadota > Alphaproteobacteria > Parvularculales > Parvularculaceae > Parvularcula > Parvularcula bermudensis. The sequence continues at coordinate 1,309,485 of NC_014414.1, forward strand.
TCCCAGCGATGTGACCCGCCCGGGGGCGATCGGCCTTCACCTCTCCATTGCGCGACTATTGCTCCATTGCCCCACTTTTATGAGAGTGAGCTGTGCAGTCCCCTCCACTGCGTGGAAAGATTTCCTCGTCAGAAAGAGGCGCGTCTTCTCGCCCAAAGGCTGGCCGCTGATCGGGTGCCCCTAATTTGGGGGCCGTGAGAGGGGCCGCCTAAAACAGGAACCCATCCCCATCGGGATCGAGAAATTCGTGCAGGTGGACGATGAAATAGCGCGTCGCGGCGCTGTCGACGGTTTCCTGCGCCTTGGCCCGCCAGGCCCGCTCCGCCGCGGCGAAGTCAGGAAAGATCCCGACGACGTCGAGGGCGCTGAGGTCACGGAACTCCGCCTTCCGCGTCGACACAAGCTCTCCACCGAAAACCAGATAGAGTGTTTGTCGGTCCGTCTCCGCTTGGGAAGCCATGGGAAGTCCTCTCAATCAATCAGCGCAAGGATACGACCGAGGGGTAACTCTCTGCCTAATTTCCCGCAATAGTCATTTCACCGACCCGCAGCGTTGGGGCATTCATGCCGCCGCGACGCTCGAAATCATTAGCGCGGCTGAGATTTCGCCACATCTCCAAAAGATTTCCGGCGATCGTAATCTCTGAGACGGGCGCGGTGATCTCGCCCTTTTCGATACGATAACCTGAACACCCTACGGAATAATCCCCGGTATTACTATTGATCTGCGGACCGAAGGTTTCGGTCACCAACAGCCCGTCCCCGGTTTCGTGATACAGCGCCTCAGGCGTGAGGGGGCCGGCGGGCAGGTCGAAATTGGTTGTCCCAGATCCCGGCGGCGCCCCCGTACCGCGTTTGGCTCGACCATTGGTCTCAAGACCCAATTGCCGCGCCTGACGGCAATTCAGGATCCACGCCGTCAATACGCCATCCTTGATCACGTCGAGCTTTTCCGGGGCGACCCCCTCACCGTCAAAGGGGCGGGAGCCGAAGCCGCGGCGGATAAACGGATCGTCCGTAATGGTGACATCGGCCGGGAACAGGGCCTCGCCCATCTTGTCCTTGAGAAAGGACGTTCCCCGGGCAATCGCCCCCCCATTGATGGCGCCCGCGAGAGGGCCGAGCAGACCCGCCGAAAGGCGTTGATCGAAGATTACCGGCAGACGCTGGCTCTTCATCTTCGTGGGATTGAGCCGCCGCACGGCCCGCTCACCAGCCCGCCGCCCAATCGCGCCGGGCGCGCGCATCATGTCCAGATGGGTTTTTGAATCATAGTCGTAATCCCGCTCCATCGCGGTGCCTTCGCCCGCCAGAACGGAGACCGAGAGGCTATGATGCCCCCCACTGCGGTCACCGAAAAATCCTGTGCTTGTGGCAATAAAGGTCCGGCCGTGCCCCACGCTCGCCCCCGCGCCGCTCGAATTCGTCACCCCCTTGATGGCGAGGGCCGCCTCTTCGCAGGCGAGGGCTCTTTCCTTGAGCGTATCCGAGATCGGCGACTGACCGTCCCAAAGGTCGAGATCGGGAAAGGGGCCCTGAGCAAGCAATGCCGACGGCGCGAGGCCGCAATAGGGATCCTCGGGGGCCTGTTTCGCCATGGCGACGGCCCGTTCGGCAAGATCGGTCAACCCCGATGGCGTAAAATCGTTCGTCGACACACAGGCCTGGCGCTGACCCACCAGAACCCGGAGGCCGAGATCCTGATTTTCCGACCGCTCAACCTCCTCAACCTTGCCAAGGCGCACAGAGACGGACTCACTTGTACTTTCATGCACCAGGGCATCCGCCGCGGTGGCGCCGGCGGCCTTGGCTTTATCGAGAAGAGAGGAGAGGAGAGAGGGGAAGGTATCGGCCATTTTTCCTCGATAGGCACCCGCCGATTGACTGGCAAGCGTCGCTGCCTCACCTTATGGATGGTTATGGGGATGCCCATGACCGCTCTCTCCGCGGGAGACACCGGTTCGGCCATATGGGGGTTGGATCGGGGCCGAAGGCGCAACCGCCCCGGAAACGCTCAGGCACCAGGGACCGCGGGAGAGGCAAGACAGGCTGGAAAAGGGGTTGGCCTTTCGCGGGTCCCCCTACCGAAGGAGCAAGCGGCGAGCATCGCTCGACGTCAATCTCTCAGGTCCATAGACAGCCGGGGCCGACTTTGCCCGCGCCCCTGTCGGGCGCCGATCGGAGCCCTGTCTATGTCGACGACCAAACGCTTACCCCTCGATGCGCTCCACCGTGAATTGGGCGCCAAGATGGTCCCCTTTGCCGGATATGAGATGCCGATCCAGTATAAGGAGGGCATCAAGGCGGAACATCTGCATGTTCGCGAAAAGGCAGGGCTGTTCGATGTCAGCCATATGGGTCAGGCCTATTTGACCAGCGACCGAGTAGGGTCGGAGGCCGATCATGCCAAGGTCGCCGCCGCCATCGAAACCCTCGTGCCGGGGGAGATTAGTCAGCTGAAGCGGGGACGGATCCGCTATACGGTGCTGTTGAACGAGGAGGGCGGCATCCTCGATGATTTGATGATTACCCGATTGCCCACCGCGGCGGATGATGGGCGTCTGTTCCTGGTCGTGAATGCCGCGGTCAAAAGCCGCGATTTCGATGTGATGGCCGATCGGCTGGCGGATCAGGCACGCCTCGATGTTCTGGATCAGCGCGCGCTATTAGCCCTACAGGGGCCGAAGGCGCATGAAGTCATGGCGTCACTCATTCCCCAAACGGAGGAAATGCCCTTCATGTCGGCCATGGATGCCGAACTCGATGGCCTGCCGATCCTCGTTTCGCGATGCGGCTATACCGGGGAGGATGGGTTTGAATTGTCGGTGCCCGCAGACCAGGCGCGCAGCGTCGCGGAGCGTTTGCTCGATCATGAAGCGGTCGAGCCGATCGGTCTTGGGGCCCGTGATTCCTTGCGGCTTGAGGCCGGCCTTTGTCTTTATGGTCACGATATGAACGAGACCATCAGCCCGGTCGCGGCGAGCCTTTCCTTTGCGATCGGCAAACGTCGGCGAATGGAGGGAGGCTTTCCGGGGGCGGAGCGGGTGATGGCGGAATTGACCCATGGATGTAGCCAAGTCCGCGTGGGCCTACGCCCGTTGGGCCGCGCCCCGGCACGGGAGGGGACTGAGATTCACCATAATGACGGGGCCTCTATCGGGATCGTCACCTCGGGAACCTTTGGTCCGACGGTCGACGGCCCCATCGCCATGGGATATGTCGATCGGGACTATTCTCAACCGGGGCAGGCCGTCTCGCTGATGATCCGGGGGAAGGCCCATCCGGCGGAAATTGTCCGCCTACCATTTATCGAGCCACGTTATTTCAGGGGGACCGCGAAAGGCGGGAAAGCATAAACTATGACGACTAAGTACACGGAAGATCACGAATGGGTTCGGATGGACGGCGATGTGGCGGTGATCGGCATTACCTCGCACGCTACAGAACAGCTTGGCGATGTCGTCTTTGTCGAGCTTCCGACCGTTGGCCAGAGCTTCTCGGCGCATGACGAGATGGCAGTCGTCGAAAGCGTCAAGGCTGCCTCCGATGTCTATGCGCCGATCGCGGGCGAGATTGTCGCGGTGAATGACGGAATTGTCGAAGCGCCGGAGAAGGTCAATGAGGATCCCGCCGGCGACGCCTGGTTCGTCAAGATGAAGCCAAGCGATCCCGCCGCGTTCGATAAATTGATGGATGAAGCGGCCTACACGGCCCATATTGCCGATGGTTGAAGGCGTCCGGAGATTAAAGAGAAGTCAGTGATATGAGATATCTCCCCTTAAGCGATCAGGACCGAGCCGAGATGCGGGCGCGGATTGGCGTCGATCGGATTGACGAGCTTTTCGTCGATGTTCCGGCTGACGCGCTTAACCCGCATCTGGATTTGCCCGATCATCAGGGGGAACTGGCGGTTGAGCGGTTTGTTTCTGGGCTGGCGGCAAAGAATCATGCCGCCGGAGACGGGCCGTTTTTCGCAGGGGCCGGTGCCTATCGTCATCATGTTCCTGCTACGGTTGATCATATCATTCAACGGTCGGAGTTTTTGACGGCGTATACGCCCTATCAGCCTGAGATAGCGCAGGGGACTTTGCAATATCTCTTTGAGTTTCAGACTCAGGTTGCGACCCTCACCGGGATGGAGGTGGCGAACGCCTCGATGTATGACGGCTCGACCGCCACCGCCGAAGCCGCCCTTATGGCCCGCCGAATCACAAAGCGGCGGAAGGTTGTCTGTTCGGGGGGGCTACACCCGCATTATGCGGCCGTCGTCCGCACAAATCTGGAATTGATCGACGATGAGGTCGTGGTGGCGCCGATCACCCCCAACGGGCTTGGAAAGATCCGCCAATTCATCGACGAGGAAACGTCCTGCGTCATCGTTCAGTCACCGGATGTCTTTGGGAATGTGCGGGATATTGCGGCGGTGGCGGAGGCGGCCCACAATGTCGGGGCCCTGTTAATCGTTGTTGTCACCGAAGCTATCTCCCTTGGCCTGTTGAAAGCCCCCGGTCTTCTTGGGGCTGATATTGTCGTGGGGGAGGGGCAGTCGATCGGGAATGCCCTTAATTTCGGTGGACCCTATGTCGGGTTATTCGCGGCCCGCAAGAAGCATGTTCGCCATATGCCCGGACGGTTGGCAGGTGAAACGGTGGATGCGGACGGCCGGCGCGGGTTCGTCCTGACCCTGTCTACCCGTGAGCAGCATATACGGCGGGACAAGGCGACCTCGAATATCTGCACGAATTCGGGTTTGTGCGCCCTTGCCTTCACGGTTCATCTTTCCTTGCTGGGGGGGGAGGGGCTTCGCCGATTGGCCCATCTTAACCACCAGGCGGCGGCGCGAACCGCCGACCGGTTGACTGCGATCGACGGGGTTGAATTGGTCACGCCGACTTTTTTCAATGAGTTCACAGTGCGCCTGCCGAGTAAAGCCGGACCGATCGTCGAAGCGCTTGCTTCCATGGGAATAATCGCCGGTGTGCCGGGCGATCGTCTGTGGCCTGAGCAGGAAGAATTTCACGACCTTCTCGTCGTTGCGGTGACAGAGACTGTCTCCGACGAAGATATTGACCAATTTGGGACGGCGCTGGCGCAGGAAATCGGGAGATCGTCATGGTGATGAATGCGAAAGGGCGCCCAACCCAGGCCGGCGACACCGCCCCGCAACAGATTGCGCCCCCTACCCATACCGGCAACAGGGCGCTGCTGATCGAGGAGCCCTTGATCTTTGAAAGCGGCGATTTCTCCGGGTCCGGCGTCGATCTTCCGGAGCCGGGCGACAGCCCCTTGCGCTTGGGCGGGTATGAGGCGGCCGCGGCCCCTGCTTTGCCCGGATTATCCGAACCCGAAGCGATGCGCCATTATGTCCGGCTCAGCCAAAAGAACTATGCCATCGATATGGGTATTTTCCCTCTCGGCTCCTGTACGATGAAGCATAATCCGCGGTTGAACGAGCGTATGGCGCGTCTGCCGGGGTTTGCCGATATCCACCCCCTTCAGCCGCAATCGACCGTTCAGGGGGCGTTGGAACTCATTGATCGTTTGGCCGGGTGGTTGAAGGAATTGACCGGTATGCCCGCCGTGGCGATGAGCCCAAAAGCCGGTGCCCACGGTGAATTTTGCGGCATGATGGCGATCCGTGCCGCCTTGGCGGCCAGGGGGGACATCGCCACGCGTCGTAGGGTGTTGGCGCCTGAATCCGCCCACGGCACTAATCCCGCTACGGCGGTTCAGTGTGGTTTTACCGTCGATGCCATTCCCGCCGATGACGGGGGCCGGGTCGACCTTGCCGCGTTAAAAGAGCGTCTTGGGACGGATGTGGCGGCGATCATGGTCACCAATCCGAATACTTGCGGGTTGTTCGAACGGGACATTCGCGCCATCGCCGACGCGGTGCATGAGGTCGGGGGCTTCTTTTATTGCGACGGTGCGAATTTCAACGCGATCATGGGGAAGGCGCGGCCGGGAGATCTCGGCATCGACGCCATGCATATCAATCTGCATAAAACCTTTTCGACCCCCCATGGCGGCGGCGGCCCCGGCTCCGGTCCTACGGTTCTCGCCGACAGTCTTGCGCCCTTTGCGCCGCTGCCCTCCCTCATCTCCGACGGAACCGGATTTCGCCTGATCGAGCATGAACGGGATAATAGCGCCGGCCAAGCGTTCGGACGGCTTGTGGCTTTTCATGGACAAATGGGTATGTTCGTCAGGGCGCTGACCTATATGCTAAGTCACGGCGCCGATGGTCTGAAACAAGCCGCGGAGGATGCCGTCCTCAATGCCAATTACGTGCTTGCTCGGCTCTCTGGGGTCATGACTCCCGCTTTTGAGGGCCATTGCATGCACGAGGCGCTCTTCGATGACCGGTTTTTGAAAGAGACAGGAATCGGGACGATTGATTTCGCTAAAGCTATGATCGACGAAGGGTTTCATCCGATGACGATGTATTTCCCCTTGGTGGTCTCCGGTGCACTGCTGATCGAGCCGACGGAGAGCGAATCCAAACAGGGACTCGATGTTTTTTGTGACGCGCTGATCGGTCTTGCGGGGGATGCCCAGTCGGGGCTGGTCGAGCGATTTAAGGCGGCCCCGGTCTACGCGCCCCGCCGCCGCCTCGACGAGACCAGGGCGGCGCGGCAACCGGTGCTGAGGTGGGAGCCTAAGGACCCGGCGGCGCTCGCGGCGGAATAGCCTCAAAAGGCGGGCTCTCCTTTGTGCGGCCGCCCTTAAAAGCGCGTCGCCCTTCACACGCGGAGGGCCGGGGCCCATTTCGCTTGGAAAGGCTTTAGGGCGTGCGAGATTTCGGCCGGAACCGGTTGAGATAGAGTGTGAGATTTCGCTCCAAGCCGTAATAGACGACAACCCCCGCGATGATCCCGCCAATCGTGGCGGTCAGAACGACCAGCATCGCCCAGCCGGGGGAAAGAAATTTTGCGGCCACGGCCCAAACGAACCCGACGGCGAACATGTGAAAGAGATACATGGAATAGCTCGCATCCCCGAGCACTGTCAGGACATTGGGTACGTTCCGGCTATATCTGTTGCCGCCAAAGGCGAGGAACGCCACCATCAGGGTACAAGTCGCAATCAGGACCATCCGCATCCCTAGATTGTCCCATATGCCTTGATGATTGAAGAGGAGCAGGATCCCCAGCCCGGCAAAGAGGCCGAGACTAACCCGGCTCAAGGGTTGAGAGATCTGCCCCTGACTGACCAGCGCAAAGATGCCCAGCCAAACGCCGGCGAGGAAGCCAAGCAGATCAGGCCGTGTGTAAAAGGTGGGAACCGCGCTGTCGAAGTCGACCAGGAATCCGATCAGCACCAAGATGCAGAAAAATAGGCTGATGACCACGGCTCGGTTCAAGGCATTCAGCCAAGACAACAGGGCAAAAACGAGGTAGAAAAACATCTCATAATTTAGTGTCCACCCCAATTTGACGAAGGGCTCGATCTTCTCCTTGCTCCCTGGTTCGAGGGTGGGAATGAAAAGGATCGAATAAAGAATATGTTTCAGATCGAAGGTGGTCGATTTGAAAAATTGGGGGGCCAGAATGACAAAGACTGCGACGATGGCTGTGGCGCAGTAATAGAGCGGAACGATGCGTAAGATCCGCTTTTGGACAAAGGCGCGCCCATCGAAGCGGTGTTCACCCGTGGTGACAACCATGATGTATCCGCTGATCACAAAGAACAGTGTGACGCCGACGCCCCCAAGGAACCGGGCGAACTCGGTTAATGGAGAATTACCGGGATGCGCGATGGCGTGCCCTACCACAACGGCGATCGCCGCGGTGGCTCGTCCCCACTGAAGTCCGATTTGCTTTTTCATGGTAATCTGCGCTTCATTAAGGGCTGAGAATGGCATAGCAAAGCCCCTTCTCGTTTGGAGAAATGGATGATCCACCTTATTTTCGTCCGATTTCGGAGATCTGTTGGTGGCGGGGCAAGGGATATGGTTCATGCACGCTCAGATCGGCTGGCGTCAGGGGCAAATGTCAGTCGAATAAGTGTTTTCGGTTGGATCAAGGGTGATCGGAGGATGAAACCTCATCATGGTTGAGACGGCTGACGTTGATCAAGTTTCCCATGCGAAAATTGCGCCGGTCCACGTCCTCATTGTCGCGCCTCAGGGGGTTGCCGGTCGCGGGGGGATCGGACGGATTATGTCTTATCTCGTTCGAGAGCTTGAGCAAACCTCAAATGGATTCAAGGTTTCAACCCAACAGTCCCGTTATAGTGAGGCGAAGATCCTCAAGCATCTGACCGTGCCTTTCGCCTTGGCGATATTTACGCTGCGGTTGATCTTCACCAAGGTTGATGTCGTCCATATCAATGTGGCGCCCCGGGGCTCCACCTGGCGGAAGCGTCTTTTTGCAATCGTGGCGCGTGGATTGGGGAAGCCGGTCGTCCTCCACCTACATGGCAGCGGTTATAATGAATTCTTTGCGCAGTGCAGTCCCGCACAGCAAAAACGAATCCAGGCCTTTTTCGAAAATGCCGACGCGGTGGTGGCGCTCAGCGCCTATTGGCGGAATTGGTTGGTGAGCGAGTTGTGCCTCGACAGTCGTACAGTGGTTGAGATTGCGAATGGTGTGCCTTCACCCAAAGTGCCGCGCACGCCTCCGGCTGTCCCGGCCGAAATTCCCGTCATCGTTTTTCTCGGGCTAGTCGGCCACCGCAAGGGGGTCGATGTGTTGCTTGAGGCTTTGGCCCAGCTCAAGGCCCAGGGGGTAGCCTTTGAAGCCCTCATTGGCGGCAATGGAGAGGTCGAACAGGCGCGGGACCGTGCGGCTCATCTTGGCCTCACCTCCACTGACGTGACCTTTCTTGGGTGGGTCGGTGAGGAGGAGGTGGCGCGTTTGCTGCAGAAAGCCGATATTTTCGTCCTTCCTTCAAGGGCTGAAAACCAGCCTGTCTCCATTCTCGAGGCGATGGCTCATGGCGTGCCCGTGGTTTCTACCACTGTAGGGGCCATTCCCGAGCAAGTCGATCATGAGACGACGGGGTTACTCGTTCCCCCCGGTGACAGTGACGCTCTGGCTGAGGCGATCACACGACTGCTCAATGAACCGGCACTGCGGCACGATATGGGCGAAGCGGGTAGGCGTCGGTTTTTCGACTTCTATTCGGTCAAGTCGTATGCTGAACGCTTTTCTACGCTTTATGGTCGATTGGGGCGCGGGGGGCGCGCGGCTGACCGTATCGAGGCCTCTTCAGGGTCGTAGAATTCGCTGCCACTACAAGCCTCTCCGCTGCAATGCGGGCCCAGACATCTTTCATCGCGCGATCGGCTCGCTCCGTAGAGCAATATCAAGCGAAATGGGCGCCGATTCGTATGAAAAAAGGGGACAAAACAAAGATCTGGGGACGCTCCCCTGCATCGATTGAACTGAGGTGGCTCTAGACTGTGACAGGAGAATCCGCGGCCCGTCCAGACGACGGATGATGTTTGTCGCGGCATCCCTACCATTCCGGGGGAGCCTATTGCATATCGCGCGATGCTCGTCCAAAAAGAACAAATGTCAGAAGGAGCGGACAGCAGGGTAAGGCTGAGCCTTCCTTGGCTCAAGGCTGTTTCTTTCTTGGCGCAATGTCGGCTAGGGGAGGGGCGGGCGTTGAATGTGGCGCCGTTCGGCAGGGACGGGTTCGCTGCCTGCAATAGCAATAAGATCCAGACGCTCAGACCAATGAGCGCCAATTACGCCGCAAGGGCATTTTGGTGCCTTTGTTTGTGATGAACTGACTTATTGGTGGCTAAGAACTGATGTTATTTCCGATTGCCCTTGCTTTTGTTTTTCAGTCAGTTGTTGACAAAGAATATGTTCTGCATACGGCCGAAGCACCCTGGAGTGCTGTTGAGACCTGGGATGGTCTTCGGTTCGAGCTGCGCCCTGGCGATACTTGGGCAAATGACGTGGGACGCGCCAACAAGACGGAGCGCGCCGAAGCGTATTTCAAGGACCGGTTCAAGATTGGCGAAACCTATACGGTTTCTTTCCGCTTCATGCTTGAGCCCGGTGCGCCAAATACGGCCGATTGGCTGATCTTGGCGCAAGTCCAATCGACTTTTGATGTCGGGGAGCGCGGTCATAGTCCCGGCATTGCTCTCGCTCTCAAGGGAGAGCGGATGCGCATCATCTCCCGCTATTCACGGGAAAAGCTCTCAACCCCCGAAAATACATTCTACCTTCGTCATTATGAGGATGAGAAAAATCTCGAACGGGGTCGGTGGTATGAGTTCGATATGACCTTCAGAATCGACCCGTTTGCGAATGGTCTGCTTCGGGTAGAACGTAATGGGGAGCTTTTGGTCGACTATCTGGGACCGATGGGGTTCAACGATATTCGCGGCCCCTATTTGAAGCTTGGGCTTTATCGCGATGCGGATAAATCAACCCTTGCTGCCCGATACAGCTTTCCGTTGCGGCAACATTACGGGTCACAATCGGCGATGTCGGTTGCCTTGGGCCCGTCTTCGCAATCGGCGAAAAACGTCGATGCTGTGTTGGTGGCGGCCGGTGGCAAGGGCGATATCTGGCCGGGGACGGCGAAGGGAAAGCTGATCGGCGGGCAAGGCTATGACACGGTCGATTTCTCTCAGATCGCAAAGGATGTTCGCGCTGCGCTGACGCCTTCGGACAAATCCCGGGTCACGCTTAATGGAGAAACGACCCTTTATATCGAGGGGATTGAGAATGCTATTGGAGGATCGGGCGCCGATATGTTCTCGGGGGGCGATGGCTCCAACATCCTGCTCGGCAATGGCGGCGACGATGAGTTGAAGGGCGGCCACGGGCCGGACAAGCTGGACGGCGGGGCGGGGGATGATACCGTCGATTACAGCTATACGGACAAGGCATTGATCTTGACGCTTGCCGAAGGGGCGTACACGGCCCCATTTGTCGGGAGCATTCAGGAAGATGTCCTTCGCGATCTTGAGAATGTGATTGGCGGGAATGGAGACGACATTGTGATCGGCGATGATCGACCCAACCGCTTCGATGCCGGTTCCGGCAACGATACGTTTCAAGGGGGTGGCGGGGTCGATGTCTTTGGCGGCAGCAGAGGGAACGATACCGCCAGCTACGCCGATCAGGTGCTGAGCGTGTCCGTCACCTTGGCGAGCTATGACAGCGCCCGCGTCTATATTGGCGGCGTGCCGGATGATATTTTGAAGAATGTCGAGAATCTGATCGGCGGATCGGGAGACGACTACCTTGCCGGTGACGAAAACGGCAATGCCATCCTGGGGGGACCCGGCGACGACCTCTTGATGGGGGAGGGCGGTAATGACCTCCTCGAAGGAGGGGAAGGATCGGATCGACTCATCGGGGGCGGCGGGAATGACGAGTTGATTGGTGGGCTGTCGAAGGACGTGATGATCGGCGGGCCTGGGTCTGATCGCATGATCTATTACAGCGCCGAGGACAGCCTTCCAGAAGATATGGATTGCCTGTGCGATTTTACGGCGGAAGACCGGGTCGATCTCTCGAATGTCGATGCCAATTATTGGACGTCGGGGCATCAGCGTTTTCGACTGACCCGCTATTTCACAGGTCGAGCCGGTGAGTTGTGGCTCTATTATGTCAATAATCACACGATCGCTTTCGGTGACATGACGGGCAATCGCAGACCCGATTTCGGGTTCGTGATCCCCGGCTATATCTCCTATGAAGACGCAGCGCAGTGGACATATTAGGAGATCCAGCGCACTCGGGACATGACATGCTGTGGCGGGCAATTTCGGGGGCGTTGCGCGTCCCTGCGTAGTCCGATCCGGCGATCGATATCCGCGCCTTGCTTGGATGCCTCAGCGGCCGAGGAAGAGGCGGCTGTTAACCATTTGGGCATCTGGCCTTATCACGCGTGTTGAGCCCGGCGCTATCGTTGGGGGACGCCCGAATTAGGGTGAGAGGCGCTTGGCTGTTCCTCTATTCTGCCCGTTGGACGCCAGGCGAAAGCGCCCGACAATCATCGGTGCGCCCCCGTCGCGCTAGGGGGCGCTTGGCCGGATGAGATCCCGGCGACGGTGCGCGAAAAAAAAGTCTTAATCCCCACCTTTTTTTGCCGAGCTACAATCATCATCAGGCCGATGGGTTTGGTGAATTTATTGTGAACGGGGCCGCGATTGCTTCGGAATTGTGAGGCGTTCTGGCCACGATGGGACAAAATAGGGATGGGATCGCCCCCGATTTGTCGGTTTCCGCGTTAGTCTTATCGGTGGGTAAGCCGAGAAGAGGTTTTGGGCCGTCGTCTCTCGAATACGCTGCTTTGTCAGGGATCAGGCCCCCACCCATGATCGGCATCGCCGGATTAGGAGACCGTTTATGGTAAATTTAGAGGTCTCTTTCGCGCGGCCCGCAGACGCATTTTTAACCTTGGCGCCAAAGAGCAATTTCGTGGGTTAATAATATGCAAAGAACATTTATAGATTTGACAAGTTTTCTTATACGGACTGTATAGTTTAATACATAAAATGATGCTAAAAGAAATTCTCATTTTATACGCGGCGATTACAGCCTTTCTGCATTTTGGCTTTATTCAAAGTCATGAGGCAGAAATGCAGGACACTGGCCAAAATTCGCTTCAATTTTTAACTGACGATACTGAAGACTATACCCAGCTAACCGCCGTTGAGGATGGGGATGCCGACATCACATCATCGCTCTTTCTCGCGGTCGAGGAAGAGGCGCCCAAGGCAATGGAGCCCTCCTCTGAGGCTGGGCCCACCTTTAATCGCACGTTCAATGGGGTGAGTTTTGACTCCTTTGGGGGGGAGCTTTGGCAGCGCGCGGGGGCGCAGCTCGGTCTGGACGAAGCGGTCGCCATGAACGCCAATTCAATCGCTCTGACCCCGCGGCTATGGCAGGACAGCGCGACCGCCAGCCATGTTTATAATTCAGAAGACCAGACTGAGAGCCTCGCCAGCGTCGATCTGATGATCAAGACGGCGCATGCCCGCGGCCTTCAGGTCATGCTGAAGCCCCATATCAATTCCCATGATCGCAGTTTTTCAGGAACCTGGGCGCCTGAGGATGCCGACGCGTGGTTTGACTCCTATACGGCTGAGCTTCTCAATTTCGCGCGGATCGCTGAGGCGAATAATGTCGAGATGTTCTCGATCGCCAACGAGTTGCAGACGATTACTAGCGGCGCGTATACAGAACATTGGCTCGAGCTTATCGCTGAGGTGCGGGAGGTTTATTCGGGACAGATCACGCTCGCCTCTCAATATTGGCGCCTGAACGAGATCGAGTTTCTCGATAAACTCGATTTTATCGGGGTCAATGCGTATTTCCCCCTTTCGGACAAAGACGTCCCTACAGCCGATGAGGTCTACGATGCGTGGACATCGCCTGGTGCCGCCTATGCCTCAAAGAACTTTGGCGGCCTGTCGGTGGTCGATTATACCAAGGCGTTGTCGGAGAAATACGACAAGCCGGTAATCATTACCGAAGTGGGCTTTCGGAGTATCGAAGGCGCGGCGACGGCGCCCGGCAATTATGCCATGGAGGGCGCGGCCAATGATGACGTGCAGACTGCTCTCTACGAAGGCTTCATGCGCGCTTGGGGCGAGCAGGGAGACTGGTTTCAGGGGACGTTCTTTTGGGGATGGAATATCGCCGAAGGGCATGAGGGCGATTATTCGGTTCAGGGAAATGACGCCTACGACCTTGTTGCGGACGCTTTTGGCGGCGGCACCCAAGAAGCGTCATTCGCCCTCGCTAGTCTGAGTGCCGAGAGCCCCTCAGAAGACACAGTGGATATTACCGTACGCGTCTCAGGCAAGTCGAATGATGTCGTTACCCCAACGATGCTTGTCGCTCTTGATGGCCAGACAGTCGGCCTCGTCACGGTCGAGCATAATGTGCGGAAGGGAGATTTCGGGGAGTATCACTTCACCGTCGCCGATGCCGATCCGTCGGTACTCAGTGTCTTCTTCGAAAACCCCGACAAAGGCACGGGTCTCTATGTCGATTATGTCGAGGTGGATGGCGTCCGGTATGAAGCCGAAGCCTTTGGGGTCGTGAACAATGCGATCCCCAACGATTATCAGACCTTCTCTTGGGCAGAAACATTGTGGACGGATGGTGCCCTGATCTTCGACCTGAAGAATGGTATTGCGAATGGTGAGTATATCACCAGCACCGTTTCAGGGTGGGGCGAAGATATTGAGGGTACGTCGGACAAAGACTATATCACCTTAAGCGGCGGCAATCACACGGTCGCCACCGGTGCGGGCGATGATATCGTTGATGCCAAAAAGGCGAAGGGCAACATTCTGGATACCGGCGCGGGGAATGACACGGTTCAGGGGGGCGCCGGCGCAGATCAGATCACGACCGGCGACGGCATCGACCACATCATCGTCGTTGAACACGGCGGTTTCGACACCGTTACCGATTTCGATGTGGCCCAAGACGTCCTTGATTTCCGGTACGCCAATACCTCCTCCACCGGTTTCGATATGAGCCATGAGGTGGTCGACGGCGTGGCGGGGACCTTGGTCACGTTCAGAGACACGAAGGTCTTTTTGGTCGGGGTCGATCCCTTGACCCTGCGGCCGACAAATTTCGCCTTTACCTACAGCAACACGCAAGGCGAAGAAGCTATCCCAGCCCCAGCGGTCGAGCTCCTCTTCTCGCATGACGGTGAGGCCCTCGACCTGGCGGTCGACGAGAATGAGACCGATGTGACGATCGTCGAGGCCACGCGGTCGGATGGGGGGGCGGTTCGCTATTCCCTCCTCGGTGGGGCTGATCAGGCCCTCTTTTCCATCGACGCTGTCACCGGCGCTCTACGGTTTAAGGAGGCGCCTGATTATGACACGCCGGCGCTGTTGGGCCGTGACACCCCGTTCGAAGTGATTGTTCGGGCGGCAACGCCAGAGGGGGTGACGGCGGATCAGACGGTTTTCGTGTCGGTCGATAACGTCAATGACAATGCCCCTATTTTTGACGAGGCGGCGGGCCAGAAGACGTTCCAGGTCGATGAGGGAACCACAGACATTGCGCGCCTGTCGACTCAAGATGCTGACGGATCCGAGGTCATCTACTCAATCGCCGGGGGGGCTGATGCCGATCTCTTCCGCATCGATACCGAGACGGGGGACCTCTCTTTCCTCGCGGCACCCGACTGGGAGCGTCCCGAGGATCAAGGAGGCGACAATATCTATGACGTGATTGTTCGTGCCACCGATGGAGAACATCACGTCGATAAATCCCTCTCGGTCAAAGTCGACAATTTGTCCGAAGCCATTCGTGATCAAATGGGCGAAAGCCGTAGCGACGTCACTGCCTATCGTTTCGATGCAAACTGGGCCGTCACAAGCGTAACGACCTCCACCACCGTTAAGATGACCACAGCGGATAAAACGGTCTACAAGGAATATGACGCCGACTGGAAGTTACAGTCCGTGACCGCCGTTCGCGTGAACGGCGACAAAGAATTCCACTTTCATTACAATGATAAATGGGAGTTTGTAGGCGCTGAGGTCCTGGAGATGGGCCATCAGACCACCATCTATCATTATGATGAGGATTGGACGGCGACGAAGCATGAAATCTTCCGTGTCGAGGACGGAAAGGCGAAGCTCTTCTCCCACGACTTGGTGAGCGGGGAGAAATCCTTTCAGATCGCGACAAGGGTTGACGATGGGCTGTCGATCCAATTCTTCGACGGCAACAGTCAGAGCCAGGGGGGTGAATATGTGAAAGTCGACGAGGGCAGCGTCCTGACGCAGACTTTCGCGGCGGATTGGAGCACAACAGGCGCAGAGATCGTCCAGACCGATCTCGCGGATATCGCCGCTGACGATGTAATCATGGATTGGTATTTGGGCTGACCTGAGCTATCAACCATGGCCAGGCAGCTGTGTCAGACAGCTGCTTTTCTTAGCAATTTGGTATTCATTAATTGCTATCCATTCCTCGACAGACTTATGACCATTAGCTAGGCTATGTCATCTTTGGCGGCTGGGAAGGGTTTGGGCTAAGAAATCTCCCTCTTCAAGAGGAGGGTGGGTTTTTATGGTTTCGGCGAAAGGGGGGGCGTTGTTGTGCGACCTTGTTGGCATCAGGCAGTTACCTGTACTCTCTCATCTCCGCTGACGATGTTCATGATTTTTGCTTCGCCCATAACGGACGTACGTGTCGATGAATTTTGTTTTTCTCGGGGGCTCCCCTAGACTGCTCGGGGGAGTCTATTTCTACATCTCTCGGGCGAAAGAGGCATTTTGTCAGTTCACCGAGCACAATATTCACGTCGTCCCTACCCACACTGGCTATCTTTCCCTATTGCGGTTGGGGCCCTTCCTTGGCAGCCTTTTTTCTTTGATCGGATATCGCTTTCGATCTATCGACGCGATATGGCTTAACTACGTCAATTTCCCTGATCTCTTTTTTCTCGTCTTCGCCAAAGCCTTGGGGTTTAAGGTCGTGGTCACGCCGCATCTGGGGGGCGCGTGGCGGTCCCAACAGAATCCAAGATTGCGGATCTGGAGCCGGCGGTTGCTCTCGCTCGCCGATCACATCGCCCTGATTTCCCGGACCCAGACCCTGGAGGTGGCGTTCCCTGAAAAGGTTGCAACGACAACGGTGCGGACCTTCCTGCCGCATCAAATTTTTAGTGCCGCGGCCGAAGACTTGCCCGCAAAGACTGGTCCTTTGCGCCTCATCCATGCGGCGAGGCTGTCGGTGAATAAGGGCAGTTTTGCCTTTCTCGATGTGTGTGACCACCTCCGTGCTGTCGGTGTGCCGTTTTCGGCCAAGATCGCCGGGGGGGCAGACGAGAAAACGATGGGAGCTTTGCGGGACAAAATCGAGCGGCTCGGGCTTCAAGAAGAGGTCGAATTGCTCGGCTCCCTCAAATTCGACGACCTCCTCACCGAGTTGCGGCGTGCCGATATTTTGTTGCATCTCTCGACGATTGATTCCTACCCTTTGATCGTCCTCGAAGCGCTTTCCTGCGGTGTCTTCCCCCTCTGCATCGGATTGGAAGGGGCGAAGGAGATGGTCAAAACCTATACGGGCAGCATTGTCAGTGCGGAGTCGCCCGTCGACGAAGCGGCACAATTCTTGACGGTAGCGGATGTCGAAGAGCTGAGGCAGCAGGCCGCCGCTGCGGCCCCGCAGGTCCAGGTGGATTACGGTTGGGAAATTGTCGTAGACGCCGTTGAGAAAGTGCTCCAGTCGGTCGCATACTCCCCATCGTCGGCGTCTCTGCCCTGGTCTATTGAGAGAAAACGCAAAGACGACACAGTGTGAGCTGTCGCTTCTGCCTCATTCCCTTGTCAGGCCGTGATTGTGGGTTGAAACAGGGCGAGGGATAGCGGGCAATGTCAGCGGGTGGGTATGAGTGCAACGACGCAAAGCCTGATCGGGAATTCCCCTGCAACGCCTCCCGCCCGGCAGACCCTTGCGAGCCTTCAAATCCTGCGCGGCATCGCAGCCGTTGCCGTCGCCTTCTATCACACGCATTTGATTGTGGCGCAGCCTGAATATGGCGGTGCCGTTCTGCTTGAGGGGATTGCGACCAAGGGCTGGATCGGCGTCAATTTCTTCTTTGCGCTCAGCGGCTTCATTATTTTTTACGCCCATGCGGCCGACTTTGGGCGTCCGGATAGGGCAGGACGATATTTGTGGCGTCGCTTCATCCGCGTCTATCCCGTCTACTGGGTTTATACCTCGGTGTTCGTCGCGGCCGCCGCAGTGGGGATCGGCCATCCCGATTTTTCATGGGAGCTGCCGAACATGGTGGCGAGCTACACGCTCCTGCCCGTTGCGGCGGACATTATCGCGCCGCTACAGGTGGCGTGGACCCTCTTTTACGAGGTTGGATTTTATCTGATTTTCCTGACGTTGATCCTGCACCAAAGGGTCGGCGCCATCGTCGTGTTGCTCTGGGCGGGGGCCATCACGGTCAACACCTTCCTCCTGCCCTTCAGTGAGCTTTATGTGTTCCACGCGTGGAATTATTATTTCCTCGTCGGCATGGGGGTTGCCGTGCTCGCAAAGCGGGTTCCGGCTTCCTATGGCGCAGGGATCACCGGCATTGCGGCGTTGGCTTTGGGCATTGCCCTTGTCAGCGGCGGTGTCGATGACCGTATCAAGCTTGCCATGGACGACCCCGTCAAATTGGTCCTTCTGGCGGTGATCTTCGCCGCCTTGATCCTGGGCGTCGTTCTTTGGGAGAAAGACAGGGTCAGTTGGACGCCGATGCGGGCCTTGCTGGTGATCGGGAACGCGTCTTACTCAATCTATCTGGTCCATTCGCCGGTCATTTCTGTCCTCGCTCAACTCAATATGGTCGCGGGGGGCCTTCTCCCGGCGCCCCTCCTCTTTGTTGTTGGATTTTGCGGATCGGTGTGTGCAGGCACGATAGCCTATTTCCTCGTGGAACGACCCTTGCTGACCCTCACCCGTGATCCGCAGCGGATTGGCGCGTTCCTTGGGATCGGCCAAGCTAAACGCGGTCAGGCCGAGGAGGGGCGACGATGAGCGAGGTGTCGAGGGCACGGCGCGGCGGTGGCGTATGGCACAGGGCAGGGGCCTGGGGCTCGCAGAGCGGCGCCCCCGCTTTAGCAGTCCGACACGCCGAGGGTGATCGTCCCCTCCTGCAGGCCGGTGCGAATGGCCTCCTTTTCAAAGTCCTCTTGATCGTCCTTATGGGGATGTCACTCCTGGCCCCCTTCATCAACAATACGATCAGTGCTGGGGGAGGCGAAGGCAGCGCGCTGCGGCAGATTACCTATCTCGGCGTGGTTGCCCTGACACTCCTGCTGACCGTCGATTTGACCAATCCGGTGAGGGTCTTCGTTCTGCCGGTGTCGGTGGTTCTGGCGCTTGCCTGGTGTTGGAGTTCCCTCATCTGGTCGATTGATCCCTCGACCTCGCTCCGTCGGGTGATATTGCTGACACTTGTGGTTTGGGGGGCGTTTGCCCTGGTCAAGGCTCTGCGCTACGAGGACACGATCAGCACGATTAGACTCGTCCTATTGGGAACGTTGGTGCTGAACTACATCGTCGTGATTTTTTTCCCCAGTCTGGGGATCCACCAGATTTGGGAGCCGAATAATCCAGGCATTGTCGGGAGTTGGCGGGGCGCTCTGATGCAGAAAAATTTCTGCGGGCCGATTTGTGTGATCACGATCCTTTTCTTCCTCTTCCACCGAGGAAATTATGCCTTGTGGATGCGGGTGGGGGTCATGCTTGCGGCTGCCTTCTTCCTCTATCAAACGAATTCTAAGACCTCGATGGGAATGGGGATCTTCTCTCTCCTGGTCGGGGTGATCGTATATTATTATGATACGCGATACCGGCTTTATCTGATCCCCCTCACATTTCTGTCCGTTGCGGTGTGCCTGCCGTTTTGGTCGACAGTGACTGATTTTATTCCCCAAATACTCGCCCAACGTGGGGCGTTCACGGGGCGGACTGATATTTGGCGGGTTCTCGTCGAGATCGCCAGTACCGACCCGTGGTTGGGTGTGGGGTACGGCGCTTTCTGGAATCTGCCGGGAGCGCAAAGTCCCATTTATGCCTATTCGGATGATTGGGTCATGTTACAGGGGAACGGGCATAATGGGTATCTAGATCTTGTCCTCTCGGTGGGGATCCCGGGCCTTCTCCTGACCGTGGCGGCGCTTATCGTCATGCCGCTCCTCAATCTTGCGGCCAGCAGCCGACCGCAGCGGGGCCAGCGCGCCCTTCTTGTCTCGCTGACCCTCTTTGTGGCCTTGCAGAACTCTATGGAAAGTACGATTTTCGACCGGGACATGGCCACCGGCTTGATCTTGGTGATAGCTGCCGCCTTGACGCACATTGTAACTTCGCGATCCCCATCACCCGGAGATGTGCGGCGTGCTTGATTCCTCCGGTCGTTTCGGAAAAATCACTATCAAGCTCTATCGCTATGGCCTCGCGGCCATCGGCCCCGTTGGCGCGGCGGCGACACAGTTCTATCTGCTCCTCGTTTTGCTCCGTCTATTGAGCAAAGATGAGTTCGGCAGTTTTTCCTTCCTGATCCTTTCCTCCCAATTCTGTTTCGGCATTTGGTCGGCCCTCTTCTGTGCACCGCTGGTGGTGATGATGAACCAAGAGACGCAGGAGATCGCCACGGAGCGAGTCCGGTCGATCCTTGGTGCGAATATCGTCCTGTCGATTGGCGTCGCTGTGCTGTTCTTTGGGCTAGGTATGTGGCTTTCCATCGGGACGGACGCCGCCCTGCTGTTCGGCCTTTTCGCAGGGACGGTGGTGGTCCGATGGGTGGCGCGGGCCCATGCCTATGCGGCCGGTAAGCAGATCCGCACCGCCTTATCGGATGGCGTTTACGCGCTCACCCTGTTTGTTGGGACGACGGTCATATTTGTCCAACAGATCGATTCTATCGTATGGGCTTCGGGGATGCTGTTGGCGAGCGTCATCGCCGGCTACATTCCTTTCGGAACGGCCTATTGGCGGCAACAGATCGGGGCGGTGCGACCCAAGGCTGTATTGTCCTACCATGCCGTCTGGAAGAAACATGCTGGGTGGTCCCTGCTCGGTGTTATCACGACAGAAGCGACGTCGAATTCCCACGCCTATATCGTTACAGCGCTTTACGGTCCCGCCGCCTTTGCCCCCATTGCTGCCGCAGCGTTGATCATCAGGCCTATCATGGTGATCGTCAAAGCCCTGTCGGAATTCGAGAGAGCGCAGATGGCCAAGACCATCGTGCAACGGAATTTCTCGGCACTGCGTCAATCTCTGTGGATGTTTAGGGGGATGCTGCTTCTGGTGTGGATCGGCTCGGTCGGCCTCGCCTTCCTGCTCTTTGCCTTCTTCCCGGCCCTGGTGTTCCCTGCCGAATATGATCTCAGAACCTTGCAGATCGTGGCCACTCTGTGGCTGTCAATTGCGGCTGTCCGCATTGTCCGCGTACCTGATAATATCTTTCTTCAATCCAGCGGCTATTTCAAAATGTTGGCCTTTGCTTCGATTTTTTCATCGGGCGTCTCGTTGTTCTTGGTTCCGGTGTTAACGGTCCTCAATGGTCCGGTATGGTCCGTCGTCGGTATTTTGGGGGGAGAGGTCGTGTTCGCCGCCGCCATTATACAACGCGCCCTGAAACGTCGCGCCACGATGCGGCAAGAGGTCCAGGACTCGGCGAGCGACCCCGGGGTGATGACCGCAGCACAAGCAACTAAAATCGAATGAGAGCCGCATGAAACTGACCATCGGTATCAAGGCGCTGAACGAAGAAGCGAAAATCGCCCAGGCTATCGAGAGTGCTCTCTCCTCCCTTGAGGGGATTGAGGGCGAGGTTGTGCTCGCGGATTCAGGGTCGACCGATCAAACCATCGCCATCGCACAAACCTATCCTATACGGATCGTTCAGCTGAAGAATACCGATGAACGATGTTGTGGGGCCGGGGCGCAATTGGCATTCCAAGCGGCGCGTGGGGAGTATTTTTATCTCCTCGACGGCGATATGGAATTGGCGCCTGGGTTTATCCAAGAAGCCCTCACTTTCCTAGAGAACCATCCCGATGTGGCAGGTGTCGGCGGCGCGGTTCGTGAAGTGAATACGGATGGCGAAGGGTTTCAGATCCGGGCCCAAGCGTGGGCAGCGGCGGCAGAGGCGGCGGAACGGGATGTCGACCGTCTCGATTGCGGCGGTCTTTACCGGCGGATTGCTGTCGAGGCGGCGGATTTTTTCGCTGATCGTAATCTTCATGCGTTCGAGGAGTTCGATCTGGCGGCACGGCTACGATGCCGGGGCTGGCGGCTCGTTCGCCTCGGCCGTCCAGGGGTCCTTCATTACGGCCATCAAGTCGGTGGTTATCGTTTGCTCCTTAGACGGCTAAAGAGCGGCTATGCTGGAGCGCCGGGGGAGGTTCTGCGGGGGGCCCTCGGCCGCCCGCATTTGGGGATCGTGTTGCGGCGACTTGGGCATATTCGGAACGCGCTTGTGGTCATGGCTTGGTGGGTGGCCATTGTTGTCAGTGCGGGCCTGCTTTCCCTCTGGGTCAGTCTTGGTCTGATCCTCGCGCCGATCGGCTTCCTGTGGTGGCGGCGGGGAAGCCTGTCCTTGGGCATTTATTCGCTCGCGGCGTGGAATGTTGCCGCCATCGGTTTGGTAACCGGTTTTTTTCGGCGGCGCGTGTCGCCCCAAAAATCCCTTGAGCTTATCGATTGCTCAACGGAACAACCCTGAATAGAGTTTCAGTCTCAGGGAGGGATGCGTGCTGCGATTACAGAAAAGAGTGAGTGATCACAGGCGTCCATGGCTCCTACAGGGCCGACTGGGCGGATGGCCCCGCCGTGTCGGCCCATTTTTTGCGTTCCCGAGGGTTGAGGGACACTCAATGCTTGATAGTGAACGATATTTCCATCTCAAGGTCTTCAAACCGCAATTCGTTCTGAACCGAGCTCTGCGCCGACCGACCTTCGATGGGCGCCGCTACCGGTCGACGGTGCTGTCCGATGCAGAGCGCACGCATTTACGCAATGTCGCCAGTTCTGCGCAGGTAAGCCCACCGAACAAGCGCATGATCTTTCTATACGGGGTGATGCCGCGCAGCGGGACGAACTATCTTTTCGAGCTTCTTTTGCGGCATCCGCAAATCGTGAAATCGGCCATACCCTTCGATGAGCTTCCGGTGCTCGCTGCACCGGAAGTCTATGACGAGCCGCGGCGAATGATCGGTCGTCTCCATTCCCCCAGCGCAGAAGCGTTCCAGCCGATGGAGTGGATGACCTTTAGTGTGTCGGGGCTTAGAAACCGACTGCTCGATCTGGCGCCTGACGACAGTGTGACTCTTATAAAGGAGCCGCATGCGTTCAATCTCGATCTTCTTTCCACGGTTTTCCCGTTGGATCAGTACATCCTGATAGCACGGGATGGACGGTACGTCGTCGACAGCTTCAAACGCACATTCGCGCAACAAATACTGGGGCGCACCTTCGAAGACATTTGTCTCGAATTCAAAGCCGCCGCGGAGAAGATGCTTGAAGTTCGCGCGGCCTTACCCGAAGAGAAAGTCAGATACGTCCAGTACGAACAGTGCGTAAGACATCCGAAGGATACGATCTCGTCGCTCACCGATTGGATCGGTGGTCTTGATCGTCCGCCTTCTGAGGAAGATCTTGCGTCAATCCCCGTCCTTGGGTCCTCTACCCATTCCAAACGAACAAAAGGTCAGGTAAGCTGGGAGCCGGTCGAGGCAGATGAGAGTTTCGATCCGACAAGCCGTAAGCTTGATTGGTCGGAGGAGTATACGTCGACTTTTGAGCGGATCTGCGGGGACGTTAATCGCCGTCTTGGCTATAGCTGACCCCGAGCGATATCGAGCTTGAATGAGCGCCGGTGGCGCTCATGACGTCTGTAAACGGTGCGAGGGGTGGGGGATATGACTTCCGGTCAAGGGGCGCACAGCGATCTGACAAGGCGCGAAGAGGGGGTCGATGCCGGACGTTTATTGGCCGCCATAGGAGTCATCGCGATTCATGTCGGCGCATATGATGAGCTTCCCTATGGCGCAGGCGAATTGATCCGAGCGTTTTGCCGGTGGTGCGTCCCCTTCTTCTTTATCGCCTCGGGATACTTCCTGGTCGGGCGGGATGGCGAGTTGAGAATTTCACTCAAAGGCCTTTCGCGACTGGTCCGAATATTCGCCCTGTCCTGTGTTCTCTTCCTCCCACTCCATTTCCTTAGATATGTAGAAACACCAATAGAAGGTGTGGGGGTGGAATTCCTCCTTTTAGGGACCAATTATCATCTCTGGTTTCTTTCAAGTCTCATTATGGCGCAGTTATTTCTTGCCGCCTATGACCGGGTCGAGGGGGGGCTCATTAGCGGTGTGGCAGTTCTCATCCTACTGGGATTTGTGATCGTCTCCTACTTGGCGATCGAGGCGCCGGAGTTCCGCAAGGCTGAAGTCATTATGCGACAACTCAGCGGGGTGAGCTTTGTGTGGATCGGCGTATTGATTGGGCGACGACGCGAGACTCTGCGCTTGGGCCGCTGGCTGCTCACCCTGACAGCCGCCCTCTTGGTTCTGACTGCGATTGAGAGTTGGGTACTCGGTCGGATGCATCCGCCCTTTGCGGATGCCGAACTCCTCGCCACATCGTGCCTATTGGCGCCGTGCCTCTTTCTCCTGGCTATCCGCTACGGGCATCGCACCCCCGAATGGCTATCCAAAATGGGGCGTGAGCAAAGTTTGTTGATCTATCTGCTCCACCCTATTGTGATTGTCATGGCATGGAAGGCGATCACTACTGGGATTATCCCGCGATCGAGCCTCCTCATCTATGGTATTACGGTTGTCGTCCTGATCCCCGCTATTGACATCATGCGGCGTAAGCTGGGCGTGATCTACCGCGCTTTGATGGGGGGGCCGATCCGTTCATTGGACGGGTGAGCCCTCAATTGTCGCGTTACCGAGAAAGAAGACGGGCTCTCATCCCCTGATAGAAGTCGCGCGGGACGAGGGTTCGCAGAAGGACAGTCAGGGCAAAGCGGGGGTGCAGTGCCCCCCTGAGTGTTGCATCGCAGATGGTCCAAAGGCCCCGGACTGGCTCTTTGCGGAGGAGCGACGGCCCGAGATACCGCGCCTCATAGCCGCGCAGCGCTTTTTGCGAGATCAGAGGCCGCGCAACATCCATAAAAGCGCGTCCGCTCTCCAGCGTTTTATCATTGCTCAGACGATTGGGGTTATATTCGTCGTGGTAGATCGTCAGGAGCTCGTCGATCAACAGATACGACCCTGCGGCGGTGGCCTCGATCGCAAAGAGGTGATCCTCACCGGCCCGGAGATCCTTCCAGCGAATCTGTGCGGCGAGATCGCGGGAGAGAAAGAACGAACTCGTCTGACAAAACCCCCCTCGCACAAAGATGAACTCATCGAGCGGCTCGGAGTCGGCTTTCAAGCGAGCGGGTTTGACGATCCATTTGTCCTCGTCAACGACCACCTTCGTGCGGGTCACGCAGAAAACACGGTTCGGGTGGGGGGCGGCTTCGACCGCTTGGACCTGCTTCGCTAATTTATCGGGATGCCATTCGTCATCGGCGTCGAGAAAGGCGACGAACCGACCCCTGGCCTCGCCTATACCGGTGTTACGCGCGGCCGCGGCCCCTTGATTGTGGGCATGGTGGACTAAGCGGATGCGCGGGTCGTCGGCAAAGGGCTTGATGGCTGACACGATATCGTCCGGGGAACAATCATCCACGATGATGGCTTCCCACGCGGTGAATGTCTGTTGCGTGACGGTCGCCAAGGTCTGGGGAAGGACATCTGCCGATTTGTAGGCCGGGATGATGACGCTGACCACAGGGGGGCCGCCGCCGGTCGATAGGTCCACAGCGGGGTCTCCTTTTTTCGAGGGGGCATATCAAGCGCGATCGGGCGAAATAGCACCGTTATCAGAGGGAACTGACGCGATGGTTTGGCTTCGCACCTGAAGAAACCGGAACCGCGGCTGAGCGAAGACGAGGGCAGACAGCGCCATCCAACCGATCGGGCCAACCGTCACCGCAGGGCGAAGATTGGATTCTGAACAATTTGCTAACAGCCAGGCAATCATTATCCCGCCAATGACCATCGCGGCTTGCCGTTCACTCTCGGAGCCTTCATGTAACCGCCGCGCGCTATTGCCTGCTGCGGCGACGATGAGGAGGAACGTCGCCAAGCCGACAAGGCCCGTGCCGAGGGCCATGTCGAGATAGCCATTATGGGCCCCGAAGACCCCCATCATTTGGATCAGATCATAGGTGAAGGTTCCAAAGGTCGGCGAAACGAACCCATAGCCGGTCACAGGTTCACGCGCGATATGGTCGATGGCGAGAGCCCAGATATCGGTTCGGCCAGTCAAGCTAGGGTCACGCCCGAGCAGGACCAAGAGCTGACCGGCGATGATCATGAGGATAAAGATCATCGGGATTGCGATAATCAGGGCCAGATATCGGTAGACCGACCGCAATTTGAAATAGGCGAGGGTCAGCACCGGAGCGGTGATCAGGACGAATATGCTGCTGGCGGAGTTACTCATCATGCAAATAACGCAAAAGGCGGCAATGGTCGCATAGCGGACCCATTGTCGAGGGAAGACCGCGCGCCCGGCGAAGAGAAGGCCTGTTCCGAAAATGGCCACCACCTGTCCCAAGTGGTTCTTGTGCTGATAGATCCCGCGCCACGACCCGGTATGCACCGATTGTGAACTATCCGAGTACTGGTGCACGCCCTCACTCGGGACGAGGAAAACCCACAGGAACGTGCAGATGGCGATCAGAACCGCCCCCCACAGAAAGACATTCGCGACCTGCTCGGGCTGCAGCCGGATCGCGATCACATAGATCGTCAGGATAATCATCATCAGAACGACAAATCCGATGGCGCTGGTGGAAAGGCTGTCGGTCCATGTCAGGGAGAGCGCCGTCCACACCACGAAGGGCAAAAAGGGCACAAATCGAGACAACCCGCCGGCGAGGCGACGCCAATCGGGAAGACACCAGAACAGCAGAATCGAGAGGAGAAATAATCGTCCGGAATAAACGATCATGTTCGATCCGCCGGAGATCCGCTTGAGGGTTGTCGGGTCACGAATGATGCCCTGGCTGGGGTCCATGCCGATCACCCGAAAAGTGAAGGGCGTTGTCATGAAAAAGACGGCGACAATACAAAGTCCAACAAAGATCGCTCGATACCAATCGACGGACTGCTTCGCCGCGTAATCGCCGAAAGGCGGGCTTGTCGGTGATAAAGTGCTCATCGCGAAACCATTACCCTTCAACGTTAAACCATCGGATGGCCGAAGCGGTCGTTTCTCCGGGCCAAGCGCGTTTAGCCCCTTGAGCCGAATAGCGGACTGCAGCGCCTATGCCATCTTTCGCGGTGCAGTATGAACCACATGGAAAGACGAACAAGGGGGCGAAACAACAACGATTGACCGCGTGTGATCCCTTGGCGGAAAGAGGGGCCGTTAAAGCGCTCCCCGAGCCGCCTACCGATCGATGCAAGGCGGCAGGCGATCGTCGAAATTGCCTGAGGCCCCGCGGCGGGTTTTGCCGAAGACCGTATTTCGGCTGACGGAGAAATGTCCAAGCTCCTCCCCCGCCGTCGAATTGAGCTGGAAATATAATTTCGACCGCGTCGCGTTTCGTTGAACGTAGGTCGTCTTGTAATCGTCCAAGACACCTATGGGCGCTGAACTGACCGTCCTTATGACATATCCCTTTTGCGGATCCCGCAAGGTCACATCGGCCTGAGTAGAGAGGTCATGTCGGCCCGGCTCGGCCACATCGACAATCGTGACCTCCTTGCCGTCATAAAGCAGCGCTTGGGTGAAATCGGCGCTGGCGATTTCCATGTGCGGGAAAATGCCGCTCGCAAACGCTTCGGTGGATGTGAAATCCGTCGCCTCGGAAAGAAAGGCCCCCTGGGAAACGGTCAGTGCAAAATTGACCCCGAGGAGTTGGTCAGGACCATATTCGACGGTTGAGCGGCGATCGATTTCGAGAGAGGCCCCGTAATGAGCCAGGGTGGGATCGACAGCCTCGCCATCGACTCGGACAGTCTCGGTCTCGATGGACTCGCCCCCATGATAGGATCCACCAAAGACATAGGATCCGTTGATCTGGAGAGCGTAATCCTGGGCGCCGAGGTCATTTGAAAACGTGAAGACCGGTTCATCCTCGTTCGGGACGAAATCGATGGATGCGAATTCAAACTCCCCTGTACGCCTCCAGGGTTCGTAAGGGGGGCCGATGTCGATCGGATCGGCCCCGCCCGCGTCGCGTTCAAAGCGGATGGCAAAGGCCCCCGGCTTGTCCCCCCGCCACGGCGCCGGCGAGGCCCACCAAAACTCCGTCTCGCTGACGGGAATAAGACGGCTCGCCGGGGTCGAGGGGGCAAAGTCTTGTGGATCGTTGCAGCGCGTCTGCGGTGTCGACGAACTCGGCGGCTCGAACGCCCCTGTGCGCCGCTCTGGTACGAGGGACGTGCCCACTGCCAAGGCGCCGTATAAGGGGCCGTACGTGCCCGCCAGGTGACGTTCGAAGCGAAAGCCGATGACCTCATCATTCTGGGCCCAGGGCGCGGTCATATTCCACCAAAACGCGCAGGGGCCGACAGCTAAGAGGGGTCCGCTGAGTAGCGCAGTGCCCAAGATGCTTGAAAAGAGTGACACTATTCCCTCCCATCAAGCGCGATAGGCTTAGCTCTTTGCGGACCGTTTCCCCTTGGCTGACTCCGTCATGTAGTAATCGTCGAAATAGCTCCAATAGGAGAGCGATCCCATGCCTTCGGCCCTGCGGTCGACGAAAGTATAGATGGCTCCTACCAGATTACTTTCATCTCGTTCGAGGGTTTCCGCGGCAAGGCGCATGGCCTGAAAAGGAGTCTTCGACCACCGAACCACTAGGACTACGGCGTCCGCCAGAGATGCAGTCACCCGTGAGTCCACCAGCCCAAGCGTTGGGGGAAGGTCGAGGATCACGGCCTCGTAATTGGTTCTCAAACTATCGAGGAGGCGGCTGAAGGCATCGCGATCAAGGATATCCTGACCACTGTAATTGCGTTTGCTGACCGGAAGAATATGGAGGCCGGTACGATCGCTCAGCAGAGCATCGGACAGATCGGCGCCATCATTCAGGACCTCTTCGATCCCAATGGAATGATTGTCGACCTTGAAGGACGAGGTCAGCCCCGCTTTTCGGAGGTCGCAGTCGATCAAGATGGTGCGGACCCCACTTTTCGCCAAACTGCGGCTGAGCCCCAAAGCCGTCGTGGTCTTGCCTTCATTAGGCAGGCTTGAGGTAATGGCAACGACCCGGGGGGGCTTGTTCCCGGCTCGTTTAAAGATGGAGGTTCGGGCATTGCGATACGCCTCGGCGACATCGGAGGCGGGGTCGCTGATCACCATATGCGACGGTGATTTTTTCTGTGGCGTGCGGCGGACGGCGGCCAAGACGGGATGACCGAGAAGTTGCTCCACATCGGCGAGGGTCCGAGGACCAGTGACAAGGAGTTCTTGGGTCAGCACCGTCCCCGAGCCAATGCCGATGGCGAAGAGCAAGCTTGCGAAGAGAAGGACTTTCTCGCTGGGGGTACTCGGATATTCCGGTATGCTGGCATATTCGATGATTTCGGCTTGGGCGATTGAGTTCTGAACCCCTTGGGTACTTTCCAGCGACATTTGCGCAATGCGCCGATAGGCCTCGTTGGCGGCTTCGGCTTCTCGTTCAAGACTGTCCGCAATCACCGCTGCCCGGCTGTTGCTTTCCTGTTCGTCTTCAAGGGAGGCGAGGGTCCGCCTGAGACTCTGTACCCTCGCGGAGGAAGCTTGGACATCGGATTCGAGGGCTTCGAGGATGCGGCGCGCCTCCGCCTCGATTTGAGCATTGATCGAACTGAGTTGTTCCCGCGCCTGGCGGGTCTGGACATGCGCCTCGCCATAGCGGCTTTCGACATCGGCCAGATTGCTTAGAATTTCCGTGCGTCGAGCGCGCATGCCTTCGATGACCGTGGCGCCGGTACGGGGGCTGATCGAATTAAGGCCATTGAGGCGGACCTGACGACGGGCCGCTTGAAGGGCCGACTGGGCGGTTGCCTGGGCCGCCTCGGCGTTAGCGAGTTGCGTCACCAGAGGGGCGACTTGTTCGTCGGTCAGGGTCCCGGTCCGTCCCCCCTCGGTAATCCCGGCCTCGGCGCGATATTGAGTCAAGCGCTCATTTGCCTCGCGGACATCCTCGCGCAATTCCTCCAGACGCTCCTCGAAAAAGGAGGCCTGTTGCTCGGCTCGCTGACGGCTCGAGGACACCTTCAAGTCGAGATAGGCCTCGGTAAACGCATTGGCGAGGCGTGCTGCCTCTATCGGGTTTTCGTGTTCATAACGGAGGAGAATGGCGTAACTCAGTCGATCCCGCCTCGGAGATACATTGGCGAGAAGCCGCTCGGCCAGGATAGACTGCTGTCGCGCCTCACTAAGCGTGCTTGCGTTTTCGGGAAGCAAGGACGCGTAGGCGGGCTCATCCAACAGACCGAGGTCGGCGACGACGGCCTCAGCCACCGGCAGGGAGCCCATGACCCCGATTTCCGTCTCAATCAATTCCGAGGTCAAGCTCGCCCGCGCCTCACCATAGCTCCCCGCCAGGGGATTCAGCGTGGGGTCGATGCGAATCTTGGTGGTGGCCTGGTAGGTTTGGGTAACGAGCATCAACGAGGCGGCAGCGCCAAGGGCAAATACAACGGCCGACACAAGGGTGAGGGTCAACCAGCGCCGCTTCAATAGGTTGAGGAAATACCCAACGGTTGAGCTCAGCGGATGGTTGTAGGAGGTCGTATCGACAGGAGAAAAATGAGCCTCTTCCGACCCGTCAGAACCATCCACCCGATGACTGCTGCTCATGGACACTGTTTTCGCCCCTTTATATTGGCTTTGTACGTTCGAAGGCTTGGCTTTCATGACTTTGTGAACGCTAGCCGAGAAGGCTCGCAATTGCGAAGAGCGTGCCAAGACATGCTCGGCCTATTCCTTGCCGCCAAACCCCATCCTATTTGCAGCGCAGCATAGCGAGATGTGACCGGCTGGCAATCGGCAAGTCTCTTATCCTTTTTATCCTTTTTTAGGAATTACGGCCGGTATCTCTCCAGATCCGGCACAGCTCTTGCTCACCCGCTTCCCGAGATACGGGCTGGGGGGCGATGAATGCTCCGGCCATCAGGGAGGGGGAGGCCGGACGCATGACGGGAACGAAACTGAGCATCACGAATTCGCAAAACTGGGTGACAGACGTGTCTTTTTTGCGCTTGCGAAGAAGTCGACCTTGGCCCATAAATATTGTAACATTTCTGAGGTCGAGATCATCGCGACATAAAATTGGCTCAATCTTGGCTAGAAGTGATGGAAGCAAAGCGCATCCTTACCGAGTAATCGCCCTGGCTCTGGGAGCCGTGGGTAGAAATTGCAAATGGATGATGGCGGGCTGTGAAAAACTGGGGTGCTGCTCATGAGTATTCTGCAGACGAAAGATTTAGTCGAGTTCGACCCTTCTGATCCGGAGTTTCATTCTCGGGTCTCGACAAGTCTCGCCGCGAAGGATGGGTTCATCAGTTTCGCGCCTGACGATTACACGATTTTGCGCCGTCCGCTGGGCGGGATTACAAAGCGCGCCTTCGATGTTGTGATGTCGGCGGGGGCCTTGCTGGTGCTGTCCCCTTTGTTGGTGTCGGCGTGGGTGCTGGTGCGGCTCGACTCGCCGGGGCCTGGATTTTTCCGGCAGGAGCGGGGCGGGTTTGGTGGCAAGCCATTCAAGATCTACAAATTTCGCTCCATGCGTCAGGACAATGTCAGCGTGCAGCAGGCGACGCGGACTGATCCGCGCGTGACGCGTATCGGTCGGTTTCTTCGCAAAACGTCGGTCGACGAATTGCCTCAGCTCATCAATGTCTTGAAGGGGGATATGTCCTTTGTGGGGCCGCGACCTCATGCGATTGAACATGATCGCGAATTCATGACGGTTGATGCACGCTATATTGAACGCTTCCGGGCTCGCCCCGGGATCACGGGATGGGCACAGGTGAGCGGGTCGCGCGGGCAAACAGAAACCCGGGAAAAGATCCAGCGGCGCATCGCGCTCGATTTGGATTATGTGTCTGATTGGTCGCTTCGTCGCGACATCGGGATCATTCTGAAGACAGCGGCGACCTTATTGAAAGATGAGAACGCCTTCTGAGGCCGCTATCGCGCTCCCTTCCATGGGGACGTGTTCCTTCCGTGTGGGATGTAACGAAAGGGGGCGGCACTGGGGGGCATTCCTGTCGAGTAAAGAGTTTTAAAGTACTTGTGTAGCCGAGATGGTTGGCGTTTCGATAACGTTCTCGGGGGGTGGGCATCGGTCAGAGGGGGGAGAATTGGCCCTCCGCCTTTGTTCGCGGACTCTGTGGATACGAGTTGTTAAGCAAGTTCTTCCAACGGTACCCTTATCCGGTCACAGGGGGCGGTAGGTCGGAGATTGCGGCAAGGACGCAGTGTTGTCGGCAGGTCCTCTAAGGTGACATGAAATCGCGAAGCGAGAGGAATGCGATAACTATGCGACTTCTGACCTTTCTGTTATCCCTTGTCTTTCTGGCTGGATGTGCCGCGACCACACCGCTTGAGTCTGGCGCGCAACCCGACTTCGTCAGCTCGGTCAACGACTATCACCTTCAGGCCGGCGATCGTATTGAGATTGCGGTGTATGGCGAGGAAGAAATCGGCGGAGAATACGTGATCTCGCCGGATGGGACGCTCGACTTGGCCCTGGCGGACGATATTCAAGCCATCGGCCTGACCGTCACTGAACTCGACGAGATTATCGTTCAAGCGCTCTCCAATGGATTTGTTCGGGATCCAAAGGTCAGTGTGCAGCTCGTCAATTGGCGCCCCTTCTATATCCTCGGCGAGGTCAATCAGCCGGGTCGCTACGATTTTGAGCCGGAGATGACGGTTCTGAAGGCCGTTGCCCTGGCCTCCGGTTTTACGCTCCGGGCGCAGGAGCAATATGTGTACATCACCCGCTCTGGGGAAACCGAAGAGCGGCGGGTCGCTGCCAGTTCAGCCACGGCTGTTCTGCCAGGGGATACGATCCGGGTCGTCGAACGGTATTTTTGATCCGTCATTATTACCCAGGGAAGACGATCAGATGAGGGCAATGATGGTGAGAAATCCACAAAGGCCGAGACTCACGCCGGCCAAGATCGCCACACCCGATCGCCGCCGTCGGTTGAAAAACTGGTGCGTAACCGAGCGCCAATCATCGGATGGAATGGGCGGCGTTGCCACGAACAGCGCGCTAGCGCTCCCACGCGGGGAGGCCGACGCCGGTTTTTTCGCGGGATCGTCATCGTCGGTAACATGGGGAGACGGTGCATTGTTTGCAGAACGTTTCGACACGCCAAAGGGCCTTCTTTGCGAGGGTTTGGGCGTCCGAACGACTTTCAACCCGCTGCCTGAGTGCGGACAACAGAGCAGGATTTTCTAAAATTGCGGTATTCAGAAGAGAAGAAGACAATAATGCCACACCGCGCATCTCAAACGATGCTCGTTCTGTCCCTGGTCTCGCTGGGCAGTGTCGTTGCCACCGGTGCTGCTGCCCAATATAACGGCATGGTCGTTCCGCCGGCAACGACTCCGCCTGTAGATGGGCGGGCGTTGATCGATATTGCTGGGACGCGGAAAAAGGATAAGACACCGATCGAACTTGGCCCTTTTGCGATCCAATCGGAGGCAAATGCGGGATTTGGGTTTGAGGATAATATCCGAGCGGCTGAAACCGATGAGTTGGAGGATTATTACGGCGAGTTGGGCGCCGAAGTGATTTCGCGGGCCACGGCGGGGGGCAATGAAATCACGACCTTTGCCAGTGGCTCTGTGCGCAAATACGACTCCGAGAGCGATCAGGATTTCGAGGAATGGGCCGTTGGCGGTCGGACATTGTCTAATGTCGGCGATGTCGTGAACCTTCAGGCGGGCCTGGATATGCGCCAACGCGTCATTTCGCGGGAAAATTCGCGCGTCGTCTCCCCCCCCGAGCGACCGGTGCAATTCCGCCAGACCACTGCCTTTGCCGGGATCGTGCATGATCCAGGGACCTTTCGCACGGTGGGGTCGGTGACATTCCGTAAGACGGATATTGAGGATGTCGTCGACCTCGAGACGTCGACCATTGAGCGGTTCGAAGATAGCGAAGAATACGTTGTCGATCTTCGGGTCGACTATCGCCGGACCGAGGGGCTGTCGCTATTCACCGCCGGGGAAGTCAAGGTGCGTACTATCGACGCCCTCGACCCCTCGACGGATTTCGACTCGACCGCCATCGAGCTGTTGGCGGGGGTTGCCTTCGAGCCCAACAGTTTTGTGCGCGGTGAGGTGAGCGTTGGATTCCTGTCCCGTGAATTCGAAAGCGATGCCTTTGACGAACAGACTGGCGGGGCGTTTGCGGCGGAGGTCATCTATCAGCCGTTACGGCGTTTGAGTTTTGCCCTCGAAGCGGGTCGGGGCCTCCAGGATAGTATCAATGCGGCCACGGCGGCGAGCGCAATCGAAACGTCTGTTTCGGGCTCGACTGTTTATGATGTTAACTCAAACCTTCAGGTGTTCCTTGAGAGCCGTTGGCGCCAAGAAGATTTTGATGAAGTCGATGTAAATATCGAACGCGGACAATTATCTGTGGGCAGTCGGATTGATATCAATCGGTCATTAGATGTCCAAACGCGGGTGAGCGCGTTTAGCCAGGATACCGATTCTGAGGTGCTGGGTCGTGATTTCGATGCTGCCAGGGCGTTCACGACCTTGTCGTATAAATTTTAGTCGGCGGGACGGCCATGAACAGTTTTAAGAATGGTACGATGGATAAGATGAACGATCGCAACGATCTCATCATTGATATCCAAGCTCTCTTTCTGATGGCGCGTCGGCGCGCGCTGCTGTTCCTGGTTGTGGCTGCCATTGTTCTTGCCGCCGTTGCCGCCCTCTATACGGCGATGGAGCCAAAATATACGGCGAGTGCGCGAATCCTTGTCGACACGAGAGAGCAGCGGGTCGTCACGGAAGATCTGGTCGTTCAGGACGATCGGGTTGATACCTACTCGGTCGATACCGAAGCGCGGGTCCTGTCCTCTCGATCCCTCGCCCGCCGGGTTGTCGAGAAACTCGATCTCGCCAATAATCCTGACTTCCTCACCAAGGATGACGATGAGTCAATGACCGATGTCGAGGCCGTGACCGCGGCCACAACGGCCTTGCAAGATGGGCTTTCTGTCTCTCGGTCCGGCCTTGCCTTTGTCATCGACGTGGCCTTCACCCATTCCTCGCCGGAGATGGCGACGACCGTGGTCAATACTCTGGTGACTGAATATGTGAACGCGCAGCTTGAATTAAAGCGGACGGCCACCCGTGAAGCGTCGAGTTTCCTTAAGAGCCGTCTTGATGAATTACGCCAGACTGCGCTGGCGGCCGATCAAAGGCTTGCCGAGTTTCGGACCGAAAATCCGATGTTGTCCTCCGAAGACGATCAGTCTGTGGTGCAGCGACAATTAGCGGATCTCAGCAATGAATTGGCAGAGGCCAGCGCCGCCTATGCCGAGGTCCAAGCGGCTCTTGAGGCTGCCCGGCAATTGGCCCAAAGTGGCGGTAGTGCCAGCGTCGGTAATACGCGGGTCAATACGTCGATTTCTGCCCTCAGGGCTCAGGAAGCCGAAGCGGTGCGCCAAGTGGCCGAGTTGTCCCGGCGCTACGGGCCGCGGCATCCGTCTCTTCTCATCGCGCAGGACGAATTGGTGGCGATTCGGGGACAGTTGACCGCCGATGTACAGCGAAATGTCGATGACCTTGAGGCCCAAGCCGCCGCCGCGCGAAGCCGGGTCACTTCGCTGCGCCGTAGTCTCGATGCCGTGTCGGCGACTTTGCAGGATACCAATAGTGCGAAGGCGACACTGAGCGTTTTAGAGCGAGAAGCCGCAACGGCCGGGGCAACCTATGAGGCATTCCTCAAGCGCTTCGGTGAGACTTCCACCCAAGAGGGCGTGCAGACAGCGGATTCGCGTATCCTCTCTCTGGCAGACACCCCCTCCGATCCTTCCTGGCCCGATCCCCTTTTGTTCGCCCTTATCGGCTTCGTGTGCGCCGCAGGGGCCGGCGGGGCGGCGGTCATCGCTCGAGAGTTGATGGAAAACGGGCTGCGGACACCCTCGGATGTGCGTGACACATTCTCAAAGCGACTACTGTCGATTGTCCCATCCTTCCAGTCGTCGCTGACACCGACGGAGCGGCGCCAATATAAGACCCTCGATGCCGGGTTCATGCTGGAGAAACCGAATTCCACCTTCGCGGAAA
This sequence comes from Parvularcula bermudensis HTCC2503, assembly GCF_000152825.2. Taxonomy (NCBI): domain Bacteria; kingdom Pseudomonadati; phylum Pseudomonadota; class Alphaproteobacteria; order Parvularculales; family Parvularculaceae; genus Parvularcula; species Parvularcula bermudensis. Next base: position 1,345,337 of record NC_014414.1, read on the forward strand.
GTTTCCGTATTCTGCTCGCGTCGATGATGCAGCAGCGAGGCGATATCCCTGCTCAAGTCATCGCGGTGACCTCCGCTGTGGCAGGGGAGGGGAAGACCACCGTTTCCTTCGGTCTCGCCCGTGTGGTGTCCATGGCGGGGCAGTCGGTCGTGGTGGTTGAATGCGCTTCCGATGGGGCAATGGGACCGGGGATGGAGAATGCGGTGGGGTTGGTCGATGTGCTGGCCGGACGGGCCGACTTCGAAGACGCGATCTTGCGTGATGATCAAACCGGCGCCTATTTCCTGCCGCTCTTCGGCCAAACGCCCCTGGCCTCGCCGATCTTGGGGACGCCCCAATTCGACGAATTGCTCGCGGAACTGCGTAACCATTTCGATCGTGTGATTCTCGATACGCCGCCGGTGCTCTCGGTCGCCGATAGCCGGGTTCTCTGCGCTAAGGCGGATGCCGTAGCTTATGTGGTGAAGTGGGGCGACACGGCGAAGGGGATTGCGGTTGAGGGTTACAACCTTCTTTGGGAATGTGGCGCAATGATCAGTGGGATCGTTCTCAATAATGTCGATCTGAAAAAGCAGCGGGCATGGACGTCCGAGGGCCTTGGCGGCGGCGTGAGTGGCGGCGCACCGGGGGGGCGGACTCAGCGGCCGAGCTTGCTGAGCGATAATCGACGCCCCGCTGTCGGGAGCTTGCCGACCCGCACGCTGAAGCACGACAAACCGCAAGGGAAGACCGAAAAAGGGACAGCTCGCCCCGTATTTCACGTAGCCGGGCGGAACGTCCTCGGTGATCAGCCCAAAGCGTAAAAGGGGTTCCCCCCAATGACCAAGGCTGGTGTGACATCTTTCCGTCGGGTTATGGCGATCGCGTCTGGCGGTGGCCATTGGCATCAATTGATGATGATGCGTGATGCCTACGGCGATCAGCATGTTGATTATGTCACGACCTTGCCTGGTCTTGCAGAACAATATGACGCAACGCCGGTCACTATCGTCCCGGACTGCAACCGTAACGAAAAACTTAAAATCGTTCAGTGCACGCTCGCGCTTCTCGGGCTTTTGCTCCGTAAGCGGCCTGAGGTCATCATCACCACAGGGGCACTGCCCGGTGTGATCGCTTTGGCCATCGGAAAAACTCTGGGGAAGAAAACCATCTGGGTCGACTCCGTGGCGAATGCTGAGGAAATGTCCATGTCGGGCCGTTTGGCGCGTCGGTTCGCGGATCATTGGATGTCCCAATGGGAGCACGTCGCCGCGGCAGAGGGCGCTGATTTCGCAGGGCGGGTCCTATGATTTTTGTAACCGTTGGGACTCAGTTACCTTTTCCTCGGTTGATTCAGACAGTGGACGATCTGGCCGAGGGCTTGTCCGAAGACGTGGTGGCGCAGGTCGGACCAGATACAACGCCTAGGGCGCATCTTTCTGCCCGGCCTATGCTGACCCCTTCGGAATTTGACACTTTGTTCCGTCAGGCACGCGTCATCATCGGTCATGCCGGCATTGGCACCGTTCTGTCGGCTCGGCGGTTCGAGAAGCCGGTGATCCTGGTCCCGCGGCGCCACGATAAGGGCGAGCACCGCAACGACCATCAATTGGCCACGGTCAAAGCCCTTAAGGGGGCCCCTGGGATCTATATTGCCGAAAATGGCGAGGAGATCGCCGCGCTGCTATCCCAGGAGCTTTCGGCACCCTCGGCCGCAGCGGCCAAGACGGAAAGCCATGCGAGCCTGATTGCCGAGCTGCGGCGCCTCATCACAATGGACAGCTGAGACGACGGACAGCTGAGGCGGCGACCCTCAGGCCGATAAGACCCGGGCGTAGTTGCGAAGCGCGGGAAGGGCCGCCACTCCCCCCCGCTTGTAGAAGGGGCACAGCCGTGTCCTATGCGCCCCGCAGGGAGTCGTCAGTAGGCATATCGCTGCCGGAAGGGGAGGCCGATAATGGCGAAGATCAATCTGAACACCACCCAGAACAGAACAAATCCCCCCGCCGTGTAGATAATCCCCACCGCCGATGTTGGGACCGCCGCCTTGGTCATCACATAATCATCCGCCACGCGGCGGGCGATATCGCCGACGCAAATAGGTCCGGCGCTGCGGGAGTCTCGCAGGCGGGTGACCGCCTCTTCAACCCGCGCTGTGACGTCCTCCGCTTCTGCCGGCGATAAATTGGGCGTATCGACCACGGGCGTCTGACAGCTTTGGGTCACTAAGGCCTGGCCAAGCAGAATGGGTCGTTCCCACGGGGCGGCACCGTTCAGCCGCTCGTCTACCGAGGCCAGCATTTCGTAGCGGCTATAAATCAGCAAGTCCCGAAGGCAGGGGACGAGGGTCGACACATCGGCGGTGTAGCGCACACAATTCTCGCCCACAGTGTCGCGGGATAGATTATTCGCTTCCCAAGACTGCTCGATATCGAGCGCCAATCCTTCAAGCTCGACAAGACGTTCGTCGAGCCGCTCGCTGAACAGGGTTGTGAAATTCATTGCCTGGGACCCGATCGCCAAGCCGATCAACCCCAGAAGAAAGGCAAGAAGTTTCCCCATCTCGCAAGCGCCCCCTCAAGCGTGTCCGTAGTGTGGCGGGGGAAAGCCCGCAGGTCCAGCCGCATTTACGGGTTGTTAAGCAATTTTACCGGGGGAAATGAGGTCGTGAAAATGTCATCAGGCCCCCCATCCCATAGGATGACAACGGGGGCTGATCTGCTGGCCCCCCTTTTGCATTTAGGGTCGAAAAAGATACCCTACTGCGGCGCAGGGGGGCGGAGAGGAAATTGAGGGTTGGTATGTCGGAGTCGAGTGCAGCGAAAACACCGATGAGTGTCGAGGAAGCCACCACCGCCGTACAATTGGCGGTGGAGGAGCAAGAGCAGCTAACGCCGGATGATTACGATAAAGTCCTGGCGACACTGAGCAGCCATCATGATGACCCGGCGGCTCAATATTACCTCGGCGAATTGTTCATGCGGCTGTCCGCCGCCAAGATGTTCCATACGGCGATCACCTGCTATCGCCGGGCGAACCAATCACGGCACGACCCTGCGCTGGGACGGATCGGCCTCATTCAATCGGGTCTGATGGACGGAACGCCCGCCGACTTGGTGTCCGAAGGCGGCGCGCTGAGAGCGTTGCACGCGGCGGCGAGCGAAGGGGTGAGGGATGCGGCCGACGGCCTCATGAAACTCAGCCGTAAGCTGAGCGATGAGTACGATCACCTGTTTCTGGAGCTGCGTTTCGGTGAAGAATCCGGCAAAAGCAGTGAGGAGCTGGCGGCCATGCAAGAGCGCCTTGAGGATCTTGGTATCTTGCTCGAAGAGGACGGCGCCATGCGCCGCGAACGCAGCGCCCGCCGCCTGACAAATCCGGCCGATGAAGCGGTCAAGGAAACAGCCTAAGGCCCTGTCAGCGGCCCTATTGGCGCGCCTTCCAAAAAGGAACGCTTCATGCGCTACCGGGGTGGGGGCTTAGCCCCCGTCCCGACGGGCCATGAAGGCCAGTCTTTCGAACAAATGCACGTCCTGCTCATTCTTGAGGAGGGCGCCGTGGAGAGGCGGAATGGCCTTGCGGGGATCTTTTTCCCGCAGAACGGTGAGATCCACGTCCTCAACCATGAGCAATTTAAGCCAATCCAGCAATTCCGAGGTCGAGGGCTTTTTCTTCAACCCCGGCGTATCCCGCATTTGATAGAAGGTCTTAAGGGCGCTGCCGACCAATTCTTTTTTGAGATTGGGGAAATGCACCTCGACAATATCCTGCATCGTCTCGGCGTCGGGGAAGCGAATATAGTGAAAGAAGCACCGTCGCAAAAAGGCGTCGGGCAATTCCTTTTCGTTGTTCGAGGTGATGATCACCACAGGCCGCGTTTTCGCCGTGATGGTCTCATTCGTTTCGTAGACAAAGAACTCCATTCGATCGAGTTCTTGCAGCAAGTCATTGGGGAACTCGATATCCGCCTTGTCGATCTCGTCGATCAGCAGGACAGGGCGTTCGGCGGCCGTGAACGCCTCCCACAATTTGCCGCGCTTGATGTAGTTCGAGACATCGGACGCTTTGGCTTCGCCAAGTTGGCTGTCGCGTAGGCGGGCCACGGCATCATATTCATAAAGCCCTTGCTGCGCCTTGGTGGTGGATTTGACGTGCCATTCGATCAGCGACATGCCGAGGGCCTTGGCGACCTCCTTGGCGAGCACGGTCTTGCCCGTCCCCGGTTCCCCCTTGATCAGCAACGGGCGCTCTAACGCGACAGCCGCGTTGACCGCCATCTTCAGATCATCGGTCGCAACATAATTGTCTGTTCCGGTGAACTTCATCGGCGATGTCCTTCTCATCATTGGGCCAAACCTGAGAGTAGGCATGCACCGCAGCGCGTCAATGGACCCTCCCAATGGTGGCCCTCCCAATGGCGGATCTGCCATGCCCCTCTCGGGGGAGGAGGCGTGCGACGATCTCGCGCCGACGCCCTCCTGCGCCGGCGCTTCTCGCCCTCAAGCCGCCGATTGCATATCGAAGGTTTGATTGCAGAGTGTGTCGTCAGACAATGCCCTGAGCAGTATAGCGGCCACATCGCCGCGGGCGGCGCTTGCATCAGGATCGACATCCTGGCCCAGAATGACTGCTCGGCTGCCCTCTTCCTTTGTCAGGGACACCGGACGGACGATTGTATATTGAAGCCCTGATTGCTTGAGATGATCGTCCGCCGCGCGTTTCGCTTCCAGATAGGGGCGCATTGGGGCGGGCGCCTCTCCGGGATTGTCGGTGCCGATGGAACTGAGCATCACAAATCGCTCCACCCCTTGACGAACGGCCAGGTCGATCAAGGCGATAGCGCCATCGCGATCGACCTTTTCAGTCATCTCGGTGGACGTGTCACCTCCCGACCCGGCCGCGAAGACCACCGCATCAATCCCATCCAGAAGAGAGGCATCGATGGCGGTGAGGTCGCCCTCGCGAATGATCACGCCTTGGGGCAGATCTTCCCAGTCCGATCCTTTACGCACCATGGCAATGGGCGTGTGTTGAGCATCGAGAAGCTGTTGGGTCAGGCGCCGACCGGTCAGGCCAGTCGCGCCGGCAATCAATACGCGCATGGGAAACCTCCATTCTCCATATGAAGAACGGCCAAGAGGCAGGGCGGTTCCTCCGCTCACTCCGCCGCTTCGCGATGACCCGGCTGTCGTGCCGGGCCCGCGGCATTGTCGGTCCCATCATTGGAGCCCTTTGCGAACCTGACGGAATAAAGGTCGAAGCGACGGTCAGCGAGGTTTCTGACCGATCCTGACTGACGGCTGGTGAGGAGATCCCGCAAGGACAGGTCGGCAATGGCGATGGTCTCGGTATTCGCGGCGGTATCGGCGGCCACACCGTCGCGTGCGAACGGAAAATCCGAAGGGGTCAGTATGCAACTCTCTGCATAGTGAATATCCATCGTTTCGACATTCGGCAGATTTCCAACCACGCCGGACATTACGACATAGCACTGATTTTCCACAGCCCGGGCATGACAGCAATAGCGAACCCGTAAATAGCCCCGTCGCTCGTCCGTACAGAACGGAACGAACAAAATCATTGCCCCCTGATCGACCAAGGTTCTCGCTAGCTCGGGGAACTCAGAATCATAACAAATCATCACACCGATCGGACCGCAATCGGTGGGGATCATGGCCGAGCCCACACCGCCCTTGATGTTCCACCAACGCCGCTCCGACGGCGTCGGATGAAGCTTATCCTGGGAATAAACGGCTCCGTCCCTCAAGAAGACGTAAGAGACGTTACGGATATCGCCATTTTCCATCATCGTCGGGTGCGACCCGCCGATGATGTTGATGTTATAGCTCACGGCAAGTTGCTGCATGAACGTGCAAAAACGATCCTTGTACTTTGTAATCTTCTTGATGGCTTCGAGGGGGGCGAGGCGTTGTTCCTCGAGCGCTAGCAATTGCAGGGTAAAGAGCTCCGGAAAGGCGACGAAGTCAGCTTCGTAGTCCGAGGCCACGTCGACGAAATATTCAATGTTACTCTCAAATTCGCTGGTGTTCTCGATCCGTCGCATCTGGAACTGCACGGTGGCCACCCGCACACGCTGGGGCAGGCGATCATGGTGCCGCGTTGTGGAGACAGCCCGCTCGGCATCGTGGTGGAGGGGATTCCACCAGACCATATGGGTGGCATAACCACGGGACGGTGTGTCCGAGGGCATGTAGCCGGGCAGGACGCCGATCGGTTCGAAGCCTTGCGCCATCTGAAAGTTGATCACCTGATCGCGGATGTCTTTTTCAATTACCGCGTTGAGATAGGCCGCCCCCGTCGGATAATTCGCCAATTTTTTTCCGTATCCAGGCATGCGACCGCCAAAGACGATGCCCTTCAGTTCAAGATATTGGCAAAGTTCTCGCCGCACGCGGTAGAAGCGTTGGCCGATGCGCAGCCGTCGGAATGACGGGTCGACACAGACCTCCATGCCGTAGAGCATATTGCCGTCGGGGTTGTGCCGAGCCGCATAGCCGCCGCCGGTAATTTCCATCCAGGTATGCCGTCCAAGGGCAATGTCCTCATCGATGATGAAAGTGGCGCAATAGCCGACGATCTGACCTTCATATTCCGCAACGAATTGGCCTTCGGGAAAATTATTGATCTGCCCACGAATTTCGCTTGGCGAGTAGCTTTCAACATCGCCGTAGACCCGACGACTGAGCGACACGACAGCGGGGGCATCGGCCACCATGGCGTTGCGGACGATCAATTTCGGCTGCGTATCACTCATAGGGCCTCCGGCAGAGCAAGCTTCAGATTTATGTCCTCCCCCGGCGAAGGGAAGGGGCGGTCAAGTCAGGCCGATGGCCGCCAGGCGTTGGGCCAGAAAGTCGGCGGCGAGAATGGGGGGCGCTTCCGACCCGTCCCGAAATCCGTCGAGGCAGGCAAGCAGGGCGTCGGGCCTTGGGTGAAGGAAGTAGGGTAAGGAGTACCGTGAGCGATTGACCGTGCGCGGCCGAACGACACGATGGGTGGTGGCGGGCAGAAAGCCATTGGTCAATCGTGCGAGCATATCGCCGCTGTCGACGATCAGCGCATCTGGAGGCGCGTCAATGGCGCGCCATTCGCCATCGCGCGAGAGAAGCTCAAGCCCTTCGGCGGAGGCCGCGACGAGGAGGGTGATCAGATTGATGTCTTCATGGGCGGCGGCCCTTAAGCTGCCGGGCGGGGCTGTCGCCGTCACCGGGGGATAGTGGAGGAGGCGGAGCACCGAATTCCCGCCTTCGGCAAGACGGGTGAGGTCGCCCGCTCCAACGCCGAGCCCTTCCTCAAGGGCGGCAAGCAGCCCATGCCCCGTGGCGTCCAAGGCTTCGTAGAGCCAGGAGATTTCGGATCGGAAGGCCGGGGGGTGATCGGGCCAGACATTCGGCGCCACCGCCTCTCGCCCCACATGCCAAAATTCCTTCAGATCGGGGATGGCGGTGTCCTTGGCGCTTTCCCGCCCGAAGGGGGTGTATCCGCGCTGACCATCGCGCCCGACGATGAAGCGTGCCTTGTCGTCTTCCGCCTGGGCGAAAAAGGCGGCGACGGTCTCGTAGACGTCATTCAACCGGGTGAGATCGATGCCGTGATCGATAAGGATGACAAAGCCCGTGTCTTTGAGGCTTTGGACAAGCGCTGACGCAAAGGCTGCTCGATCGGCCCGGTCGCCCTCGAGAGCGTCGGCGAACGACAAGGTTTGAGGATCGGCCATGCACTTTTCCGGATCAAACAAAGGACGCCAAGGGGAACCGCTTGGGCCATAGGGGCGCCCTAGAAGCATCGCCTCGGCGATTCAATTCCCGCGGATGATCCCTTCTATCCGGCACCCTCGGCAGGTGAAGTTTTCTCAAGTATACATTTCGGGGTTGAAAGTTAACTCTGTTTTTTAACTTCATGGAGGCTCACCGATTTCTTGCATATACTATTGTTAAGGTCGGCCATGGCTCTCTTCCGTCTTCACCGGAGGAGAAGTCCAAAGGGAAGTCGACCAATTTGGGAGTATGGCAGATGAGCTTTTTTTCTTTTTGGTACACGCCGTCCTGGTATCAGCCTGAACCTGAGCGTGAATACGATCAAACGATCGAAGGGACCGACGACCGGGACGTTCTGTCCGGTACCCGCGCCGATGACGAAATCCTCGCCGGTGATGGCAATGATGTGGTCAATGGCGGGGCGGGAGACGATGGCCTTGAAGGCGGCGACGGCCTCGATTTGATTAATGGCGGGCCGGGGGACGACATCATCGATGGCGGTGACGGCCTGGACATCCTTAATGGGGGCCTTGGCGATGACCGCATCGACGGCGGTAAGGGCGCGGATGTCATCAGCGGCGGCTTCGGCGATGACTATCTTGTCGGCGACGACGGATGGGACCGCATTTCCGGCCGGGCCGGCAACGATACCCTGATCGGCAGTGACGGTCGTGACCTTCTCGAAGGCGGAGCCGGTAATGACAGGCTGATCGGCTGGGACGGTGTGGACACCCTGGTTGGCGGCGCGGGCAATGATGTCCTTGACGGCAATTCAGGCAATGACACGCTGATCTACAATATGTCGGACAATGTCGGCTCGTTCGACAAATATGACGGGGATTGGGGCATCGACACCCTGGTCTTTGAGCTGACCGCGGCGGAATGGGCGCGGGAGGATGTCCGTGAGGACATCGCCGACTTCATCGACCACGCCAAATATTTCAGCTGGTGGGACTATGAGTTCGACACGATGGGGCTTGAGGTCGAGGATGTGGAGAAGGTCCAGGTTCTTGTCGATGGCGTCGAAGTCGAAAATCCCGGCTCTGACCATTTCTCCTTTTTAGGCGATCTGGACCTCTTCGATATCTGGTCTTGCTGAGAATAGAGGGGGCGCACGCCGTCCCTCGGGGGAGCGGTTTCAGGTGAAGCGGATAACGGTTCACCTGAAACCGAAGAACGAAGACCTAAGAGACGTCCCATGATCCCGAATGATCGAGACGGCTCTAGGTCAGAGCCTTAGGCCGCAACGCCCGTGTCCCAATCCGGCGCCCAGTCGGGATCGACCATGCGGCCATCGGGCTTCATCAGTCCGTAGATTGTTTTCATATCGGTGGCACTCAGCTCGAAGTCGAAGATATCGAAGTTCTGCTCGATATGTGCCTTCGACGTTGCCTTGGGGATCGCTGCGACATTCGCTTGCTGAAGGTGCCAGCGCAGGATGATCTGCGCCGGTGTCTTGCCATGCTGTTCAGCGAGGCGCTCGATCGCGGGGTTGCTCATGGCTTCTCCGCGACCAAGCGGCGAATAGCTCGTGAACATCATGTCAAAGCCCCGGGCGGTCTTTAAGATGGGGTCTTGGTCGAGCATGGGGTGGTACTCGCACTGTATGGCGGCGAGGGGCTCCTCCGAGGCGCTCACGGCTTCGAGAAATTGCGCCTGATTGTAATTCGAAATACCGATTAGCTTGGCGCGGCCGGAGCGTTTTATCTCCGCCAACGGACCAACCTGGTCGGCGATCGGCATGTCATTGATCGGCCAATGCAGGAGGATAAGATTGACATAGTCGAGGCCGAGACGATCGAGGCTCTCGTCCACGGCCTCGCTATGCCGTCCCTTTTGGATATCCTCGTTCCAAATCTTGGTCGTGACGAACAGCTCGTCCCGGGGGATGCCGCTGTCTTTGATCCCTTCGCCAACCTTTTTTTCGTTTTTGTAGATCGCGGCGCCATCGATGTGGCGATAGCCTGTTTCGATGGCGGTCCTGGTGCTGGTCCGGGCATCCTCGCCTTCCAATTGCCAGGTGCCAAAGCCAAGCCGGGGAATGGGATGATCTTGGACGGTCAGATGTAGCATGGGGTGGCCTCTCCTGTCGGGTGCTCTTGTCACAAGACCTAGCGCCGCTTTGTTGGGCGGCGACGGCGAGGATCGCCGCGCGTCCCTGCCGTGTCAGGTCAATTTCATATGAGACAATGCAGCGGGCGCGATTTCGTTGCCCCATTCCTGCACGAAATGCCCGCCTTCAGGAATCTCGAGGGGTGTTGGGCAGCCTTTGATCAGCGCCGCAAGCCTGTGCATTTGCGCCGGACCCACAACGGGATCTTTCATGCCGATCGCCATGAAGCTGTCCCCGGCCCAATCCTCCCGCCAATAGCGGCGGGCCCTAAGGGCAATCTCCGCTCCTTCGGCCTGATCGGGGGTGAGGGGGGCGTCGCCGTCTCGCAGCATGACCAGTTCGGTAAAGCGGCGGACCCCGGCCTTGTATCGTTGATCGGGGAAGGGGGCGGCATAGGCTTCGGCCTCGGCCGCCGAGAGGATCGATGCGCCGCCCTTTACCAGTCGTGCCACATCGAGGTCGGGGGTAGCCCTATTGAGCGCCCGCCACGCGGCAAAGCCCTTCGGCGCCTCCTCTCCGGCGGGAAGGCCGGTATTCATGACGATCAGCCGGGTAAAGCGCTCCGGCATATCCAGGGGCAGGGTCAAACCGAGAATGCCGCCCCAATCCTGGCAAACAAGGCAGATATTCGAAAGATCGAGCCGCTCGATAAACCGCAAGAGGGCGTTGCGGTGGAAAGAAAAAGTATAGACCGCGTCCGCCACCGGTTTATCGGACCGTCCGAACCCGAACAGATCCGGCGCCACGACGCGATGTCCGGCATTGACGAAATGCGGGATCATCTTGCGGTACAGATAGCTCCAGGTTGGCTCCCCATGAAGGCAGAGGAAGGTCACAGGCCCCTGACCTTCATCGACGTAGTGGAGCCGAAGGCCCTCATACCCCGCCAAGTCCTCGCAATAGGTGGGGGCAAACGGGTAATCGGGCAGGTCGACAAAGCGATCATCTGGGGTACGCAGCGCATCGATGGACATGGCGGAAGCTCCTTTCGGCCGTCCCCTTGGCATTTGCGGGGACCTGCGAACATGATGAGCCGATGGCATGGCCAGGGCGCAAAAGAAAGGAGAGATGCCGCCAGCGGCGCGAGCCTCGATATTGCGTGAAGGGCAAGGGCGTGGCAACTCACCGCCTTTGGTATCACCCTTTCCGAAGGATCGCCCCATGACCGCCGCCGGCAGCAATGATTATCCCTCAACCGAGCTGTTGGTCGCCCGCCGAAACGACGCGTGCCCGATGGGCTTGCCCTCCAAATCAGGCCTCTACGCGGAGCGGGCCGAGGGGGCGGAAATCTGGGATGTCGACGGCAAACGCTATATCGATTTCATCGCCGGCATCGGGGTGTTAAATGTCGGGCACCGTCATCCCAAGGTCCAAGAAGCGATCAAGTCTCAGCTCGACAAGGTCGTGCACACCGCGTTCGGTGTCGCCCAATATGAGCCCTATATCGCGCTGGCCGAGCGGCTGAATGAGCTTGTCGCCAAGGCCGGGAACGGGGCCAGCGCCTATAAGACGATGTTCGTCAACACCGGCAGTGAAGCGACCGAACAGGTATGCAAATTCGCCCGTCGGATCACGGGGCGGCCAGGCCTTATCGCCTTTGAGGGGGCGTTTCACGGTCGGACCCTGCTGGCGACGGCCCTGACCGGGAAGGCGGAACCCTATAAGGCCGGGTTCGGACCATTCCCCCCTGATATCTACCACGCCCCTTATCCGAACCCTTATATGGGCATGAGTGTGGAAGGGGCGCTGAATTGCCTTCACCACATCGTTGGCACCTCCATCCGGGCGGAAGACGTGGCGGCGGTGATTATCGAACCGGTCCAGGGCGAGGGGGGGTTCATCCCCGCCCCGATCGACTATTTGCGCGGCCTCAAAGAATTTTGCGAGACCCACGGGATTTTATTGATCGCCGACGAGGTGCAGACCGGCTTTGCCCGAACCGGGCGGATGTTCGCCATTGAGCACGCTGGGGTGGAGCCGGACTTTTTAATCTGTGCCAAGTCCATTGCCGGCGGCCTGCCCTTGGGGGCAATCACCGGCAAGGCGAGCCTGTTCGATAAGATCGCGCCGGGGGGCATGGGGTCGACCTTTGGCGGCAATCCCGTCGCCTGCGCGGCGGCCCTCGCCGTTCTCGATGTGATCGAGCAGGAGGGCTTGATCGAGCGGGCCGAAGTGATCGGTCAACGGATCGAAGCGCGCTGGCGAGACTTGGCGGAGGGTCCAGCCAGGGGCATTTTTGGCGACATTCGCCGGGCCGGGGCCATGGCAGCCATTGAATGTGTCCGCGATGCCGACGCGCGGGAGCCAAATCCCGACTTCGCCGCGGCCTTGCAGAGCATGGCGCGGGACAAGGGCCTCATCTTCTTGACCGCCGGGCGCAAGGCCCATGTCATTCGTACCCATGTGCCGTTGACGATCGCCGACGATCTCCTTGAGGAGGGGCTCGACCTCTTTGCCGAGGCCACCCTAGCAACCTTGAAAGGGTGACTGGGCACAAGGGGGCGGCATCCGCTCCCATCCGCCCCCTGGCGTCCATGACCTGAGGGAAGGCCCCGCCTCCCGCTCTTGTGGGACGGGCGGGGAGAGGGTAGCGTTAACCTGATCGAACCGGGAGAGAGGCTATGGGGCTCAAGGTTTTCGCGATGGCGGCGGCGCTCACCGGCGCCGGCTTGTCAGGCGCGGTTGCGGCGGAGGCTTCGTCCACCGCTCCCCTTCTCCACACACAAGAAGTGATGGCCGCTGATGCGGCGGCCTATGCCCATGCCTGGTCGCAAAAGGCGGGTATTGTGGGTGAGCTCACGGGGCAGGCGATCGCTTCGATTGAGGCGGGCGGGCCTGTGAATGTCGCGCTGCTGCAACGGGAAGCGAGCTATGGCAATAGCGACGCCCAGGCCGCGCTCGGCCTCTACCACCTCACCGCCAAAGGGGCGGGCTTCGACCCGGCGGCGGCCTTTGCCTATAATGAGGTGGCGGCACGGCAGGGGATGCCGGTGGCGCAGACCAATCTCGGCTTGCAATATTTGAATGGGATCGGCACCCAAAAGAACGAGGCTCAAGCCGCCCATTGGTTCGAGACGGCGGCGATTCGTGGCCATGACGAGGCGGCCTATCGCACCGGGATGATGTATCTTGCGGGCCAAGGGGTGCAAAAGGACCCCGTGATGGCCCGGTATTGGCTCTTGAAAGCGCGGGAGGCGGGGGACCGCCGCGCCGCCCAGGTTCTTGAGACCTTCGCAAGCTTTTAAGATGGACCCCAGTGGCACCCCTGAGTTGGGGGGCTTTGGTGCCGGTGGGGGGGCGAAGCGCGTGACGGCCGGCGTTGCGCGAGGCCCCTTTCGCCTTCTGATGAGATGAAACGGGGCTCCCCCACCGCCTGCAAAGAGGATCAAAGATCGGTTGATGACGGATTTTCTGTTCGAGCCTCCTACACCACTCATCTTGCCCACAAGTGCCGGGGACTATTACCCTGTGCACCGCATTTTTTGTGTCGGGAAGAACTACGCTGCCCATGTGGCGGAACTTGGCTTTGATCCAGCGACTAGCGAGCCGATCTTTTTTTCGAAACCGACTGTGGGGGCCGTCTCGGCGCCCACCCTTCAGTCTGCGGAATCGGTCGTTGTGTCCTATCCCGCCGCGACCGATTTGTTGCATTACGAAGGCGAGTTGTTCATGGCCCTGACCGATGGTGGCTTTGACGTGGCTGAGGACGACGCGCTGGATCTTGTCGGCGGCATTGGCCTCGGATGCGATCTCACCCGTCGGGATTTGCAGATGGCGGCGAAGGAAGCGGGCAATCCTTGGGATCTCGGCAAAGGGTTTGACGGCAGTGCGGTGCTTGGTGGGATCGCCCTTGGGACATTTCCCGCTGATATAACCGGCTACACCTTATCACTCAACGATCAGGTCAAGCAGTCCGCTCGCCTCGAGGATATGATCTGGTCGCCGGCGGCGGTGATTTCCCGCCTCAGCCGCTATGGGGCTCTCCGCCCGGGGGATGTCATTTTCACCGGGACGCCGGAGGGGGTCGGCGCCTTGTCCCCTGGCGATCATGTCGTGATCGAGGCGGAAGGCGTGCCGTCGGTCAGTTTCCGGATGGCTTAGGCGCGTCCTTCCCCGCACGACGCATGGGCCGCCCCGTCGGGGACGCCGAGGGAGAGGCGGCTTTGTACGGTCGCCGCTTTGGCGGCTTCGCCCCCCGATGCGGATGTTGCGCGTGCAATTGCGCCTGAAGCGTCTCATCATCCTCCGACGCATTGCGTCCCAGCTCGATAGCCCGACGAAGCTCCAAAGGATTGTCGATATCCGGGAGATGGATCTGGCCAACGCCGGTCCCTTTGAGGGTGAGGCGACCGAACCCCATGAGACGACCGAGAAGCGATTGGTCGACATTGATTTCTTCAATCTTGTTGAGGCTGACCTCTTGGCTGTGCCGCCGCAGAAAGCCCCGTTTGTAGATGAAGCGGCTCGTCGTGACGGCCATTTCCGTCGTGTAAAGATAAACGATATGAGCGATCAGACGACCGGTCCCCGCCGCCGCAAGCAGAAGCGTCGCCAAGACCCAGAACCGGCCGTTCTCCAGTCCCCCCACCGCCCATTCATAAAGGGCATAGACCAGCGGCAGAAACGACAGCCCAAAAAGGCTGTAGGCCGGGAAGGAATAAGTCCAATTAAAGCGCCCCCTGGCGATCACGCGTTCATGGGGTGCCAGCATCTGGACGACATAACTCATGAATGACCTCCTTCGACCCTTTATCCGCTCCGCCTTGATGAGGGTATAGCGCCTGTCTGGAAATGACAGCTCAGGGGATGAATGGCGGCTTATGCCTGCTATTCTTTGGCGGACGGCCAAGGAAGGGGAGGGACATGATCGTTCCGAATTTGATGGTGTCGAACATTCGCCGCTCGCTTCTTTTTTATACCGAGATCGTTGGAATGCGGGAGATGATGGCCCTCGACCCGTCGAATATGATGGTCAGTTCGGCGACCGAGGGGCCGTTGTGCTTCGTCACGCTCGGCCTAGGGGAGGCGCAATTGATGCTGCAAACCGAGGCGCATTTCCGGGCGGCGCTTCCCTCTGAAGCGCCGCCTTCGGATCTATCCTTTTCCGGCAGCCTTTATTTTCGCGCGGCCGACCCCGAGGGGGTGGCATTGCGGGCGGCCTCTTCGACAATCGTCAAAGGGGTGGAAACTTCGTGGTACGGAATGAAAGAATTATGGATCCGCGATCCCGATGGCTATCTCCTCTGCCTTGCCCGGCCTGACGAGGCCGCGCGGCCTGCCACGGGGGAGGAAGAGGGTAGGCACTAACGGGCCTTCGTCCTAAGGTTGATGATAATGGGGACAAAGCGCGTAGGTCGCCAGCGCGCCGGGAGGGGACATGCTTGAGACTTGGCTGATCAGTGATGACTTTGCGATCAATATCATCGCGGGCCTTGCCGTCATGGTGGTTGAGATCGTGGTGATCTTTATCTTTATCAGGCGGGTCATCGATGGCCATGCGAAGAAGCAGGATCGTGCAAAATGGGCGCCGGTCCGGCTCGGCCTCAGAGGGAGTACCGCGCAACAACTCCGATTCTTCAGTTTGATGATCATCAATCTGTTCGACGATCTGCCCATTCGGGAGGCGGAGGCGGCGCGGGAGATTCTCACCGAAAAACCGATCGACGATTGGGCCATCGATCCGCAACGCCTGAGCTGGTACATCGAGGATATCGAACGCCTTGCCTCATTGATGGCGCAAGATCTGGCGCAATTCATTACAGCCCTGCCGCCCGAGGACATTGAGATTGTGGTGCGCATTTCCCGCGCCGCCCACATCGTCCAGCAAATGGCGTACGATATTCGTACATCACGCGCCTACGGACGATTGATCATGCTGGATCGTCTGACTCTCGACTATCTAACGTCCGAGTCCTTCCAAAAAGCATTCCACGGGCTCGACCGGCCATCGGATCTGCTGTCGGTGGGGGACACGCTCCTCCAACGATTGGTGGCGCTCATGGAACACAGTGTGAAGGTCATTACCCGGTCTCTCGGTTTGCTTGAAGCGCGCGGCGCGAAATGGCAGCATTTGCTGCAGGACCGGCCTAAATTGAGAGTGTTTCTGGAGAACGACGTTGCAGCGGCGCGCGAGGCGCTCATCGTGATCCAACATGTTGAGGCCTATTTGAGAGAAGCCGAGGGGAAGCGGAGTGGCGCCTCCCCCTTGCCGTTGAGTGGAACGATGATGACACGGGTCTTCTCAGCTGACCGCGATTTGCGCCCTCTCCTCGGTCGGGAGGCAGACCTGCCCCATCGCCCCGCCTTCTAGGGCGAGGGGGGGAGGAGCCCCCGGTCCAGTGGGCCGCGGCGCCGCCAGGAGAAGACATGATGAGCAACGAAATCCAAGCGGCGCGCGCCGCGATTTACGACCGGGCACGGAAAGAAATATTGGCTGTCCTGGAGGGGGAGACCAATCCGATTGCCAAGATGGCGACCGTTGCCTGCCTGCTCGCAGCGGCCTTTCCCGACAATATCTGGACGGGCTTTTATCTCGTCGATCCAAAGAAGACGGACGAATTGGTGGTGGGCCCCTATCAGGGCACGCTTGGATGCCTGCGCATCCCCTTCGGCCGGGGCGTTTGCGGTGTGGCCGCTGCTGAAGGCGTGACGCAGCTTGTCGAGGATGTGCACGCTTTTCCGGGGCATATCGCCTGCGACAACCGTTCACGGAGTGAAATCGTCGTCCCCGTCCGCGATAGCCATGGCACTCTGCTTGGTGTTCTTGATATCGACAATCCCCAAAGCGCGGCCTTTGGCGAGATCGACCGTCAGGCGCTGGAGACCCTCGTGAGGGAGGTTTTCTGCTAGAGCGCAATCGGCCGGCCGAGTCGTCGCCCAACCGTCTCTGTCAGTTGAGTGGCGCCGGCTTTTCCGGTAGCGCTTGTGTCCTTTCCCAACCCCCTTGACCGGAGTGTCGCGCAATGGCTCGCCAGTACATCTATCACATGAATGGCCTGACCAAGGCCTACGGCGCCAAGAAGATCCTCGATAACGTCCATCTGCAATTCTATCCCGATGCCAAGATCGGCGTTGTCGGCGTGAATGGCGCGGGGAAATCGACGCTGCTGCGGATTATGGCGGGGGTCGATCAGGAATTCTCCGGCGAGGCCTATGTCGCCGAGGGGGCAAAGGTTGGCTATCTCCCTCAAGAGCCCGAACTCGACCCCGAGAAGACCGTTTTTGAGAACGCCGCCGAAGGTCTCGCGGAGATCAAGGAGAAGGTGCAGGCGTTCAACGATGTCTCGATGCAGCTTGCCGAGGACTATTCCGATGAGCTGATGGAAAAGATGTCTGTCTTGCAGGAGGAGATCGATGCCCTCGATGCTTGGGATATCGACTCGAAGGTCGAGATGGCGATGGAGGCGCTGCGATGCCCCCCGGGGGACTGGCCGGTGACGGATCTTTCGGGTGGGGAGAAGCGCCGGGTGGCGCTAGCGAGATTGCTGCTTGCGAAACCCGACCTCCTTTTGCTCGATGAGCCGACGAACCATCTTGATGCGGAGAGTGTCCATTGGTTGGAAAATTACCTCGTTAATTTTCCCGGCGCCGTGGTGCTGATTACCCACGACCGATATTTCCTCGACAATGTGACCGGCTGGATCCTCGAACTCGACCGCGCGAAGGGGATTCCCTATCAGGGCAATTATTCCTCCTGGCTCGACCAAAAGGCGAAGCGGCTGGCGCAAGAACAGCGGGAGGAGGATAAGCGACAGCGGACATTGCAGCGCGAATTGCAGTGGATCAATCAGGGCCAAAAGGCCCGCCAGGCGAAGTCGAAGGCGCGTATCCAGTCCTATGAGGAATTGGCGAATAAAGCCGCCAGTGAAAGTGTCTCGACGGCGCAGATCCAGATTCCTCCCGGGCCTCGCCTGGGCGGCATCGCAATTGAGGCCGAGGGCCTGAAGAAAGCTTTCGGCGACAAGCTGCTCTATGAAGATCTCAGCTTCAAACTCCCGCCGGGCGGGATTGTGGGCATCATTGGGCCGAACGGGGCGGGGAAGACGACCCTGTTCAAGATGCTCACCGGTCAGGAGACGCCCGACGAAGGGGAGATCAAGATTGGGGAGACCGTTAAGCTTGGCTATATCGATCAGACCCGGGAGAATTTGACCGACAGCAATACCGTCTGGGAAGAGATTTCCGGGGGGCTCGATGTCGTCAAGCTGGGCGAGAAGCGCGAGGTCAATTCCCGGGCGTATTGCACCTGGTTCAACTTCAAGGGGGGCGACCAACAGAAGAAGGTCGGCGATCTGTCGGGGGGGGAACGAAATCGGGTACAACTGGCGAAGATGCTCAAGGAGGGGGCGAATCTTCTTCTTCTCGACGAACCGACCAACGACCTCGATGTCGATACCCTTCGTGAACTCGAAGTGGCGCTTGATGATTATCCCGGCTGTGCCGTTGTGATCAGCCACGACCGCTGGTTCCTCGATCGCATTGCCACCCATATCCTGGCGTTCGAAGGGGACAGCCATGTCGAGTGGTTCGAGGGAAATTTCGAGGACTATCTCGAGGATAAGCGGCGGCGCCTCGGGCCGGATGCAGAAGTGCCGCGTCGGGTAAAATACCGGAAGGTGGAACGCTGACGGTTTTGAAGCGTCACGCCGTCGTTTCCGACCTTCCCCCTAAACGCCGGTCTCCTCACCCACGGTTGGGGGGCGGCGGCGGGGTGTCGGCCTGCTGCCGATCGGGAATTTTATACTGGATGGTTTCGTGCCGTTCATCCGCCTGTTGGATGAAGCGGTTTGAAACTCTGATCAGGGCCTCGTAGTCCTTATCCTGATCTTCTTGGAGTAACGTGTTCAGGCGACGGAGAAGCACACGGCGGACACCAACGATCGTATTGCTCGACGACACGTAAATCAGCCGCTCATCAACCTGCTTGTCCTCGATCTCGCGGCAAACGCCTTCGAAGAAATTGAGGACGACGACATGGTCGTAAATCAGTTTCTGGGTGTCGCCGGTATAGGGATCGGCGGTGCCCGTTCCTTCGCTGTATTTACGGAATTCATACAAACGCTGCATCCGAGACATGATCTCGGGCGTTGTCGTCAATGACTTGATCAAATCGATCGTATTGCGCCGCTTTGAGAGATTTTGGCCGACCCAGAACAGGGTGGCGGGGATGACCAGGGCGCTAATCAAACTGGCCAGTGTTCGGATCGTATCGTTGCTCACCCCGATCATCCGAAGACCGACATAAAGAACGATAACGCCGAGGATGATCGCTACAATGGTGAAGAGGAAAGGAAGGCTACGGCTCGCCATGAACTGTCGGCTCCGTCATCGTATCAGCTCCCCGGTGAAAGGTTCTACCCACGAAAAAAGGCGCCAGAGGCGCCTTTCTTATCGTCTCAATCCGTTCAGGATTTTGTTTTGAGCACTTTGACCGATATTGTCGATCAGACTGCGCCCGTACCGCCTGGTTGTCTCATTCTGCACCTCACCAAGTAAAGATAGGAGCTTTGCAGGAAAAAGTCAATATACAGCAGTTTCAGTCCCTAAGACGGGCCACTGTCAGGCCCGCCGACGGATCATCCGGCCAATCCAGATGAGGAGACAGGCGCCGAGAAACGCGATCACCAATTGCCCCAAAACGCCCCCGAGGGTGCCAATGCCGACGGCCAGTAAGAGCCAGTTCAGCACCACCGCGCCGAGCATGCCGAGGGCGATATTCATCCAAATGCTATGCTCGCTCTTCATCGCCTTTTCGGCCAGCCAGCCAGCGATACCGCCGACGATAATCCACAAGATAATACCCATTCCAGACCTGCCTTTCTCGGGCTGTATTTCTTACGTGGCAGAATAGCGCAGCTCGGCCACAAATGTTCCCTAAGAGACGAATGCTTTCGGCAGAGGCTCTCAGCGGCTATACCGGGCTCACATTATTTGAGGTAGGGATAACATGGCCAAGCAGCCGATCGTGCTCATTCACGGAACCTGGGCCACGGGTAACTTATGGCGAGAGGTCCCCGAGACGCTGGAGGCGCTGGGGTTTGAGGTCCACACGCCCACCCTCCGGCATCACGACCATGATTTCGATACGGTGCGTCGGACGGTCAGTACCGCCTCACTGACGGATTATGTCGACGATCTGGTGGCCTATTGCCGGACCCTCCCGGTGCCGCCGCTCCTGCTCGGGCATTCTCTCGGCGGCCTCCTGGCACAGCTTGTCGCCAGTCGGCCGGAAACCGAGATCGCAGGCTTGATTTTGGCCTCCCCGGCGCCCTCTGCGGGCATGTTCAATATGTATCCCAGTATGACCCGGATGTTCTTCGTTCACCATCTGCACCCCTTGTTTTGGCGGCGTCCGGTGATGCCGGATCGGAAGATGTTCGGCTGGGGGGTCATGAACGAACAGGACCCGGGGGTGCGGGACGAGATCTTCGAGCAGTTGGTTCCAGAATCGGGCAGAGCCTATTTCCAATTGGTGTTCTGGTATCTCGATCCGAGCCAGGCCGCGCGGGTCGATGATCGTCAGATCACCATGCCGACCCTCGTCATCAACGGGACAAAGGACAGGATCGTCGTTCCGCGGGTCAGTCGCTTAACGGCGGCGCGGTTCGAAAGGGCCACGCATAGGGAAGTGGAGGGGGCCGACCATAGTCTCCTATGGGGGCGGTTTCACCGACCGACTTTTGGGGTCATCGAAGAATGGCTGGGCGAAAATAGCCTGTTACCAGTCGCCGCATAGTGGGCGCTCTATCGCCCGTCATAAACCTCGCCGCTGCGGGGATCGACATAATAACGATTACCCGCCCGCGCGGCGTCATCTTCGTCATCTGCGCCGAAATAGACGCCGTCGGGACAGTCGGCGACTTCATACAGTTCACATGGGATGAAAGCGCCGTCTCCATCGATATCGCGCGGACTGTATCCATCCGGTCGCCGCAGCGAGCTGCCCGCCGGGCGGCGGCGGGCGAGCTTGTACTTTTCAAATTCGACGGGACTGATGAGGCCGTCTTGATTTTGATCCGCCACGGAAAATGCGGTGATATCGGTGGAAAGCTCACGCACCAGGTCCCCTTCGGTGGGAACCGAATGGGCAATGAGCGCCATGGCAAGAAGATGCAGCCCCATACTCAACCCCCTCTTTTTGGATTATGTACCACAAGATGAATATATTCGCTATTCATGGCTAATTAAGACATCACCGTCAGAATTGTCATTAGCGGCTAAGCTGTGAATGCGAGTTCCTTCTTCGATCCCAATAATTTTAGAAGAATCCCTAGGCGATAATTAAGGCGCCTCGGGAATACTCGTCTCCGCAACAGATGCGTTGTGCATAAGGCCAGTACGATGTCCATTTCGACAGTGATGACAGTTCTCAGAACCGTGGGACGTCCTCTTCAGCGGCTGCGGGGCGACCAACGGGGCAGTATTGCGGTTTTGATGGCGGTAATGCTCGTGCCGAGCGTCGGGCTCGGCGCGCTTATCGTGGACGGGAGCCGCATGCGAACCGCCCATCTCGAAATCCAGATCGTCGCGGAGGCTGCCGCCCTGGCGGCCGCACAGAATTTGCCGAGCGTCGACGATGCGCGCGAAGCGGCCACGGATTACGCCGAGGCCAATCTCGATCCGACTAAATACGGGAATGTCGTGCGGAGCACCGATGTCGAATTTGGCACCTACGACGATTCCAACGGCACCTTTTCTGTGGGCGGAACAACGGCGGTGCGCGTCACGGCGGGGCGTACCGAAGACCGTAGCAATGCCTTCTCAACGCTCTTTGGTGGGGTGATCGGCCGTCCTTCTGTTGATTTGACGGCCAGTGCGATTGCGGTTGCCGAAACCTCTGGCGGCAATCCCATCTGCATTCTCGTCCTGGGCTTTGGCTATTACGGCCTCGATATGGACGGCGATATCAATGTCGATATTCCCGATTGCGGTATCCAGGTGAATTCCGATGACGACGATGCCATGAATTCCAAGGATGATTCCTACGTCAATGCCGCCTATATCCACGTTGTGGGAGAGGTCGATGGGGACACCGATATGCTGAACCCTCAACCGGTGGAGGGGGTGGATCCGGTTGCCGATCCCTATGCCAGCCTTGCGGCGCCGACGTTGAAGCCTTGCGGCGGGACCGATGAGATTGACGGGGGAACCCACACTTTGGTCGACACCTATCGGTTCTGCGATGGGCTCGAAATCGACGATGCGACCGTCACTTTTTCGCCGGGAGAATACCAGATTTCCGGGGATTTCGACCTAAAAGGGACAGCAAATATTTCCGGCACCGATGTGACGATTTATGTCGAAGGAGATCATAGTCGCATTTATTTCCGCCGTGATACGAGCTTTGCTCTCTCTGCGCCGACGACGGGCCCTTATGCCGGTATCGTTATGTGGAGTTCGCGGGATAATGACGAGAGCCACGAATTTTATAGCAACTTTGGCAGTTCGTCATCCGGATCGTTCTATTTTCCCGCGGCTAAGATGGACATCGAGGATGATGCCGTGTGGCACACGGACTGCCTCCGTATCGTCGCCTGGATTTTGGATTTCTCTCCTGATTCAACCTTCTCCGCTTCCTCTCCCGCCACGAATTGTGAAAACAATATCTACGCGAAACCAAGTGGCGTCCGGCTGGTGCGCTAGAGAACGGTTCAGTACCCATTAGGGTACTGAACGCCAAGAGTATTCGACAATCATTGCTAACGGCGCGATGCTCAAGGGGTATCGTGCTTTTTTTTGTCGATGGGACACGTCATATAGTCATCTATAATTAACCCCATGAATTGACCGCCATCACCAAAAAATTAGTCTCTATTTGTAATAAGTGACTAGCTGACATTATAGTTGTCAATGAGTCCGCTTATTTATGACCACCGCCCATCGATTTTGGACTGTTGCCCGCCAAACCCTTGCCCGTTTCTGTACTGAAGAACGGGGCAGTATCGCTGTCATGATGATGCTCATGCTCGTCCCGGCGTTAGGGATAGGGGGGCTCGTTTTCGACGGAAAGCGCATACACACGGCGCATTTAGAACTCGAAATCGTCGCGGAATCGGCCGCGATCGCGGCGGCCTTGCAATTACCGAGCGAGAGTAGCGCCAAAAGCGCCGCGGTTGACTATGCCGAGCAAAATCTCCCTCCGAGCAGCTATGGAGAGGTGGTGCGCGCATCCGATGTAGAAATCGGTTCCTACGATGAGGGGACTGGGACATTTACGGCAGGGGCGGGGACAAGCGCTGTACGGGTGACAGCCTGGCGGCACGAGGACAGAAGCAATAGTCTGCCGACGATCTTCGCTGGCGCGATCGGGCGGGACAGCGTCAATCTCTCCGCCAGTGCTATCGCTGTCAGCCAGAGCTCCAGTGAAGACCCGATTTGCATCCTCGTGCTTGGGAACAAGTTCTATGGCCTCGATCTCGACCTTCGCAGCGAGGTCGATATTCCTGACTGCGGGATCCAGGTAAACTCCGATGAGTATGATGCGGTGCAGGCGAGTTCTTTGGCGACGGTGAATGCCTCCTTCTTCAATGTGGTTGGGAGTGTTTTGGGGTCCACCAGTGGTCTCACCCCAACGCCGACGGAGGGGGCGGACGCAGTAGACGATCCTTATGCGTCTTTAGCTGAACCCACCGCGAAACCTTGCGGCGGTGTCGATGAAATCGATGGGGGAACGCATACCCTGGTTGACACTTATCGCTTTTGCGATGGTCTTGAGATAGACGATGCGACCGTCACCTTCTCTCCAGGAGAATATCAAATCGATGGAGATTTCGATCTCAAAGGGACGGCCAGCATTTCGGGGACGGATGTCACTATTTTTATCGATGGATCGAGAAGTGACATTAATTTTGGTCGGTATTCGTCCTTTCATCTTGAGGCACCGACAACGGGAACCTATGCCGGAGTCCTCCTGTGGACCGCTCGTGATAATGATGAGAGCTTCGAATTTAGGAGCCGCTTCGGTGCCTCGTCTTCGGGATCATTTTATTTCCCCGCCGCGAAGATGGATATCGAGGACAATGTGACGTGGGAGGCCGATTGTTTGCGGATCGTCGCCTGGGTCGTCGATTTTTCTCCGAGGTCGTCCTTTTCTTCAACATCCCCCGGAACGGCCTGCGAGAATAATATTGGGGTGTCCAGTGGCGGCGTGCGATTGGTTCGCTGATGTCTATCAGGGGACATGCGCGGCACTGATGATCAAGCGCCAGCTTGCCAGTGCGATCATTCTACCAATACTCCTCAAAGAGATATAACCTAAGGTTGCATTGTCGACTAATCAATAATTAGTCTCCTCCTGTTTAAAACATGACAAAAATGTCAATGAGGGCGGCATGGGTCATGATAAGAATAATCTCAAAAGCCTTGAATGCTGATCGTCACGCTCGTCGGCTGGCCCACCAGCGGGGAAGTATTGCGACGCTTCTGATGATACTTCTTGTGCCGAGCCTGGGGCTGTCGGCGTTGATCGTCGATGGCAGTCGGATGCGTAACGCTTACCTAGAACTGGAAATCGTCGCAGAGAGTGCTGCCTTGGCCGCAGCGCAACAATTGCCCGACACGGACGCGGCGACATCAGCGGCGGTTGATTATGCCGAAACGAATCTCGACCCGACTGTCTACGGTGAGGTGGTCAAGGCGTCGGACATCGAATTTGGCCAATATGATGAGGCGAGCTCCACCTTTACCAGTGGTGGGGACGCGACGGCTGTAAAGGTAACGGCTCGGCGAGAGGCAGAGCGAGGCAATTCACTGGTAACGCTTTTCGGGGCTGTGATTGGCCGTAAAGAAATCAATCTGTCTGCCACGGCGATCGCGCTGCTCGATTATACGGAGATGGACCCAGTGTGCATCCTGGCTCTTGGGCACCATCTCTATGGTGTGGATATGGACATTTTGATCGATGTCGATATTCCAGATTGCGGGATCCAAGTGAACTCTGATTCGCACACGGCACTGAAATCGCGTTATAATGCCGAAGTGAATGCCGCCTATATTCACGTCGTGGGGCAAGTCCATGGCAACACCAACCTGCTGAACCCCACGCCCGTAGAAGGCGTTGACCCGGTTGACGATCCCTATGCGGACCTTGCCGAGCCCGTGCTAAAGCCCTGCGGCGGTGTCAACTTCATCAATGGAGGGACGCACACGCTCACCGATACCTACAGATTTTGCAGTGGCCTCTACATACATGACGCCGACGTCACCTTATCCCCCGGCGAATACCAGATTTCAGGCCACTTCGATTTGCACGGAACGTCGAGTATTAGCGGCACTGACGTCACCCTATTCATTGAGGGGCACCATAGTCGAATTTACTTTCATCGCTTCTCGACGTTTGATCTGCAAGCCCCCACAACCGGGCCCTATGCCGGTATTGTGATGTGGAGTGCACGGGACAATACACAAAGTCACGAATTCTACAGCCGGTTCGATAGCTCTTCCTCCGGATCCTTCTACTTCCCAGCGGCGAAGATGGATATTGAGGACAAAGCCATATGGGCCTCGGACTGCCTCCGTATTGTTTCATGGACGCTGGACTTCTCTCCGCGCTCGACATTCTCGGCCACATCTCCTGGAAGCACGTGTAGCAATAATATCTACCCCGAGCCTGGTGAGGTGCGGCTGGTGCACTGACCTCTGCTCAGAAAAGGTTTACCCCGGTACGGTGGGAGAACCATTCAAGGGCAAGGGTGCCGGCGTAACTATTTCCGGCATCGTTGAGGGGCGGAGACCACACGGCAACACAGCCGACCCCGGGAATGATGGCGATAATGCCGCCGCCAACGCCTGATTTGCCGGCAAGACCGACGCGATAGGCGAAATCGCCGGAGCGATCATAATGCCCACAGAGCATCATGATCGCATTCACCCGGTTTGTGTGGGCGTCATTCGCAACGGCCCTGTTGGAAATCGGGCAAAGCCCCTCTGCGGCAAGATAGAGCCCCGCTTTGGAGAGATTGGCCACTGACATTTCGATGGCGCATTGTCGAAAATACGTCTCAAGGGTGATCGGAACGTCTTCGCGCAGAATGCCAAAGCTCTTCATAAAGTATGCAAGGGCGCGATTCCGGTCTCCATAGGCGGCTTCGGATCGGGCGATCTTCTCGTCCACCACGATGGCCTGGTCGCCGCTGCTTTCGCGCAGAAATGCCAACAGACGGTCGATGCCCGCTTCATCCCCACAATGACTGATGACGGTATCCGTGACCACCAAGGCCCCGGCGTTGATGAACGGGTTTCTTGGGCGTCCGTGCTCCCGCTCCAATTGGACGATGGAGTTGAACGATGACCCCGATGGCTCTCTGCCGACTCGGCGCCATAGTTTCTCACCTTCTTCAGCCAAGGCGACGCTCAGCATAAAAACTTTAGAGATGGATTGGATCGAAAAGGCGGTGTTCCAATCCCCTGCCGTATAGGTTGTGCCCTCGATCGTACTGAACGCAATGCCGAACGCCTTTGGGTTGGCCGAGGCGAGGGCGGGGATATAGTCTGCCACCTGCCCCTTGCCGAGATGCGGCAAAATATCCGTACAGATATCATCCAGGGTTTGCTGCCAGTCGATATGACCAAAACTGCTCAGACGGTTTGTCTGGGCTGCCGGGGTTGGGTGTCCGCGTGGTTCGGCGGGTCCAGTCATCGCCGGTCTCCTATTGGCCTGTTGCGTAGATGAGACATTCGGGCAACGCGACGATCATCATTGCCGCGAAAGCGGAAGAAGCGCCCCTTTGTGTCATACGCGTGTAATAATTGCGCGGCATGGCGCCCCAAACATTAACACTTGGCAGGGCAACCATGAAACATTCGATTTCTCTTCTCTGCGCGACCTCCGCGTTGTGCTGGACCGCCGCCGTCGCCGCCGAAATCGACGGTCGGGTCACGAATAGCGACGGTGATGTCGCGTTGCGCGGCGCGCAAGTGACGCTGGTCGATACCGGACGGACCGTGACCACTGATCGCGATGGCGGCTTCCGCTTCGCCGGGCTTGCTGCGGGCGAGTACACGCTGGAAATCAGCTATGTGGGGACACCGACCCAGACCGTGACCGTCACGCTGGACGATGCCGCCGATACCGCCATGCCGCGGATCGCGCTCGCCGATGGGGAGGATATCTTCATTGTCGAAGGGCAAATCGGTCAGTTGAACGCCGCCCTCAGCCAACAAAAGGCGGCGGACGGGATCAAAACCGTTCTGTCCGCGGACGCGATTGCCTCCTTGCCCGATGAGAATGTTGCCGAAGCGGCCCGCCGGGCCCTCGGCGTCTCGGTGGCGAACGACCAGGGCGAGGGACGCTTCATCACTGTGCGCGGCATCAGCTCGCAGCTCAATTCGACCAGCGTCAACGGTGTCCGCCTGACCTCACCTGAGGCAGGCGACCGTCGTATCGGCCTCGATGTCGTCGACGCGGATATCCTGAAGAATATCGTGATCAACAAATCGCTGCTGCCCGACATGGACGGCGATGCGATCGGGGGCTCGA
Source organism: Parvularcula bermudensis HTCC2503 (assembly GCF_000152825.2). Taxonomy (NCBI): domain Bacteria; kingdom Pseudomonadati; phylum Pseudomonadota; class Alphaproteobacteria; order Parvularculales; family Parvularculaceae; genus Parvularcula; species Parvularcula bermudensis. Next base: position 1,372,683 of record NC_014414.1, read on the forward strand.
TCGAACTGGAAACGATTTCCGGCCTCGACCGGGACAGCCGCTTCACCAAACTGAAGCTCGGCTATATCTATTCTGAGTTTAGCGAAGAGTTCGGGCCGAAGGTCTCTGGGACCTATACGGATCGGTTTGCCGATGGACGGCTTGGCGTTGCCCTGTCCGGTTCGTTCCAAAATCGCGAATTCGCGACCGAGAACAAAGAGGTCGATGGCGAATGGGTTACCGACGAAGCGCTGCCCTATCCCGAAGAGCAGCTTGAGTTGCGGAATTACGATGTCGAGCGGGAGCGTCTGTCGCTCGCGGCGAACTTCGACTTCATGGCCACAGAGGACCTGAAGCTCTACGTCCACTCGCTCTTCAACGATTTCTCCGACCAGGAATATCGGAGCCGGGTCGAAGTCGATGTCGAAGACGCAGACTTCGCCTTTGATACCGACGCCGGGATCGTCACGGCTTCAGACGCCAGCGATACGCTGCGCATCGACCGCGACATCAAAGACCGCCTTGAGGAGCAGCAGATCTGGTCGGTGGTGACCGGGTTCGAAAAGACCAAGGATGTCTGGACCATCGACGGGTCGGTGGCCTTCACCCATGCGGAAGAAGCCGAGCCCAATCGGCTCGACACCAATTTCCGTCGCGATTTCGAGGGAGAGGGCGTCTCGATCGGGATCGACGTCAACGATCCGGTGAAGCCGCGCCTGGTGAACATCCCCGGCGGCTATCTCGATGCCTCGCAGTTCGAGTTCGATGCGATCGAGCTGACCAATGGCGAGACCGAGGACGAGGAGCTTGCCCTGACGTTCAACGTCCAGCGCGATGTCGAATTCGGCCGGTTCCCAGGCTTTGTGAAGGTCGGGGCCAAGTCGCGGATGCGGGATAAGTCCTACGATCTTGATTTCGACGTGTACGAAGCGGGGGACGATCTGGCGCTTACCCTCGCCGATGTCGCCACGACCGTGGACTATCCCTTGGATGTGTTCGGTCCGGCGCCGAGTGTCGGGGCGGTGCGTGATTTCTTCTTCACCAATGTTGGGAATGAAGATCTGCTCGAATTCGCCGAAGATGACAGCATCATCGAATCGGCCGTGTCGAGCTACGACTCAGAAGAAGACATTCTCGCCGGCTATCTGATGGGACAGATCGACATCGACAATGTCCGGATCACCGGTGGGGTGCGGGTCGAACAGACCGACTTCAGCGTCACCGGCAATGTCGTGGACGAAGAGGACACCGGGACCATCGTCCAAACCAAAACGGACAATGATTACACCGATGTCCTGCCGTCCGTCGCCCTGCGCTGGGCGGTGAGCGACGATTTCATCGTCCGCGCGTCCTACTTCGAATCGATCATTCGGCCGAATTTCGGACAGGCTACGCCGGCCGGTGTCATCAACGAAGACCTCGAACTCGAAGTCGGTAATCCCGACCTCGAACGGACCGAAGCGGCGAACTTCGATCTCTTGTTCGAATACTACCCTTCCGCGTCGTCGGTTCTGCAAGCAGGGCTCTTCTACAAAGACCTTGAGAACCTGATCACCGGCACGACTTCCAATGTCGACGGGGTCTTCAACGGTCTTGCCTATGACGAGATCTCGACATTCCAGAATATCGACGATGCTGAGGTCATCGGTATCGAGGTGGGCTATCAGCAGGCGCTGACCTTCTTGCCAGCCCCTTGGGACGGCTTCCTTGTGGCGGCGAACTGGACCTACACGGACTCAGAAGCAACGATCCGGGTCGACGAAGACGGTGACGATGTTTTTGAAGAGATCATCAAGATCGCTGTGCCCGGCCAGTCGGACCATATCGTCAATGCGATCGTTGGTTACGATAAAGGGCGCTGGGATCTGCGCGCGGCGCTTTCCTACAAAGGCGAGAATATCGACGATGTTGATATTGACGGCAGCGCCGGCGATGGTCGGATCATCCCTGAGCAGACCTTCCTGGATCTGTCCGCGAAGTACGAGGTCACCGATCGCTTGAAAGTCTACGGCGAGCTCGACAATGTTCTCGATACGGAGTTCCAGGTGACCCAGAATGGTGGGTTGTTGAGCCAGTTCGAGGAATATGGCTTGCGGGCCCAAGGCGGGATCATCTTCAAGTTCTAAGGTGACAGAATACCGGCGCCCTTCGGGGCCTCGGAGGGGGGGGAGAGCCCGGGGCGTCATCCCGGGCTCTTTTCATTTTTGCCCATCAGGGTCGTAAGGGGCGGTTCCAGACGGTCGACAATTGGCTCTAGAGCCGTTTCAGTTCACGAGGAGTCGTGAAACGTCTCTAGGCTTTGGTTGTCCGTTTTCTTTATGCGAACCGGTGCCTACCTCGTGTGTAACGCTCCAGGAGATGTCTGAAATGCGCTTTGTTTTTTCCATGGCGGCGGGATGCGCGCTGTCTTTGCTCGCCGGATGTGCCACCGAAACGATGATGGAGGACGGTCAGCGGCGGGAGACCGATCGATCCGTCCCCGCGATTATGGCGAAGGCGGAAACGTCGCCCGTCGTCTCTTCCGACGACGCTGCCGACGACCCGGCCATTTGGATCAATCCTGCAAACCCCGCCGCCAGTCTCGTTCTTGGAACCGATAAGCAATCGGGCCTCTACGCCTATCGTCTAGACGGAGGCGTTGCCGCTTATCTGCCCGTCGGTCGTCTCAACAATGTCGATGTGCGTCCCCTGGCGGATGGGGCCATCGTGGTGGCGACGAACCGCTCCGACGAAACCGTCACCGTCTTCACCGTCCAGGATGAGGGCATCAACGAGATCGCCAGGATCCCCACCATCCGCCCAGAACCTTACGGTGTCTGTCTCGGTATTGCGGGGGGGGCTTTCACAGCCTTCGTGACGCACAAAACCGGCGAGGTCGACCTCTACCCTCTCCTCACTGTGGAGGGTCAGGCGACGCCGAGTCCGATTATGCCGTGGACGATCGAGCTGGGCGAACAACTCGAAGGCTGCGTTGTCGATGAGCAGAACAGCCAGGTCTTTGTCGGCCGAGAAGAAGGCGGAATCGAGCGTTTCCGTTTGACCACGGATGGAACATTGAGCGACGGGGAGATGATCGACCGTGTCGGCTCCGATAACGGGATCGTTGCGGATATTGAAGGTCTGTCCTTATACGCGAAAGACGATGGTACCGGTTATCTGGTCGCTTCCAGTCAGGGGAATGATACCTACGCGGTCTATGATCGCCTGACGGGCGCCTATCTCGGTCGGTTCCGTATTGCCCCGGGGGATGAGGTTGACGGGGCGGAGGAGACCGACGGTCTCGATGTGACCTCCCGCGCGCTGCCGGGCTATCCGGAAGGCATGTTGGTGGTTCAGGACGGCTTTAACGATGACGGGAACCAGAACTTCAAATATGTGGATTGGCGCGATGTCCGCACGGTGCTGTCCCTTGATTGAGGCCCGTGCCCGTTAAGCGCCTTTGCCCCGTAAGGGGACGGAGGAAAGGGAGTGCTCATCCCCCAAGGCGCTTGACGGCTTCCTGCCCGATCGCGAGGGAGGCCGTCAGACCGGGGCTCTCGATCCCGAACATGGTGACAAGGCCGGGCAGGCCATGCCTGTCCGGTCCATCGATACGGTAATCGGGCTGCGTCGCCCCTTCGGCGTGGATTTTGGGGCGGATCCCGGCGTAATCACTGACCAGGGAGCCTTCAGAAATATCCGGCCAGAACCGTCTGATCGTCTCATAGAAACTCTCAATACGGTCTTCTTCAACGTCGTAGTTCTCTTCGTCGACAAAGCGGAGGTCGGGGCCAAATATCGCCCGACCAGAGAGGTCCCGTCGGTAATGAGTCCCCAGCGCCCCCGGGATGGGGAGGGGATAAATCAGCCGCTCGAACGGTGCCTTGCCTTGCAGGGAAAAGTAGAGACCCTTGCCAAAAAACAGGGGCGGGATATCCGCGCGGGGATATCCCTCAATCGCCTCGGCGGCCTTTTGGGCGCCGAGACTGGCCGCGATGATGAGGCGACGGGCGGTCAGACTCTCCCCCTCATCGCCGAACCGCACGGTAAAGCCACCTTCGGGCAGGGGCGTCGCACCGATAAAGGGGGTTCCAAGAACAACCTGGCCGCCCGCATCTTCGATCCGTCCCCTGAGGGCGAGCATGTAGGAATGGCTGTCAAAAAGACCGCTCTCGGGGGAGAGGAGGGCGGCGGTGGTCGTCGATAAATTGGGTTCGAGCGCGCGCGCCTGATCGCCGGTGAGCGGCGCCATCGCTTCGACGTCATTCGTGCGGGCCTGGTGGAGAATTTTGTCAAGCCGAGGTTCTTCGTCCGTATGCGTGGCGACAACCAATTTGCCGCATTTAGCGTAAGGAACATGGTGGGTGTCGAGAAAATCGTAGAGCTGACGGCGTCCCTCAACGCATAGGCGCGCCTTCAACGACCCCGTGGGATAATAAAGACCGGCGTGAATGACCTCTGAATTGCGGGAACTCACCCCGCTGCCAATGCCCATGGCGCGATCGATGACGATAACCTCATGGCCTTGGGTCGCCAGGGCAAAGCCCGTGGCAAGCCCAACGGCGCCCGCCCCGACGACGATCGCATCGATATCCATAAGACCTCCGTCCGTCAGCGTGATCAGGAAAGGGTAGGGAGCCCCCCGGGGGGACGCAATGCTCCCCGGGGCCCGCGATCGAAAGTCGCGGTCGGCGATCACAGGCCCCCCCATTGCGGCAAGCCAGGCGATATGCCTATGGTCCGACAATAGCCGAGGGGCACCCCGTCGCGAATCGCGGGGTTGAGACGCACCCTTTGAACCTGATCCGGCTGACACCGGCGGAGGGACGGCGAGATCGACCGAGCGCAATCGACCAAGCTCAACGGTTATTCTCGTCTCAATGTGCCTGCCGTTGCCGAGCCACGAAGAGCGAGAGTGTGACGACGATCCTTATCGACCCCCAATTTTGCGGACCACGCCTGAGCGGCAATGGTGGTTATGTCAGCGGTCTCCTCGCCTCGATCATCGGGGGGCCGGCTGAAACCCGCCTGTCTGCGCCGCCGCCGCTTGCCACACCGCTCGATGTCGCGTCGGAGGGGGAGCGGGTCGTGCTGCGCCAAGGGGAGGCCATGATCGGCTGGGCCAGGCCGGCGCAGCCCGAGGTGACCTCGCCTCCTCGTCCCTCGTCCGAGGCCTTAAGCGCCGCCCGCCAGCATTATCTCGATTGGGCCGAGGAGGGGCATTATCTTCCCTATTGCTTCGTCTGCGGACATAAGAGGCGACCGGGGGAGGCGCTGCGGATCTTTGCCGGGCCAATCGACGGGACGCCGGTGAATGCGGATCTTTGGCAACCGGACACATCCCTGGCGGCAGCAGATGGTCTTGTGGATACGCCCTTCCTATGGGCGGCCCTTGATTGCCCCTCAGCCCATTCGCTTCGCCTCGCGCCCGGCACCCTCGTCCTTCTTGCGGGCATGACGGCCCAAATCTATCGCCGACCGGCACCGGGGGAGGCCTTGGTCGCCGCTGGCTGGCCGGTGGAAAGCCGTGGGCGGCGCCACCGGGCCGACAGTGCGCTTCTCGACGAAGCGGGGGAGCCCATCGCCGTTGCCAATGCGCTGTGGGTGACCGTCCCGCCTCAATTATTTGCGTCATTGACCGCCGAGAATGCGGACAATGCGCCCTTCAATTCCCCCTATGTGGAAGGAGACGATCGATGAATAAGCCGACAAGTCAGGCGGAATTCGCCACGCCGCGGGTCACGACCGGGCCCCTCCCGGCCAGCCAAAAGGTCTATGTGCAGAGCGATCGGTTCGATGACGTGGCCGCGCCCGTGCGCTACATCTCCGTCCATCCGTCGGCCAATGAGCCGCCCCTCCCCGTTTACGACTCCACCGGCCCTTATACGGAGGACGGGTTTGAGGCGGCGGTTGAGCAGGGGCTGCCCCGGAAACGGACGGCCTGGATTCTCGAACGTGGGGGGGTGGAAACCTATGAAGGTCGGCAGATCACGCCGGAGGACAATGGCGGCGCCACCGGCGACTATCTGGCGAGGGCCTTTCCCAGGGCCCATTCTCCCATGCGTGAGGTCGAAGGGGGGGATGGCAAGGCGCGCCTCCTCACCCAACTCGACTATGCGCGGGCGGGGATTGTCACCAAGGAGATGGAATATATCGCCATCCGCGAAAATCTAGGGCGGCGGCAGGCAGCGGCACATGCCGCCGAGACGCTTGCCGATGGCGAGAGCTTTGGCGCGGAGATCCCCGAATTTGTCACCGCCGAATTCGTTCGGGATGAGGTGGCGCGCGGCCGGGCCGTCATACCGGCCAATATCAACCACCCCGAAGCGGAGCCGATGATCATCGGCCGGAATTTCCTTGTCAAAATCAACGCGAATATTGGCAATTCGGCGGTCACCTCGTCGGTTGAGGAAGAAGTGGACAAGATGGTCTGGGCGACCCGCTGGGGCGCCGACACGGTGATGGATTTGTCCACCGGCCGCAACATTCACAATACACGGGAATGGATCATCCGAAATTCGGCCGTCCCCATCGGAACGGTCCCGATCTATCAGGCTCTCGAAAAAGTTGGCGGGGTCGCCGAGGATCTAACCTGGGAGGTTTATCGCGATACGCTGATCGAACAATGTGAGCAGGGGGTCGACTATTTCACCGTCCATGCCGGGGTCCGCCTGCCCTTTATTCATCTGACAGCGGATCGTGTGACCGGGATCGTCTCCCGCGGGGGCTCGATCATGGCGAAATGGTGTCTCGCTCACCATAAGGAGTCTTTTCTCTACACCCATTTCGAAGAGATCTGCGAGATCATGCGGCGCTATGACGTCACCTTCAGCCTGGGGGACGGATTGCGACCGGGTTCGACCGCCGACGCCAATGACCGGGCACAATTTGCGGAACTCGAAACTCTGGGCGAATTGACCAAGATCGCCTGGCGGTACGGTGTCCAGGTGATGATCGAGGGGCCGGGCCATGTCGCCATGCACAAGATCAAGGCGAATATGGACAAGCAGCTCAAGGTCTGCGGCGAGGCGCCTTTCTATACCCTGGGTCCTCTGACGACGGATATTGCGCCGGGCTATGATCACATCACCAGCGGGATCGGCGCGGCCATGATCGGCTGGTTCGGGACGGCCATGCTTTGCTATGTGACGCCTAAGGAGCATCTGGGTCTCCCCGATCGTGACGACGTCAAGACGGGCGTCATTACCTATAAGCTCGCGGCCCATGCGGCGGATCTCGCCAAGGGGCACCCGGCTGCAAGGTTAAGGGATGATGCCCTGTCGCGGGCGCGCTTTGAGTTCCGGTGGGAAGATCAATTCAATCTGGGGCTCGATCCAGAGACCGCGCGGGACTTCCATGATCAGACCCTCCCTAAGGAAGCCCACAAGACCGCCCATTTTTGTTCGATGTGTGGACCGAAATTCTGTTCGATGAAAATCACCCAGGATGTCCGTGACTATGCCGGGGGTCTTTCGGACAATGAGCGCAAGGCCCTTGAGGAGATGAGCGAGGAGGAACGCCGTAAGGGCATGGCCGAGATGTCGGAGAAATTCGAGGAGGGGGGCGGCCGCCTCTATGTCTCAGCGCCGGGGGCCGGCAGCTGACAACCGAAGGGCTCTTGCCCTGCTGCCAAAGAAAAGCCCCCGCCGAAAAGGCGGGGGCTAATGTCACCGTCCATCTGGTGATGGGCGATCAATCAGACGATTGTTACGCCATTTGGATGGTGGAAACCGCCATCTTGCCGGAGCGTTTGTCGCGCGCCGTTTCGAAGGTGACCTTGTCGCCTTCGTTCAGCGGCGCGAGGCCCGAACGCTCAAGCGCGGTGGCGTGAACGAAGACATCGCTCGACCCATCTTCCGGTTGAATGAATCCAAACCCTTTTTGGGTGTTGAAGAATTTGACGGTACCTGTGGCCATGGGAAACCCTTTCATTGACCTCGTAGAGAAACGGCGAACACCGTCCGCCGCTATGGGTAGTTCGATATTTTAGGAGAGGTCTATCTGTCGGCGTCTGGGTAGTCGCAAAATAGAGATCGTCCGGCAAACACCGAATTTTCCCAATAGACCTTACCGATGCTGCCGTCAATTGAAGTGAGCCCCTTTTTCATCACAGCCGTGTCTGCCAAGGTCCCGCCGGTTAAAAAGAGGCGGGGCGGAGACGGGGGTCACCCGTCATTGAGAGGAAGAACGGCATGAAGGTGGTAAGAGCATTAATGGTGTCTCTGGCGGGGGCCGCGATCGGGATGATGGGCGCGATCGCGGTGGCGCAATCGCTGACGGCGGACGATGTTGACAGGGCTCTTGCCGCCTTAGAGGCGCTAAAGCCCCTTGTCGCGGATGCAGAGGTAGACTTCGCGCCCCCAGCACTCAGCGCGCAATCCCAAGGTATGACGGGGCCGATGGGGGACCTGGGTCCGGTCTTCTCAACGCGGGAGGATGGGTCCTTGTCGATGTTCTCAGAGGCGATGCGCGCGCTGCCTTCCCAAGTTCCGGCATCGGAAATCAGCACCATCGTTCGTCGCCATGGCTTCGCGTCGATCGACCATTTCGCCCGGACGATGGACCACATCTTCACGGCCTATATCGCGTCGGAGGTCAGTACCGCCGATATCCCGAGCGCCGAGGAGCGCCAGGCCGCTCTGGCATTCGCCCCTCCGCAGATGCGTGCCGAAATGGAGGCGCAGCTGGCGCAACTCGATCGCCTCAAGGCGTTGATCGACGCGGCGCCGGCGGAGAATATCGCGGTTGTCGAGGCCAAGAAGGCGGCGATCGATGCGGCCTTTTAAGGGGGGAGTGGTGATAGGGGGCCTCCCTATGGTAGCGGGGCGCTATGGCTGAAAAATCTTTCGACATTATCGTCTGGGGGGCCACCGGGTTCACCGGTCGCCTCGTCGCGCAGCATCTGCTGAGAACCTATGGCGCCGAGGGCAACCTGAAATGGGCCATGGCGGCGCGTAACCCCGACAAATTGGCCATGGTGGCCAAGGAAATCGGGGCAGAGGATGTCCCCCATCTTTTGGCGAATGCCGATGACCGAGAGAGCCTCGATCGGCTGGCCGCCGCGGCGAAGGTGATCATCACCACGGTCGGCCCCTATCAGCTTTATGGAGAAAAACTGGTGGCCGCCTGCGCCGAAGCGGGGACGGATTATGTCGACCTCTGTGGAGAACCAGGGTGGATGGCGGGCACCATCGCGCGTTATCACGACATTGCCCAACGGACGGGTGCCCGTATCGTCCATTCCTGCGGCTTTGACTCGATCCCCTTCGATCTCGGTGTGCACTACGTCCAAAAGCTGTACCGCGAGGCCTATGGCCGACCGGCGCCCCTGGTGAAGGGGGTTCTGAAAGGGGCCAAAGGGGGGCTCTCTGGCGGGACCTACGCAAGCTTAATGGAAACGGTGAAGGCGGCGGAGACCGATCAGGAGGTTCGCCGCGCCCTTGGCAATGTCTATGGTCTTGCCCAGGACTCCGAGGCGAAGCGACCGCGCCAGCCCGATGTGCGCAAGCCGCGCAAGGATGAAGATGTGGGCGCATGGCTCGCCCCCTTCATCATGGCCGATATCAATATGCCCAATGTGCACCGGTCGAACATGCTGACGGACTATGCCTACGGCCAGGATTTCCGATATCTTGAAATGATGCGGGTGCCAAACCGGGTGGTCGCCTGGGGGCTGGCCGTGGGGCTTGGGTCCTTCATGTCGCTGGTCAAGAACAAGTCCACCCGTGGGCTGGTCCAACGGCTTCTCCCCGATCCGGGTGAGGGACCGTCGGAGAAGGAACGGGAGAGCGGCTTTTTCAAGGTCCTGATGATCGCCAAGGACGAAAAGGGCCTCTCGCTCCGCGCGGAGATCACCGGGGACAAGGACCCAGGCTATGGGGGCACCTCGCGCATGCTGTCCGAGGCGGCGATGACGCTCCTCCATCATCCCGAGGGACAGACAGGCTGCCTGACCACCGCGCCGGCCATGGGCGATGCGCTCATCGACCGGCTAGAGGCACATGCGGGGCTGACCTTCCGCAAACTCTGACCGCCGAGGGGGGGGCTGCGCCTGAATGGGCGCGACCCTGATTGGTTTCAGGCCTGCGCGATATGGCGTAACGCACTGATATTTGAGAACAATTTCATCTTGATGGGAAAAATGCGGTTCGGCCCGTTCGCAAAGGGGAATTTTCGCCTAAGTCGCCCCCGTCAAGACAAGGATGGAGATGCGCCATGACGACCGAAGCTGAAGTGAAGTACGGGCTTGCCGGAGTGCTTGCGGATGATACCGCCATCTCCAAGGTGATGCCCGAGACCAATTCGCTGACCTATCGCGGCTATGCGGTCCAGGATCTCTCCGCCAATTGCCGGTTTGAAGATGTCGCGTATCTGCTCTGGAACGGTGACCTCCCCTCCAAGACCGACCGCGAGCGCCTCGACCAGCAGGAGCGGAGCCAAAGGGCCGTTTCGGACGATGTCCTTGAGGTGATGAGCCGCTTCAGCAAGCACGCCCATCCGATGGACACCCTACGGACCGCCGTCAGTTTCTTGGGTCAGGAAGACCCGACCACCGAAGATAGCTCCGCAAGCGGATTGATGGAAAAGTCGATCCGCATGTATGCCAGGATCCCGACGATTGTGGCCGCAGATTTCCGGCGTCGCAATGGGAAGGATCCGATCGCGCCCTCAGACGTTCTAGGCTTCTCCGAAAACTTCTTCCATATGTGTTTTGGTGAGGTGCCGGCGGACGAAATCGTCAAATGCTTCGACATTTCCATGACGCTCTATGCGGAGCATTCCTTCAACGCCTCGACCTTCACGGCAAGAACGATCGCCTCAAGCCTGTCGGACGTCTATTCCGCCGTCACCGGTGCCATCGGATCTCTTAAAGGCCCGCTGCATGGCGGGGCGAACGAGGCCGTCATGCACATGCTGAAGGAGATCGGCGAGCCGGCGGAGGCGAAGCAATGGATGCTCGATGCGATCGCTGAGAAGAAAAAGATCATGGGCTTCGGGCACCGGGTCTACCGCTCGGGCGACAGCCGGGTGCCGACTATGACCAAGGCCTATGAGAAGATGGTCGAGGTGATCGACACCCCAGAAGCCAAGAAATACTGGGAGATGTCGCGGATCCTCGACGATACCATGGTCGATGCAAAAGGCATCTATCCCAATCTCGATTTTCCGGCTGGCCCCGCCTACTACCTCATGGGCTTCGAAATTCCGATGTTCACGCCGATCTTTGTGATGTCCCGGATTACGGGGTGGACGGCCCATGTGATGGAGCAATTGGCGAACAACAAATTGATCCGCCCGCTGTCGAACTACAGCGGCGTTGCTCAACGGGACGTGCCCGCTGGACATTGAGGGTCTGAAGGAAAGGGGGGGCGGGCCGAGCCCCCCTGCCTCTCCTATTTCGGCATTTCCCGCATACTGACAAAGGCATCACGGATCGCATTTGACCAGGCCTCTGACAGGGCGTGAAAGTTTTGGTCTTCCGCCTCGATGCGACGGAATTCGCTGAAGGAGAGCGTATCGGCCTCCAACACACAGAGATCGAGGGGCATCCCGACGGAGAGATTCGACCGTAAGGTTGAATCCATCGACAAGAAGGCGGCTGTTTTCGCGTCTTCGAGGGTCGTCTCTGTGGAAATCACGCGGTCAAGAATGGGCTTGCCGTATTTGAACCCACCGATCTGGAAGAACGTCGTATCGTCGGTCGCTTCGATGAAATTCCCCGCCGAATAGATCATGAAGAGCCGCGGGCTGTCGCCTTTGGTCTGGCCTGACAGGATGATGCTGGAGGCGGCGCTTTCCCCCGCATTGCTGATGCCGAGGCTGTAGCGGTTCATAACCTCGGTCATGGTCGAGGCAATGACCTCGGCACAGCGATAGAGATTGGCGGCCGTGAGGATCGTTTCGCCGGTAAAGGTGTCGTCGTCGATCCGCTCTTGCAGCAGGGTCATGACGGATTGCGTGATCGACAAATTCCCGGCGGTCATCATGCACAAGGAGCGTTCCCCCGGCACATCCCACACAAACATTTTCTTGAATTTCGAAATACTGTCGATCCCGGCGTTCGTTCGGGTGTCGGACAGCATCACAAGGCCCTCGCCCACGCGGATAGCGACGCAATAGGTCATGATGATCTCTTCATAATTGGCCTGGGAGTTTACTGGCTTTCCTCGCGGGGCACAGCTTTTTTCGATTCAAGAAGCGAAAATACGGCAAACGCGTAGGACGACAGGGAGTCCCGTTGCATTGCACCCAATTAAGCAACACTCTGCTGGTATCGCGCTGCGCGCATAAAGGAAGTCCCTGTCTATGTCGATCGATGTCGCCCTGCACCATGTTACTCGGTACGATTATGAGCGGCCCATCCAACTTTATCCGCAGATCGTGCGGTTGCGGCCGGCGCCGCATGCGCGGACTTCGATCCTCAGCTATTCGCTGAAGGTGACGCCGAGCGATCATTTCATCAATTGGCAGCAGGACCCTTTCGGCAATTATCAGGCGCGGCTTGTCTTTCCCGAGCGGACAAAGACCTTTGAGGTTGCCGTCGATCTTGTCGCCAGCATGGAGGCGATCAACCCGTTCGATTTCTTCCTTGAGGAAGACGCGTTCCACGTCCCCTTTTCCTACGACAAGGATCTAAAGGTCGAACTCGAACCCTATCTCAAACCTGTTGGGGAGGGGCCGGCCTTCGACGCGTTGAAGGCGTGGACGAAAAAAATCTTTTTGGAGACCGCAGGGGCGTCGGAGGATGATCGGCTGCGCACTATCGACTTTCTGGTGCAGGTGAATCAGCGTCTCAACCAGGATATTTCCTACACCGTTAGGATGGAGCCGGGGGTTCAGACCCCCGAGGACACGCTCACCTTGAAGTCTGGCTCGTGCCGGGATTCGGGATGGTTGCTCGTCGCCCTCCTGCGCGAAGTGGGCCTCGCGGCGCGGTTCGTCTCTGGCTATCTGATCCAGCTGAAGGCGGACCGGCAGAACGCGTCGGGCCTCAACGGACCGGCGGAGGATTTCACCGACCTCCACGCCTGGACCGAGGTCTATGTTCCCGGTGCGGGCTGGATCGGTCTTGACCCGACCTCTGGGCTGTTTGCGGGGGAGGGGCACATCCCCCTGGCGGCAACACCGGCCCCCTCCAGCGCGGCGCCAATCAGCGGCGCGGTTGAGCCCTGCGAGGCGGAGCTGTTCTTCGACATGACCGTCAAGCGGGTGAGAGAGACCCCGCGGGTCACAAAGCCCCTCAGCGATGAGCAATGGGCCGCCATCGATAAAGCGGGTCAGGCGGTGGACGAACAGCTTGTCGCCCATGATGTTCGGCTGACCATGGGCGGAGAGCCGACCTTCGTGTCATCCGATGACCGCGATGCCGATGAGTGGAACATTGCGGCGGTGGGGCCGACGAAAGCGGCCTTTGCCGATAAGTTGATCCGGCGCCTCAGGGATCGTTTTGCCCCCGAGGGCTTTCTTCACCACGGGCAAGGCAAGTGGTATCCCGGTGAGCAATTACCGCGCTGGGCCTATGGGCTCTATTGGCGCAAGGACGGCTATCCGACATGGGAAAGTCCCGCGCTGATCGCGCCGGTCGCCCCGGAAACCCCCGCCACCGCGGAACAGGCCCAGCGGTTTTCCCACGCCTTGGCCGCCAATCTTGAAATCGACGCTGACTTCGTTGGCGAGGCCTTCGAAGATCCCGCCGAGTTTATGCTGCGTGAACAGAAATTGGCGCCGAATGTCGACCCCATCGACAACAAGCTCGACGAGCCGGAGGAGCGGCAACGTCTGGCCAAGGTGTTCAGCCGCGGGCTCAGTTCTCCCTCGGCCTATGTTCTGCCGATCCAACTTGCTCAAGCCCCCGCGAAGGCCTCCAAGGACATGGCCCAACTCGCCAAACGCCGCCGCCGGTTCAAATGGCGGAGCGAGCGATGGCAGACCCGGCGCGGGCGACTTTATCTGATCCCCGGGGACAGCCCCGCGGGGTTCAGGTTGCCGCTGCAGTCGCTTGCCTATCTCACCGAAGCGGAGCGATATGTTCAGTATCCCCTCGATCCGGCAACGCCGCGCGGCCCGCTTCCCACCCGTCGGGGGGAACCGCTGCCCCAGATGCAACGCCATGCCGGGCCGGCATCCACGGCCCCGTTAGGGCCTGTGGGCCAGACCGGGGGCCAGACCGGCGGGGCGCCGATGCCTGTTGATATTCCCGCCTGGCCCTATACCCCCACCGAGGAGACCGATGACGAGGTCGATTGGCGCCCGACGGTCGAAGGACATTGGGCCTATGCGGATGCGGTGCCCGGCGGCGTTTTCGCCCCGACGCCGAATGTCCGTACCGCGATTACCATCGAGCCGCGGAATGGTGTGCTGTGCGTTTTCATGCCGCCAGCCTCCACTGCCGATGAATATATCGATCTCGTTCATGCCGTCGAAGACACGGCCACCGAATTGGGTATCCCAATCCATATCGAGGGATATCCGCCCCCCGACGATCCGCGGTTGAATGTGGTCAAGGTCACCCCCGACCCTGGCGTGATCGAAGTCAATATCCAGCCTGCCGCGAGTTGGGCCGAGCAGTGTGAGATTACGCGGACCATCTATGAGGAAGCCGAGGCGTGCGGGCTGGAAGCGTCAAAATTCCTGCTTGACGGTCGGCCCACCGGATCGGGCGGCGGGGCCCATGTGGTCGTCGGCGGCGCCACCCCCCTCGACAGCCCGTTTCTGCGGCGCCCGGACGTTCTTGAGTCCCTCATTCGGTTCTGGCAAAATCATCCGAGCCTTTCCTATTTTTTCTCAGGGACGTTTATCGGTCCGACCAGCCAAGCACCGCGGGTGGATGAGGCACGGCAGAACAGCCTTTATGAGCTCGATATCGCGCTCAATCAGATCCCCCATCCCTCATCGTCCACAGGCTATGACGCGCCGCCATGGCTGATCGACCGTTTGTTGCGGAACCTTTTGGTCGACGTCGCCGGCAATACCCACCGCGCGGAAATCTGTATCGATAAGCTCTACAGCCCCGACGGTCCTACCGGCCGTCTCGGTCTGGTCGAATTTCGCGCGTTCGAGATGCCCCCCCATGCGGAAATGAATCTCGCCCAGCAATTGTTGCTCAGAGCCCTCATCGCCTGGTTCTGGCAGCACCCTTATACCCGTCCGCTGATCCGCTTCGGCAATGCGCTCCACGATCGGTTCATGCTGCCTTTCTATCTGCGCAAGGATTTCAACGAGGTCTTGAGCGAATTGTCCGAGGGGTTGGGGATCAAGATGGATCCCTCCTGGTACGATGCCCAGCACGAGTTCCGCTTCCCCTATTACGGTCAGATCACCCACCGCGACATCACGCTCTCCTTGCGCGGCGCGCTTGAGCCGTGGCCGGTCTTGGGAGAGGAGGGGGGGGCCTCCGGGACAGCGCGCTTCGTCGACAGCTCGGTCGAGCGCCTGGAGGTCATGGTCGAAGGCGATCCGGGCTCGCGCTATCAGATTGCGTGTCAGGGCTATCGCGTGCCGCTGCAGCGAACCGATGAGTTCGCCAAGCAGGTTTCCGGCGTGCGATTCCGGACGTGGTTGCCCTCGTCTTGT
Source organism: Parvularcula bermudensis HTCC2503 (assembly GCF_000152825.2). NCBI lineage: Bacteria > Pseudomonadati > Pseudomonadota > Alphaproteobacteria > Parvularculales > Parvularculaceae > Parvularcula > Parvularcula bermudensis. The sequence goes on from NC_014414.1 coordinate 1,388,214, forward strand.
CTGCATCCGACGATCAAACCGCACTCGCCCCTGATCTTCGATATTGTCGATACCTGGACGGGCCGCTCTCTTGGGGGATGCACCTATTATTCCACCCATCCAGGGGGGCGGAATTTCGAATTCCAGCCCGTCAACGCCCTGGAGGCGGAGGGCCGACGGCGAGCGCGTTTTGCCACGATGGGACATACCCCCGGCCCGTTCACGTTGAACGAGCCACGGGCGAGTGAGGAATTTCCCGTGACCCTGGATCTCATGCGGCAGTAAGAGCCGCCTGGGTCACGGATGGGAGAAAGGGCACCGCGATGTTTTTCGAGAAAGATATCTTCAAGCGCACCAAGCGTGGGGCCTATTTCCGTGAGGAAATTTCGACCCACCACCACACCCAACTGGTACTGATGTCGGTCAATCCCGGCGATGATATCGGCGAGGAGAGCCACGATGTCGATCAGGTCCTGATCTTTGTGGAGGGGCGCGGCAAAGCGATCGTGGGGGACGAGACCTTTAAAGTGAAAAAGGGCAGCCTCGTTGTGGTGCCGGCGGGCGCTGTCCACAATTTCATCGCCCAGGGGCGCAAACCTCTCAAACTCTTCACCCTCTATTCGCCGCCTGAGGAGCCTGTGGGAACGATCCACAAGACGAAGCAAGAGGCTGTGGCCGCCGAGGCGGCTCATCACAGCGACTGAGAGGCGATACCGCCCCGCCGCATTGTGATCCTCTCGCCGACATCATCGGTTTTCAGCCGGCGGCCAGGTCAGGCGTGGTCTGAGGGTGGTAGGCCCGGAGGGACTCGAACCCCCAACCTAGCGGTTATGAGCCGCCAGCTCTAACCATTGAGCTACAGGCCCCGACCGTGCGCAGCTCTATCAGCTTTCCCAGTGCGAGGGTAGCTCGCCGGACGAGAGCGATGAATGGCTGTGGATGGGCACAGCTGACAACAAAAACGCAGCGGCCCGATTGTCCCGCCCGATCCGGCCGGGGGCGGCAGACGGTGAGCGTTTTCCTGATCTGGCCCGACCCACAAACCGCGATCCTGTGTTTCCTTTGGCGCGGCATCGGCCCACATGTCAGCTGGCATTGCGTGGGGTCTATACATTGTATAGATCGCTGGCACAGCCAATGTTGAGAGCGGAGCTGTCCGACAGGGACGGCGCGGCCACAGGAAGGAGACACCCATGGCAGACGCTTATATTTACGATGCGGTGCGGACGCCTCGCGGCAAGGGGAAGCCTGACGGCTCCTTGCACGAGATTACGCCCGTTCAACTGGCCGCCCAGGTCTTGAATGCGCTGAATGAGCGTAACGACCTGTCCCGCCAAGCGGTCGACGATGTGATCCTCGGCTGCGTGATGCCAGTGGGGGAGCAAGGATCGAACATTGCCCGGACGGCGGTGCTGGTTTCTGATCTGCCCCAAGAAACCTCCGGGGTTCAGGTCAATCGGTTCTGTGCCTCCGCGCTTGAGGCGACCAATATGGCCGCAGCCAAGGTCATGAGCGGCGAGGCCGACCTGGCCATCGGCGGCGGTGTCGAAGCGATGTCGCGGGTGCCGATGAGCGCTGATGGTGGGGCGCTGTTGTCTGATCCTGCCGTGAGCTTTGAGCAATATGTCGTCCCACAAGGGATTTCGGCGGATATCATCGCGACCAAATACGGGATCTCGCGGGACGATGCCGATGCCTATGCCGTTGAGAGCCACAAGCGGGCTGCGGCGAGTTGGGCGCGCGGCGATTTCGACAAGCAAGTCGTCCCCGTCAAAGACGTGATCGGTCTTGAAATTCTGTCCAAGGATGAAACGATCCGGCCGGACTCGGACATGCAGGCCATGGGACGCCTCAACCCCGCCTTTGCCGCCCTCGGCGAGCAGATGCCCGGTTTCGATAAGGTCGCCCTTCAGAAATATCCCGAGCTTGAGCGCATCAACCACATCCACACCGCCGGCAATTCTTCCGGTATCGTCGATGGGGCCGCCGGGGTGCTCGTCGGGACGAAAGAGATGGGGGAGAAGCTTGGCCTGAAGCCGATTGCCAAGATCCGCGCGATGGCGTCGATTGGGTCAGAGCCCACGATCATGCTCACCGGGCCGGAGTTCGTGACGAAAAAGGTCCTGGCCCGCTCCGGTATGTCCAAGAACGACATCGATGTTTGGGAGCTGAACGAAGCCTTCGCCTCCGTGGTTCTTCGCTACATGCAGGCGATGGATATCGACCATGATCAAATGAACGTGAATGGTGGGGCGATCGCCATGGGGCACCCGATGGGCGCAACCGGGGCCATGATCCTCGGTACCGCAATCGGTGAAATGCACCGTACTGACAAAGAGACCGCACTCGTGACGCTGTGTATCGGCGGCGGCATGGGAACGGCCACCATTCTCGAACGCGTCAGCTAATTTCTGGGAGGACAATATGAGCTATAATACTTTCAGCTTCGACGTTGATTCCGACGGCATCGCTCTTCTGACGATCGACCTTCCGGGACAGTCGATGAATGTCTGGAACCAGGATTTGGTCGAAGACTTCGAAAAGATGGCCGACGATTTCATCTCCAACGATGAGATCAAGGGCCTGGTTATCCAATCGGGCAAAGACACAGGCTTTTTGGCCGGTGCCGATTTGAACATGATCTCGATGATCCCGCCCGATGCGGATCCTCAATTCATCTTCGATCAGAATTACCGCCTGCAAACTATTCTTCGTAAGCTCGAAACCGGCGGGAAGCCGGCGAAAGAGCTGGAGAAGAACCTCGCCAAGGCAAAACCCGTGGCTGTCGCCGTGGACGGATTGGCGCTGGGCGGCGGTATGGAGCTGGTTCTGGCAGGCCACTATAAGGTCGCGTCCGACAGCGGGAAGACGCAGTTCGGCCAGCCTGAGGTTTTGGTCGGTCTTATTCCCGGTGCCGGGGGGACCCAACGCATCATGCGCCTTGCCGGTGTGCAGAATGCCATCGAAATCTGCACCCAGGGCAAGAACATGGATGCGGAAAAGGCCAAACGTCTTGGGCTGATCGATGAGATCGCGCCGAAAGACGAGATTGTTGCCAAAGCCAAGGAATGGGTGAAGGCCAATCCGAAAGTGGTGCAACCCTGGGATCAAAAGAGCTTCAAGATCCCCAATGGGGGCGGCGGCGCCATGAACCCGAAGATCGTGCCGATCTTCGCCGGTGCCAGCGCCATGACCGCCGGGGTCACCAATCACAATTACCCCGCGGCCCGGCGTATCCTCTCGGCCGTCTACGAAGGGTCCATCGTTCCGATGGATGTCGCCCTCCGTATTGAGAGCAAATACTTCACCCAATGCCTGATGGAGCCGCAATCCCGGAACATGATCCGGACGCTGTTCAAGAACAAGACGGCGGCGGAAAAGGGCATGGCCCGTCCAGAAGGGGTCGAGAAAACCGACCTCAAAAAGATCGGCGTCCTGGGTGCCGGGATGATGGGCGCGGGGATTGCCTATGTATCCGCCAAGGCGGGTCTTGAGGTCGTCCTGATCGACCGGGAACAGGAATATGCCGAAAAGGGCAAAGCTTATTCCGAAAAGCTGAACGAGAAGGGAGTGAAGCGCGGCAAACTTTCCAAGGAGAAGTCCGAGGAAATGCTGGCGCGCATTACGCCGACCACCGACTATGATCATCTTAAGGATGTCGATCTGATCATTGAGGCTGTGTTCGAGGATCCGGACGTTAAAGCCGAAACCATCAAGAAGACCGAGGCGATCATTCCCGACTCAACGGTCTTTGCGACCAATACCTCGACGATTCCCATCGGCGATCTGGCGGAATATTCTTCCCGTGCCGATAAATTTATTGGGATCCACTTCTTCTCGCCGGTGGATAAAATGCCCCTGGTGGAAATCATCCCGCACGCCAATGGGGGCGATAAGGCGTTGGCCGTCGCTCTCGATTATGTGGGGAAAATCAAGAAGACCCCCATCGTTGTGGCCGATGCGCGCGGCTTCTACTGCAACTCTTGCGTGGTGCCCTATCTCAACGAAGCGGCACGCATGGTGATGGAGGGGATCAACCCCGCCTTGATCGACAATGGGGCCCTTCATATGGGCATGCCTGTTGGTCCTTTGGCGCTCATGGATGAGACCAGCCAAGAGCTGGGCCTCAATATCGCGCGCTCCCGTCAGAAAGCTGAAGGTGAGAATTATAAGCGCGAGCCTACCGAAGACCTGCTCGAACTCTTCGTTGAAGAGCTGGGGCGTAAAGGGAAGAAAGTCGGCAAGGGCTTCTACGAATATCCCGAGGATGGATCGAAGAAGTACTTCTGGCCGGGCCTCAAGGAGCATTATCCGCTTGCTGAGGAACAACCGACCGTTGAAGAGGTGCAAGAGCGACTGCTCTACGTCAATCTCGTGGCGGCGGCCCGGATGTATGCCCAGGGTGTGGTGCATGATCCACAATCGGCGGATCTCGGCGCGATCTTTGGCTGGGGCTTCTGTCCCTGGACCGGCGGCCCGATGAGCTACATCGATATGATCGGTCTCGATAAGTTCGTCGAAACCGCCGACAAACTGGCCACGAAGCACGGCTGGCTCTATGAGCCGCCGGAAATGTTCCGTGAGCTGGCGAAAAAAGGAACGACCCTTTACGGTGAGTACGATAAAAAAGCGGCCTAAAATGCGGCTGATTTTCTAATCCATAAAGGCGTGTCCTCCGGGCACGCCTTTTTTTTAGGCTACAGGGGAGGGGTGGCAGGCAGTCACGGTGCGTCGGCGACCCCTCGGCGATCACTGCGCGTGGTTCCTCGCACCAGATGCGCTGTATGCGCTGTGCAGGGATGTTACAGGCCTTGATTGAGGAGAGGTGACCACCCGCAACACGCCAAAGTGTGCATGAAGAGTGTTCTCTCTTTAAAGGCGAATTTGCCCTCCAAAATTTCATTTACGGCTCAGCACTTTAGCGCTGGACAAATATCCGCGCGAAAGTTACCGACAAAAATGTCTGTAACTAGTGTCGGCAATATGCCCACTCATCAGGAGTCATTCGATGAAGTATATGCTCACCTCGGGACTGGCGGCGGTTGCCGCATTTTCAACCCCTGCCCAAGCTTCGGGCCTTATCGATATTGACCAAGCGATAATGATATATCGGGTCTACCTTCCCGAAGGAGCGGTCGATGACGTTCAGCTCCCAACCCTTACGGTTCATTACGAAAATGGCCGCAAGGCGAATACGATCAAGCCGTGCAAGGATGTAGATAAAGTCCTGAAGAACGTCGGTTGTGCCTGGCAGATCGTTGTCAATCCGGAACTGACCGACAGTCGGGCGAACATTGCCCTGCCGGACCTCTCCTCGATCTATTGGGCGACGCGGATACCCACGGGGTCCATCGATCGGATTACCGTGTCGGGGGAGTATCCTGCCGCTCGGTATATGTCGTTTGGGATCTACGACCAGACCTTTACTCCTTTTACGGTGCACGGAGAAACTTCATTTCTCGCGGATTTCCAGATTGCGCCCGATGAAGGCAGTGAAAATCCGTGGCAAACCGGCGGCGAGGCCGGGGGAAGTTTCACCATCACAATCAATCATGCCGAAAAAGGCCTTGGACAAAATACGCTTCCTATGCCCCCCGACAATCTTGAGGGGGGGCTGGAATTTCCCCTCATGCCCCGTCCTTGTGAAGACGATTGTCCTCCCCTCAAAGCCTTCAGCCGGCCAAGCAATACGGCTGGGTTCTTTCCCAATCTCGACAACGCGTATCTTCTTGCGCTCTATGACCCCCAACCTGACGAAGTTCTCGTGATGACGGGGCAGGCACCTGCGAGGGGGAACGAGGAGACAAAGCGTGAGCCTCAAATCTGGCCGCCGGAGACTCCTGCCGTTCGCTATTGGTCGCTATGCAATACGATTTATCGTTTGCCCTATCCTGCGGTATTGAAGCCGAAAAATATGAAGACCAAGGCAGAGGCCTGCATTGCGGATTATAAGATCCCGCAAGATGAAGATGGTCAGTATCGGATCGTGATTGGGGCATTAGATCAAATGCCTGAGGATTTCGACTTCTCCGAAGCTGCCTGGGTCATGAGCTCTCCGACGGAGCCGAAAACGCGGCACGCCTTATTGTTCAGGAACATGCTCCCATCGGATTGGGATTATTCCATCCAGGATGTTCCAAGTGATGATAATCCGCAATCGGCAAAAGACATCATGGGCCCTTACTACCCAACCTTGACGCCATGCGCCGTCAGCACCCTTGCTGCCGAAGGGGTCGAAGGCTGCCTCAAATAACAGCCCTCCATGAATATCGGCGTCATCGACGCTAAAAGGGGAGGGGGGCTGTATATGTCACCCTCCCCTTATTCGTGGGGTGGGTCAGGCTGAGGTGCAGGGCGTGAAGGTGTAGCCGATTGGCGGCCGCGCGTGCTTCTCCCTCCGCATACCACTCATCGCCGAGTATGGGGTGACCTAGTTCTCGGCAGTGAATGCGCAATTGGTGAGAGCGCCCCGTTACGGGGCGAAGCTCGAGTCGCGTCTGCTTCGGTGAGCGTGTGATAACCCGCCAATGGGTCAAGGCCGGTCGCCCTCGCTCGTGACAGACCATTTGCAGTGGGCGATTTGGCCAATCTGTACGCAGAGGAAGGTCGATCGTCCCTTCGTCTTCGGAGACGCATCCCCAGACATCGGCGATATAGCGTTTTTCAGTCAGCCGATGTTCAAATTGCTGCCCCAGATCGGCGAGAGCCTGCTTGCCACGGGCGAAAACGATTACACCGCTTGTCGCCATATCAAGTCGATGCGCGACATAGGCGTCTGGAAATCTATCGACGACCCGCGTTTCAAGACTATCACGACTGATGTTTCCGGGAACGGAGAGAAGACCTGCGGGCTTGTCCAGAACGATGAGAGCATGATCTTCGTACAAGACGGTCAGCCACGGGGTCGTCGGCGGGTGATAGGGGGGCGGGGGTCTCACCGTACAATGGTCAGGCGTTCAGCCGCCCTCGTCACACCGGTGTAAAGCCATTTGAGACGATCCTCCCGGAAGGCATAGCTCTCATCGAACAGCACGACATCGTCCCATTGCGACCCTTGGGCCTTGTGAACAGTGAGTGCGTAGCCGAAATCGAATTCGTCTGAATTACGTCGCTTGGGCCACGGAATATCTGCGGGATTGCCTGAAAAGAAGTCGGGTAGGATCTGTACCCGCGCTGACCGCCCGCCGTCTTCTGGGGTGAGGTCGAGCCGAAGCTTCCCTCTTTTCCGGCCATGACGGGCCTTCACGGTCCACATCCCGCCATTCAGCAGGCCCTTTTGCTTATTGTTGCGGAGGCAGACCAGGCGTTCACCAACCCAGGGCTCATCGCCGTCAAACCCATGAATTTCACGAAGGCGCTGATTATAGCGGGCGCGGGTTCGGTTCAGCCCAACGAGTATTTGATCCGCCGTCGTCACAGCCTCCGGGTCGAGATCCCGCTTACTGAGGATTCGGGCGGCGCCGTAATCGCCCTCGCCGGGTAGATCGCCGTCGCGAATTTGCATTGAGAGCTGGATGATGGGGTTATCCGCCGCCTGTCGATGGACTTCGGTCAACATGATATCCGGGGAGGCTTCGGTGAAATATCCGCCACCCTTTACGGGGGGGAGTTGGGCCGGATCCCCGAGGACCAGGACGGGTACGCCGAAGGAGAGGAGGTCACGCCCCAGATCCTCATCCACCATGGAACATTCATCGATAATAATTAGCGCCGCCTCCGATGCGGGCGCGTCGCGACGAATCGTGAATTGCGGTCCCTCATCCCCAGGATCGTCCTCATCGCCCTTTGCGGGACGATAGATGAGCGAATGGATCGTTTGTGCCCCCTCACAGCCTTTTTGACGCAGCACATGGGCGGCTTTTCCCGTGAATGCCCCGAAGAGCACTTCGCCGTCGATATCCTCCGCAAGATGACGAGCCAAGGTCGTTTTTCCCGTCCCGGCATAGCCAAAGAGGCGGAACACCTGGGATTCGCGCCGTCCCCGAAGCCATCGGCGGGCAGCTTTCAGCGCGTCATCCTGTTCGCGTGACCATTTCATGGCCGTGTTTGAGCGGACATTGAGGGCAAGGGCAATTCACCCTTTCGGGGTCTCTTCCTCGATGTCCTCCTCAAGGAAGGGATAATCGATATATCTTTCTTCGCCGCCGCCATAGAACGTGTCCTGATTCCAGTCGTTCAGGGCCGCGCCGAGCGCAAGTCGTTTCGGGAGATCGGGATTGGCGATAAAGAGCTTGCCGAAGGTGACCGCATCACACCGCTCTTTGGCGATCCATCTCGCCGCTTCTTCGGCGTCGAAATTGCCATTGGCGATATAAGGACCGTCGAACCCTGACGATATCCGGCCAAGGGTTTCGAGATCCGTGTCGGGAACATCTCCGCCGAACCTTTCGAGGAAATGGCAATAGGCGAGACCGTAGGGATTGAGCAGCGCCACCGCCTCGCTGAAGGTCGTCTCCGGATCGCTGTCCGAGATATCGTTGAACGTCCCGAGCGGTGAAAGCCTGATCCCCGTCCTGTCTGCGCCGATGGCGGCAGTGACGCCGTCCAGGACCTCTCGCAGGAAGCGCAATCGGTTCTCCACCGAGCCGCCATAGGCGTCCTCCCGCTTATTGGATTTGTCGCGGATGAACTGATCGAGCAGATAGCCGTTGGCGGCATGCACCTCGACCCCGTCAAAACCGGCGGCGAGGGCTTGCTTGGCAGCATGGGCGTAATCGTCGACGGTGCGCTTTATATCGTCCGTCGTCATCGCTTTTGGTTCGGAGGTGGGCTCGAACCCATTTGGGGTAAAGGTCTGTGCGTCCGCCGCAATGGCGGAGGGGGCATGGGGCTGCGCCCCGTCTGGCAATAGACTGGTATGGCTGATCCGTCCGACATGCCAGAGCTGGCAGATGATGCGGCCGCCTTTTTCATGAACGGCGTCGGTGACAGCCTTCCATCCCTCGACATGACGGTCTTCGTAGATGCCCGGCGTATCGATATACCCCTTGCCCATGGGGGAGATTTGGGTCGCTTCGCTGATGATCAGCCCAGCACTCGCCCGCTGGCTGTAATAGGTGGCGGCCATTTCCTTTGGCGTCCCGTCGGCATGGGCACGATTGCGCGTCAACGGCGCCATCAAAATACGGTTTGGCAGCTCAAGCTGCCCCAGTTTCAGCGGCTCGAACAGCGGCTTGAGTTCCTGCTGCTTAGGGGTAGCAGCGCCCACACTTCCGGACATGCTCATCGGTTGACCTTCCCATCTATAGTGCTGGTTGGAGAAGTGGGGTGTTCCTGCCGCGCTTCTAGGGGGCGTCTGACATTTCCCTGACTTTATGCCGTGCCGGGGAACGCGCCGCATCACTGGCCGTTGACTCTTTATCGGATACCAAAAGGAGATCCATCCATGACATCGATCGAGGGAAAAACCGTCGCGATCCTCGCCACAAACGGTTTTGAACAATCCGAGCTGTTTGTGCCGAAGCAGCGGCTCGAAGAAGCCGGCGCCACCGTCCACATCATCTCCCCCGAAACGGGTGAGATCAAAGCGTGGGATGAAGACGATTGGGGGGACACCATCGCGGTCGACCGGCCCCTGGGCGACGCGAAGGTGGCTCACTACGATGCGCTGGTCCTGCCGGGTGGGCAGATCAATCCCGACCTTCTTCGGGTCAATGACGACGCCGTGACCTTCGTGCGGGATTTCTTCAATTCCAAGAAGCCGCTCGCCGCGATTTGCCACGCCCCCTGGCTGCTGATCGAGGCAGAGGTCGTCAAAGGGCGTTCATTGACGTCGTATCATTCAATCGCCACCGATGTGAAAAATGCGGGAGGTCTGTGGACGGATGAAGCTGTTGTTGTCCACGAAGCGCTGATTACCAGCCGCAATCCGGGCGACCTCGACGCCTTTTGCGACAAAATCATCGAAGAGATTAAAGAAGGTCGTCATCCGGATCGCAAAAAGGCGGCCTAAAGGCGGTGGCGTGAGATCACGATACCGACATATTGGGGGCGCTGCGGTGCCCCCTTTTTTATGTTTCCCCGCCTTCGGTCTCTTTGGGGCCGATCGATATCCAGACCGGTACGTGATCTGACGGTTTAGCGTCTTGGTTGCCAAGGGCAGGGTCGCGGACCTGGCGATCGACATCCCCGCCGGTCAGGCGGTCGGCCGCTTGGGGGGAGAGGAGGCAATGATCGATGCGCAAGCCATGATCCTTGTCCCACGCCCCGCGTTGATAGTCCCAGAATGTGTAGAAGGGGGCGTCTTTGACCTGCGCTAGGGCATCGACATACCCCAAATTGAGGAGGCGGCGGAACGCTTTGCGGGTCTCAAGGCGAAAGAGGGCGTCCTCGGTCCAGCGGTCGGGGGCATAAACCCCCGAGGGGTCGGGGATGACATTATAATCCCCAAGGAGGCACACCGCTTCCTCTTGCGCCAGGAGGTCCCGTGCATGATCCTCAAAGGCGGCCATCCAGGCGAGTTTATAGTCGTATTTCGGACCGGGGGCGGGGTTGCCATTTGGCAAATAGAGCCCCCCCACACGGACCGGCGCCCCCTGATCGTGAGGAATGAGCGCCTCGATATATCGCGCATTGTCGTCGTCGAAACCGGGCACCCCCCGCAGGACATCTTCGGGCGGTGTCTTTGAGAGCAACGCGACGCCATTATAGGTTTTCTGCCCGAAGACTTCGACGTGATAGCCGCGATCTTCGAAGGGGGCCGCAGGAAAGGCGTCGGTGACGCATTTGATTTCCTGCAGGACCGTCACGTCGGGCTGGCGGTCGTCAAACCATTCAAGAATGCGCGGCAGGCGCGCTTTGATCGAATTCACATTGAAGCTGGAAATGATCACGAGGCCGCTCCGTCAGGGGGCAAGAAAGCCGGAGTGGGCATTGGCGATACCCGTTAGCCCGAAATCAGCGGACTTTCGCCGATTGCCCCCGCAAGGCGGACGAACAAGGCAATCACGGTGAGCACGCTCACCGCAAACGCGGAAAATCGGATGAGAACGACATTGATCGTCGTATGAATAAGGGTGTGCGCAATCCGGGCGATGACGAAAATCCAAGGCAGGATCCCTGCCGCCTCGGACACGCCGAATAACAGATACAATCCGCAAGCCAGGTAAAAAAGGACCGGCAGCTCGAATTGATTGGAGAAATTCGCCGCCACTTTTTTCGTCCGCTCAGGATAAACGGAGGTGTCGGTCTTGCTTCGGACCAGAAGAGATCGATCGTTCACAACATCATAAAGACGATGAACGCCCAACAATAGGAGAACGCTGATTGAGAGGCCAACCTGCCAAAAAACGGGGACGAGCACATTTTCCATGCGCCCTCTTACCGAAGGTCGACATCAGAACAACACTTATCTCAACGGGGGGACGCGGCTGATCGTCTACTAGATCGAAAAGCTCGTGCCGCAGCCGCAATTTGCCGTGGCGAGGGGATTATCGATTTTGAAAGCGGCGCCGATCAATTCCTCAGCATAGTCAATCACGGCACCGGGCATATATTCCTGGCTGATCTTATCGATCAACACGGTGGCGCCCGCCTTTTCGAGGACGAGGTCGTCCCCCTCCGCTTTGTCTGTGATTTGGAAGTCGTATTGGAAGCCTGAGCAGCCGCCCCCAAGAACGGCGATGCGCAGCATGGCGCCCTCAGCTTCCTTGGCGAGGATCGTAGCGATCCTGCTCGCAGCGCGATCAGTGAGAACGATTTGCGGCATGTCGGTTCCATCGGCCATCATTCTTATTTGGGCCTTCGCTCCGGGTCTGAAAAGCCCCACTCGACAGGCAATGGCGTTCCGCGCCAATGAAATGAGGAGTCAAAGGCCCCATCGTTCATGCCCTTAGCCTATCCAGCGCCCCTCGCCCCCTATGCCACGCGCGCCGATCGGACCCGCGGCCGATTGCATGAGGAGACCGAAAGCCCCACACGCACGCCGTTCCAGCGCGATCGTGACCGGGTCATCCATGCTGTGGCGTTTCGTCGGCTCAAGCATAAAACCCAGGTTTTTGTGGCCCATGAGGGCGACCATTACAGGACTCGCCTGACCCACTCCCTTGAGGTGAGCCAGATCGCCCGCTCCCTCTGCCGACGATTGCGTCTCGATGAGGATCTGGGGGAGGTCGTCGCCCTCGCCCATGATCTCGGCCACCCGCCTTTCGGTCATACGGGAGAAGACGCCCTCGACGAAGCAATGGCCCCCTATGACGGCTTCGATCACAATGCCCAAACCCTGAGGGTCCTCACGAAATTGGAGCGTCCGAAGGGAGACTATGAGGGCCTTAATTTAACCTGGGAAACCCTCGAGGGGACGGTGAAGCACAATGGCCCCCTGATTGGCCCCCTGGCTGCCCGGGCGGATGAGGAGACACCCCTACCTGCCCTTCCGGCGGTGCTTGAGGAATACGCCAAGGGCCATGACCTTGAACTGCACACCTATGCGGGCCTCGAAGCGCAGATCGCGGCGCTGGCCGACGATATCGCCTACAACAATCATGACAGCCAAGATGGTCTGCGGGCCGGGCTGTTCACCTTCGCCGAGGCCCTGGATGTGCCGCTTTTGGGGGAAAGGCTCTATTGGGCCCGCCAACGATGGCCCGATGCGCCCGAGGGCACACAGGTCGCAGAGGCGGTGTCCTCACTGATCGGGATCATGGTTAACGATGTCTTCTCTGAGACCTCGCGCCGGTTGACCGAGCTTGCGCCCCAATCGGCCGAGGCGATCCGCGAAGCCGACGCCCCCTTTGTCCGCTTTTCCGAGGAGCTGAGCCCGTCGATCCGAAAGCTGAGAAGTTTTCTCTTTGACCGGCTGTATCGGCACTATCTCGTCAACAGGGCGCGCAGCCACGCAAAACGGGTGGTCAGAGACCTCTTTCACCTCTTCTTCGAAGAGCCTAATGTCTTGCCGCCGGCGTGGTTTGCCCTGCAGGAGGGTAAACCCGCCGCGAAGCGTGCCCGTGTCGTCTGCGACTATATTGCGGGCATGACGGACAGTTTCGCCCTCGAAGAGCATCGGCGGCTGTTCACGACGACGCGCTGGCTTTAAACGAAGTCTTAATGCGACGTTAGCGTCGCGTCCGTCTAGAATCAGCGCATACAAGGCGGAATCGCTGGCGGCACTGCGATTGGAGGAAGACGATGTCCACTACGGCCCTTTCTGATGAAGGATATGACGATTTCGACGAAGGCGGTCTGTCCGGGTTCTGGGTCCTGGTGATCGCCCTCGTGATGCTTACCGCCTTTGCCGGCATCGTTTATCTCGCTTATCAAAAAGGCCGTGCCGAGGTTCGCGGCGACGGCGCCCTCCCGACGGTGACGGCGGATCCCCGCCCCCTGCGTGAGGCTGTGTCCCTTGAGCCTGCCGAGGGCGGGGCGCCGCGCGAAGTCTTTGACGAATTGAATGATGAGCGGTCCGCGATTGTGATTGCGGATGAGAACCCCTCCGAGGATGCGCTCAACGGCTATTCTTCGTCGGGGCCCACAGGGGCGTCAACCACGGCCGCTGGGGCCGCCCCCCAGGCTCAGCCCCAGGCTCAGCCGACGACACCGACCCAAAATGTGGCGAGTGCCGACCCATCACCCCGGGCGCCGAGCCCGGCGCCGGCACGGTCCGCTGCCCCCACGCGTGAGGCGACCCCGACCCCCGCGCCCGCCACCCGTCCAAGCACGTCGTCGACCTCCTCCTCGTCTCCGGCGGCGGCCACGGGCCCCTGGGCCGTTCAGGTCGGCGCCTTTGGCTCCCGCGATGAAGCGATGGAGGTCTATGGCCGGTTGTCACGCCAGATCGGGAGTTTGGTGGCCAATCAAAGCCCTGATATCAATGTCGCCGTGGTCAATGGCACGACCTATTACCGCCTCCTTCTTGGGGGGTTTGCCTCCAAAGGGGCGGCCGATGTCTATTGCCGCGACTTGTCCGCCAAAGGGCAGGACTGCTTCACGCGGAAGCGCTAAGAGGCGCCCGTGGTCAGTGCGGCGATCTATGGCTGTCAAGGATCCGTCCTGAACGCTGAAGAGCACGCGTTCTTCCGGGACGCAGACCCATGGGGGTTCATCCTTTTTCGCCGTAATATTGAGACCGCCGACCAGGTCATCGCCCTCTGCGCCGCGTTGCGGGAGAGCATTGGCCGCAATGCCCCGATCCTCATCGATCACGAGGGCGGGCGTGTGACGCGTCTCAGCCCTGAATTGGCGCCGCCCCGTCCCCCCGCCGCTCTCCTTGGGGAAATTGTGAGCCGCCAGGGGCTCCCTGCCGCTGAGGGCGCAGCGCGCCTTTTCGGCCGGTTACTCGCCCATGATTGCCGTCGCCTCGGGATCGATGTCGATTGCGTGCCGATGGTCGATGTGCGCCAGTCCGGCGCCCACGACATTGTCGGAGACCGCGCCTTTGCGGAGGACCCGATCGTCGTGGCGAAATTAGGCGCCGCTTTGGCGGCCGGGCTTGAGGCGGGCGGGGTTCTGCCGGTGGTGAAGCACATCCCGGGGCATGGGCGGGCGATGGCGGACAGCCATCATGAACTCCCCCGGGTCGGATGCGCTCACGATATCCTGTCCGACGTCGACTTTGTGCCCTTTAAATTGCTCAACCAGCTGCCCCTCGGCATGACGGCCCATATTGTTTATGAAGCGCTCGATCCTGAGCGTCCCGCCACCTGCTCTCCGAAGGTGATCGAGGAGAGCGTCAGGGGAGAGATTGGCTTTCAGGGTCTTCTGATGACGGATGATTTGTCGATGAAGGCCCTCAGCGGTGATTATCGGGAGCGCGCCGAACGGGCCTTGGCGGCAGGCTGCGATCTCATTCTCCACTGCAACGGCAAGATGGACGAGATGCAAGGGGTTGCGGCGGGGACAGGACCATTGGCGCCGGCACGACAAGCCCTCAGCGATGAGATCCTGCGCGGCAGAAAGGCGCCGGAAATGAGCCGTATCGACGATCTCGAAGCCGAATTCGGCGACATCGTCTCAGCCTATGGGCGGTGGGATGCCTGAGACCGCCGATCCCTTCGACGCGCCCCTCCGCGACGCCCCCGCGGCAACGGACTTTCTCGTTCGGTTGGAGACCTATGAAGGCCCGCTCGATGTCCTTTTGGACCTCGCCCGTCGGCAAAAGGTGGATCTACGGCAGATCTCAATTCTGTCCCTCGTGACCCAGTATCTTGACTTTGTTCAGGAGGCGAAGCGTCGGGATCTCGAACTCGCCGCCGACTATTTGGTGATGGCCTCCTGGCTCACCTTCCTGAAGTCGAAGCTCCTTATTCCTGCACCGAAGACCGATCAGGATGAGCCGAGTGCGGAGGATCTGTCCGCTCGTCTGGCGTTCCAACTCCAGCGTCTTGATGCCATGCGACAGTCGGCTGACGCGCTGATGGCCCGGCCACAAATCGGCCAGGATGTCTTTCCGCGGGGGGTCACCGCGCTTTCCGTCGATACCGAGACGACCTATCGCGCCGATCTCTACGATCTATTGAAAGCCTATGCCCGCCAGCGGGTGGCGGCAATCGAGCCGGTCCTGAGGCGTCCGCCGCCGGCGGTGATGAGCCTCGAAGCCGCGCGGGAGCGGTTGGCCCGCCTCCTTGGGGATATCCCGGACTGGTGTCTGCTGACTGACCTGTCCCCGGCGGCGGACGGCGCGACGCCCAAGCGCTCCGTCGTCGCCAGCCATTTCTCGGCGGCCCTTGAATACGCAAAAGCGGGAAAGGTGTCGCTCCGTCAGAACGCTCCCTTTGCGCCTCTTTATCTTCGCGACAGGGGGGAGGACATGACTGATGACCATGACAGGTGACAAGGCAATGGACCCACGCAGTGCGCAGGAAACCCTGGAAGCCGCCTTCAAGGATCGGCCGCAAGGGGCATCGGATCAGCCCGAGGATCCCGCGGAGGACAGCCATGGCCAAGTCACCTCGATGACCAATGAAGAGGTCGATATCGCTGATAATCCCTTCGCCCAGGCCACGGCGGATCATCATATTCTGCGGCAGTTGGAGGCGGTATTGTTCGCCGCTTCCCATTCCGTGTCCGAGGAGGCGCTGGGCGCGCGGATACAGGGCCTCGACCCCGATCGACATTTGGCCATGCTCCAGAAACACTACGCCCAGCGCGGGGTGAACCTGCGCAAAATCGGCGAGGGGTGGCAATTCGTCTCGGCACCGGATCTCTCAGGGGTTCTTGTCGAGCACCGCGTCCAGGTCCGCAAGCTGTCCCGGGCGGCCCTCGAAACCCTCGCCATTATTGCCTATCACCAGCCTTGCTCGCGGGCCGATATTGAGGACGTTCGCGGCGTCAGTGTTGCAAAAGGCTCCCTAGATCAGCTCCTCGAGCTTGGATGGATCAAATTGCGGGGGCGCCGCCAGACCGCGCCGGGGCGCCCGGTACTCTATGGGACCACTCTTTCGTTTCTTGAGCATTTCGGGCTCGAAGCGCTCACCGATCTGCCAGGTCTTGGGGATCTCAAAGCCGCAGGTCTCCTCGACGCCAATCTCCCCCCTGGGTTTTCGGTCCCCACCCCAAAAGAAGGCGAAGAGGACGACCTCCACGATGAGACTATTGAGGAGGAACCAGCCTTTCAGGTCGACTTCACCGACGAGGATGAAAGTTAGGCGAAAACCTGTTTCCCTTGGTGCATTTTTATCGCGCCTATCATAAACCACGGTGACGTTAGAGAAGGGAGCCTCCCATGGCGCCAAGTCTACAACAGCTTCTGATCGTCCTCGTGATTGTCTTGGTCCTCTTTGGCGGTCGGGGTCGGATCTCATCGATTATGGGCGATATGGCGAAGGGCATCCGGTCCTTTAAAAAGGGATTGGCCGAAGATGATGAGGGGGAGGACGCGAAAAAGCCCTCCACAGCGCGTCTGGACCAGTCGTCCCCCGGGGCCACGATGCAAGGGGACGCGCGTCCCGTCGACGACCACGCCAAGAGTTCGTAAGGCTCAAACATGAGCCTTGTCCCGCAACTCGGTATGGTCGAGCTTTTCGTGCTCGCTATTCTGGCCCTGATCGTCGTTGGGCCAAAAGACCTGCCGCGCTTGATGCGCACCGTGGGGCAAACGGTTAACCGTGTGCGGAAAATGGCCGAGGATTTCAAATCCGGGTTCGATGAAATGGCTCGCGAGGCCGAGGTCGAGGAAATGCGGCGAGAGATCGAAGCCCTGAAAAAAGAAACGGTGGACGACACCACATTGATCAAAGAATTGAGGGAAACCTCTCAGGCGATGGAAAATCCCGTGCCGTCTACGGGAGATCGTTTGCCACGGTCGGAGGGGGCGTAAGCCGCCGATGGCCTCTTCTCAATCGGCGAATTGGAACGAGCATTCTGTGGCTGAGAAAGATATCGAGGCCAGTCGCGCCCCGCTCCTAAGTCACCTAATCGAGTTGCGGAGTCGACTGATCGTCTGCGTTGCCGCTGTGGTGATCGCATTCGTCATATGCTTTGCTTTTAGCTATCAGCTCTACAATCTCCTCACCTTACCCTTTGTCGATGCCGTCGATCGGTTGGGACAGGGGGACATCGCGCAGCTCAATTATCCACCTCTCGGCCTCTTCTTTGCCCGGATCAAATTGTCGATATTCGCCGGCCTCATGGCGGCGTTTCCGATCATTGCTTGGCAGCTCTATGCCTTTGTCGCGCCGGGGCTTTATCGGCACGAGAGACGCTCCGTCTACCCCTTCTTGATCGCGATCCCGTTCCTGTTCAGTGGCGGCATTTTGCTGGTGCATCAACTCATCCTTCCCTTCGTGATGGAATTCGCATTGGGGATGGAAAGCCCGGCGGAGGCGGCGGGGCGGGCGAATTTTTCCCTGCTGGTGTTCGTTGGGGACTATCTCAATCTCGCGCTGACGCTGATTGTCGGCTTTGGTTTTGCGTTCCAGTTGCCGGTGGTTTTGACGCTTCTTGGCCGCGCCGGGGTGGTGACGCCGTCTTGGCTTCGCAAAAACCGTCGATTTGCGATTGTCGGGATCTTCCTTGTCGCGGCTTTTTTGACCCCCCCTGATCCTGTCAGCCAGATCGCCCTCGGTGTGACGATTTGGGTGCTCTACGAGATCTCAATCCTGATGGTCGTATTCTTCGGCAACGCGCCTGTTGTGGCCCAGGAGTGAGCAAGCAGCCCTCGCCACAAGGCTTCATTCATCGACAAGATCGACGATGCCCCTCGATGTATGGATAAAAGAGAAAGGCACCTCATTGATGAGGTGCCTTGAATGCAGGCCTGAATGCGGGACAGACCCGATGTGGTTCACACTTACGCGGCGCGCTTACGTGATCTCTTTGTGGTTGTCGTGGTTTTCCGACCGCCGCTGGCCCCAAGGCCGATCTTTTTCGCAAACTCAGACCGGCGCTTCGCATAACTCGGCGCAACCATGGGGTAATCTGCGGGAAGATTCCATTTCCGGCGATAATCCTCTGGGGACATATCATACTGTGTGCGCAGATAGCGCTTCAGCATCTTCAGCTTTTTGCCGTCTTCAAGACAAATAATGTAGTCATCTGTAATAGACTTTTTGACAGGAACAGCCGGCTTCTGGCTGGATTGCGGAAGTTCGATTTGCCCGCCGAGGTTGTTCAGGGTGTTGAACGTCGACTGGAGAAGTTCCTGCAATTGATCCGCGGGAACCGAATTGTTGCTCACGAAAGCAGAGACAATTTCCGTCGTTAAATTAAGTGTTTCACTTTTGCTTAGTGATTCGTCGGGTGCCTGGATTTCATCCACCTTCTGTCGCCTTTCGTGTCTTTGATGCCGTAATTTGAGATGCTTAAGAACAGCAAACTCATCTATATGAATGGGGAGTATTGCTTATATTTTTTACATTTAGTTCAATTGATATGACATGACAATACGAAACTTTGGTCACGAACCAGGACAAGATAAAGATTGTTGTGAGCGCAGCCAGTCAAAGCTCAATACGGCGAACAAAATCGTGCGCGGCGCGCCGTTCTGTATCATTGCCATGGGACGGCCATCCGCTTAAGCGTCCGCTTGCTTGAGAAAGGATATATGGGATGAGCTTGACTGCCTCCACCGCGTCGCAAACATCTTCCTTTTTCGCCGATTCTCTTGCCGATCACGATCCGGACGTGGCGGCGATTGTCGATCGCGAAAAGGATCGCCAGCAACAGCAAATCGAACTGATTGCGTCTGAGAATATCGTCAGTCGCGCCGTGCTCGACGCACAAGGGTCGGTGCTGACGAACAAATATGCCGAAGGCTATCCCGGCCGCCGCTATTATGGCGGCTGCGTCTATGTCGATGAGGTCGAGGAATTGGCCATCGAGCGGGCGAAGAAGCTGTTCGGCGCTGCTGAGGCCATGGTGCAACCCCATTCGGGCAGCCAGGCAAACCAAGCCGTGTTCATGGCGTTGCTGCAGCCGGGCGATAAATTTCTCGGTCTCGATTTGTCCGCCGGCGGCCACCTGACCCATGGGGCAAAAGTCAATCAATCGGGGAAATGGTTCGAGGCCCATCACTACGGTGTTGATCCGACCACGCACCTTATCGACATGGATGCGGTTGATGCGCTGGCGCAAAAGGTTCGGCCAAAGCTGATCGTCGCCGGCGGCTCCGCCTATTCGCGTATCATCGATTTTGCGGCCTTCCGCGCGATTGCCGATAAGGTGGGCGCTTATCTTCTGGTCGATATGGCCCATTTCTCCGGGCTTGTGGCCGCAGGGCTTTATCCAAGCCCCTTGCCCCATGCGCATGCCGTGACCACGACAACACATAAGACGCTGCGGGGGCCACGGGGCGGGATGATTTTGACCAATGAGCGGGATCTGGCGAAGAAATTCCGCTCGGCCATCTTCCCCGGATTGCAGGGGGGACCGCTGATGCATGTCATCGCGGCGAAGGCGGTGGCGTTCGGGGAGGCGCTACAGCCATCCTTCAAGGGCTACATCCAGTCGGTGATCGACAATGCCAAGGCGATTACCGCCACCTTGGTCGAGGGCGGCTATGATGTGGTGTCCGGCGGGACCGACACGCATCTGTCCTTGATCGACCTCCGGCCCAAGGGGGTGAAGGGGAATGCCGCTGAGGACGCGCTGGAGCGGGCGGGGATGACCGTGAACAAGAACGGGGTCCCGAACGACCCTGAAAAGCCGCAAATCACTTCAGGCATTCGGATTGGATCGCCGGCGGCGACAACCCGTGGTTTCGGGGTCGTCGAATTTCAGGAAACCGGCCGCCTGATGATCCGGGTGCTCGATGCCCTTGCTGAGGGGACGGACCTTGCCCAGACCGAAGCGGCCGTTCGTGAGGAGGTCGTCGCCCTCACTCGCCGGTTCCCCATATATGGCTGACCCATATACGGCTGACATTGAGCTGTAGCGTCATGGCTGGAGCTGGCTTAGACCAGACCGGTTATGCGCTGTCCGTTCTGTCAAAGCGAAGAAACCCAGGTGAAGGATTCCCGCCCTGCAGAGGAGGGTGTGGCCATCCGTCGTCGTCGCCAGTGCGCGGCGTGCGGCGCGCGCTTTACGACGTTCGAACGGGTTCAGCTTCGCGAATTGACCGTCTTGAAAGCGTCTGGGCGGCGTGCCCCGTTCGATCGGGAGAAGCTGTTTCGGTCGATACAGATTGCAACCCGCAAGCGGGGCGTTGATCCCGAAGCGATCGAGCGGATCGTCGCGACGATCATTCGGCGGCTTGAGGCGCTCGGCGAGACCGAGGTGCCTTCCCGGACCATCGGAGAGTTTGCCATGACGGCCCTCAAAGAAGTCGATGACGTGGCCTATGTACGGTATGCCAGCGTCTATAGAAATTTCAGTGAGGCCAAAGATTTTCAGGCCTTCTTAGGATCCATGGAGTCCGAATGACACAAATCCGGCAGATGCAGCGTCCTCGGTCCGTCGAGGCGAAGACCATGGCGCGCCTTGGGGCTGTCCAGGCCCTCTACCAGATGGAGCATGCCGGCACCGGGGTCGAGGCGGTCATTCGGGAGTTTGTCGACCATCGGCTCGGCGGTGAAATGGATGGGAGTGCCCTTCACGAAGCCGACGATGAGTTCTTCGCCGCGATCGTCCGCGGTGTCGTTGAAGGCCAGCGTCGGATCGATCCGTTCATTCAGCGCCATTTGGCCGAAGGGTGGACATTAAAGCGCCTCGACGCCACCGCGCGGGCGATTTTGCGCGCAGGGCTGTTCGAACTGGTCAGTCGCCCCGACATCCCCTGGCGAACGGTGGTCGACGAATATGTCGAGCTCGCCAACAGTTTCTTCGAGAAGGGGGAGGCCGAGCCCCGCTTTATCAATGCCGTCCTCGATGCGACGGCCAAAGAGGTGCGGGCGGACGATTTCGGGCAGGACGGTGGATGAGTTCTCGCTCATCGACCGGTATTTAGCGCCCCTCGCCATTGAGGGGGCCGTCGGCCTGCAGGACGATGCCGCCCTCTTTGAAGGGATGATCATCACCAAGGATCTGCTGGTCGACGGGGTGCATTTCCGATCCTGCGATGGGTGGGGGGCCGCCGCGCAAAAGGCGCTTCGGGTCAATATCTCAGATCTTGTCGCTTGCGGGGCGAGGCCGGCGGCGTTCGCCCTCGGGGTCGTCTGGCCCAAAGCGGTGACGGAGGAGGAGATCGCGGCTTTTATGGAAGGGCTCTCTGCCGATTGTGCTCGCTATGGCCTTGGATTGATCGGCGGGGACACAACGCGCCATCGCGCGGATAGTGGTCCCCTGACGATCAGTGTGACGATGGTCGGACCCCCGGCGCCAGAAGGTCCCCTTCGGCGCAGCGGCGCTCAGGTCGGCGATGTGGTGATGGTGACGGGAACCATTGGGGAGGCGGTTCTGGGGCTCAAATCCCTTCTCGGTGAAATCGCCCCCACATCGGAGGGGGTAGAGGCCTATCTTCGGCCCCGCCCGCCGATCGACCTGGTCGACGCCCTTGCCCGTTACGCCCATGCGGCCATCGACATTTCCGACGGCCTCCTCGCCGATGCGACCCATATTGCCGAGGCGAGCGGCGTCGTTCTGGGGCTCGATGCCGCCGCCATCCCGCTTTCCCCCTCCGCCCGCGCCTATGCCGAGGACAGCGGCGACGCCCTGCTTTCTCTCTTGGGGGGAGGGGACGATTATCAGGTGATCGCGACTGTCCCACAGGACAATGTCGATCCCCTCAGGGCCGCCGCTGCCACCGCGCAGGTGCCGCTCACCTCCATCGGTGAGGTGCGGGAAGGGGCTGCTGGTACTGTCTTACGCGGGGGAGATGGAAAGGAGATCGCTTTCGGCGCCGACCACTCGCCTGCTGGCTTCAGGCATTTTCCGTAGCGGCGGCCCGCCGTTCGGCCAAGGCAAGCACCGCATCGACGGCCAGGCAGTAGCCCACCGGGCCGGCGCCGGCGATCACCACATCCACAACCGGGCTGACATAGGAATGGTGACGAAAGGCCTCCCGCGCCGCGGGGTTCGACAGATGGACTTCGACTTTCGGCAGAGAGGCGGCCTTTAAGCTATCGTGGATCGCGATCGAGGTATGGGTATAGGCCGCGGCATTGAGAATCAGCGCATCGGCCTCCCGGGCCGCGCCCTGAATTGCGTCCACTAACTCCCCCTCCCGATTTGTTTGAAAGAATTCAATCTCATGGCCCGGCGCATGGGCCGCCACCATCGCCTCAATATCCGACAGGGTCTGGTGTCCGTAGATCGACGGCTCCCGCGTTCCCAAGAGGTTGAGGTTAGGACCGTTCAGGATCGAGATCTTCATAGGGGTTCCTATTGCATAGACATGGTGAAAGGATTGGTTTTCCAATCCCGTTTACCGTGACCTTCGCCGATAGCCCGATTAGGGTAGGTTAAGGTAATTAGAAATCACCATTCGAGCAATTTCCGTGGGTTCCACTTTCTTTCCAGTCATCCTTTCCGGCGGTAGCGGGACCCGCTTATGGCCGATCTCCCGGAGCTACTCGCCGAAGCAGCTTGAAACGCTGTTCGGGGATGCCTCTCTGCTTGTCCACACGGCTCGCCGTCTGCGCGCCCATCCCGGCGCCGGGCCGGTCAATATTCTGTGCTCGTCGCGATATGGTCAACGGATCGTCGATCAGCTGGAGGCGGACGGCCTGAATTGGTCGACCTTGATCGAGGAGCCCATGGGCCGAGATACGGCGGCCGCCGCGGGGATCGCGGCCTCCTGGGCTCGGGCGACCCATGGCGATGAAGCAGTGGTGGTCCTTCTCCCGGCTGACCATTATGTCGACGATCTTAACGCCTTTCACGACGCGTTGACGAAGGCTGTCGAAGCCGCCGCTCACGGACGGATTGCGCTGATCGGTATTACGCCGGATGGTCCGAATACGGGCTATGGCTATATCCGGCGGGAGCAGGACAAGCTTGATGGCCTCACTTGCTATCCCATCCGCGCTTTCGTCGAAAAACCGGATCTGACAAAGGCCCGGGCCTATGTCGAGAGTGGCGACTATCTATGGAACTCTGGCATTTACGCCATGCGCGCGGATGTCTTTTTAGAGGAATTAGTGCGCTACGAGCCGAAAATTGCGCAAGGGGTCGCCGCCGCGTTTGACGGCCGCACGGTGACGGATCGTTCGGGACGCCAGATCTTGCGGTTTTCCGCTGACCAATTTTCCGCAATCCCAAAGACCAGCATCGACTATGCCGTTGCCGAGCGGACGCACAAAGGGGCGGTCGCGCGGGGCCATTTTCCCTGGAGCGATATCGGCAATTGGCAGAGCCTGAGGGAGCTGACCGCCGATCCTGAGACCGGAAACAGCCTGAAGGGGCAGGTGGTACTCCATAATTCGAGGGAATGCTTGGTCTACGGACATAACAAGCCCATCGCTGTCGTCGGACTTGAAAAGGTGACCGTGGTTGATACCGAAGATGCGTTGCTCGTCTGTGCCGATGACAGCGTGCAATCGGTCAAAGATGTGCACACGATCCTCGCTGAGGAGGCCAATGCCTGTGCCCTCCACCGGTCCGGCGATCTTGATGGGGCTCTTATTCGTCATCGGGCATGGGCATCTGATTGGCTGATGCGACAGGCTTTCCCGCGCTGGGCGAGCGATGGCATCGATCCCCGGCACGGGGGCAGTGTTGAAACCCTTGATGAGGCGGGACGGCCAGCCACAGACGCGCCCACCCGTTGCCGGGTCCAGGCGCGACAGATCTATGCCTATGCCAAAGCGTTGGAGCTTGGGTGGTCGGGGGCAGCGCCTATCTTAGAAGGTTTGGTCTCATTCTACACGACGAACTGTCGGGGCGAGCAAGGCGGGTATATCTATGCAACCCACCCGGATGGGACGCCAGCGGATGAAACGATCGACACTTACGATCAGGCGTTTTCGCTGTTTGCCTTCGCGTGGGCCTACAAGGCGACAGGCGACCTCCGTTTCCGCAAACTCGGCGAGGAGGCATTTTCATTTTTAGAAGAGCATCTCGACCATCCCCAAGGTGGATACCGAGAAGGGGTGGATGTGGGCGGACCGCGCCGGGCCAACCCCCATATGCACCTCCTCGAAGCGGGTTTGGCCTGGGCTGACCTCCACGGGGAGGAGCGGGGCCTTCGCCTGGCCAACGAGATGGTTGGGCTGTATAAAGAGCGTTTTCGGGTCGATGGCGTCCTCAGGGAATATTTCGAGGACGACCTGTCCCCGATTCTTTCCCACGATAACGACGCTTTGACAGAGATCATGCCTGGCCATCTCTATGAATGGTCGTGGCTATTGAAAGAGTATGAGCGAGTAACGGGCACCCCCGCCCCAAGTCCGGCTGTGCCGATCGCCTTTGCCGAACAATTCGGTCATGTGAAAACGCTCGGCCTCGTTGCCGATGCGATCGGGGCGGATGGTCGACAGGCCGAGGGGGCCACCAGCCGACTTTGGCCGCAGACGGAGTTCATCCGCTGGCACCTCTCATTCGGCTCAGCCCCGCAAAAGCTGGCAGCCCTCGCCATGCTTGATCGGATGAAAGAGGCTTTTCTTTTTGAGGGCGAAGCCAAAGCAGGCCTGTGGCGGGATCAGCTTCGTGCCGATGGGACGATCATCAAAAACGTCTCACCGGCGAGTACGTTCTATCACCTGGTGGGCTGTCTCACGGTTCCCGATCTCATACTGTCGCGCCCCAGAAGCTGAGCGGCGCGTTACACGGATTGATCTTTTTCCTGTTGCAGACGGGCTTCGCGCAATATGGCGGAGCGATCTGACCGGACCTGTGCGGCGTCGCGTACCTCCCGCAGGACCGCCGCATCGGCAGCTTCCCGCGCAGCATCCCGCTGCGCGTTGGTTCTCCGCGGTTTCGGTTTCGTCAACTCGGTCATGGGAGCCACCTTTCCGGTCTTCAGGCAAAAAATTGCCACAAGACAATTAGATAGGGTGCAAATGCTCAATGACCAGAGGGGCGGCTCGTGATGACTGCCGAAAGACCGCTTAAGGGGCGAGGGACCACCGTGTCTTATGGAAATTCCAGGCGTCCCGGATCACCGTGCCGACATCGGAATATTGCGGGAAAAAGCCAAGATGTTCTTGGGCAAAGCTGGGGTCCGCCACCAGTCGGGGCACATCCCCCGGGCGGCGCGGTGATTCCTCTACCGGCACGGGCCGCCCTGTGACGGCCTCGACAGTGGAGAGGATTTCACGAACGGTCAGGCCCGTCCCTGTCCCAAGATTGCAGATAAAGGAGTCCGCCCCGTCGAGCAGGAGGCGGAGCGCCGCCAAATGCGCCGCGGCCAGATCCATCACATGGATGTAATCGCGGACGCAGGTGCCATCGGGTGTATCGTAATCCGTCCCGAAAAGTTTCATGGCCGAGCCGATTCCCGCCGCCGCCTTGAGGGCATTGGGGATGAGGTGCGTTTCGGGGTTGTGCTCCTCGCCAATCTCTCCGTCCGGGCTCGCCCCCGCCGCGTTGAAATAGCGGAGTGAGGCGTATCTAAGGGGGGAAATCTTGGCCGTTGCGGCCAGGGCTTTCTCGACGGCGAGTTTGGTTTCTCCGTACACGCTGAAAGGCCTTTGCGGCTCGCTCTCACCGATCGGCATCCGATCGGGGATCCCATAGGTCGCGCAGGTGGACGAAAAGACGAGGGCGGTGACCCCGGCCCCGGCCATCGCCTCAAGCAAGGTCACTGTGCCGCCGACATTGTTGTTCCAGAATTTAAGGGGATTGGCCTCACCTTCGCCGACCTCGATCGACGCGGCGAATTGAATGACGGCGGCGGGACGATGCGCGGCGAAACAGTCATCAAGGGCGCGCCGGTCGCGGATATCCCCCACCACCAGGGGGCCCCATTTCACCGCGTGACGATGCCCGCTGCTGAGATTGTCGAAGACGACAGGCTCATAGCCCTCAGCGGCCAAAGCCTTGCACATATGGGCGCCGATATAGCCAGCGCCTCCGCATACGAGAATTTTCATACTACCCTCTTCGCCCCATGGTTACGGCGTCGAGGCCGCTGGTCAATCGGCATGCCCGAGCGCCCCAACCCTCTTTGGTCCCGGTCACCTCGCTGGTCACCAAGAGAGGATACTGATAAGCGGTGAGGATTGGATGAAAACGCCTTTCGTCCCGTCCCTGTAGCTCAGCAGGATAGAGCAACGGATTCCTAATCCGTAGGTCGGAGGTTCGAATCCTCTCGGGGACACCATTCCTCGCTACAGGTTCGCGCCCTGGTGTTAAGCGGGCTCGAGCTTTCCCCCTTCGCGCCTTCCTCCATCTTGGAAAAGGTCAGGCGATGGCGCCAATGCCGAGATAGAGCATGATCGTCAGGGCGCCGGCGATGAGGGCATAGGGCAATTGCGTTCTGACATGGTCGTAAAGGGAGGTTCCGGCCGCAACGCTCGCGATGACCGATGTGTCGGAGATCGGCGAGCAATGGTCGCCAAAGACCCCCCCGCCCAAGACCGCCGCCAGCGCCAGGGACGGCGGGATGCCGAGGGCCGCTGCCAAAGGCATCGCGATGGGCACCAAAATCCCGTAGGTCCCCCAGCTGGTCCCCGTCGTGAAGCTGGTCAGCCCCGCCGCCACGAACAGGAGAGCGGGGACGGCAAAGCCGGGCAAGGTCTGGGCCGCCAGCGCCGCGATGACATCGCCGGTGCCGAGGGCGCGCAAAGACTCTCCTAGCGCGATCGAGAGCAACAGGACGGACACCAGCGGCACCATTTCGGAAAGGCCCTTAAACGCCGTGGCCTCGATCCGGCCCTTCAGGCTGCCCGCGCCGATCAGCAGGGTACCGGCGGTCAGGATGGCAAGGAGGATGGCCCACAGGATCGAGGTCGCCCCCGCCCCCTGACGGATGTCGCCATTTCCGGTCCAGGCCATAAAGGCCAGGGCCCCACCGACCATGACAAGCAGGGGGAGCCACATAAAGATCGCCTTGCCGCCCTCGGTCACATCGGCATTGTCATCGGCGCCGGGCGGGATGGCGGCGGTCCGCCGCATCGGGCCGATGGCCTTGCCGGTGGCCACGGTCAACCACACGCCGATCAGGGTCAGGATCGGGTAGAGATTGAGCGGGATCGTGCCCAAAACGACCTCAACCGGATCGTCAAACCCATAGCCGCCCACCAGTCCCAAAGCGTAGGCCCCCCAGCCATTGAGAAGTATCAGCACACTGATCGGGGCCGAGGTCGAATCGATCATATAAGCAAGCCGTTCTCGGGACAGGCCATGGGCATTGTAGAGCGGGCGGCCCAATACGCCGGAGCTGAGAAGGCTGACATTGGTCTCGATGAACACCGCCGATCCGGTGCCGGCCACGATCGCTTCGGCCCGTCGGCGGGTGCCCGCCACACCGTTCGCCATCAGCCGATGGGCAAGGGCGTTCACGCCGCCCGATTCTCGCATGAACGCGATGAGAATACCGATCAGTAAGCAGAATAAGAGAACTTGGGTATTGTAGCCGCTGTCAAAGACGGCGGCGGTTCGGCTGGCGCCGCCAAGGGCGCCCAGAAATGGCGCGGTGACCGACAGGAGGCTGCCGTCGCCGATCTCTGCGATGGCCGGAGCGATCGCGTCGAGGGCTGACAGGGCCGAGCGCTCAGGCGCGAGAAACAGCATCAGGGTTTCGGACAGACCAAGGGCGATGAGGAGGGCGATATACACATTGCGGGTCACGACGGCGAGAAAGATCGCCAGCAGCGGCGGGACGACACTGAGATATTCCATAACGCTCCCCTCAAAAGCGTCGGACCTTTGCCGAAACCATGCTCCCTGTCACCTCGATCTTTACCATTCGGCGAGACGGGCGAGCTAGGCAGGCGTGAGGGCAGACAATGAGTGAGGGGCGATGACGCGCGATCAGGGGGCAGGGCATGTCGCCGGCTCATGCGCATTGATGCCCCAGCCATCGGCGCTCAGCGGGGGTCGGCTAGGCCTCATCCTCCTCCTGGCGGCGATCAGTTTCGGCGTCTTCCGATGGGTCCTCTATGGCCAGTTCGCCTGGGCGGTGGTGCAGGGGGCCTACACCCCGCAAGGACCCCTGGGCGGTGATTTCATCGTCTTTTGGACCATGGCCAAGGCCGCCTTCACCGATCGCCTAGGGGATCTTTACACCCTTGAGGTGATGTCACTCGAACTCGATGGCCGGTTTCTGGCCTGCGATGGTGATTGTCGCCTCCCGCTTCTTTATCCGCCGACCTTTGCCCTCCTGATGAGCCCGCTGAAGCTTCTGCCCTATGGGGTGGCCTTTCCCGTCTGGTCGATCGGCACGGGCCTCTTTTATTTTTGGTCGTTGATCCGAGCGAAGGGGCGGACGCGCGCCCTTCTTTTTGCGGTGTCGAGCGGAGCGGTCCTCTCTGCGGCCATCACCGGGCAGAATGGATTTCTCACCGGCGCCCTTTTGGTCCTGGCCCTGACGAGCCCCGCCCGAACCCCCCTTATTGCGGGGATCGCCGCGGGGGTATTGACGGTGAAGCCGCAACTGGGACTGCTTCTCCCGATTGCGTATATCGCCGCTGGGCATTGGCGGGCGGTGGGGATAGCGGCTGTGACGACGGGGGCTCTCATTGCCCTGTCGCTACTAGCCTTCGGCCTGTCTCCTTGGGCGGCTTTCTTTGGGGCGGTGACCGACCATTGGGGGGCGTTGTCCGGCGGCGACCTCGATCCGCGATATGTGATCTCGCCCTATGGGGGCGCGCTTCACCTTGGGCTGCCGTCCCCCCTCGCGCTGGGGCTTCAACTAGGGGCGACGGTCATGGCAATGGCGGCAACGGCCGTTATTTGGCGGCGGGAAGCCGTGCCCCCGGCCCTCAAGGCGGCGATCGTCCTTGCCGCGGTACCAATCGCCAGTCCCCATGCGCTCTATTATGAGCTCACCCTCAGTCTCGCGGGGCTCGTCTTGGCCTTCGGCACCGGTGGCGCGGCGCGCCTTCATTGGGGGGAGGGGCTTGCCCTCACAGCGCTGTGGATCGCCAGTATCTTCCTGCCGGTGCCGGAGGGCGCGCTGATCCCCTTGGCCGCGATCATCGCCCTTGGGGCCTTTGCCCTCGTTCTGCGTCGCGTGCTCTTAGTGCCGCTGTGTTCCGCGCCTGTGGTGGCCGTGGACTGACCAATCATCCCGCCGGGGGGCGACGAATTTCCGACGAGATGAAACCTCTATCGGTCTCTTGCGTAAATAAGGTGAGGCTCAAGTTCTGGATACCACCAGAACGGCCATAACCATATGACCTGAGATCAAAAGGAGATTGTTATGAAAACCGCTCTTTATTCTGTTCTTGCATCGTCTACTCTGCTTTTGTCTGGCGCTTTTGCCGCCGATGACCATGCCAACAGCAAAAATGAGATGAAAAAGGACGAAATGAATGCTGAGGTGATGAATTCGAGCGAGTTCAGCATGCTGGACGTCAATGACAATGGGGTCGTGACCAGCGAAGAATATGTTCAAGTCACAACGCAGTTCGACAACATCACTGAAGACGAAGCCATGTCGCTGTTCGATTTGACCGCCGGCGATGATGACGAGCTGTCCCGCGCCGAATTTCTCGATCCGGAGAATGATTATGACGAACGGTTTGCGGCAGCCCTGCTCGACTAAGTGAAGGTGAGACGTGCTCATACAAAAGCAAAAATGACGAGCCGTTTACGACCCTGAAGTGAGCTGAGACGGTCCCCCCGCCTTCTCAAACAGCCCTGTCTCAAACAGCACAGTGAAAAAGGCCGGCAGATGCCGGCCTTTTTTGTCCATTGGCAATGCGGAGGGGACGCTATCCCGCTTTATTGACGCGCATATACCACTCAACCAGTCGCCGAACCTGCCGCGGCGTATATCCGCGATCGGTCATGCGTTCGACAAAGTCGCTATGCTTTTTCTCGGTCTCGGAGTCTTTCTTTGAGTCAAAGGAGATCACGGGAAGAAGATCTTCGACCTGGGTGAACATCCGCTTTTCGATGACCGAGCGGAGCTTCTCGTAGGACGTCCAAGCCGGATTGCGTCCCTCATTGGCCGCCCGAGCGCGCAGGGCGAATTTCACCACCTCGTTTCGGAAGTCTTTGGGGTTCGCTATCCCCGCCGGCTTCTCGATCTTTGACAGTTCCTGATCGAGGGTTGCCCGGTCAAGCAATTGGCCCGTATCGGGGTCCTTGAAATCCTGATCTTCAATCCACGCATCGGCATAGGCGATATAACGGTCGAACAAATTCTGTCCGTATTCGCCATAGCTTTCGAGATAGGCTTTCTGGATTTCCTTGCCGATAAAGTCCGCATAGCGCGGCGAGAGCTCACCCTTGATGAACTCGAGATAGCTTTTCTCCACCTCATCGGGGAATTGCTCGCGCTTGATCGCGGTTTCGAGGACATACATGAGGTGAACCGGATCCGCGGACACTTCCTCCGTATCAAAATTGAAGGTCTCGGAGAGGACTTTGAACGCAAAGCGGGTTGAGATCCCGTCCATGCCCTCATCAACTCCGGCAACATCCTTATATTCCTGATGGCTTTTGGCTTTGGGATCGGTGTCCTTCAGCTTTTCGCCGTCATAGACCCGCATTTTGGAATAGAGGTTACTGTTCTCATGCTCCCTCAGGCGCGTCAGGACCGAGAACCGCGCCAGCATCGGCAAGGTTTCCGGGGCGCAAGGGGCCTCGGACAACTCAGAGCTCGCGAGCAATTTTGCGTAGATCTTGGTCTCTTCGGTGGGCCGCAAGCAATAGGGGACCTTGATGACGGAAATCCGGTCAAGGAAGGCCTCGTTATTCCGGTTGTTGCGGAATTGCTGCCACTCGCTTTCGTTAGAGTGGGCAAGGATCACCCCTTGAAAGGGGATCGGCCCCAACGCTTCGGTTCCGACATAATTGCCCTCCTGGGTCGCGGTCAGCAGCGGGTGGAGCACCTTGATCGGGGCTTTGAACATCTCGACGAATTCAAGCAGCCCTTGGTTCGACATGCACAGGCCACCGGAATAGGAATAGGCGTCGGTATCGTCCTGGCTGTAATGTTCGAGCTTTCGGATATCGACCTTGCCCACAAGGGCGGAGATGTCCTGGTTGTTCTCGTCACCGGGCTCCGTCTTGCTAATCCCCAATTGCCGTAGTTTCGATGGCCATAATTTGACCACTGAGAATTTCGAGATGTCACCGCCGAACTCGTCGAGACGCTTCACGGCCCATGGGCTCATCAGTCCCGTCAGACGCCGCTTTTCGATGCCGTATTTTTCCTCCAGCAGATCCTTGAGGTCGCTGGTCTGAAAAAGGCCGAGGGGGCTCTCGAAAACCGGACTGATCTGATCGCCCGCTTTGAGCACATAGATCGGAAATTCTTCCATCAGATCTTTCAGACGCTCAGCGAGGGAGGACTTGCCGCCGCCGACCGGCCCGAGAAGATAAAGCACCTGGCGTTTTTCCTCGAGGCCCTGCGCGGCGTGGCGGAAATACCCGACGATCCGTTCGATCGTGTCTTCCATGCCGTAAAAGCCCTCGAAGGCTTTATATTTCTTGATCGTCCGATTGAAGAAAATCCGCGAGAGCCTTGGATCCTTCGATGTGTCGATCATCTCCGGCTCGCCGATGGCTTTCACCATCCGCTCGGCGGGGGAGGCGTACAACATCGGATCGTCTCGCGCCGCGAGGAGATAGTCGCGGAGGGACATTTCTTCGTGTTTTGTCCGCTCATAGCCAGCAGAAAATGCGTCGAAGATGTCGAGCGTATCGCTCATTCGTGCCACCTGCTCGGTCGCTCTCGCGACCGCCTTTCTTCGCCATCCAATTGCGCCAACCGGCGCCCACGCGCGAAGAGAGGTCTCAGGAGCAAGCCTGCAAGGCCGATAGGCCGAGGCCTGACTGTGCGTAAGGCCCCGCTCGGCCATGCTCTTCACGCACTTCTGGAAGGTAAGACTGAAACGGGCGTCTTGGCGAGTACCCTAAAGCCACAAAGCGATGGCTTTCCGTTTAATCGCCGCTCTAAACCCCTTGAATCCAAAGCCGTTTCGATAGCGCGGGGGAAAAAAATATCTTGAGGAGGCCTGCCGCCCTCCTGCCAAAGCCCCCGAATGGCAGACCGGGCCGTGCGACGAAGAATCGCAACAGCCTTTTTGGCCGCGCCCCGATCGGGTCTTACCAATGGCGCCAGGTCGAGACCGCTTTGCCCGAGCGCCAGGAGTTGAACCAATCGGCGAAGATCGGCAGTCCCGTCTCGATCGAGGTGGTGGCCGCAAAGCCATAATCTTCGGCCAGGTGTCCGGTATCGGCCGCCGTCTGGTGCACATCGCCGGGCTGCATGGGTAACATCACCTTTGTGGCCGTCATGCCCATGGCGCGCTCGAGCACCTCGATGAAGTGCATGAGCGGTTCTGGCCGACTGTTCCCGATATTATATACCCTGTGCCGGCCGCGGGCCTCGCCGGGGGTAGGACCGCCCTCGGCAATTCGGACGATCCCGTCGATCACATCGTCGATCCAGGTAAAATCACGGCCAAGCTTGCCATTGTTGAAAACGTCGATGGGCTCCCCCTTGGCCATGCGCTCGGCAAAGGACCAATAGGCCATGTCGGGCCGCCCCCAGGGGCCATAGACGGTAAAGAACCGTAATCCGACCTGAGCGAGGTCGAACACCGCCGTATAACTCTCGCTGAGCAGCTCACAGGATCGCTTGGTCGCGGCGTAGAGAGAGACCGGCTGGTCAGCCCGCGCCGTCTCTTGAAACGGAGCTGGGGTCGTGTCGCCATAGACCGAGCTTGACGATGCATAGATCAAGAAGGGCGGGGTTTCGGCGTGGCGTACCAGTTCGAGGACATTGAGATGGGCCCGCACATTTGAGTCGACGTAGCTAAGCGGGTTTTCCAGGGAATAGCGCACCCCGGCTTGGGCTGCGAGATGGATGACAATGTCGAACGCGCTGCCGATATTGGCCACCGCCGCCGCGTCGGACAGATCCACCTTGGTAAAGGTAAAGCCGTCCCGTGCCTCAAGGAACCGCAAGCGATCCTGCTTCAAGGCCGGATCGTAATAGGCGTTCAGGCAATCGACGCCGGTGACGGTCCAGCCCCGATCGAGCAAAGCATGGCAGGTATAGGACCCAATAAAGCCGGCGGCGCCGGTCACGAGAACGCGCATCTAACTCTCTCACGGGCGAGCCGGGCTGTCCGCTTTCTTTCAAAAGGGACTGGGGACCGGCGATCAGACGATCGGTTGCGGATCGCCTTTCTTTAAGCCGGTGCGCCTTCTTTGGCCATCTTTCCTGTCGGGGCCCCTAGGCGGGCGCGCCTTCGTCACCGAATTCCGTCGGTGCCTGATCCGAGAGAAGGTCTTTTTGTTTCGTGGCGCGGCGATCCTCGTCGACCTTGCGGGCAATGGTATCGTCCACCGAGGTATCGACGGGCTGCGGGGCCCGGGCCGATGGCACGCGCTTTTCGGGGGGCGGTGTGGGGCGGCTTTGCCCCATCCCTCCTGGCGGGACGGCGAAGGGCGTATCGAGTTTGAGCCGGTAAATCGGCTCCGGCAGAGTGAAGCCGTCCCCCTCAAGACGGTCTTTGGTCACGGTAATCGCGGCGGATTTGGCCTTGAAATAGTCTGTTTCCGTTTGGTCGATCCAAGGGGCGAAGGTTAGAACGATATTGCTGTCGCCCACCTCGACGATCCAGGCCATCGGGGCGGGGTCCTTGAGGACGAAGGCTTGGCCTCTCAAAGCGTTCAACCCCGCTTCCATCGCTGCCCCCGGATTATCCTCGGCGTCGATCCCTAATTCAAAGGTGATGCGCCGCTCGGGATTGCGGGAGAAGTTCGTGATGACGGCCTTGAACACCTCGGCATTGGGAATGCGCAGATGGTTACCGTCGGGGGTCATCAAAATCGTCGCGCGGGAGGTCAGGCTGACCACCGTCCCATTGTGACCGCCAATATCGACGAAGTCTTTCGGGCGAAACGGCTGGCGTAGGCTGAGCATCACACTGGCGATGAAGTTCTCAATTGTATCCCTGACCGCGAAACCGACGGCGAGGCCGAGAACCCCGGCGGCCCCGAGCACCGCCGACAGTACCGCCACCGCGTCGAGGAGATTGAGGGCGATGACGATCCCCATCAAGATGAAGACGATCGGGACCACGGTTCTGGCGAGGCCGACGATCAAGGGATTGTCTGCAAAGCGGCGCCACAGCCAGCCCTGACGCCCCAGAAAGAGACCTAAGATCCAGAAAAAGCCGATCACGCCGGTCGCCACCGCCAGGAGAGGCAGTAGGGCTATCGTGTTCTCCGCCAAAAGGCGCGCCCGCTCGGCGGCCGGGGCGAGACGGCCATCGACCGATAGATCAGCAGCAAGAGCGTTCTCCACCGCGACCACTCCCGCCACGCGGGAGGCGACCTGCTCGGCCTCCACCACCTGATCCCGTCCAGGCACCGTGCCCTCGATCCGCACCACGCCGTCCGCGACGCGGACCTCAACGGCGCGAAAAGCGGGGAGGGCGGCGAAAATACTTTTAAGGCGCCGCTCGATATCCGCATCGTCGATCCCGTTTGCGGCGGCATCGATGGCGCCTTCGGTGAAGGTCACTTGCGCCTCCGTCGACGGCGGCGCCTCCGATGGCGGGGCATTCTCAATCGGGGCGGCGTCACCGGAAAGATCAGCCGACGATGATGCCGAGCCCTGGGCAAGTGCGAGCGGTCCAAGACCCGAAAGGAGGACGGCAGCAATCAGGATGAGGGAGCGCATGGGATGTCCTCGGCCATTTCGGTAGGGTGGCGCGCCGCATCCTGTCGAGAAGGCAGCTCTCCCCCCTTGAGATCGAGGTCGGGGAAGGCGGCTCACCCGTCCTTGTCCAACGCCTTGCGGATCAATCCCGCGACCCGATCGGGGCCTAAGACGGCGATGAACGGCCCCATGCGGGGCCCTTCGCTCTGCCCAAGGACGACTTCGTAAAGGCCGGTGAACCACGCCCGCATGTTTTCAAAGCCCGCCGCCTTACCGGCGTCGAAGACCGCCGTCTGATAGACATCTTCTTCCTGGCCGTCCTCAAGGGACGCCAATCGCTCGGCAAGGTCGAGAAGGGCTTCCCGCTCTTCAACCGTCGGAGAACGGAAGGATTTCTTCGGTTTGACGAAATCCTCGAAATAATGGACGGCATAGGGAATCAGCGCCTCGAGCGCGGCGATTTCCGCTTCCGTCGCTGTCGGCCGATATTTCGCCACGAAGCCGCG
Source organism: Parvularcula bermudensis HTCC2503 (assembly GCF_000152825.2). Lineage (NCBI taxonomy): Bacteria > Pseudomonadati > Pseudomonadota > Alphaproteobacteria > Parvularculales > Parvularculaceae > Parvularcula > Parvularcula bermudensis. The sequence goes on from NC_014414.1 coordinate 1,423,737, forward strand.
CAGCACCTCGGGGTCAGAGGTGCCGGAGGCATCCACCAGCGTCAGCAGCAGGCTGAACGGGACCGGCGGGGTCGTCGTCGGCACCGACCCGGTGTGGATGTGGAAGGCGGGATTATCCACCTGCTTTTCTTCGGGCTGGTCGGCGAATTTCTCGACATGGGTCCAGTACTCATCGACCGTCTTTGGGATAATGTCGAAATAGAGCTTTTTCGCCTTCTTCGGATTTTGAAAATTGAACAGGCTCAAGCTTTCGGGACTGGCATATCGCAGCCATTCCTCGATGGTCAGACCATTCCCCTTGGTCTTCGAAATCTTCCGTCCCTCTTCGTCGAGAAAGAGCTGATAGTTGAAGCCGGCCGGTGGTTCCGCGCCAAGGGCACGCACGATCTTGCCCGACAGGCGGGTCGATTCGGTCAGATCCTCTCCGGCCATTTCATAGTCGACTCCGAAAGCATACCAGCGCCCCGCCCAATCGGCTTTCCACTGCAATTTCGTGGCGCCCCCCGTGACCTTCGTCGTGACCCGGTCGTCGTTCTCGTCCTCGAAGACGATCTCTCCGGTTGCCGGGTCGCGGTCGAGCAGAGGCACGTAGAGCACGCGGTTGGTGGTCGGACTGATCGGCAGGATGGGCGAATAGGTTTGCCGTCTTTCCTCGCCCAAGGTGGGCAGGATGATATCCATCACCTCGTCATAGACCTCAAGCATCCGCAAAAGCGCCTTGTCGAGCGCGCCCTCGCGATAGGCCTCGGTGGCGGAGACGAACTGATAGTCAAAGCCAAAGCGATCGAGGAACCGACGCAACCGCGCATTATTGTGCGCCGAGAAGCTGTCATGGGTGCCGAAGGGGTCCGGCACGCTCGAGAGAGGTTGCTGGAGATAGGGGGCCAGCATTTCAGGTTGGGGCACCGAGGGGGGCACTTTTCGCATGCCGTCCATGTCGTCCGAGACGCAAAGAAGTTTTGTCTCCCGTCCCGACAAAAGAGAAAACGCATGGCGGACCATTGAGGTGCGTGCCACCTCACCGAAGGTGCCGATATGCGGCAGACCGCTCGGGCCGTAGCCGGTTTCAAACACCACGGGGGTGGATTTTCCCGTCTTCTCAAGCCGCTTCATAAGGGCGCGCGCCTCCTGAAAGGGCCAGGATTTGGCGGCGTCGAGCGCGGCGGGCGATAGCGTGACAGGGGGCAAAGCTTACTCTTTCGATGGGTCTGTGATGGGGGTTTGCGGAAACAGACGCACTTGCCTAGCAACTCCACTGGAAAGTCTCAAAGGCGAGTTATGAGCGATATCGATAAATCCCTGACGCCCGCCCATGCGATCATCTACCTCATGGTTCTGGCGTCCGCTTCAGATGGCGATATTCGGGATGCCGAGCTGCAGGCCATTGGCCGGGTCGTGCGGTCCTTTCCGTTGTTTGCCCCAACGGAGGAAGACAGCCTTGTGAAGACCGTCGAGGCGGCGGGCCAGATGATGGCCCCCGATGGGGGATTGCAAAAGGTGATCGCCGCGGCGGCCCGGGCTCTCCCCCCGCATTTGGGCGAAACCGCCTATGCTGCGGTCGTGGATGTCGTGACGGCCGATGAGAACTTGGCCCCGACGGAGATCCGGGTTCTCGAACTCATTCGCGATGCGTTGAACGTATCGGACGAGGGAGCGGCGGCGATCGAGCACGCGGCGAGAGCCCGTCACATGACGGTGGAAGCAGTCGATTGATGACCGATGCTTTGACCCTCGGCTGGGCCGAGTGGTGCGCTTTGCCGACCTTGGGATTGCCGGCGATCAAGGCCAAGGTCGATACGGGTGCCAAAACCTCCGCCCTTCACGCCTTCACCATTCAGCCCTTCGGACCGGCGGGACGCCGAAAGCTGCGCTTTGGGATCCATCCGATTCCAGAGCGACCGGAGTTCGAGGTCTATTGCTCCGCGGACATCGTCGACCAGCGCGATGTGACGAGTTCGAACGGTGAGACAGAGAGCCGCTATGTCATCGAGACGCCGATCCGGATCGGGCCTTACGAATGGCCGATCCAACTGACCCTCTCCGACCGTGAGGGCATGAGCTATCACATGTTGCTGGGGCGCCAGGCGCTGACGGAATTTCCCTTTGAGGGGGAGCCGCTGGTGATGCCGAGCCTCTCCTATCAACAGCCACAGCTCAGCTATGACGTTTATGATGGGCTGTCGAAAAAAGCGCCGACCCCACGGTCTCTCCGTATCGGGATTTTGACGCGGGAGCCGAATGCCTATTCGACACGGCGGCTGGTTGAGGCGGGGGAAACGCGGGAGCATGTCGTCGAGCTGATCGACACCCAACGGTGCTATATGCTGATCAATGCCGGACGGCCCGAGGTCCATTACGATGGCCGGTGCCTGCCGCCCTTTGACACGATCATCCCGCGGATCGGCGCCTCAATCACCGCCTATGGCACCGCCGTGACGCGGCAGTTCGAGGCGATGGGCACGTTTTGCGTGAACGGCTCCCACGCCATCGCCGTCAGTCGGGATAAATTGCATGCCCACCAATTGCTGGCGCGGGAAGGGATCGGCATGCCGACCACGGCGTTTGCGTCATCGCCCAAAGACACCCGGAACCTGATCGATTTGATGGGAGAGGGGGCCACCATCGTCAAACTGCTTGAGTCCAGTCAAGGCAAAGGTGTCGTCCTCACAGAAACCCGTAAAGCCGCTGAAAGTGTGGTCGACGCGTTCCGTGGGCTGAAAGCCGATTTCCTGGTGCAAGAATTCGTGAAGGAGGCCGGGGGCGAAGATATTCGCTGCCTGGTGGTCGGCGGCAAAGTGGTCGCCGCCATCAAACGTCGTGCCGCCCCCGGTGAGTTCCGGTCGAACCTCCACCAGGGGGGATCGGCGGTCACAGTGAAGATCAGCAAGGCTGAAAGGGAAACCGCGATCAAGGCGGCCAAGGTCTTGGGCCTTGGCTTTGCCGGGGTGGATCTATTGCGGTCGAGTTCGGGGCCGAAGGTGCTTGAGGTGAATTCCAGCCCAGGCCTTGAAGGCGTGGAGACGGCGACGGGTAAGGACGTGGCCCGTCTACTGATGGAAGCCATCGAGAAACGCGCCGCGAGCACGGTCCGTCGCCGCCGTCGCGCCTCTGAACCCGGACAATTATGATCTCAGAGATTGCCATGTCAGCGCTCAGGCGGGTTGACCCGGAACGGGCACATCGTCTGACCATTGCGGCGCTGAGAACCGGTATCGTGCCTGGCATGGCGGCCGATCAATGGCCCTCTCTGCACACGGAGATTGCGGGCCTTACCTTACCTAATCCCCTGGGCCTCGCGGCGGGGTTCGATAAAAACGCCCAGGTCCCAGACCCTTGTTTGCGGCTCGGCTTCGGCTTCGTCGAAGTGGGCGCGGTGACGCTGAAAGCGCAGCCTGGCAACCCCCGCCCGCGAGTTTTTCGGCTGCCGCAGGATTTTGCCGTCATCAACCGCTATGGCTTTAACAATGACGGCCTTGAGGCCGTTGCTGCGCGTCTTCGGGCCCGGCGCGGCCGGACGGGGGTCGTTGGGGTCAATCTGGGGGCAAACAAGGACAGCGCCGACCGGCTCAAGGATTTTGCCGTTGGCGCCGCGGCCCTCTCCCCCCTTGTTGATTTTTGTACGGTCAATGTATCTTCCCCCAATACGCCAGGGCTAAGACACCTTCAGGAGGCGGACACCTTGCGCAACCTCCTGTCGTCCCTTCCGTCGGTGATGGCGCCCTCGACCCGCCTGTTTCTAAAAGTTGCGCCGGATTTGACCGACGAGGCTGTTGCTGACCTTGCCGAGCTTGTGCGCTCCACCCCCGTGGACGCGCTGATCGTATCGAACACCACCATCTCGCGCCCTCATTTGACGTCCGACCCGGAGGAGACGGGGGGATTGTCCGGTCGCCCTCTCTTTGATCTCTCGACCCGCCGGTTGCGTGACTTCGCCTCGCTGCTCAACGGGGATGTTCCTTTGATCGGTGTCGGGGGAATCGAAGACAGCGACACGGCCTATCAAAAAATCCTCAACGGGGCGTCAGCCCTGCAGCTCTATACAGCCCTCATTTACAAGGGGCCTAGGCTTGTGGTTGATATCCTTGACGGGCTCGCCGATCGGTTGACTGTCGATGGCTATCCCACCGTCGCCGATGCGGTGGGGGCGGCGCACCGTTAGGCGATCATCAGTCGGTCTGTCTACGAAAAGAGTACCGCTCCGCCAGCTGAGAAGTCAGCAAATTTCCAGATTTCAGCAAGCATTAAGGCAACCTCCTTATAGTTTGGTGAGGATAAGAGCGCGGGACATGCCGAACACACGGCCTGAAATTAGGGCATTCGTCGAAGAAATGCGGTCCACACGATCGGGCCGTTTCATGTTGGAGGCATTGGATTGCCTGCCTAATGGCTTCGTCATTTACGACCCGACCCTCCACCTGATTTACGGTAATCAGGTGGCCCGGGATCGGAATGCCCAGATGTTCGAATTACTCGAAGCCGGGGTGCCCCTCGACCAGATCGTCCGACGACAGTTGAAGCTGATCCTGCCGGATCTTCCGCCTGACGAGTTTGAGGAGAGCGCCGAGGATTACATCTACCGTCTGCGTACGGGTCTGCCCGTCGAGTTTCATACGGAGAACGGCCGCACCGCTCAATCGAACTTCTTTGAAATGGAGAGTGGAGAGCGGGTGGCCGTCACGGTCGATATCACCGCGATCCGCGCCAATGAACAGCGCCTCAGGCTGGCTCGAAGCGAGGCAGAAGCGGCAAATAAGACAAAGTCGGCGTTTCTGGCCAATACAAGCCATGAAATCAGAACGCCCTTGAACGGTATTCTGGGCCTGACCGAGCATGTTCTGAAGCTCGACCTCCCGACCGAAGCGAGACAGCATCTCAATACGATCCACGATGCCGGGACGACCCTGCTCACCCTTCTTAACGATATTCTCGACCTCTCGAAGATCGAAGCTGGGGCGTTCGAACTCGCGCCGGATGAGAAGGCGCTTTCCGAAACCGTGGGCAAGGTCGAACGGCTCTGGTCAGGCCCGGCGAAGCAAAAAGGTCTCTCCCTCGATGTGGTGATCGGCCCGGGTGTCCCTGAAAAGGTCATTGCGGACCATCACCGCCTCTACCAATGTCTCTCGAACCTTGTTTCGAATGCGATCAAATTCACCGAAGAGGGGTCTGTCCATATCCGCGTCGATGCCTCCAAGCCAAAGGCGGGACAATCGGTGGTGACGGTCGCGGTGTCCGATACCGGGCCGGGGATTTCCGACGACATTAAGACCCAGCTCTTCAAGCCCTTCACCCAGGCCGATAGTTCCACCTCCCGCACCTATGGCGGCACCGGCCTTGGTCTCAGCATTGTGCAAGGGCTCATGGATCTAATGGGGGGCTCGGTCGATCTCGAAAGCAAGGTCGGCGTTGGGACGACCTTCCGTGTTCGGTTGCCGGTAAAGGTCCCCGGCGAGATCCATGGGCCAAAGCCCCAGACCGCCGTGCACATGCGCAGCATTCCCGCGGGGCTGAAAGTGCTCATCGTCGACGATATCGGTCTCAATCGACAGGTCGCGCGGCTCCTCTTGCAATCCTCCGGCTGTGTCTGCAGCGAGGCGGAGAACGGGCAGGAGGCCTTGGACATGCTGGCGGGTGGCCCCATCGATATCGTTCTGATGGATCTTCATATGCCAACGATGGATGGCTTCGAAGCGGTGCGCAGAATTCGTGAGAGCAGTGAGGCCTGGGGCGATGTCCCGGTCATCGCGCTGTCGGCGGATGAAGCGGCGCGCCGCGACGGGGAGCTGGGGGAAAAGGGGTTCAACGGGTTCATCGCCAAACCTGTGAGCGAAGCGCGCCTGCTTGAGGCGATTTCCGATGTCCTCAACGGAGAGAACTATCGCAACGGCCGCGTCTTTGCCGATATCGGCTAGAGCATTTTCAAGCGCACTTTGGCGCCGGCTCGCGTCAAGAAAATGCGGCACACACCTATCTAAGGATGTCTGACGGCTGGGGTGACCTGAAACGGCTCTAGGAACTCCCATTGTCGCGCCTTTCTACACCGAAGGGGGGCCACTTATAGGGGCCTTGGCACCGATGGTCGGGCGCGCCTATTCTACTCCCTATGAGCGATCCATCGCCGCCGCTGATTATCGCCGTGGACGGGCCTGCTGCCAGCGGTAAGGGAACGCTCTCCCGCCGACTGGCGGCTTATTATGGTCTCGCCTATCTCGATACCGGGATGCTCTATCGGGGAGTCGGCTGGGTGATGCTGAGCCGGCAACTCGACCCCCGACGCGTGGACGACGCCGAGGCTGCGGCCCGCGCCTTCAGTCTCGACGATATTGCCGATGCGGATATTCGAACCCCCGATGTCGGCCGCGCCGCGTCGCAGGTCGCTGTGCAGCCGCCCGTCCGGGCCGCGCTTCTCACCTATCAACGGCGCTTTGCGGCCGCGCCGCCCAACGGGTTGCGTGGCGCGGTCCTGGATGGCCGCGATATCGGAACCGTGGTGTGTCCCGACGCCCCCGTCAAACTCTATGTGACCGCGGACACTGAGGTGCGGGCCCACCGTCGATGGTCGGAATTGATGGCCCGCGATGCTCGCTCGCTCTCCTTCGAGAACGTTCTTGAGGATATTCGCCGCCGTGATGCGAGGGATGCGGGCCGAGAAGAGGCGCCGATGCGCCCGGCCGCTGATGCCGTGATTATCGACACAACAACGCTCGATCCCGATGAAGTGTTCGCCCGCGCCTTGAGGGAAATCGATCGCCGTTTGCCGTCCTGATGACCGGACCGCTGTATAAAGTCGTCGACAAATCGTCACAGGTTCGGCGCCCATCGCCGATTATGCCGCAATAACAAGCGACTAATGATGAGCAGTTTTTAAACCGCCGCACGCAGAGCGCCCATTGTGAGAGCTAGGGGGCGTCCCATATAGTCGATATAGCAACGGCGCCGAGCACCTCTCTCCCCCCCTCGCTGGTCGCTCGGCTTGGTCTTGCCTTGGCAACCCCGTACAGCAAGACACGTGCTTAGGGCCTCGCATTGCGCGAGGCCCTTTTCTTTTGGGGAGATAGATTGCGGGATCTTGCTTCCCGTATTGCCGCACCGACTTCAGCAGAATCCGAAGGGGCGGTTCGTCAACCGGGGTCTCAAGCGGCGTCGAGGTGCCAATCGGGCCGAACGAAATGGCATGTATAGCCGTGCGGGTAGCGCTCCAGATAATCCTGATGCTCTGCTTCCGCCTCGGTAAACACTCCAGCCGGCGCCAGTTCTGTCACCAATGGCCCTGGCCATTTTCCTGAGCGGTCGACATCGGCCATGACCGCTTCGGCTGTTGCCTTCTGCGCGTCGGAGGTAAACCAAATGGCACTGCGATATTGCGGGCCGATATCATTGCCCTGACGATTGCGGGTCGTGGGGTCGTGAATTTTGAAAAACCAATGCAGCATCTTCTCATAGGACACGACGTCCGGGTCGAAGATGATCTCGATGGCTTCGGCATGACCGGTGCGGCCTGTCTTCACATCGTTATAGGTCGGATTGTCGTAGGCCCCGCCGGTATATCCCACACGGGTGCGCAACACCCCGGGGACCTTCCGTAAAAGGTCCTGCATGCCCCAAAAACATCCCCCCGCCAAAAGCGCCCGTTCGGTCCGGGTTGCCGTGTCGCTTGTCATGCCAACTCCTTCTTCTTCGGTTGTGGGAGAGATGGGGCGCGGCGGACGGCCGATCAATGTGAGAAAGCGTAGCGGACCTGACCCAGGGCGTTTGCCACTTTCCCGGGGGAGAGGGGGATGTTCGTCACTCTGCCCTTTGCTTTTTCGAAGGCCATGACATTGTCGATGCGTCGATCGAGAAAGTCCCACGTTTGCGGGAAGGCCTCCGTCTCTTCATCGAATGTTTGCACCGGCTCCTCGGCGAACCATCGGGTCAGGGTCGACCCATAGACCGAACTCAAGGTGAGCCGCTTTGTGTACCAATTGAAATCCGTCGAGCGATCCCCGAGGGCCCGCCAGATCGCTCCGGATGTGCGCCACAAATGCCGCACCCCGCCCTGGCTGTAGGGGGGGAGGGCCAACGTGGCGGCCGCCCGCCGCGCCGCTTCGCGATGATCCGTCAGTTGACTGATCCGCATCCGCACCAGACTGGTGACCTTGTCGCGAATTTTTTCCGGGCGGACGTCCATCGCCGCCCATCGGTCCGCCATGCGGCGATCTTCTAGCGCCGCCCAATAATCGAGGACATCGAGAATCCCCTTGGGGAACAGGATCCCCAAATGGCCATTGGCCATTTGCCCGTGGCTGAGACCCGCCTCATATCCAGCCCGCCGCAAAGAGGTCTCCGTCCACCCCTCGAAGGTCGCCTCGATCAAGAGGGCGTTGAGCACATCTTGGCGGTCGGCTTCGAGAGGATCGTTCGGTACGGTGGCGGACATCGCGAGGCTCCAACTTGGGGATGGTAATGGACTTTTAAGTCCATTTTAGATATATATTTACGTGTTACAGGCTCCCGGTATAGGAGCCGTCGGAAATTGATTTAAGGGCAATGTCCGCCCTGTCACATCCGAACGCCCCACCGCGAGAGAATTGAGGAGAGCTACCATCGTTACTATCGTCGTCCGTGACAACAATGTTGAACAAGCCCTGCGCGCGCTGAAAAAGAAGATGCAGCGCGAAGGGACCTTCCGGGAAATGAAGCGTCGCAAGTTCTACGAGAAACCGTCTGAGCGGCGGGCGCGTCAAAAAGCCGAAGCGGTCCGCCGGGCCCGTAAGCTGCAACGGAAAAAGATGCAGCGCGAAGGGCTGATCTAAGCTCATCGCCATATCTCGATGAGGGAGCCGTTCCTTGCCTTTTGAGGGACGGCTTTTTTCATGACGTTTTTCAGGCCGGGACGGCAGAGTGGTCCCGTTTGAATGGGGGCGAGGGCGCCCGTTCGATGCCACTTTCACCGGCCTCGCTGGCTTCTTATCTCTTCTCCATATCAGAGTGGAGGTGTCTGCCATGCTCGACCCATCATCGACAACGTCGTTGCACCATGACCATGAGGGGGCCGCGGCCCAACCCGCATCTACACCCGTGCCTGCCTCTGCGCTTCGATTGCGCAAAGCGTCGGATCGCGGCCGGAGTGATCACGGTTGGCTTCGATCCGCCTTCAGTTTCAGCTTTGCGGACTATTTCGACCCCGCGCATAGCAGCTTTGGCGCGTTACGAGTGATCAACGATGATCGAATTGCCCCCCGGGGCGGTTTCCCCATGCATCCCCACCGCAATTTCGACATCTTCTCCTATGTGCTTGAGGGCCAGATCGCGCACCGCGATTCCATGGGCAATGGGTCGACGGTGGCGGCCGGCGGCGTTCAGTTCATGAGCGCCGGTAGCGGCGTTAGACATTCGGAGGTCAATCCGAGTGCCGACGAGCCGCTGCGGATCCTCCAGGTCTGGTTGAGCCCGGCGGTCCTGGATGGTGCGCCGAGATACGAGGTTCTCGGCCCCGAGGAGGTGGATCGACGGGGCAGGTTAGCACCGATTATCACCCAGAGCGGCCAAGCGGGGACGATCAAGACCGACGCGCCCGCCGATGTCTATGCAGGCCGCTTTACCGGGGAGGAGGCCGCGCGCTTCACGGTGCGAACGGGACGCCAATGTTGGGTGCAGGTCGCGAATGGCTCGCTATCGGTGGCGGGCCTCAGGCTCAGCGAGGGCGACGGGCTCGCCATTACGGCCTCAGGTGAGGTCTCCTTGGCAGGTGGCGAAGACGCCGAAATCCTGCTCTTCGATCTCGAGGCCGAGGCGCCCTCGGCGGGGTAGGGGCTTTGGGTGGATCGACAGAGGCGTGCCGACCTCCTAGGCTTTCGCCAGAATGCGGGGGAGCTTTCGATGCGGGCAACGATTGGCGTAGCAGGGGCGTTGCTGTCCCTCTTTTTGGGGGGGGCCTCGACGGCGCAGAGTAATGATCTGACCGTCGAGGAGAACCCGCTTATCGCTGGAGGGGTCGTGCGCTCCCTCGATCTCGACCAATTGAGCGAGGCGATCGCCACCGCCGGGTTTTTGCCAACGATCAGCCACTCGGCCACGGGCCTGCCCTATATCGTGGCTGAAAAAGCAAATGGTGCCCGCTTGTTCGCCACTTTGGGGGCGTGCGATATGCCCCAGGCCGGCAAGGGGTGCCAGCTGATCGAATATCTTGTACTGATGAATTTGCCAGCGTCGAGCCCGGCTCTGGTCAATAATTTCAATATCGAGCGTCGGACCGTCAGTGCAGGCTTTCTCGAAGGAAGTCTCACAGGGTTGACCTATCGTCAGGTCCTCCGCGGCGGTGTTCTGGCCGAGAATGTCGGCTTTACCTTCGGCCTGTTCCTGGAGGACGCGAATACGATCCAAGAAATGGTGATCGAGCAGTCCGGGCCAGGCCCCTTCGAAGTTTCTGTTCCGCCCGATGAGCGTTTCCCCCGCCTCGCGTCGGCCGTTGCCGCCACAGGCTGGGATGTGTCGAGACTGGTGGCGCGGTTCGGTCCCTTATCCCCTGAGCGCGCCAGTCCGCAGGTCCCTTTTCCGTCTATCACCGGTTTCGGCCTTGCGGTGCAGGAGGACTAAAAGCTGTAACCGATAGAGGCCCTGAGAAGGGTGTCTGTGCTTTCCCGTCCCTCCGGCGGCTCGCTTTCGTAGCTCAGCTTGAACCCGACATTCGTTGATAGTCGGTCGGTCAAGGCGGTGGTGAGCGTGAATTCGTTTGCGAGCGTGGTGTTGGCCTCCGCCAGGGTGGCATCGGCATCCTGCGCAAAGGTGACCCCGTCCCGTATGGTCCAGTCCACCTCGCTGGCCGCGAAAAGGGCGACCTCTGTCCCGTCGTCTTCTGTCGGCTCTCCTTCGGTCTCGGACACGCTGACGATACGGACCCCCGGCCCGCCAAGCAGATTCCAGGAGAGATTATCCTTTGCGATGACTTCGACCCCGAAGCCTGAGCCGATAAACCAGCGGCTATCGAACCCGGAAAAGGCGTCCTCCTCATAGCGCACCCGTCCGTAGGCGAAGTGTCGGTCGCCGGTCTGGGCGTCGAGACGATATTGTACGAAGAAATTATCCTGGGTCTCAGAGGTGACCTCCTCGCCGTCGGCGTTTTCCGTTGTTGCCTTGGCGTAATTGGCACCCGCATCGAGACTGTTCTTGAAACGGCCAAAGACCCGCTTGGCACTGAATCGGGCGCCGAGGACGCTGGTTTCCGTGTTGCCTGACGCTGCGGAGGCGGAGAATTCGATACGACCGTCCCAACCATTCGTAGGCTCATGTTTGACGACAAGGCCGCCTGCCATCGCCATCATCATGCACACAACACAACTCATACCTTTTAGATCCCTTGCCCTGGCGCCGCCTGATCCTCCGGATGACGCCGCCGATGATGCCGAGAGGAGGGCGACCCTGTCCCTGTCTCCCCCAAGGCCCTGTCCTCCGACCGGTGTGAGGAACATTATCATGGGATGATTTGTTCAAAAAACTATCATCATGACAGGAAGCGAAGGGGGAACCGGGGCGCGCGAAGAGAATGCGATGACAAAAAGACGCTGAAAGGCTTCACGACTCCGCTTGATTGATCCGGTCCTAGTATCGACGGATCAGCCAAACACCGAGGGCCAGACAGATCATCCCTGCAATCCGGCCCGGCGTGATTTCACGGACCTCCTGGCCGAAAGCGCCAAGATGGTCGAGCCAGATCGAGGCCATGAGCTGTCCCGCGATCAACGCCCCGACCCATGTGGCAATTCCGATACGGGGCACACTGAGGGCGGCCAGGGCGACGCCGGTCGCGCCGATGAGGCCCCCAAGATAGACCCATGGGGGCGCGGTCGCGATGACCGAACTGTTCGGTGCCTGCGGCCGTGAAAGAAGGATGAGGGCGGCAAGGCTGAGCCAGCCGACCGAAAAAGAGATAAGGGCAGCGACCAGGGGGCCGCCGGCAAAGGCCGCGAGGCGGCCATTGATCGCGCCCTGTGCGGCGAATATCGCGCCCGACAAAAGGCCCGCCATAACGAAAATCAACGAGGTCATGGAGCCGGCCTTTCTTGCCCAGGCTCTGTCTCACCTGCGCTATGATCGGCCTCCGATTCAACCGCCCGAGCGGCCTCTTCGATCCATCCGGTAAAGGGCTCCCTCACCAACGGTCCGAAGATCGAGGTGAAATGGCGGATCAGCGCATGGTCAGCCTCGTCCATCGTGACCGGGCGGCCAAGATCCACAAGGCTGGTCACCCCGTATTGCGCATCGCTGATCCCGCAGGGCGTGATCCCGGAAAAATGCGAGAGGTCGGGTTCGACATTGAGTGCAATGCCGTGAAGGCTCACCCATCGGCGGATGCGGACGCCAATGGCGGCAATCTTGTCCTCTTTTGGCATTCCAGGGCGGGAACGATCCACCCACACGCCGACGCGTCCGCGTCGCAGCTCGCCGTCTATGTTGAAATCGCCGAGGCTGGCGATCAGCCATCGTTCGAGGTCGCCGACATATTTTCTCACATCCCTGACCCGGTGCCGCAGGTCCAGCATCAGATAGGCCACCCGCTGTCCAGGTCCGTGATAGGTGTATTGTCCCCCCCGTTTGGCGGGATACACAGGAAACCGATCGGCGTCTTTCAGGTCCGCGGGTTTTGCCGTCGTGCCCGCGGTATAAAGGGGCGGATGTTCAAGAAACCACAGGCGTTCGGGACCGGTGCCGTCGAGAATGGCCTCGACGGCACGGTCCATCGCTTCGAGCGCGATGGGGTAGGGAATGGGGGTACGGGAAACGGTCAAATGAACGGGGCCGGTGGCGAAGCATGCTCCTGGATCCCCAACCGCCCGCGCATAGTCGGCCATGGGCACGGTGTTCGATAGTTTTGGGCGCTTGTCAAACTTAACTCTTGAGAGGGCGACGGCTCTTTGCTATCGCCCGCCGCTCCGAATGGGCCTTCTGGGACCATCCGGCGCGGTCGTGGCGGAACTGGTAGACGCGCAGCGTTGAGGTCGCTGTGGAGCAATCCGTGGAGGTTCGAGTCCTCTCGACCGCACCATTTCCCTTGCGCACCCGCCTTCGGCTGCTTGAGCGCGGGTGCGGTTCGGGATCAGTCCTCTCGGTGGCATTCGTGAACGGTGAGGTCCAGGCGAGCGCCGCCACCGCAAAAGCGCGGAACTTTGACAACACGCTACACTATTTCCTCTCAGGTGATACCATTCCCGAAGCGGTCTACCCTCCGCTGGTCGAGATAGACTACACATTCCCCTTGGACGCGCCTGCTGAATAGGCGCGCCGCAGTTGCGGTCGGCCTCAGTGCCTTCGCGTCTTGCAACAGTATTTGCCGGAGAATGACGTTTTGAGAATGAACCTCTTTCGCCTCTTCCTTACGCTGTGCGCCTATTTCGGGGCCACAGCGCAGGCACAAATCCTGCTGCGCGGCAATGACGGTGATCCAGAGACCCTCGACCATCACGGGACATCAACCATCGCTGAATCCCGGCTGATGGACGATCTTTACTCCGGGCTCGTCGATTTTTCCCCGACTGCCGAGGTCGTTCCGGGTACTGCGGAGCGCTGGGATCTGTCCGACGATGGCCTGACCTATGTGTTCTATCTGAGAGAAGACGCTGCCTGGTCGAATGGTGACCCTGTCACGGCGCACGATTTTGTCTTCGCGTTCCGTCGGTTGATGGATCCGTTGACCAGCGCAAAATACGCCACCATTCTCTACCCGATCAAGAAAGCCGAGCAGGTGAACACTGGTGAGTTGCCGCCTTCTGAACTCGGTGTCAGGGCGATTGATGACAGAACGCTCGAAATCAGGCTTGAGACGGCCACCCCATACTTTCTCGATCAGCTGACGCACCAAACTGGCAAGCCACTCCATCAGGCGTCGGTGGAGGCCTTCGGCGATCAGTTCGTAAAGCCCGAAAACATGGTGACAAACGGCGCCTATAAGCTCGAATCCTCAACGCTCAATGCCCGGATTGTCCTTCGCAAGAATGAGTATTTCTACGACGCCGACAAAGTGGCGATTGAGGAGGTTCATTATATTCCGTTTGAGGATAGGTCGACCTGTGTCCGGGCGTGGGAAGCCGAAGAGGTCCATATCTGTACAGACCTTCCCGCCCAGGATCTTCGACGCCTCGAACAGTACGGAGACTCCTTGCGGGTCGTTCCCTATTTGGGCACCTACTATTACGCCTTGAACACGCAGGACGAATTTCTTTCCGACCCGGAGATACGTCTGGCGATGTCGTTGGTGATTGACCGGGAGTTCCTGGCCGATGAGATCTGGCCAGGGATGATCCCTGCCACGAGCCTCGTGCCCGTGGGGATCAACAACTACCCCGGCGGCTCGCCCACGCTGGACATCTACAATATGTCGATGCTCGACCGGGAGGACGAGGCGATGGCCATCATGGCGCGGAAGGGGATTACCAAGGAAAATCCCGTCCATGTCGAATTGATGTACAATAGCGGTGAGAACCACAAGAACACCGCGACCGCGATTGCGGATATGTGGTCCGAAATCGGCCTCAAGGTAACCTTTAAGATCCGTGATGCCGCTGCCCACTATGCCTATCTGCGCGACAAAGGACCGATGCAGGTCGCCCGGGCCGGGTGGATCGGCGATTATTCCGATCCCCAGAACTTCCTGTTTCTTCTGGAGTCGTACAATGACGGCTTCAATTACGCCCGATACGATAATCCTGAATATGACGCGATAATGGTCCGGGCGGCGAACGAACTCGATCTTGACGTTAGGGCGGAAATTTTGCGCGAGGCCGAGGCAATCGTCCTCCGCGATACGCCTTTCCTGCCGATCTACTACTACTCTTCCTTCACCTTGGTTTCTCCTCGGATAGAGGGGTATGAGAGCAATGTGATGAACAAGCACCTCTCCCGCTACTTGACCCTTGTCGATTGATGGCGGGTTCGAGTGAAGTATACGCCCGATTGATATCGCCCGAAGGACGCTTATGCTCTCTTACGCACTGAAGCGCATATTGACGATCATCCCGACTTTGTTTGTCGTCATTACATTGACATTTTTCTTGATGCGCGTTGCCCCTGGCGGCCCCTTTGATGAGGAGCGTCCCCTGGCACCGGCGGTGCTGGAAAATATCCGGGCCAATTACGGTTTGGATAAGCCCCTGATCGAGCAGTATTGGACATATATGGGCAATCTCCTTCAAGGGGATCTTGGTCCGTCATTCGTCTACAGAGACAAGCGCGTCCATGAAGTGCTGGGGGAGGGGCTTCCTATCTCCCTTACACTGGGCGCGACGGCCTTATTCATCGCGCTTTTCGCCGGTGTGCTTCTCGGGACAGTGGCTGCTTTGAACCAAAATAAGCGCACGGATTTTTTTATCGTCAGCTTTGCGACGTTCGGGATTACGATACCTAACTTTGTTCTTGCTCCTATCCTGACCCTCATATTTGCCCTTACCTTCAATCTGTTGCCCGCAACGGGCTGGGGAAGCCCCCAACAGATTGTCCTCCCGGTGCTGGCGCTTGCGCTGCCGCAGGTTGCCATCATCACGCGGTTGATGCGCGGGTCTATGCTGGAGGCGCTTAAATCCGATCACGTACGAACCGCTCGGGCTTATGGACTTCC
Source organism: Parvularcula bermudensis HTCC2503 (assembly GCF_000152825.2). Classification (NCBI taxonomy): domain Bacteria; kingdom Pseudomonadati; phylum Pseudomonadota; class Alphaproteobacteria; order Parvularculales; family Parvularculaceae; genus Parvularcula; species Parvularcula bermudensis. The sequence goes on from NC_014414.1 coordinate 1,439,323, forward strand.
CCTCAGCAGCGTGGTGGGAAAGCACGCGTTACGGTCCGCCTTCCTGCCGGTACTCAGCTATCTTGGCCCTGCGGCGGCTGCGTTGCTGACGGGCTCGATCATCGTTGAGCAGATATTCGCGATCCCGGGCATTGGGCGATACTTTGTGACAAGCGCCCTCAATCGCGATTACACCATGGTGATGGGAACGGTCGTGATTGTCGCCACGCTGGTGCTCGTCTTTAATCTGATCGTCGATCTCTTGTACTCGGTTTTCGACCCGCGGGTGCGTTATGAATAGTCCTCCCCTCCCGGCACAGCCAGCTGTCACCAGCCGATCCTTGCTTCAGACCGCCCTGTTGCGTCTCAAGCGAAACAAGGCGGCGATGGTGTCCTTCTGGGTCATTATCGTGATGACCCTCGCTGCGATCATTGGGCCGACTATCTCTCCGCACCCTTACGATGAAGTCTATAACAATTTCGTCAGTGCTAAGCCGTCGCTCTCTCCCTATCCCAAACAGGATCAAATCGTTCCCATTGCGGAGACGGCGTTCAGGCGGGCCCGGGTCGATGTCGACGCCATCGAAGTGGCAAATGGACGTATACAGGTCGAGATCGTCAACCGGAACGCCGAACCGATCGATCCCCGTATCACGCGCTATCTCGTGCGGTCGGATGTTTTTGACGATGTGGATTTGCAGATCAGCGAGGCTGACGCCACCCGTGCCCATGTTACAGCGAATGTAAAGTCGCTCTACTTTCTGATGGGCACGGATCAGAATGGCCGAGACTTGCTCACGCGGATACTTGTCTCGCTGCGCATTTCGTTGCTGGTTGCCGCGCTTGCGACGGGCGTCGCTTTGCTGATTGGGGTCACCTATGGGGCGGTGGCTGGGTTCGTGGGCGGCCATTTGGACAACGCCATGATGCGCGTTGTCGACCTGATGTATTCCCTGCCCTTCGTTTTTTTCGTCATTCTTCTGGTCGTCTTCTTCGGCAACAACATCGTTCTTATCTTCATCGCTATCGGCGCGATCGAATGGCTCGACATGTCCCGTATCGTTCGAGGGCAGACATTGCAATTGAAGCGGCGGGAGTTTGTTCAGGCGTCCGAGGCGCTGGGGGTCAGTAAGGCGGACATTATTCGCCGACACATCGTGCCGAACCTTGCCGGGACAGTGGCCGTCTACATGACCCTCCTTATTCCAAAGGTTATCCTGCTTGAGAGCTTCCTCAGCTTTCTGGGGCTGGGGGTGCAGGAACCGCTTACCTCCCTCGGGCTGTTGATCTCCGAAGGCGCGCGGTACATGCGCAACGATCCGTACATGCTGATATTTCCAGCCCTTGCGATGTCGGTCCTCCTGTTTTCCCTGAACTTCCTGGGTGACGGACTGCGTGATGCCCTCGACCCGAAGGACCGATGACATGAGCTCGACTTCGTCCCCATCGCCCCTGCTGGATATCCAGAACCTGACCGTGGATTTCGACACCCCGGATGGCACCGTGCACGCCGTCAAATCGGTGTCCCTGTCTGTCGCGCCCGGAGAGGTCGTGGCCATTGTCGGTGAGAGTGGTTCGGGAAAAAGCCAAATCGCCATGACCACGCTTGGACTGTTGGCGTCCAATGGAACGGCGTCCGGCCACATTTTATTCCACGATCAGGACCTCCTCAGCCTCTCGAAAAAGAAGATGAACGATATTCGTGGGGTGAAGATTTCTATGATCTTCCAGGAGCCGATGACGTCACTCGACCCTCTTTATTCTATCGGTGATCAGATCATCGAACCGTTGATGGTCCACAAACGGATCGTCCGCCGCGAGGCACAGGCCAAGGCACTCGATCTGTTACGACTTGTGCAAATCCCGGACCCGGAGCGCCGGATGAAGTCCTATCCCACCGAACTGTCCGGCGGCCAACGACAACGGGTGATGATCGCCATGGCGCTGGCGAACGCGCCTGACATGCTCATTGCGGACGAGCCAACCACGGCCCTCGACGTGACGACCCAGGCAGAGATTCTCAAGCTCCTGGCGTCGCTCAACCGAGAGCTTGGGATGAGTATCATCTTCATTACCCATGATTTGGGCATCGTCGAGGCGTTCGCCGATCGTGTCTTCGTGATGCGGCAAGGGCAGCTGCTGGAAGAGGGTAAAACGGTCGATGTCTTTGAAAGTCCGAAGACAGACTATACAAGAACATTGCTGGCAGCCGAGCCGGACGGCACAAAGAGACCTGTCGATGACAGCGTCGAGGTCGTTCTGGAGGCGAAGGGCGTCCATGTGAGCTATGGCGATTCGCCCGGATTGTTCCGTAAGGATACGCGGTTTCATGCGGTGCGCGGGGTCGACCTTCGGCTGCGGGAAGGGCAGACCGTCGGGCTCGTCGGAGAGAGTGGATCGGGCAAATCCACGCTTGGGCGTGCCCTTTTGCGCCTCACGAACTGTGAGGGCCAGATCACCTATCTGGGGCGTGATCTGCTGGCGATCTCCCCACAAGAGATGAAGCCTTTACGGCGAGAGTTACAGATGGTGTTTCAGGATCCCTATGGATCTCTCTCACCACGGATGACCGTTCTCGACATTGTCGAGGAGGGCTTGCGAACCCATGCCGGCCATTTGTCGAAAGCGGACCGCGATGCTCAGGCTCTCGATGCCCTCGAGAAGGTGGGCCTCGACGCCAATGTGAGAAACCGATTCCCGCACGAATTTTCCGGCGGGCAGCGTCAGCGGATCGCGATCGCCCGCGCCATGGTCCTAAAGCCGAAAATAGTGGTCCTCGATGAGCCGACCTCCGCCCTTGACCGAACGGTCCAGAAGGAGATGATCGAACTCCTCCGAACGATTCAGTCCGAATTTTTGCTCTCCTACATCTTCATTAGTCACGATCTGGCCGTGGTGAAGGCAATGGCCGATTATGTCATGGTGATGCGAGATGGCGAGATCGTCGAAGAGGGGATGACGCAGCAGATTTTTGAAGATCCGCACCATGAATATACGAAGAGTTTGATTGCCAGTTCCTTTACTCTCAAGGATATGCTCACCAATCCAGCCTAGCCCTTGCTCGGCACATGCCGGCCGATCATCTGACACGCTCGGTCCGCTGATACCCCGGCCTCCTTCGCTGCGCGATCAACGCCTCCCGGCGAGGGTCGGGGCTTCGACGTTTCGCTTGGCGGCCTTCAGCGTAGATCGGCTTGCCAGGATGAGATCCAAGACCGCGTTCCTGAGCCGCCGGCTCTCTCGCTCCCGCCCTTTCCGCTTCATTACTTGATCGGGCTTAGGCGCCTAGAGCTATTTGGGTTCAACCGTAGTCGGAAAATATAGAGACATTTTACGGCATCGATTGACCTCAAACAGCCCTACGATCATTCGGCCGCGCGGTTCCTTCGGAGGCGTCGGGAGGTCGTTAGGAACGCATACGCGCCCACACTCCCCAATATTGCCAGGCTCAGGCCAGTGGCTGCGAGGAGCACATCATAGAGGCGCGCACCAATGCCTTTGCCCAATCGGCCCGAATGGAGGGGGTAGAAGGCGTTGAATGCCTGCACGCCTGGCGTGGCTGACAGGGCATCCGTCACCGACAGAATGGTCCCACGCGCTGGATCCACCATGATATAGGTGCGCCCGTTCGGTTGCCATTCTGCGGGTTGGCGCAGGCGAATGCGGACGGCGCCTCCTTGACGGGAGGACATCGACACGCCGCGAATGGCCGCATCCGGAAATGCCGCCTGGGCCGTCTGGTACAGCCTTGGCCAGTTCATCTCACCGCGCGCCGCTGGCGTCACCGTTTCGAAGGGCGGGGGAGAGGAGCGGCCCGCCAGCATCAGCGCCTTGGCTGCATCCGGGAAGATCATGCCCGCGCCGGTCAGGGCCATCACAATCAGGGGCAGAGCGGCAAGGACGCCGAGATTGCGGTGGCTGGAGAGGAGATCCTTCCGCTTCGTCGAGCGGGGCAGGACCCGGCTCCCGAGCGATCGACGTGCTGGCCAGACGGCATAAAGACCTGACAAGACGAGGCCGAACAGGCAAAGTCCAGCGACCCCAACCACGATCTCGCCTGTCTCGCCCATCAGCAAATAATGGTGCAATTCGAACACCCATTCTTCCGGGCGGGCATATCCATGCCAACGCGCAAGCTCTGCGCCGGTACTGTCCAGATAGGCAGCCCCACCAGTATGGAAGCGTACACGGATTAGTCCAAGATCTGGTGCGGGAAACCTGATCGACCGGATTGTGCTTGCGCCGTATTGCGCTTCGGCTCGCTCGGTGAGGGCGGCAATCGTCGCCGGATCGGCCGGCACCCCTCGCCGGGCCTGCGGAAAGCTTGCCCGCAGGAAATCATCCTTGAAGACAAGCAGCATGCCGCTCATCCCAATTATTGCGAGCAGGAGGCTCAGTCCGGCCCCGGACCACGCATGGATACGATGGATGACCATTTTTCCGCGTTAAGGCTCAGAGCTTAGCCCGTAACGACAGGATCAACAGCCGCGGATCGCCCGGGAAAATCCTCGTATCTCTCGTTCCCCCCGTATAATAGGTCTCATCGGCAATATTCTCCATGCTGAGGGCCATGCGATATTGATCGGCCTCGTAGTAAAAGCCCAGATCAAGCCGCGTATATCCCGGCAGCTCTACCTGTGTGGAAGGCGACGCATTGGTGACGCGGTCGGATTCGTAATTCACGCCGACAGAGGCCCCCACCGTCCCGTTCCAGACGTCACGGGGCAGGTTGTAACGCGTCCAGAAGAAGGCATCGTGCTCTGGCGCAAAGGCGTTACGCCGCCCGATCAGAGCCTCGTCCGGGCTCTGCGAAATCACTGAGTCGGTATAGGCATAACCAAATCGAACCTGCCAGTTTTCGAGGGGCAAAGCCTGCAATTCGAACTCAGCCCCCTGACTTTCTAGGCCGCCAAGCAGTTGCAGGTCACCGTTGAGGTTGGTCTCGACGATATTGGTTTTCTCGATGTCGAATACAGCAAAGGTCAGGTTTAGCTGCTCATCGAACAGGGAAGCCTTGAGGCCGGCTTCCGTCTGTTCGCCCCGTTCCGGGTTGAAGGACTCACCGTTTGCGTCGCGACGTTGGACTGAATTTGGATTGAAGGATTCAGTATAGCTCGCATAAAGCGAAAGAGCGTCATTGGGCCGGATCACGATGCCGCCCTGCGGCAGGAACACATCGCTCATCTGGTCGTCGGTGAAGTCGGTGGTCTGCTCGGTGAAATCGACATCCTGCCGGTCATAACGACCGCCCACCATGACCGTCAGCCAATCGGTGATGGCCGCTACGTCCTGGATATAGGCGCCATAGTTCAGATAGTCAGTAATCCGATCAGTCCCGGCCGTGATCGCAACCGGCTCGCCCACGCCATATGCCGGATCGAGGATCGAGATATTGGGTGAGATGGCCGAGCCGAAACGGATGCGCTCGTAATCCGCCCGCTCGAACCCGCCATTTAAGCCAGCTAGCAGGTTGTGCTGCGCGGGGCCGGTGTCGAATGCGTGGGATATGTTGAGGTCCACGAAATGATATTCGCGCTTGTTGAGCTGGTGACGGTCGCGCCGACGCAGCGTTGCGTCTTCCAGATCCGGTGCATCGTTCACACGATTGTTTTCGTAGAGCTTGCGCTCGTCTTCGTGAAACACGCTGCGGAGATTGAGGCGGAGGCGCGTCTTAGCCGAAATGTCCCAATTCACGTGGGCGAAGGCGACAAGGCCCTCGTCATTGTCGAAATCACCATCCTCCTGATAGCGCACATTTATCGGTGCGGTCTGATCGATATCGTTATTGACGGCGGCGAGGCCATCGTCAGCGTCGCCGTCTTCCTTCACATATTCAAGCCCGAAGGTGGCTTCCGCCTCCGGACTGACGCGGTAGGTGAGGGAGGGGAAGAGGTACACATTATCGTAGCTGACCCCGTCCCGGAAAGTGTCTTGGGTCTCCACGCGGGCGATGAGCCGATAGAGCCATTTGCCGTCATCGGTCAGGCTGCCGGTTGAGTCGAAGGTGAGGCCGGCGCCTGTGTCATCGCCGAAACCAGAGGTCTCGCTCGCATAACTACGCGTCGTGAAGGTGAGTGTGTTGCTGGCCTCTTCTTCTGGCCGCTTGGTCACGATGTTGACCAGGCCGCCAGGTTCCATCAGTCCGTAGAGCACCGAAGCGGGGCCCTTCACGACTTCCACGCGCTCAATATTAGCTGATGTCGGCGACCCGAAGCGGGAGGCGAGGCCGGGAAGGCCATTGATCTGCACGTTCTGCAGGCTTGCGGAGAGGCCCCGCAGCGTGAAGCTGTTCGCATTGGTGCCGGACTGACTGAGGCCCAGCGTATAGGGATAGGCATCGGCCAGCCGTTCGGAATGGAGATCTTCCAGGAAGGCTTTGTTGAGCAGGGTCACGCTGAGCGGCGTGTCCATGAGGTCCAGATTGGTCTTTGTCGCGGTTTCCGAGAGACGCAAATAAGGAATTTGCTCGCCGGTCACGATCACCTTGTCGTGAATTTGCTGCTCGCCCTCCGCGCGCGCTGACGCGCTGGTCTGCGGTTGGGCCCAGGCGGGCGCGGTGAACAGCAGGATCAGCGTGCTGCAGGCTGCCGAGTGTTTCAGTGCATTGGTCATAACGCTCCCCCGATATTGATAATCATTCTCAATACGCGCGGGGCATACATGTCTGGATCAAAGCGTGCAACTGAAAATCATTTGCATTATGGGGGCGGCAGCGTTCCCCCCCCAAGGTCATGGTCGTTGCGGCAAGGCCCGGCGTCTTCAGGCCATGCCGCCCTCATCGGCGCGTCCAGCGAGGAGACGCCCACTCATCTGAGACACCGCGCCAAAGCCCATCAGGGCCAGAAGGAGCCAGAAGATCATGCCGAGAACGGGGATCATCGACAGAAGGGCCACCACCAAAAATCCAAGGGTGGTCCAGCCGATCCGCCCGACAGGCCCTGGCTCCCCCTCGGCCGAGGTCAGGATGGAGCGGAGCAGGGTTCCCGCGCCATAGGCGATTCCGGCCAGGCCCAAAGGACCGAGGACGAGCACGATCGCGCCGAGGAGGAAACTCAGTGGCAAGCCGATGATCGTGACCCCGAGCGCGATCATCAAGGCCGGGCCGAGCAATCCGATGAGAAGGCCCATGCCGAGGCTCGCCAAGGGTTTTGTCCGCACACGCTCCGCCGTGCCGGAGGTCAGCCGGGGAAGAAGGAGGGCGACGACGACCGCCAGGAGTCCGGCCCCCAAGAACATGATGACGGCAAGGGCAAAGAGACTGGACACCGCTGACGCTGCGGGAGAATTGCCCCATCCTTCCTCGTCCTCTGACCACTCCTCTACATCGACCTCCCCGCGGATGGTCGCGGCCGGATCGATCTCGACGTTTTTCGCGCGGTAGGTGAGGTCTCCGCCAATCACTGTCAGGGGGCCAAGGGTGAGCGTTTCCGCCCTGAGGACCACGTCACCGTCAATCGGCGCGTTGATGTCGATATCTCCCCCCGCGGCTCGTAATTTTCCGCCGATCGGCGCCATAAGCCGAAGCTCGCCCCCGAAGGCATGCACAGTCCCCCCGATCCGCAAGGGTTCATCCAGCCGAATCTCACCCCCGGCGATGGTCAAATCGTCTTCGATGGTACCGCTTCGCAACGTGATGTCGCCCCCGGCGAGAAACCCGTCCTCGATCGTCAGCTCGCTCAATTCAAGCTCACCGCCCGCCAGAACGAGAGTATCCGCCGTCAATCGCCGACTGATCACCTCTCCGGCGGCGGCGATGACATCATCACGGGAGGTCGCTTCGAGGCGGATCTCGCTACCTGCGAAAAAGCTGATATCGTTCAGGGTCTTCTCGATCGTGAGCTTTTCACCGGCCTCAACCTCGGCTGCCGCGTGAAACGTCGCCCCCCCGACCGTCAATAGGGCCAAGAGAACAGCCAAGAAGCCGATAGTCCCCGCTCGTTGCCAGTCAATATCCATGGCGATTTGTCCCTCTCTCCCCCTTATTCGTTGAGATGATGAGCGGCGCCTTGCGCTAAGTCAAAAGTCCCCAGGGGCGATCGCTTTTGGGGCGGGCATTGATCTATGTCAGACCCCCAAGGATCGGTCTGCGGTTAGTGTAACGGGAACCCACCTTGGAGGGAGTTATGTCCAGCCCGACGGCGAGACCTGTCCGCAAATCGCGCGCCCCGCGTTCCGCTGCGCAGACCCACGAGGAACCAACAATTGCGGGCGAGGAGACATCGAAGGAGCATGGCATCGCGTCGCTCCTTAAGCCGGCGGAATTTCAATATTGGGCGACAGAACATATGAAGGCCTGCACGCAAATGACATCGAGGTCGGCGGAGGGCGTCATGACCCTTTGGAGCGAAATGGGGGCCTTTACCGGCCACCGTCTTCAAGCCGGAATGGAAACCGCGAGTGCGCTGGCAGGCTGCCGAACCGGGGGCGATATTTTCCGGTGCAGTGCGGATTATTGGGATGGGATGATCAGATCCTATGCTGACGAAACCGCAAAATTGGCCCATCTGGTCGCCGACATGACCAAGTCCGCGACGACGCCCATGGAAGCCTGCAGCGCATCCGCTCTTCAGAGTATTGCCTCAATACCCGAACATAACGGTATGTTCGTCTAGAGCCGTTTCAGGTCAACGACAGTCGTGAACCCTTTGGGTCTTTGGTTGATCGCAATTTCTACAAGCGAACCGGAAATTGACTTGGCGCAAAGCGATAAGGGTCCCACCTGGCGCAGAGTGATCATGGAGTAGAACGGGTGTCCCTATGAATCGCACTCTCATCATCGCGGCGGCTATTCTGGCGGCGGTCTCCGCGTTCTTTGTGCTCCAGGGGACATTGGTTCGGCGTCCTGACGCGTCATCGACAGTGACCCCTGGGGCCACACTCTCCCCCGCCCCGATAGCGGTCGGGGATCCGGAGATCGGACGTCGCCTCTTCGTCGCCAGAAGCTGTGTGAGCTGTCATCAGGTTCATGGGATTGGGGGAAGGGCCGGTCCCTCTCTCGATGCAGAGCTTTGGGAGGATCGGGCATCCCCAGAAGCGTTTTTTGCGGGCATGTGGCGCGGGGCGCCGCTCATGGTCGAATTACAGAAGCTCGAAATTGGCTATCAGATCGAATTGGACGGTGAGGATCTCCTCCATCTGGCCGCCTTCGCGTCGGATAAAGAGGCGCAGGAAGCCTTCAGCCTCGACGATGTCCCGCCGCAGATGCAGGCGCTTTTTCTTGATAAGCAATACGGGTTCGATGAAACCATGCAGGATTTCTACGACCGATATCGCGGCGAGGAATGGGGGCCGTTCTCCCGCGATCCGGTCGGCGAATAGCCGTCCGTAAAGTCAGCGCTCCGTAAAGTCAGCACTACGGCGCGGCGGCAATCTCTCAAATCGGGCTCTCAGATCGGGCTGGGCTCTCAGATCGGCGCCTCAGATCGGCGGTGAAAAGTCACCGGCTGCGACTTTACCCATGCGGGCAACCTCGTCCATGATACATCTCAGATCATGGAGCATGGTGTCCGACATAGCGCGCCGCATGAGGAACTCGAAGCCCTTGTGACGACGGCCGTTGACGCGATCGTTTCGATTGATCGCTTCGGACTTGTGCGACTCGCCAATCCCGCTACGGAGAAAATGTTCGGCTGGTCGGCAGGTGAGCTGATCGGGAATAAAGTCAATATGCTCATGCCTGAGGGGCATGCGGCTCATCATGACGCCTATGTGCAGCGCTATCTTGATGGGGGAGAGGCGCGGATCATCGGGATCGGTCGGCGCGTTCGGGGCAAGCACAAGGACGGCACGGAGTTTCCGGTCCATCTGAGCGTCGGCGAATTCTCGGTCGAGGGAGATCGCTATTTTGTCGGTATCCTGCGTGACTTGACTGAGGAGCAGCGGGAACATGCCCGGCTTCAGCAGCTCGAAGATCAGTTGGCGCTGTTTGCCCGCCGCAGCGCCGTGTCCGAAATGGGGGCTTCCCTCGCCCATGAGCTCAATCAACCGCTTACGGCCATCGACTTATTCCTGACGGCGGCAAAGCGGGCTTTTGGGGCGGATCCCGACAAGGCCCTCACCCTCTTTGAGGAGGCCCGGCGCGAGGCCCAGCGGGCGGGGGAAATCATTCGGCGTATCCGAAAAATGGTGGAGGGAAACAGCGGTCGGAAAGAGGTCTTTCCCTTAAAGCCGGTGATCGAAGATGCCATCGATTTGTGCCGCATTTCCGATGAGACCAATCCGGCACGATTTGAGGTCGTGGGGGCGGACGAGGCGTTGGTTCTCGGCGATGAAATCCAGATCCGCCAGGTCCTGGTCAATCTCATCAAGAATGCGCTTGAGGCGACGGCGGGACAGCCCGATCGGTGGATCCGAATCGACGTTGCGTGCCATCATTATGTGACAGTGGATGTCACCGATAATGGCCCAGGGGTCGCACAGGACGTTGCCGCCCGGCTCTTTGAGCCTTTCCAGTCCACAAAGGCCGAAGGGCTGGGGATCGGCCTGTCGATCTGTCGCACCATTGCCGAAAATCACGGCGGCGAATTGCTTCATATCCCTGTCGCCATCGCAGGGCAGGGGGGCGGCGGGGCGTGCTTTCGCTTGAAATTACCCGAAGCCGACCAGAAAACGGCGAGCGACGAATGACCACCATTGCCATTATCGACGATGATCAAGGGTTGCGACGGGCGCTCGTCGCCTTGCTCGAGGGCAGCAATCGCGAATTGGTCAGTTATGAGAGCGGCGAAGCCTTTCTTGACGAGGTCGCCGACCGGACCATCGATTTGGCCGTGCTGGATCTGAGGCTCCCGGGGTTGAGCGGCATTAAGGTGCTGGAACGGCTGCGGCCCCTGTCCTTTCCGGTCGTGATGATGAGCGCCAATGGCGATATTCGGACCGCGGTTGACGCCATCAAACTGGGGGCCACCGATTTTATCGAGAAGCCTTTCACGCCGGAAGATCTCGAAAGCTTGATCGATCGCGTCTTGGGAGATGAGGAACTGAGGGATGGCACTGATCTCGCTCCCATGCCCGAGGATTGGCCCCAGCTCGATGCGCTGACCCCCCGGGAACGGGAGGTGGCCTTGGCCCTCAATGAAGGGCTGACGAATAAGGAAGTGGCCCGCCGCTTGGGGTGCAGCCCCCGCACGATTGAGGTCCATCGGGCAAGGGTGTTCCACAAACTAGGGGTGTCGAACATTGCCGGCCTGGTGCGGACCGTCTCAGGTTTCGATCTGCCGCCCTGACCCGGCTCTGGGATGAAGATGCAACCGTTGACCTTAGGAGAACTACGTATGCGGTGCGATCGGAAGATACGCACTCCTACGAATTGGCGGGGATGTCCTGAAATGAGACGCTGCGGTTAGGCAGTCAGAAGGAGGGCAGCGTCATGCGGGCCCTGGACGTCAAGACATTGAAACGGGGGCAGACCCTGTATGTGGCGGGGGAAGAGGCCACCGCCTTGATGAAAGTGTGTGCGGGAGCGGTCATTTTATCGGTGATTTTGGAGGATGGTCGTCGCCAGATCGTCGACTTGGTCGGACCTGGAGATCTCGTCCATTTTGAGGTCGAGGGGCCCCTGGACCATTTCGCCGAGGCGCTGACGGATACGGAGATCGCGCAGATCGACGGCGCGTCGGCCCTGCAGGACCCGGACTTTCGCGCCTATTATCTGGAACAGGCGAGGGCCCGTATGGTGATGGATCGTCGGCATATTACGATGCTTGGTCGGAAATCGGCTCAAGAGCGGCTGGCGGATTTTCTCGAATGTTTGGCGGAGTGCCTCGACTGCGGCCCTTCGGCCATCGACCTTCCCATGACCCGCCAGCAAATCGCCGACTATCTCGGGCTCACCCTCGAAACGGTTTCGCGGATTTTCGCGCGTTGGGGGCGGGAGGGGCGGCTGCGTCAAGTCTCCCACGATCGCTACCTCCTGAGTGACCCGTCAGGGGGCAGGGGGGAGCCGTCCGTGCCCTTGAGCAGATTGTTGACGGCGTAGGGAGGCTGTCAGTCTGTCTGGCTAGCTGTCTGTCTGAGATTTCGCGGGCCCCCAGCCGCCGCCTTTGCCCCCTATGATCTACCGCAAAGCGGGGGCGCAGCGGCGGCCCTAGGCTCTCATTATTTACGAAGGGAGACCGTCCATGGCGATTGGTACCGTTATCGTCCCCGCCTTCGACCCCAAGGGGGTACAGCAGGCGGTCAGTGCTGCCTTGCCATTTGTCGAGAGCCAGGGCGCTCATCTCGTTGGGCTCCACCTCCGCGAACGCTATCCGGCGAGCCAAGTGCCGGAGTATAATTGGCACGCCGCCGTCCTCAAGGAATTCGAGGCCGGGGTGGCGGCCCGGGCCGACGAAATCCGGCATGCCTTTGAGGTCGCCAAGGGCAGTGCCGACGCCACCTGGCTCCAGCCCGAAGGGTCGGAGGGCCTTGATTTCGGCCCTGCGCTGCGGGCGGCTGACCTGATTGTTGTGCCCAGCCCAAAATGCTGTGATCGGCCCGATGCGGCGGGGTTGATCGAGGATATCCTCATCGGATCGGGCCGCCCGGTCCTCCTGGCCCCGGGGACGGTGCCGCCGGCGGTGCCGAAATCCTATCTGATCGGGTGGAATGGCAGTCTTGAAGCGGCCAGTGCCGTGGCGGTGGCGCGGCCCCTCCTCGACCTCGCCGAACGGGTCAGTGTTGTGTCCGTCGGCAGAGTGACGGGCCTTGTCCCCACGGCCGAGGCGGTCGCGGATACCTTGCGGCGGGGCGGTATCGCCGCCGAAGTGACCATGCTCGACAAAAAGGGCAGCGTGATGGAAACCTTGCGCAGCGAAGCGGCTGCGGCGGACATCGATACGCTGCTTGTGGGCGCCTATTCCCATTCCCGTATCCGTGAACGTGTCTTGGGGGGCGTCACCCGCCACACAGTCACGGATCCGTTCATGCGTACACTGCTGGTTCACTGACCAAGCGCCGGCTCGCCAGACATGGCAGGCGCTAGGGAAGGGGGGCGGTGAATGGAATGGGCCACGGCCTTAGGGCCGCTGCGCCCAAGAAGGCTCTCTTCCCCTCGAAAAGGTCGTTTCATTCCGGCGCTTGTCGGTCCGGGGCTCATTCCCCTAAGACGCTTTGGCCCTGGGGCGATGACGCTCCCGGGGACAGCTGTCGACAGATGGACAGCGGGGGACGAAGCGAGGCGACCGATGAGCGGAAAAACGGCACTTATCACCGGCGTTACCGGCCAGGACGGCGCCTATCTTGCTCGCCTCCTGCTGGAAAAGGGGTACACCGTACACGGCGTGAAGCGACGCTCGTCGTCTTTCAACACCGCCCGGGTCGATGATATCTATGTCGACCCCCACGATGAGAATGCGCGGTTCTTTCTCCATTATGGCGATCTGACGGACAGCACCAATCTGATCCGCCTCGTGCAAGAAACCCAGCCCGACGAACTCTACAATCTCGGCGCCCAGAGCCATGTCCAGGTCTCGTTCGAGACGCCGGAATACACCGCGAATTCCGACGCCTTGGGCACGCTGAGATTGCTTGAGGCGATCCGGATCCTCAAGCTCGAGGAAAAGACGCGATTCTATCAAGCCTCGACATCGGAATTATACGGCCTTGTCCAGGAGACGCCGCAGCGCGAGACGACGCCGTTTTATCCGCGATCGCCCTATGGAGCGGCGAAACTCTACGCCTATTGGATCACCGTCAATTATCGCGAGAGCTACCGTCTCCACGCGTCGAACGGGATCCTGTTCAACCATGAGAGCCCGCTACGCGGGGAAACCTTCGTGACACGGAAGATCACCCGAGCGGTCGCGGCGATCCATCACGGCGTTCAGGATACCCTTTACCTCGGCAATCTCGATGCCCAGCGGGATTGGGGCCACGCCAAGGATTATGTCGAGGGCATGTGGCTGATGCTGCAACAAGATGAGCCCGATGATTATGTGCTCGGGACGGGGGAGATGCACTCTGTGCGGGAGTTTGTTGAAAAGGCCTTCGCCCATGTCGAGAAATCCATTGAATGGCGAGGCGAGGGGGTCGACGAGATCGGCGTTGATCGCGCTTCCGGCCGGACCCTCGTCAAGGTCGATCCGCGCTATTTCCGTCCTGCTGAGGTCGATCTCTTGCTCTCCGATCCTGCAAAGGCCCGGGAGAAGCTTGGCTGGCAGAGCACGACCTCGTTCGATCGGTTGGTCCAGGAGATGATGGACAGCGACCTGCAAGTGATCCTGACCGAGCAGGATCGGCAGGGCCGCTATGACTGATCAGCAGACGCTGTACTCTCTCAGCGGGAAACGGGTCTGGGTCGCCGGCCATCGGGGCATGGTGGGGAGCGCTCTTCTCCGACGATTGGAGATCGAGGCGCCCGCCGCCCTATTGACCGTGAGCCGGGACGAGGTCGATCTGAGGGACCAGTCGGCGACCAGGGAATGGGTCGCGAAGGAGCGCCCCGACGCGGTTTTCGTGCCTGCCGCCAAGGTGGGCGGTATCCACGCCAATGCCGCCTATCCGGCTGAATTCCTCTATGACAATGTCATGATTGCCGCGAATGTGATCGAGGCGGCCTTTCGCGTCGGCGTTGAAAAGCTGCTCTTCCTTGGAAGCTCATGCATCTACCCGAAATTCGCGGCGCAACCGATTGCCGAGGAGGCGCTATTGACAGGGCCGCTTGAGCCCACCAATGAATGGTACGCGATCGCCAAGATCGCAGGCATTAAACTGTGCCAGAGCTTTCGCCGTCAGTATGGGGCGGATTTTATTTCTGCGATGCCGTCCAATCTTTATGGTCCGGGTGACAATTATCACCCTGAGAACAGTCACGTCCTTCCTGCCCTCATTCGCAAGGCGCACAGTGCGAAATGTGCAGGACAAAAGGGGATGGAAATTTGGGGGACGGGCACCCCACGCCGTGAATTTCTACATGTCGACGATTGTGCCGACGGGTTGGTCCATCTGATGAAAGGCTACAGCGACGAGGCCCTCATCAATGTCGGATCGGGGACGGATATTCCGATATCGGATCTCGCTCTTCTGGTCATGGACGTGGTCGGTGTTGAGGGAGATCTGTCTCACGATCTCAGCAAGCCCGATGGCACACCCCGAAAGCTGATGGATAATCGCCGGATACGAGAATTGGGATGGACGCCCGCGATCACTCTGCGTGAGGGGATCGCCCACGCCTATGCGGATTTCCTGGCACGCTACGCCTGAGGCGGGTCGCCCTCACAGTCATCTTCGATGCAATCCTGGAAAAACGACCAGATCTGCTGGGTCGTCTGATACCCCTGATAGACGGGAATCCTTAGTGCGCGCTGCCAGAGGGTCGGCTTACGCCCCGGCCAGGCATGGCCCGATCCCTTGATCAGGTTAAACTCAACCGTCGCGCCTCCATTGGACGATTGCGCACGGACGGTCTGGACCGGCCCCTGGCACTGCGACAAGGCATCGTCGAGATCGGGGAGGTCGACATTGCTGGCCGAGGCCCAATAATCGAGCCCTTCTTTGACGGCTGGCCAGCGCCGACGGCGATGGGTGAAGCGGCCTCGGCCACCGCGAAAAGGGACGTTTTCGTCGCGGTCGCCATGCACATGGATGACCGAAAGGGGGGCCTCGGCGGGCCGATCGAAATCCGTCATGGCCCCGGCAACGGCAGCCAGGCCGGCAATGCGTCCGGCCATCGCCGACGCGAATGTATACGCCATGGCGGCGCCTTGGGAGAACCCGGTGACGAAAATCGCCTTTGGGTCAACCGGAGTGTTGACGACAAGCTCGTCCACGAAATGTTCCAGGAAATCGAGGTCGTCCACCTCCGCGAAGGCAGGGCGAACCCGCTTGTCGTCAGGTGACGCATTCCAACTGAGCGAGCGGGGACGGCGACCACTGCCCGCCGGATAGG
Source organism: Parvularcula bermudensis HTCC2503 (assembly GCF_000152825.2). Classification (NCBI taxonomy): domain Bacteria; kingdom Pseudomonadati; phylum Pseudomonadota; class Alphaproteobacteria; order Parvularculales; family Parvularculaceae; genus Parvularcula; species Parvularcula bermudensis. The sequence goes on from NC_014414.1 coordinate 1,455,167, forward strand.
CTGTGATGAAGCCCTCTTGTTCCCCCAGGCGATGGAACTTCGTGATTTTCGCCATGGCAAGGGGATGAGACTTGCCTGGATGAAGGGCAATGACCAGGGGGAAGGGACCCTCCCCATCCTGAGGCACACTGATCAATGAACGCCGGGGCTGATCGTCATGGAGAAGCGAAAACCGGCTCAGCCCTTCTTTACGAAGGCGGCGCCGCTGCTTCAGCGCTTTCTTCACAGGACGTCGACGCAAAGCCATCAGGTCAGCGGACTTCGATCGGGAGAGGGATTGTCGGCCATCCAAAGCTCAAACCCCCCACGGGGATTGTGATTGTAGCCAAGTAGATTGCCATTATCGTCGATGTCGGCAACTTCCGTCGCAAACGGATTGACCGTCCCAATACAAATTCCAAACGGCGTTGAGTGAATAGCGCGAATACCGTAATTATAAGGGTTTCCAAAGCCGTTTGTGGTGACGGGCAGCCAATTCTCGCCATCGCAGGTCCGATAGAGTTCTGCGCCGCCAAGTTGATCCTTGATCGCCCGGTGTCCCATATGGCCGTAGAATTTTTTGAACAGCTCGGGCCAGTTCTCTTTGCTCGAATAGCTCATCATCAAGCTCCAATTGAAGGTCCCAAGATAGAGCCAGCCATTATGGACACCCTGTCTCCAGAAATAGCCGTTGAAGAAACTCCCAAAGCCTGGACCGTATCCCGAGAGGGGCTTGATTTTCTCGCCGGTGGGCGTTTCTCTTTCCATACCGACGATCAAGTCCCAGCTGCCGTCTTCGTTGACGCGGACGAGCTCTGGCCCCGCGGGGCCGGTCTTGTTGGGCACGTCGATCCCACCGTGCTGGATCCCACTTCCGACAAAGAGAGCATTGCGGAACACGGACAAGCTCGCGACGCCTTGATTTTCCTTGCCGCGATAGGCCCCCTTCTCGATAACCCGCTCCCATTTATAGGGGGGTTCCCCCTCCGCATCCGTCCGCCAAAGTTCATAGCCTGATAGGTTGGCGGTTCCGGCGTAGAGATGGTTGCCGAAGGGCAGCATTTCGAACACGGTCAGATTGCCTGACCCCCTGCCGAATCCGGGTTCGTTACACAGCTTCCAATCGCCTTTGACAGGATCGTCAGTAGAGAAGATGGCAGCGAAGTTCGAGGCATTCGGATCCCCCGACCGTCCGGTGGGGGAGGTGAAGAGCTTTCCTTTGAAGGGGATCAACAGGCGCAGGGTCAGAACGAAGTCCCCGAATTCCTTGGGCATCGGGATCGGGTTGAACTCATATCCATCGACAGTGCGCAGAATATTACAGCCATATCCCCGGGCCGACGCATAGGTACTGGCATAAAGGCACGGTTCGGGATCGCTCTTTCCTTGAAAGACGGCCATCCCGCGATAGCCAATCTCGCGGGGAACGCGGGACCCATCTCGGCCGGTAATGATCGGTGCCCGTCCAATCTCCTCCCATCCGCCGGTTGGCCCGCTCCAGCGGTGCATCTGCGCGCGCATATCGAGGTCGTACAAGTTTTCCGGGCATTTTACCGGCCAGTTTACGATGTTCGTTTTGACCTTGGAGACGCTGAGCGCACACATATTGGCACGGGTTGTGCCTACATAGAGGTGGTTTTTAAACCAGTACATGGAGTGCGGATAGGCGTTGAGCGGATCGGAAATTCCGGCCAAAGCGATGGGGGTGAAGTCTCGCTCCCGCGGGCCGGGCGCGGGCCAGGGGGATCCATTCATGGCGTCGATCGGAGAATTATACATTGTTTAAACCGCCTGCCCCTAACATCGTTCCTACGGCCGATAAGCGCATAAAATGAATGATGAAGAGTTGTATCTGGCCTAAACCGGCGTTACCGTCAAAATGTAAAAAGGGAGACAGGGGGAACTCGTTTCCGCCTGTTTAAAGTATGGCAGAGTGGTCACCACGCATAAAGCAAGTTACTGATGAACAGGATAAGCAGCAGCTTGCCTTCGTCAACAGCTTGTTGACAGAGCGTCGGTTCGACGATGCCAGTAAAGAAGCCGACAAGCTTCTCGCGAACAACCCTAAATCTTTCGGCGCCCACATGGCCAAGGGGCGCGCGCTACAGGGGCTGCGAAAGTTCAAGGACGCCCTCAATTGTTTCCTTCAGGCGGCGCAAATCGACCCGTTGCAACCGTCGGCTCATCTGATGGCCGGGATCTGTGCCTTTGTTGTGCCGGATCTGCCCCTCGCCGAGAAAAAGTTTCGCACAACCCTTGATATCGATAGCAAGAGTTCGGCCGCCCATGTCGGCCTTTCGCAGGTTCTGGTCCGCAATGGGGACAATAATCAGGCTCGGGAGCATCTTGACAAGGCGCTTCGTATTAACCCTGAGATGTCCATGGCGGTCATCCTCAAGGCGCGGCTCGATCTTAAGGATGGGGATGCCGATAGCGCGATCATTCAGCTTCAAGATCAAGTGCGGCGAACGCCGAATAATCGGACGGCCGAATTCGCCCTGATCGGTGCCTACATGCAGGATGAGCGGTGGCAGGAGGCCGAAGCCCTTTTGTCACGGATGGTTTCCGACAATCCCAATGATGCCATCATGCATGGTCTGTTGGGGCGGGTACGGGTCAAACGGGGTGATTTCAAAGGCGCCGAAGAGGCCTATCGCCAGGCCCCGGTGTCCCATAATCGCATCCAAAATCTCGCGCGTAATGTCCAAATGCTTGACGCCCTCGTTCCCCAGGGGAAATACGAGGAGGCGCGAAAGATCCTGTCCCAAGTGCCGAAAATGGGTCCCCTCGCGGCGATTGTGAATACCCGCTACGGCGATGTGTATAAGGCCGAGGGCAATTATCAGCAGGCGATCGCCTCGTATCGGGCGGCGCTCCTCCGAGACAATCAGGGGGAGGCAATGGTGGCGGCGGTCGAACAGGCGGTGGCTGATGCGGGGCGGGCGGATGATTCGCCGTTCGTCGCGCAACGTTTCGCTGACGCTGCCAACGAAGCCTTGGAAAAGAAGCGGAAGTCATTTGCCGATCAGGATTGGCAGGAGATGCTCGAGAAGTATCGACCGAACATCATGGCGATGATGGAAGATCGGGATATCGGCGGCTAACGGATGAGGGAACAGGCGGGTCGAGATCGACCGCTGGGGAGTGAGCTATGGAAAACCATCTCGTTTATATCATCATGGACAGCTGTCGATATGACAGCTTCGAACGGGCCAATACGCCGAATATCGATAAGCTCGGCATTGCCTCCCGGCGGTACAGCTATGCCTCCTGGACCTCGCCGTCGCACCAAACCATCTTGATGGGGATGACCCCTCATGAAAGCCCGAAAAAGGTCTTCGCGTCGGAGGTCTACAAAGGCGAATTCGTGAAATGGGTCGATCGTCTTGGGGTCGATAATTTGTCTTTTAAGAAATTTGTGCCCGACCTTTCCCTGGCGAAGGTTCTTAAGGAGCATGGATATCAAACGACCGCCAAGGTTTCCATGCCGGTGCTGAACGAATTGTCGGGGTTCAATCGGTTCTTCGATGATTACAAGCTCATGCCCAATCACAATGATTTCGGCGGCATGATCAAAGAAACGCGGTTCGATCCGCGCTTCCCGTGCTTCTATTTCTACAATCTGGGGGAGACACACTACCCCTACATGCTGGATGATCCAAGCCTGCCGCATATTTCTGGCGTGCACGGTGTATTTAAACGCATGGACGAGATGGTGAAGGCGGGTGAGCAGGCACTCACCGAGAATGCGGATTTCTTCCCGCGGGATTCAATGGCCGAGCTTCATGCCCAGCAAGTGAAATGTGTGGAGTATGTCGACAGCCTTGTCGGCGAACTCTATCGAAAGGCGCCGCCGAACACGTATTTCATCATCACCGCCGACCATGGCGAATTATTCGGCGAAGATGACTATTTCGGTCATGGCCCGATCATGCACGAAAAGGTCTTCGAAGTGCCCTATGTCGAAGGTCTGCGGCCCGACCGAACGTAAGTCGGTTCTGTGGTGAAGAGATAGCGAGGCACGATGGCGTTCCCGCCTCCTTTGTTCATTCTGGCGCCTCCGCGATCATTCACCTCCGTCGTGAATGGGGTCATCGGGCAGCACCCTGAGATTATGGGGATGCCCGAGCTCAACGTCTTTCAGGCAGAGATGATTGAGGAGTTCTGGACCGGGCGCCGTCCCGACGGCGGCGCGCGGTCACCATTCTGGCACATTATGCGCCATGACGGTATCCTCCGCGCCGTGGCGCAGCTCTACGCGGGGGAGCAAACCATCGATTCGATCGAGATGGCGAAGCGATGGTTGACGGTCAGATTCGATAAGTCAGCGGGGGAGGTCTATCGCGAGCTTTGTGAAAAAGTCAGCCCCCGGATCCTCCTTGACAAGAGCCCTGCTTATGCACGCCGGCGCGACTATCTGGACAGGATCATCAAGGCCTTTCCCGATGCCCGCTTCATCCATTTGATCCGTCATCCCCGTGACCAATGCGCCTCGATCCTGAAGGCCGATGGGGGAGAGCTGATTGCCTTCTTCATGGGGGCGGTCGCGAAGACCGACGGACAATACTTTATCGATCCGCAAACGCAGTGGCGCGACGCCCATCGGGTTATCATTGAATTCTTGCTGACCCTGCCCCGGAAACAGTGGATGCGGATCAAAGGCGAGGATTTCATGAACGATATCGAGGGCGGGGCGATCGAGATTTGCGAATGGCTTGGCATTTCGACAGCCCCCGAAGCCCTCGAAGCAATGCGCCATCCTGAGAATTCGCCCTTTGCCTCGATTGGGCCGGCGAATGCCCGATTGGGGAATGACCCGAACTATCTCAATTCCCCCGCTCTTCGGCCGACGAAGATCAAGACGTCGAATTATTCCGATCCCCTCAAATGGCGCCCTGACGGGGGCGGGTTCGAGGAGGACGTCAAAAAACTCGCTTCCTATTTCGGCTATCAGTGAGCGCAAAAAAAGAGGCGCCCAAGGCGCCCCTTAATGGTGATTCGGTCTGATCGTGGCCGCGCCCCTCAATCCTCGAAGATGAAGTCTTTCTCTACGGACTTCCGATGGATGGCATCGAGCACCAATTGATCAAGGCGACCATCCCGTTGCATATAGCGCGCGATTTGGTGCCCGCCTTTTTTATACTCACGGAAATAGACGTTAGGCAGTCCCATCATCCGTTCCGCACAGACCGTGTCGATACGGTGCGCGCGAGAATAATGGATGAAGAACTTGGTGTGTTTGTTGGACCCCTGCTCGAACAAAGGCTTCATATCGAGCAGATCAAGCTCCGCATGAGGATCATTGTAGACATTCGCGATATAGTCATCCATCGTGAAATCGTCATTTGCCAGACGATTATCGACGTCGATATAGGTTTGGGGCGCGATCGCCTGAACCTCATCCACCCCCATCAGATAGCCGAGCAGCATGGCGGCGTATCCCCCAGAGGAAACACCCACATTGATGATCCGTTTGCCGGGGGCCCGCTCAAGGATCATTTCCAACAAGAACGCCGCTGTCTCGGTGATCGAATGGGTGTGGGGGCGGAGGCCGAGATGATACCAAGCCCGGTTGATATCCCGTAGATAGATCTTGCTCGCCGGCATATTGATCGTGTTGCGGACGAATTGAAAAGGAATCCAGGTCGTCGGCGTCAGCGGCATGCCGCGAAAGAGGAGAAGGACGGTATCGGTATCGTCCTGCCAATGGCAATAATACGGCTCATCCGTCGTGGAAATGCCGGGGGGCAACTGGACTTTTGAGATGTCCTGTTGGTCAAGGGTCGGTGCATCGGATGCCATTACTCAATCCTTTTCTCGCCGTGGACAAGCCCACATTCACTTTGACAACGGCGAAACTGGTCTCATGAAAATTGTTCGAGCTGCCGGAAAAAATCAAGGGACTCAGGGTTAGCAAGAGCACTTGCGTTCCGAACCTCTCGATTATTCAAGATGCATTTCACAGCTATTTCCGCCAGCTTTCCGCTCCTTGTCCGAGGCAAATCCGGTGCCGAAAGGACGTAAGCAGGCACGTGATTGACAGTTAATTCACGGCGAATGCGTTCTTTTATGGCCGCAATAAGCTCATCGGTCAGGTCCTGACCGGCATCCATCTGGACAAATAGCACAATCTGCTCATCGCCCCGGGCCTGATAGCCAGCTGCCAAGCAGTTGAGCACCTGATTGAAGGTCAAGACCTCGGCATAAATTTCGGCGGTGCCCATTCTGATGCCCTGCGGATTGAGGGTCGCATCAGATCGTCCCAAAATGACATATCCCCCATGGGCCGTCCGTTCGATCAGGTCGCCATGGGTCCAAATGCCCTCGAACTCTTCGAAATAGGCGCCGCGATATTTCAGGCCCTCGGGGTCGTTCCAGAAATAGACAGGCATGGACGGGAAGGGGCGCGTACACACCAATTCCCCGGCGCCGGTGGGAATTGAGTTCCCGTCCGGATCATAGACGTCCACCGCCATGCCGAGCCCCGCCATCTGGATCTCGCCGGAATAGACAGGGCTCGTGGGGTCGCCGAGCACGAAACAGGAGGACAGATCCGTCCCGCCTGAAATCGAGGCAAGGTGCAGATCTGATTTCACACTGGCATAGATATATTCGAAATTATCGGTGGAGAGCGGCGATCCTGTCGACATGAGACAGCGAAGCTTGCTGAGATCCCGGTTCTCGCCAATCGGCATTTTCCGCTTCCGGCACATGTCGATATACATGGCCGACATGCCCAAATGGCTGACGCCGATTTCTTCGGCGAAGGCGAACAGCATGTCCTTTTCCGGCACGGAAGGGTTGCCGTCATAGAGGGCGATGGCGGCGCCGTTCGCCAAAGCCGGGATCATCCAGTTCCACATGATCCACGCGCAGGTCGTGTAGTAGAACATGATATCGCCAGGCTGCAGGTCGCAGTGAAACCGGTGCTCCTTCATCAGCTGCAAGAGCGGTCCGCCCGCCCCATGGACGATGCATTTCGGGGCGCCCGTCGTGCCGGAGGAGTAAACGATGACGGCAGGATGATCGAAGGGAAAGCACTCGCCGGGGACCTCATCGGTCTCGGCCGTCTTGAGGAACGCCTGATAGGTCTGACTATTCGGCAGATCGTCGAGACTGGGGCTCTCTGTAAGGGTCTGAAGCACGACAATCCGCTCGACGCTCGGCAGGGACTGCAGCAATTCTTGATAGATCGGCACGCAATTGCGCTCCCGCCGTGCCACGCGGAAGCCATCCACGGCGAACAAGATCTTCGGTTCGCTTTGCGAGAAGCGCTGCTTGAGGGATTCGACACCGAAATCCGGGGCGCATGAGGTCCAAATGGCGCCGAGGCTGAGGGTCGCGATATACATAGCGACACTTTCGGGGCGATTGGTGACGACGCCCCCAACGCGGTCGCCGGCGGTGACCCCCGCCGCCTTGAGGGCATGGGCGAGCTGTCCGACGGCGCGGCGAAGCTCACCGCGGGTCCATTGGCTCGTTTCGTGATCTTCGCAGCGGAAATAAATGGCCGGATCGTCCGCCTTGCCCCGAAGCAGGAGATTGGCCGCCGACAGGCGCGCCTCCGGGAAAAAACGCCGCTCCCACATCTCGCCGTCGTCGCGGAGGACGGTCGACGTATCGCCTTCCAAGGGAAAGTCGACAACGTCCCGGACCGCCTGCCAGAACGCAGAAGGCTGGTCGATCGACCAGCGCCAGAGGGCGGCGGTGTCCGTCCCCGCAAAGCCGTATTTCTCGCCCATTGAGCGATTGAGCTGACGCATGGCGGTAGCGTCCGCCCTTGCCTCACTCGGTGTCCAGAGATGATCACCCTGCGCCATATTTCCCTCCCATAGCGGTCAACGCCTGACCGATGTCGGGACCGGCGTTGACAGGGCCGTGCTTAGCTGACCTTCGGTTCGAGAACCTTCATGATTTCGGCAACCGACGACATTTGCTCGGTTTCTTCCTGACCGAGTTCGATATTGTATTTTTCTTCGATGGCGAAGGTGATGTCGACATGGGCCACGGAATCCCAAAGTTCTTGATTTTCCATGGATGTTTGCTCGGTCACCTCAGCCGCTTCGACCCCGATATTGGAGGCGACGATTTCCCGGACGTCGTTCAGCAATTCATCTCTTGTCATGTTGGACCCCTCACTTGCCTGCGCGCCCAGCTTTGGCCACCTGGCCGACGAAGTTCAAGGAGAAAAGCAAGAATAGGGCCAACAAGCTAAGAACAATGACATCGCGCCATGTTGCAGTTGCGAGATGCATGGGATAGGGTTGCAATGTGGGGGAGCTGGTGGATTTCCCTCTGTTTTTCCATGGGGTTGTGGGGCTCTACGCTGGCCATTGTGGCCGTGTTTTGGGTGGATGGTGCATGGGACGACTTTAATCGACATTAATGTCAGTGCTGGCGTAACTTTTACTTTGTCGCGCGGCTGTTAGGTTAGCCAAAGTAATGCGTGGTTGAGTGCTGTGGCTCTTTCTGTCATCTATTGTACTGTTGGGGTGCGCGGCTGTTCTTTGCTTTGGCGAGTGAAGCTGATGGGATTGGGCGACACGCGAGTTTGCGGGCGAGGGGCTGAGTTGCACGAATTGTGCAGCGCTGATCGGCGATTTTCCGCAGGCGCGGTTGTGGTGGGTATATGGTAGCAGACATGTCAGATCTCCCGGATTTGGACGAGGCTTGGGAAATGGCCGAGCTTCGGGGGCTGATCGATGGTCTCGATTCCTCTGACGAGCCGGTGCAACGCGGCCTCGACTTCAAGCGTGTCGTCCAGGATGAGCAACTTCGAAATCTCGGTGTTCATCTGTGGAGAGAGTATCAGGCAAAGATCTCGGTCAGCCGGGAGAAGTTCGACCAGGCCCTAGAAGCGGAAAATTTGACCCTGGCGGATCTTTGGGCGCCAGGGGTGACCGAAGATATCGATGTCGGCAGCAGTAGCGAAGATGTCGACGCTTTCAAAAAGAAGCTGATGTTCCGGATCCAGATTCTGGAGGTTCTGTTGAACATCAGCCGAGCGGATTTGGAACGGGCGGAACGGTGGCAGCCGCGGGATGCGGTCCCCGAACCGGACGAGGACGCGGCAGGCGCTGAGGCGTCTCATTTTCATGGGCATAAGGCGGGAGATACGGAATGAGCAATTTGGCGAATTCGGCGACAGGCAAACGCGACTTCGCGATTTTTGCATTGACGCCGAGCGGGCTCGACAATGTGGATCTCGCCATCGCCGCTTCCCGCGCCGGGGGCGTGGGGGTGCTGAATGCCGAGTATGGGGAAAATCCCGAAACGGCCGGGGGGCTGCTCGACCACCTTGCCAAGCACGCCCGGGGGGATTTCGGCATCTTGTTGCCGAAAGCGGAAGGGGCTTGGCTTGACCTCGTCAAGAGCGCCCAGACCCGCCCCCCCTTCGTCGTGGTGCCGGTTGATGGGCTGAGTGCCCGCGGGGTGGAAGAGCTGAAGGCGCTTGGCTGTACCGTTCTGGGACAGTTGACCGGCTGGAGTGAGGGCGCCGCGGCCTTGGCGGGCTTGGTCGACGGCTTTTGGTTGAAGGGGCATGAGGCCGGCGGGCTCATCGGAGAGGAGACCAGTTTCGTTCTCCTCAATGATATCAAGCGTCACACGGATCTGCCGCTTTTTGTCCGTGGTGGAATCAACCGCGAATCGGCGGCGGCCTGTGCCGTGGGGGGCGCGTCGGGGGTGGTGCTCGACGATCAATTGCTTCTGCTCGCTGAATCTCCGCTCAAGGAGCCGCTCGGCCTTGCGCTCAAGCGGTTCTCCGGGGTGGAAACCATTCTCGGCGAAGACCAGCACGGGGAACGCTATCTGCGCTTTTGGGGGCTGCCGGGCACGCGGACTGCCCGCGACCTGCGTGATGCGATCACCGCCGCCGGTGATGTGCATAAGGAGCATATCGCAAAGCTGGGATGGACTCTCGACGCCGAGGCGGAGAAGGTGCCGCCTCTCGGGCAGGACGGGGCGGTCGCCAGCTATTGGGCGGCGGAGTTCGGTAAGGTTTCAGCGGTTCTCAAGGCGATCCGTCAAAGCGTGAAGGAGCTGCCCCGGCGGGCCGCTCGGGCCGATATTCTGCAAGAGGGGTCCCCCCTTGCGGAGGCCCACGGCACCCGTTTCCCGATCGTCCAGGGACCCATGACGCATGTCAGCGACACCGCCGATTTCGCGGTGGCTGTCGCGGAGGGGGGCGGGCTCCCCATGGTGGCCGTCTCCCTGATGCGGGGCGAGAAGGTCAAAGATCTCCTGATGGAAACCGCTGAGAAGATCGGCGACAAGTCCTGGGGCGTGGGGATGCTCGGCTTTGTGCCGACCGAGACCCTCGCCGATCAACGGGCGGCGATCCTCGCGGCCAAGCCCACTTTTGCGGTGATTGCCGGTGGTCGCCCCGATCAGGCGCGCGAGATGGAGGAGCAGGGGATCCGCTCCTATCTCCATGTGCCCTCGCCAGTGCTCCTCGAGCAATTCATCCAGAATGGCGCCAAGAGCTTTATTTTCGAGGGCCGGGAATGCGGTGGCCATATCGGCCCCGTGGGGAGCTTCGTTCTCTGGTCGATGATGAGCGATGCCCTGCTCGCCGCAAATCTCAGCCGCGAAGAGGCGGGCAAGATCCACATCCTGTTTGCCGGCGGGATCTTCGATGGGCGCAGCGCGGCCATGGCGCAGGTCATGGCGACTCGGGTGGCTGAAGCCGGCTTTAAGGTCGGCATCCTGATGGGGACGCCCTATCTCTTTACCGAAGAGGCGGTCACCGCCGGGGCGATCAACAAGACCTTTCAGGACGTTGCTATTGCCGCCACGGCGACGGCAAGCTGCGCCACGGGACCGGGCCATGCGAGCCGCTGTGTGACCTCTCAGTTCGTGACGGATTTCCGGACCAAGCGCACGACCATGGCGCGAGAAGGCAAGTCCGGCTCGGAAATCAGTGAAGAACTCGAGGCGATGTCGCTGGGGCGGCTTCGCCTGGCCTCAAAAGGGGTGTCCCGCCCCGCGGATGGCTCGCGCCGTTACGAAGAGCGCAGCGAAGAGGAACAGCGCGAAGGCGGCATGTATATGATCGGCCAGACCGCCACGCTGTTGAGCGAGGTGACGACGGTCGAGGCGCTTCACCGGGGGGTGTGCGACGGGGCTCAAACGACCCTCAGCGCATTCGTCCGGACCCTGCCGATCGAGGCCAAGGTCGTGGATCAGACCCCCGCCGATATCGCGATCATCGGGATGAGCGCGATCCTGCCTGGGGCCAAAACCGCCGAGCAATTCTGGGAAAATATCCTCGGAAAAGTGCACGCCATCAAGGAAGTGCCCGAGCATCGCTGGGATGTGGATCAGTTCTTCGACCCCGAAAAGGGCAAGCGGGACAAGATCTATTCCCGCTGGGGCGGCTTCATCGACGATGTTCGCTTTGATCCGATGCGGTTCGGCATGCCGCCGAATTCGCTCGAATCGATCGACCCCATGCAGCTCCTCGGCCTTGTCGCCATGGATGAGGTCATGAAGGACGCTGATCTGTGTCCGAATGGTCTCGATGGGGAAAATACATCGGTGATCCTCGGGTTTTCCGGCGGTCTTGGTGAGCTTGGGATCAAATACGCAGCGCGGACGGAGATGTACCGGTCTCAAGGGTATGTGGATCCTGAGGATCTCGACTTTATGCCCGAATGGACGTCCGACAGCTTTGCGGGGCTGTTGCCGAACGTTGCGCCGGGGCGGATCGCCAACCGGTTCAATCTCGGTGGCGTCAACTTCACGGTCGATGCGGCCTGTGCCTCCTCCTTGGCGGCGATCTATCAAGGCGTGCTCGAACTTGAGACGGGGCGCAGCGACCTCGTTATCGGCGGCGGTATCGACACCGTTCAGGGACCCTTCGGCTTTACGTGTTTTGCCAAGGCCGGGGCGCTATCCCCCCGGGGCATGTCGAACACCTTCGACGAAAAGGCCGATGGGATCGCGATCTCCGAAGGTCTCGCCATGATCGCCATGAAGCGCCTGTCGGACGCCGAGCGGGACGGTGACAAGATCCTGGCCGTGATCAAGGGGATTGCGGGCTCTTCTGACGGGAAGGCGAAGGGGCTGATGGCGCCGCTGCCGCGGGGGCAAATGCGGGCGCTCCGCCGGGCCTACAATCAGGCGGGATATTCTCCCGCCACGGTGGGGCATTTCGAGGCACATGGGACCGGTACGGCCGCGGGGGATCGCGCTGAAATCGAAAGTCTCAGCACGGTTCTTCTGGAAGAGGGGGCCGAGCCCCGTAGTGCGGTGGTGGGGTCGGTGAAGACCAATATCGGTCACACCAAATCCTCAGCCGGGGTAGCTGGGCTGATCAAGTCGATTTGTGCCCTGAACGATAAGATATTACCGCCCCATCGCGGGGTCGACGTGCCGAACGAAGCCTTCACCAAAGAAGGCTTCCCGCTGCATGTCTCCCAGGAGGTGCGGCCGTGGTTCGCCAGTGCCGGCCCCCGGCGGGCGAGCGTCAGTGCCTTTGGCTTTGGCGGCACCAATTTCCACGCCACGCTCGAAGAATATACGGGCGACTATCGCGAGGCGCAGCCCCTCGCCCGGCGCTGGCCGGTGGAGCTCTATGTCTGGCGGGAAGAGAGCAAAGACGCCCTGATCGCGGCGATGATGGACACCCTGTCCGCCCTCGATGCGGGGGGGCAGCCGCACGGGCCCGATCTCGCCCTCAGCTTGGCGGCCAAGGCGGCGCCCGCGGGGCTTGGGGCGGCAATTGTGGCCTGCTCCGTCGATGTGCTTCGGGAAAAGCTCCGGGGGCTGATCGGTAACATCAATCAGCCGAACGACATCGATCGTCCGGCGGGGGCCTATTATTCTGGCAAGTCGAGCGCCGATGCGGGTCAACTGGCGGTGCTGTTCTCGGGGCAGGGGTCGCAATACCCCGACATGTTCCGCAAATTCGCCGCTTACAATGCGGCGATGCGGGACCGGATCGAACTCGCCGACAAGCAGACCCGGTCGAGCGAAACCTTCCGTGATGGAAAGCGCCTTGCGGAGCTGATCTACCCCGCCGATCGTTTCACCCCCGCTGAGGATAAGGCCGCGAAACAAGCCTTGATGCAGACCGAGGTGACGCAGCCGGCCCTCGGCGCCGTTGAGGCGGGCCTCTGGGCGGTGCTGTCGGCGATGGGGCTCACGCCGGCCATGGCCGCCGGGCACTCCTATGGCGAGTTTGCCGCCCTTCATGCGGCGGGGTCGATCACGGCCGAAGAGCTCTTTGCCATCTCCGAGGCGCGGGGGCGTCTCATCTCCAAGGCGTCGTCCGGGGGGGATCTGGGGGCGATGGTCGCGGCATTGGGGCCGATCGAGGAGGTCCGCCGCGTCGTGGGCGACATGGACGATGTCTATTACGCGAATTTCAACGCGCCGCGGCAGACGATCCTGTCCGGTGGCAAGGACGCCATGAAGGCGGTCGCTGACAAGCTCGACGCGGCGGGGATCAATGCGAAGATGCTGCCGGTCTCGGCGGCCTTCCACTCGCCCTACATGCAGCCCGCGAGCGAGCCCTTCAACAAGGTGCTGGGCGACATCGACTTCAAGGCGCCCCGCTTCCCGGTGTACGCAAATGGGACAGCGGCCCCCCATGACCCTGCCTCCTTGGGGGCGGCCATGGGTGCCCATCTGACGGGACCGGTGAAATTCACCGAAACGGTGGAGCGGATGCACGCCGATGGCGCGCGCATCTTCCTCGAAATCGGCCCGAAAACCGTGCTGACGGACCTCGTGAAGGCCAATCTTCTCCAAAAAGACTTCACGGCCATCAGTGTCGACGGCCATGGGGGCGACCTTGCCGGGCTCTTCCACGGGATCGGCGAATTACACGCCGCTGGGGTTTCGCTCGATTTGGCACCCCTCTTGAAGGGTAGAGCCAAGCGAATTGACCTCAGAAAGCTCGCGGAGATCCGCCTCGAGCCGCCGATGTCACAGCATGAGTGGCTGATCAATGGAACCTATGCACGGCGCCAAGACCAAGTGGTTCACGTCCAAGCCCCGCAGCGGGACACCCCCGCTCTTGGGGCGCCGGGCGCGGGCGCTGCGGTTCATGGGGCCCCTAATGGGTCTCTCAATGGATCTGACAATGGATCTGAGGCGCTTCCCGGCGCGGCCCCCCATGGGGCCGGCGGCGCGGCTTCGGCGCCTCAAGCACCCAACGGCCCGGCCAATGGGACGGGCCCATCCCCTTCTGCGTCGCCATCCCTCCCCGAAGGATGGCGCCGTATCACCGGCAGCGCGGCGCACGGCCTCGCCGGCTCCCGGTTTTCTCTCACCAATGGCTCAGGAGACAATGCGATGACCTACGATCCACCGCACGGCTCGCCCCTGATGGGTGACGCTGCGCTGCGGGAATATTTCGGCGTAATGCGCCAATTTCTGCAAACCCAGGAAAGTGTGATGCTTTCCCTCGCCGGGAACGGCGCCGGTTCTGCCATGGCGTACGAAGCCCATCAGCAAACGGCGATGCCCGCTCCGGCGCCGGCCCCGCTGGCGTTGCCGCAACCTGCCGCGCCCGCGCCCCAAGCCGCGGCACCGGCCCCCGCGCCTGTTGCAGAACCGGCCCCGGCGGTGAACGGTCACGCGCTGAACGGCCATGCGAATGGCGCCCATATGAACGGCGCGCATGCCGAGCCGGCCCCGGCCCCGGCGCCCGCACCGGCTCCTGCTCCGGCCCCCGTGGCCGAGGCGGCCCCGGCCCCTGCGGCCGCGCCCGCGCCTGCGGCGGCTGGCAGCATCGATGTCAAAGCGACCCTGCTCGACATCGTCAGTGACCGGACCGGCTATCCTGAGGACATGCTGTCCATGGATGCCGATATCGAAGCCGATCTTGGGATCGACTCGATCAAGCGGACCGAAATCCTCGGTGCTATGCGCGGGGCCTTGCCCGACAGTGCCACCGATGCGCTCGAAGAGCGCATGCAGGATCTCTCTAAGGCGAAGTCGCTTTCTGAGATCGAAGGCATCATTGCCGGCGTGGTTGGAAGCGCCGGGGGGGCGGATCAGCGCCCTTTTGAGTTAAGCGGGGAGGCAACGCCGATTGTGCCGATTGAGGCACCGTCATCAGCATACGCCGCGCTTCCCCGCTTTATCACCAAGGCGTATGCAGAACCGGTGGCCGATGTGCCACTCGAAACCCCCGACGACGGGGTCGTGGTCATCCTCGCAGGAGACGCCGCGGCCCTCGCCGACGAGGTTCAGAGCCAGATTGAGACCGCCGGCGGGCAGGCCGTTATTGCCCGTCGGAAGGTCTGGTCTGACGAGGCGGCTTTTGCCACCTGGCTCAATGACATACGGGCGAAGTACCGGATCCGACGGGCCGTCAACCTGGCGGCAGTCGATTTGCCGCCCTTTACCCTCGACATGTCGCTCGACGCCTGGCGGTCCCAGATCGACGCGGCGGTGAAGTCGCTCTTCCCGGTTCTCCGGCTCTTGGCCCCCGACCTCATGGAGGGCGGTACCTTTATCAGCGCCTCAGCCTGCGGCGGCCAGTTCTCCCGCAGCGCGCCCTTTGAGGCGTTCGATGGCGGGCTGCCCAATCCCGCCGCCGGCGGCGCGATCGGCCTTTTGAAATGCCTGTCCCTCGAATGGCGTGAGGCGCGGGTCAAAGCGATCGACCTCGATCCCAAGGAAAGCCTTGAGGCCCAGGCAAGCCACCTTCTCACCGAGCTTCTCTTGCCGGGCGGACGGCGCGAGGTCGGCTATCCCGGCGGCGTGCGCACAGTCTTTAAGACGGCACCGGGCTCGGTCACCCGCCATGCCGAAAATGCGCGGCATCCGGACGAAAATTGGGTCGTGCTCGCGATTGGCGGGCTCAAGGGGATCACAGCGGAGACCTTGCGCCATCTCGCGTCCCGTAAGGCGACCCTGGTCCTCGCCAGCCGCAGCGGTATTCCCACGGCTGAGGAAGAGGACACCAAGGGGATTGAGGACGAAGGGCAGCTCCGGGCGCACTTTATCCAGAAGGCCAAGGCGGCGGGAGAGAAAATCCTCCCTGCTCAGATCAACAAGAAAGTTTCGCAACTCATCTCGACCCGCGAAGTCTATGCGAATTTGCGCGACTTCGAAGCCTTCGGCGCCAAGATCGACGTGCGGTCGGTGGATATGCGTGACGCCGACGCGGTTGGCGCCATGGTCGATGACCTTTACGGCAAATATGGGCGGATCGATGCGGTGTATTTCGGCGCCGGTATTATCGAGGACAGCCTCCTCATCAGCAAAGAAGACCTCTCAAGCGTTCACCGCGTGATCGATACAAAGGTCGACAGTGCGTTCATCCTGGCGAAGAAATTGCGCGTTGACTCCCTCAAATTCTTCGGCCTCTTCACCTCCGTTGCCGGACGGTTCGGCAACCCCGGACAGACCGATTACGGGGCGGCGAACGAAGTTCTGAACCAGCTGGGCTGGGCGCTTCGGGCCCATTGGGGGCCGGGGGTCAAGGTCTCTGCGGTGAATTGGGGCCCGTGGCTGAAGGTCACCAATGGCAAAGGCATGGTGACCCCCGAGACCAAAAAGCAGTTCGAGGCGCGCGGTGTGTCGCTTGTCACCCCCGCCGGCGGGCTGGTCTACATGGTCAACGAAGTGCTTTATGCGTCCCCGGATGAGGTCGAAGCCATCGCCGGTGACGAAAGCTGGGGGTATCAGGAGGAAGCCTTCGGGGCCCTGCCGCGGCCATCCGCCCGCAAGATCGGCGGGATGGACTTCCCGCTGCTGCATGGCGCGGAACGAACAAATCTCTCTACAGAGCAATATGGTCTGACCAAGTCGGTCGACCTGATCTCGGATCCCTATCTCGATCACCACCGGATCGATCATACGCCGGTCATGCCGTTCATGGGGGCCCTTGAATATATCGCTGAGGCGGCAGCCTTCGCCGCGCCGGACAAGACGGTCTACAGCGTGTCGGATATGCGCCTCTTCAAAGGGGTGACCTTGGAGGGCGATCATGTGCCCCTCGATATCAAGGTCAAACCGACGGGCGAGGGGGCCGAGGTCGAGCTATGGGCGGGCGGCGCACGCCCCGTGCCGGGCTATCGCGCGGCGGTGTCCTATACCCCGCCAACCATTCAGGCCCCGACCTATGTGCCGCCGCCGCAGCCGCGCACAGGGGTGTCGATGGACGAAGCCTATCGCGATTGGCTGTTCCACGGCGCCTGTCTGCAAACCATCACCAATGTCCGCCATCTCGACGAGCGCCGTCTGGTGGTCGATGCGATGGCGACGGGACCGGGGGATCTCTACCCCCCCGCCAAGGGCGCAAACTGGATTTTCGATCCGGCTCTCCTCGATGGGGCCTTGCAAATGGTGCTCGTCTGGTCGCGGGTCATGCGCAACGAGACGGGGCTGCCCGCAAGAATGTCGAGCGTGACGCGCTTTACCACGGCGCCGGTCACCGGCCCTGTGCTGATCGACATGCACTTTATCTCTGCGCATGATGATTCGCGGATTAAATGCAATTTTGCGATTTTCGGTCAGAATGGTCAGCCTCTGGTATTTGTCGACCTCTTTGAGGCGACCAGTACCGATGCCCTCAATCGGGTCGGCGGTGTGGTCGCCGATCGTCTTCCCTTCGGTCAGGGACGGTCCGAAGCCGATGCCCTGAAGCTTCTGTGAGAGATGGTATGACGAAGCCCCTGGATATCGCCATTGTCGGCATGGACGGCATGTTCGCCAAAGCGCCGGACAAGGAGATCTTCTGGTCGAACATCCTCAATAAGGTGAATGCGATCACCGAGGCCAGCGACGAGTGGCTGGGTGAGGAACGCCTGCTCGACCCCGATGCGCCCCTCGAAAAATTGCGGATCTATACGCGTCGCGGGGGCTTCCTGCATGATATTTCGCGGTTCGATCCTCGGCCCTATGGCACCATGCCGATCTCGGTTCTGGGCGGCGAGGCCGATCAGTTCCTGGCCTTGCATGGAACGGCCCTGGCCCTGCGGGATGGCGGCTATGGCGAGGATCGGGATTTCGATCGCAGCCGCGTTGGGGTGATCTTCGGCCATGCCATTCACGCCAATCGGGGCAATGTGAATGGCTTCCAACACGCGATCATGGTCGATCAGGTGCTGCATACGCTGGACCATCTGTTGCCGGATATGTCGGATGCAACCCGCGACGAGGCGGAGAAGATTCTCCGTAAGCGGCTACCGAAATTCAGCGTCGATACGCTCCCCGCTCTGGTGCCGAATATGATGACCGGGCGGATCTGTAACCGCCTCGATCTTCAGGGGCCGAATTATATCCTTGATGGCGCCTGTGCCTCGACATCGCTTGCGCTTTTGGCGGCGGCGGATGAGCTGCGATCGGGTCGCGCCGATATGATGTTGGCGGGCGGGGTGAACACCACGACCTCCAGTCTTGTTTACGGGGTCTTCTGTCAGCTGGGGGCCCTGTCCCGGAACGAGCAGGTGCGGCCGTTCTCCGCCCATGCGGATGGGACCTTGCTCGGCGAAGGGCAGGGGGTCTTCCTTCTGAAGCGTCTCGAAGATGCCCTGCAGAACGAAGATCAAATCCATGCCGTGATCAAAGGGGTAGGGATTTCATCGGACGGACGATCCTCTGGCCTCATGGCGCCCTTCCAGCGGGGCGAAGAGCAAGCCATCGCCCGCGCCTATGAGAATACCGGGATCGACCCGAACAGTATCGATCTGCTCGAAGCCCACGGGACCGGGATCCCGCTTGGGGATCGGACAGAAGTCAACGCCATGCGCGCCGTGTTCGGTGAGCGCACCGGCGGCGTCCCCCATATCGCCCTAGGCTCCGTGAAATCGATGGTGGGGCACACCATTCCCGCCGCCGGAGCGGCGTCCCTCATCAAAGTCACGATGGCGTTGAAAGAGGGGATCCTGCCCCCGACCTTGGTGGAGGAGCGCAATCCTGATCTCGGTTTGGAAACAACCCCCTTCTACTTGAACCGCGAGCCGCGCCCATGGCTGCGGCGGAAGGATCAACCGCGCCGTGCGGGGATCAACTCCTTCGGGTTTGGCGGCATCAATTCCCACATCTCCGTCGAAGAGTCGCCCTATGCATCGATGAGCGACTTGCCGGTCTTTGGGACGCGGCGAGTTTGGGGCCCGGAACTTTTTACCTGGGCGGCAAATTCCAAAGAGGACCTGCTGGGCACTCTCCGCACGGCTCAAAATGCCCTGGCGGAGGGGGAAAGTTCGCAGCAGGCGTTCACGACATTCGCGGATCAAACGGTGGATAAGGCCGCAAGCGATGGCGGCAACCATCGTCTGGCCTTTGTCGCGAAGGATTTCGACAGCCTAAAGAAAAAGCTCGAAACGGCCGAAAAACGTCTCGCCGACAAGGATGAAGCGGACTTTGGCATCGTCAAATCGGGCATCTTCTACGCCAGTGACGCCAAGCAGGGGAAGGTCGCCTTTATGTATCCCGGTGAGCATTCCCAATATGCCGGGATGCTGTCCGACATCCTCTTTACCTCGCCGACGACCCATCGCTGGATGGAGCGGCTTGAGGACCTGTTTGGCGACAGCCGCGCCATCGCCCATCGGCAGCTCCTGTTCGGGCCGCGGGATGAGTACACGGAAGAAGAACGCAAGCTCGCCGATGAGACCCTCGCCCGGGTCGAAGAAGGCTCAGAGGCCGTGTTCTTCACGGACATGGCCTATTTCCGCCTCCTGTCGAGCCTTGGGGTAAAGCCCGATGCGATGATCGGCCATTCCACCGGCGAGAATGCCGCCCTGATTTCGTCCAATGTGATCGGTCTCAACGAAGAGGGGGTCAGCAATTTCATCCGGTCGATGAACACGATCTTCCAATCGATCGAGGAGCGGGGAGAGATCCCCTCGGGCACATTGTTGAATGTCGGGGCGGTTGCCCCCGAAGCCATTCAGGACGTACTCGGCCGCTTTCCGGATGTTCGCTTCACCATGGATAATTGTCCGAACCAGGCGATTATTTTCGGACCGAAGGATGTGATGGAAACCGTCGGCAAGGAGCTGGCGGGTAAGGGGGGCGTGGTAACGCCGTTGCCCCTCTCCTGGGCCTATCATACTGAGTTCATTAAGCCATTGGCGGATGAATTCCACGCCCTGTTCCAGGGCGCGCCGATCGGTGAGCCGATCGCCACACTCTATTCTTGCTCAACCGCTGAGCCTTATCCCGATGCGCCTGCCGATATTTTCGACACGGCCGCTCAGCAATATATGACGCGTGTACGGTTTACCGACGTGATACAGCGTATGTATAATGACGGTGTGCGGAGCTTCATCGAGGTTGGGGCTGGGTCGAGCCTGCAGGGCTTTGTGAAGGATATTCTCAAAGCGGATGACGTTCTGGTGGCGAGCTGTGACAATCGTAAGCGCAGCCCGTTGGAAAGTCTTCTCACTCTTCTGGGGCAGCTCTTCACCGTACAGCTCCTGCCCGATGCGGCGGTCCTCAAACCGACTGTGCGGACGGATTACGAGAATGTCTCGGACGATCCGCGCTTGCCGAGTGAACTGCCCCTGATCCATCTCGACGAAGACTCGGCGGAGAAACTGCGTCAGACCTTGAAGGTGACGTCGAGCGGTGCGCCCGCCGCCTCCGCCGGTCAGGCGGCGCCGTCGGCCCCGAGCTCTCAGCCTTCACCAGCGGCACCTGCTGGCGTTGCGCCCGCGGCGCAGCCGGGCGGGGCAAGACAAACGGTCGAGCCGGTGTTCCATCGGATTGATCAAATGCTCGCAGTGCCCCAAAGCGTGAGATTATGGCGTGCCCAGGTCGCCGATCGTCCGTCGGAGGACGACCTTCAGCGGTGGGCCACCCGCCTTGATGAGGGGACCCGGAACGAGTGGGTCCAGCGCTTCGCGAAATCCCATCCGATGCGGCGTCAGGAATGGTTGCTCGCCCGCATCCTCGCAAAACATGCGGTGGCGGATTATCTGGGGCTGCCGAGTGGTGACCCGGTCGTGATCGGACAGCACGCCTCAGGCCAGCCGATGGCGGTTGTCACCCACGCGGGGGCCGTGCCCACGGCCGCTCCGCCCCTCAGTATTGCCCATAAGGACGGCATGGCCGTCATCGGTGTCGGCGCCTCTGCCATCGGGGCAGACATCGAACGGGTTGGGATCGTGCGCGACAGTGTCGGCATGGCTGAGCGGATCCTGACCGACGATGAGCGATATTATCTCGACCAGGCGCGAAGCCGCAGCGCGGCCCTCGTGACGTTCTGGGCCTTAAAAGAGGCGACGGCGAAATTGCTGGCGGCTCCTTTTGTTGGGCAGGAGCGGGCCTTTGTTGTCGACGCCATCCGCGAAGATACGGGAGAGGCCATGGTCGGCTTTGCCGGAACGATGGTCCGGGCTTCCTTCCGGGTCGTCGGTGAATATGTGTATGCCGTGGCCTATTACGAGGCGGCGGCGGCGCAGGCGGCGGAATAGGCTTAAGACTAAGGACAACCAGGCCGCGGGGGCGGGGCCCAGCCGCCCCTTCGGCTTTTCCGACCACTCTCAGCTTTCTGGTCGATCTCTCCACAGTGGGAGAGACCACCGGCGCGCCACAAAAAACCGGCCCGCCATGGGCGGACCGGTTTCCCGTCATATCGGTCTTTTCAGCTCAGTCAGGGGAGGGGGAGCGCTCTTACCACTTCCCTTCGCTGAAGAACTGCCAGATCGCACTTTCAGCATTGAATGTCTGGGTGGTCTCGATATCGAGCGCTTTTTGCCAGAATTTGGGTTCCATGCCCGGCCAGGAATGGCCGCCCCCGCGAATGACGCAATATTGGACCGCACTACAGGACGAATAGCAGATCGTATCGGGTGTCTTTTGGGTCGATTGAATGCTGCCTGAGCATTTGTTCTCACGGCGCCAGAAATCGATCGTCTGCTGCACGGAGGGATAGGAGTCGGCATTGTTCGCCAAGCTCAAGCTGCCTGAGCCTCCCTCTAGAGGAATATTGGAGTCCTCGGTCCCATGGATGTGGAGGACGCGGACCGGTTTGCTGGGATTGCAGGATCGGGTGGTCATGGTGGCCGCGACCGGGGCGATCGCTGCAATTGTATCGGACATCCGGCAGGCCAGGAGATAGCTGAACATGCCCCCCTTGGAGATTCCCGTGGCATAGATCCGGCGTTGATCCACTTTATAACGCCGTTCGATGTCTTGGAGCATCGCCCGGACAAAAGCGACATCGTCGACCCCGCGTTTTTCCGCAGAGCCCTGGTTCAGTCCGCTGCCGGCGTTCCAGGTGCCGCCATTGGCGCTGCGCCCCTTTGTGCCATTTGGAAACGCCACGAGGATGTTCGCCCGTTCGGCCAGCTTCGGCAAGCCGCTGAAATCGGCCATATTTTTCGCATTTCCGCCGCCGCCATGGAACGCCATGATGAGCGCCGTTGGCCGCTCGGAATTCAAGTTGCGCGGGACGTAGAGCAGATAATTGCGGGTCATCCCCCCGGCCCGTACGTCAAATTGGACGAGGCCTTTCTCCGCGGGGGTGCCCGTCGAGCCGCGCCCTGGTTCAGGGGGCTGGTTCCCATTGTTGCGATAGCCCGGACCGGGGCCGCAGGATATGAGCACGAGGGACAACAGAAATGCTGTAACCCCCTTCAGCAAAAAAGAAGGTGTCTTACGGGGCATAGGATCACTCCAAATCTTGGCCGCTTTCCACCGCTAGCAGTCGTCTCGATCAAGTCCATAGTGAGATCCACCGCCGCCTCTAATTGGCCCGATCCCTGCTATGATCTTGGTCTGTATAGACAACTGCCGGGCAGTGGTCTTAAATGATATAACAGTAATGCCTAAACGCCCGAGACCGCATCGAGTTCTTGCGGCGGTGCAAAAAAAACGGCATATTGCGGTGCATATAAATGCGCCGTCGTGAATAGGGTGGTGGGCAACCACCTGTTGGGAGAGTGGCTGTGAATTCCGCTGATATTGATCGCGCCGTCGTCGGCATCCTGGAACGGTTTACCGACGATTGGGGCGTCGACCATCAGATCACCCCTGACTCGCAAATCGTGGCCGATCTCGAATTCGAGTCGATCGATGTGATCCAGCTCGTGGTCGCCATCGAGCAGCATTTCGGCATCCGCAATATGGGATTTGATGAATTGCTGATGAAGGACGGCAAATATGTCGACGACCTGACCGTCCGGCAAATTGCGGACTTCATTAACAAAAAGATCAACGGCGCCTGACGATGGGGGAGGCACGGTCGTCTTAAGTCGGACGATGTGGGACTGGCCTCGATCGCGGCGAAATAGAGTTAAATTGGGAAGTGGGAAGAACTATGGTCAAGACACTCTTTATCGGAATGGATGGCGCGACCTTCACGGTCCTCGATCAGCTGACCAACGATCCCTATGGCGAAGGCGTGACCATGCCTTTCATGCGAAAGGTCATGAATGAGGGCTTCCACGCCAAATTGCGGTCTACGCCTCACCCCTTAACCCCGCCTGCCTGGACATCGCTGGTCACCGGACGGTCGCCCGGGCACCATGGTGTCTATGATTTCGTGCGGTTTGAGGATCGGGGGAACGAGATGTTCTTCACCCTCTACGATTCCCGGGACATTCGGAAAGAGACAATCTGGTCGATTGCGAGCCGTCAGGACCGCTCGGTGGTGTCGCTGAACTTCCCCATGATGGCGCCGGTCAACCCGGTGAATGGCTCTTTGGTCCCGGGCTTTGTCTCCTGGAAGCACCTCAAGATGAATGTCACGCCGCCTGAGCTTTATGACCGGCTCAAGGGGATCGACGGTTTCAACGCCAAGGAACTCGCCTGGGACTTCGAGCGGGAAGCCCAGATCGGGGAGCAGATGAGCCAGGATGAGCTTGAGCGCTGGGTCACAGAACATATGCCGCGTGAGGAGCAATGGTTCCGTATCGCCGAGGCGCTGCTCAAAGAGGATCAACCCGACATCTGTGCGGTGATGTTCGACGGCACCGATAAATTGCAGCACCAGGTCTGGCACGTGCTCGATCCGCAACGGATCGAAGCGGGTCTGAGCGATGAGGACAAACGCCTCAGGGAGATGGTGCTCAACTATTTCCGGACCCTGGACAGCTATGTCGAGCGTCTGGTCGGTCTCGCCGGCGACGATGTGCAGGTCTTCTTCGCGTCCGACCACGGATTTACCGGGTCTGAGTACGTATTCCGGGTGAACCGTCTGCTGGGCGAACTCGGCTATCTCAAATGGCGGAAACACGAGGGATCGGACGCCGATAAGCGGCGCGAAGATGCGAATTTCGCGGACCTCGATTGGGAACACACAAAAGCGTTCTGCCCGACGCCGTCGAGCAATGGCATTGTCATCCGCCTCGCTGAAAATGAGGGCGATCCCGGCGTGCCGATCGAAGAGTATTACGAGTTCCGGCAAAAGCTGATCGACGATCTGATGGCCTTCGAACATCCCGAGGGCGGGCGGCCCTTCATCCGCGATATTCTTTTGCGGGAAGAGGTTTTCCCGGGCATTGCCCGACGGGAAGCGCCCGATCTGACGCTGATCCTCGACGATTACGGCTTCGTCTCGGTGAAGGACCGGGCCCCGACGATCATCAAGCGGCCGGTGATGATCGGGACGCACCATCCTGACGGGATCTTCCTTGCCTATGGGAACGGCGTTGCCAATACGAGCGTCGATCTCATGAACATCATGGATGTCGCCGCGATCCTCGTTTACAGTCTCGGCCTCGATATTCCCGAGGACTTCGAGGCAAAGGTTCCGGACGAATTGTTCACGGAAGACTATTTCCGGAGCAATCCGGTGAAAATCGGTGATCCGACCATGGCGGTCCAATTCAACCGTCAGGGGACGGAGGGAATGTCAGATCACGATAAAGAGAAGATCTTCGATCAGCTCCGGGCATTGGGCTACCTCGAAGATTAATCGCGCCAAGGGGGTTTGGCCATGGAAGTTGTCTCGTGCCGGGGGGCGCAAATCAGCGTTACCCAGCTTGATCCGCTGGGGGCGGAGCGTCCCAATGCGCCGGACATCGTCCTGGTGCATGGGCTCGCAAGCAATATGGCCTTCTGGTATGGCGGCGTCGCGATGATGCTGCGGGCCTTCGGTCGGGTGACTGTGCTTGATCTGCGCGGCCACGGCCTCTCTTCCATGCCCGCTACCGGTTACACGGCTGAGGCCATGGCGGAGGATTTGTCCGATGTGCTCGATTTCCTCGGTCTCGATCGGGTGTTTTTGATCGGCCATTCCTATGGTGGCCTGGTCAGCTTCTGCTTTGCCACCAATTGGCCGGACCGGGTCCGGGCCTTGGTCCTCGCCGACTCTCGCCTGCCCGTGGTGCAGCCCCGTATGGCCCTTGGCAGCTGGTCACAGGGGGGCGCGCTGAAGGGGATGCTGAAGGAGCTGGGGGTTGTTCTCGATGAGAATGACGGTGAATTCGGCGTCGCCCTGCTCACAGCGATTGCGCGGCTGAAACTCGAAAGCCCCGAACGCGCGGCGGTTCTTGAGCAAAAAGTGATCAATAGCGGTCGGGTCATGGGAAAGCGGTCGGCCAAACGCTGGATCGAGCTGCTCGATAACACGACCGCGGCCAAAGATTTCCAGTTTGGGACCGACCGCCCCGTCGAGGCCTTGAACGTGCTGAAGGCGCCGACCTTTGCGCTTTACGGGCGCAAGAGTATGACGCTGAAATCCGGCGTCGCACTGGCGCGGGCATGTCCAAGGGCGCGGTTCCATGTCATTCCTGGGGCAGGGCATTTCTTCCCCGCATCACGGCCAAAGGAATTTGCCATGCGTACGGCGGCTTTCTTGACCCAAGAGGGCGGGATCCGGCCCGCGGCCTAAAACAAATCACTACTTCTGTCATACAGGCTGAGCAAGTTGAGCCTTTTATGTCGCGAACAGCGACGATTCCCGTTCTCTTATGAGGCGTGGAAATCGCGTGTATGACATCCGGCGCATCAGGGGCATCGGTTCGCCGGGGATAGGGGGCCGACTTCCCCCATAAGGGGGACGACGCCGAGCGATCTCTCCCCCCCGTCTGCGCGGGCGTCCACCCAGCGAAAGGGAAATCCCGGCCTTTTGTGAATGGGGACGCGCGCGAGGGGGCTGCCGAGCGGGGCCTCCGCGCCATTTCTGCATCTTATCGATGGGGCCCGCGCGTCCTGTCTTCATGGGAACCAGCGCCCAGTTCACGTGAAAATGCTTAAGCCCTAGGAACGGGGGAGGCCGGAAGGCTTCGTGAAGCCTCTTTAAGGGGGCACGCCGGGCCGGAGACGGGGGAGACAGGGCGCCGCTTTGGCGCCCCGTCACCCCGCCGCTGGGTCTTAGGGGAACCAGGACCAGACTTCGACCTGGAAGAAGCGGATCAAGAACAAGAGATAGGCCCGCCACAGCGGCATCGTATCGGTCTCGATCTTCGCATACCCTGTCATATTCGAGGGGAGGTCGGGAACCTCTTCATCAATACTGGCCACGATCCGCAGCACCTGCTCGCCGCGCTGGGGATCGACCGTCGGCGCAATCGAGTTGACCGTACCGTAGGTGACATCGTCGCTGAACCCCCAGGTCCGGATCCGAACCCGCTGCCCCACCTCAAGGAACCGGGCTTCGTTTTGGGACACGAATACCTGCACTTTTGGGCGCTGCATGTTCTCGATCTCGACGAACAGATCGCCAACGCGGAGATAATCGCCGAGACGGAGCGTCTCTTCGGGGGTCACGACCTGACCACCAATGGTTGCACGGAGCGTGGTCCGGCTCACCTCGTCCTGTCGGTAAGACAGATCCTGCTCCAGCCGGGTGACATCGGCCCGGGCCGCCGCGATTTCTGACGGTGTGGCGTCCCGGTCCACGACGTCGAGATTGGCCCGGGCGACACCGAGATCGGAGAGGGCTGAGCGATATTCAGACCGGGCCAATTCAACGGCGCGGTTCGAGGTATAGCCATCGGCGGACAAAGCCTGCTGGCGCTCTAATTCGGCGCGCCGAAAATCCAGCTGGCTGGCCGCCCGTTCCACCTGACGACGGGCCAGTTCGACTTCCTCATCGGTGGAGCCTTCAAGCAGGCGATCGAGAACGGCGCGGGACTGCGCCAATTCGGCCTCGATAACGCGAATATTACGCTCCGCCTGCCAATTGGTCACCTGCGCAAGGGGCGCTCCTGCCTCGACGATGTCCCCTTCTTGGACATAAATCTCAGTGATTTCCCCCTCAATGCGCGCGCGTACCTGCGCCCGCTCTTGAGGAAGAACTTCGAAATTACCGCCGGGCTTGTACTGATAAGGCCACCAGAGGAACAGGAAGGCGATCACCAAAAGGGCAATTAAAACAGGCTTTGCCCAGCCCGCGCGGGTCGGCGGGGTGATCTGTGGCAGCGAGGTTGTTTCCTGCTGCGGATGGCGCGTTTTGATATCGATCACGGGGGCCCCAGCTTTTTTCGACTTCTCAGGCCCGGGCAAGGCGCGTGCCTGATTGCCATCGCGCAGGGCTTGAACATTCTGACGCAGCTTTTCCTGCATCCGATGCGACGCATTTCGGGCGAAATAAAGCCAGAGGGCCGAGATCATCAGGATGACCGCGAAGATGCCCATTCCTGCGCCCCCGAGATTTCGCTCGAGAACAATGGCCAACATGCCGAACACAAGGGTGACGACCGCGATGACGACCAACAGGCTGATGGTAGAAAACAACAAGGCGCCGGTCTTGTCCCATGCTCCCATCTCGTCGGGCGCCTTTTTCCCCCGAAGCACCATGCCGAGATACCGGAAAGACCGCTCCCGTAGGAAAGGCTGGCCGATATAGGCGGCAATCCAGCGATAACCGTCGGTGGGGAAAAAGGGCAGGGCCGTGACGATCAGCGCGGCGAGCGACATGTGGCTCAGCAGCAGCATGAGATCGGACAGAAAGACCGCGTTCGGCCGCAAGGCCAGCCACATCATGGCGAAAAAGCCAAAGAGGAACATCCGGGTCAACATCGCTGAGCCGAAGACGCGGCGCTGCGCCTTATAATCAAGGCCCATGATCGCCCGGTGATCGATATAGAACCGGGGGAAGAAGCCGAAGAATACGTTGATCCCCAGGCTCTGCACGGGGGCGCCATTGACGTAAGCGGCCGTCCCTTGAACCAGTTTACTCACCAGGTTGACGCCGAAAAGGCTGAGCACGACGAGTACGATAACGCCGACATCGAAAACGGCGCGGCGGAAATCGACCCCCATGGCCTCGCCATGATTGAAATAAACACCAAGACCCAAGGCGAAAATGGGCAGCGTGATAAAGGATAAAAACCCGAAGGCCGGCCGCAATTGCCCCATCATCGCAAAAAAGGCGGTGGGATCCAGCAAGGTCCGCCGGAACGGTGTCGCACGGGGATCGGGATCGTCGGGATCGAGGATCCGATCGATCACAGAGGCTTGGTTTTCCTTGGTGGCCGAGACATCCTGGATGATGCCCATGCCCATCAATTCCTGGGCGAAGGCGGTGAAATTGTTGAGGGTCAGAGTCGTGTCGAATTGGGCTTCAAAGGCGGCTTTCAATTCCACAAATGAGACACGGCCATCCAGACGGGTACAGAAGAAGTATTCCTCCTCTCCGACCTCGAAGATTTTCCCTTCTGGGGTCTTCAAGTAAAAGCGTTTGCGGCCATCGACGACATCGGTCGACTGGCTGACGGTCACATCGGGACGAAGCCGATATGGAAGCGGAAGATGGTCTGAAAATTCAGGGCCTTGCGACGCTTTACTGCTCACGATGATCTCACCATCCCCAGGTTGTACACCAACGCATTTCGCCGTTGCTCGTTATCCTATTCAATAAAGAGCCCAGATGGCAACGCGCTTGCAAAAAACAAAACCAATCCGTCCCATCGTCCTTTTCTGAAATGGAATTGTACGATAGGCCATGTAGGCGAAGCACAGCTTGTGCCAGGGCGGTACCGATCAGGGAGATGGTCCGACTCTATTTGCGGATTAAAAGGAAGGTATCATGAGCCAGTTGTCCGATAACGTACCCGAGCATGAAATCGAAGAGCGCCGCCAGCGGTTGATGGCGCTGAAATCGCGGGCTGCCGGCCTCAATGCAGGCGGGGCTGCCCCCGCTGCGGCGGCCCAACCCGCCGCCGCGCCGCCGCCGCCGAGTGCGGCCCCCAGTGCCGCGCAATCATCGGGCCCGGGCGGCGCCGCCGATGCCTATAGCGGCGACCGCAGCAAGTATTTCGCGGGCGTTCTGCTTAAGACCCTAAGGGCGCGCCCGGAGGGGGAAGAAAACCCCAAAATGATCCCCGGAACGGCGTTCACTGAGTATGGGACCAAACGCCTGCTCGAAGAACTGGAAACCCGGAGCGACCAGGTCGGTGCCCCCGGCAAAGGCATGATGCGCCGGTTCCATGAGTTCCTCACGGCGAAGCCGACCGACGGCCAACAAGCCTATGAGAACGTCAATCTCGAACATTTGGAACGCTTTGCGAATTTCCTGACCAAAATGCAGCAGGTCGGATGGGAAGGCGTTCGCCAGGACTTCATGCAATCGAGTGAGGGCCAAGGACTCCTTGAAGCCTTCGCGAAACCGCGTGTCGACAAAATCGACGAAGAAATGAAGGAAATGAAGGCGGAGATCGCGGCGCTGCGCGAAGAGGTCAACAAGCTCAAAGCGGTTCGCTAAGCTTTATTCAGGTAGGTCGGCCTTCCTGGCGCAGACTTGCCGACTGGGAAACGACCTGTCGAGGTGCTCAGCACGTCCCCCATGCCATTGGGCATGAATGCAGTGGGCATGAATGGCGGGGGGCATGAGTGACAGGACCAACCTCCAAGAAAGGGCCCCATCTGGGCCCTTTTTTTGGGTTTCTGCCTTCTACGCGCGTAGACAGGGTCGACTGCAATTTGTGTGGCGCCATCGGTTCGAGATTTGCATTCCTGGGCGAGTGGGCGCCGTCCGGTGAAGGGATGCGCCCGCGGCTGTCGGTCAGGCCGCCGAGCGGCGGTTTTTACCAGGGTCGATAATAACCGGACGAAAAAGATGAAGTCGCATGAAATATCAATCTCTCTTGCTTAATCACAGATGAGAGGTCTTGATGGGCGGCCAGATAAAAAAGCGGGAAACCAAAGGCGTTGTATGGTTTCGGGGAGTAGAGTTGGAATGGTTGGGGTAAAGAAGCCGCTTATCTGCGCGGCTGTTATGGCGATAACGGCGGTCTGTCCGGCTGTCGCTCAGACGCTGACGGCATCCATCGACCAAGCAATGCAAGCCGATCCCCGGATCCGTGAGGCTCAGAGCCTGATGGCTGCGGCGGAAGCCCGTCTCAGCGGTGCCCAGAGTGGTCGCATGCCCCTCATCCGCCTTCGGGGCCAGGCCGATTATTTGTCCTCCGAGACGACCTCGGAAAGTGACCGGGTTGTTGCCGGGGTCGAGATCGACGAGATTTTCACCACCGAGACGGACAATGAGCGTTACCAAGGCGCGGTGGACGCGCGCCTCGAACTCTATGCGGGGGGGCGCATCCGAGGCGAGATCGCCAGTGCCAAAGCGGCGGCTGAGGCTGCCCGCGCGGAAATCCGTCAAGTCGAACTCGAAATCTATCGCGATGTCGCGGATGCCTATCTTGAAACCTATGTCGATCAGGAATCTTTCCGGCTGGCTGAGGACAGTCTTTCTCTGTCGGAGCAACGCTTGCGGCGTGCCCAACGCCAATTCGATCTTGGTATCCTGACACGCACCGATGTGTTGCAGGCCGACGCTCGCCTCGCCGGCGCGCGCGCCGCCCTTGCCGACGCCCGAGGGGATCTGGCGATCAGTCGCTATCGCTACATCGAGCTTGTCGGGCAGGCCCCTGAGGATTTGAGCTTGCCGACCTTATCGCCCCCGGCGAATGTCGATCAGCAAAGCGTCGTATCCACCGCCCTTTCGGATGCGCCGTTGGTCGAAGTTGCCGAACATCTCGAAGCGGCGTCCAGTGAAGCGATCCGTGTGGCGCGCGCCCAGGGCCGTCCGAATGTCGCCCTCGGGGCCACATACGAATATACCGACGGGACCTCGACCTTGCTCGACACTCGGGAGGAATTTCTCGTGGGGGTGAGGGTCGAAGTGCCGCTTTATTCCGGCGGTCGCGTAAGCGCGCTGATCCGTGAGGCCGAAGCGCTCAATCAGCGGGACCAAGAGCGTCTGGCCCAGGCCCGCCGCACGATCGAGCGAACAGCCTTTGAAGCCTTTGAACGCTATCGCCAGTCCCTTGTGGCTGTGGACTTCGCCGAGGAAGTGGTGGAGGCCAACGAAGCGGTGGCTGAGGGGGTGCGGGTCGAGTCCGAAAATGGGATTCGTACAACGCTGGACTTGCTGAATGCCGAGCGGAATTTGCTCGATGCGCGGACCAATCTTCTCGAAGCTCAGAAGGAAGCGACCCTGGCAACAATCGACGTGCTGCTCGTTCTCGATTGTATGCCTGGTCGGGACATTAGCTGCGCGGTCGGGGACGTCGTGATGTTCGAGGATCCAGCCCCCGATGGGGCCGACACGACCGCCGCCCTTTAAATCATTGGGCGACGGGGCGGGGGGCGCAGGCCTATTTGTCCGCCCACCTCTCGCCGCAGCCTCGCCGCAATAGCCGTTTCACGACACCGTTGAGCTGAAACGGCTCTAGAGTCCCACGAAGGACAGTCCGGCATTTAGGACGAGAAACGCCACGGCGCCGCTGACAACCTGAAGGATGGCGAATCCGAGCCCGGAATGAGCGGATCGGCGAAATCGCCCCCGCCAAGTGTTGCCCGTTGCCGGCCAGCGACTGGCCACATACGCGGCGACGATCAAATGCCGGATCCCCAGGAGAATGAGTACGGCCACCAAAAGCGTCGCATTGAGCTGACCGAGACCGGCCTCATTCAACTCATGACCGAGCGCGAAGATCGCCAGTCCAATGGCGATATTAGTGGCGACAAGAGAGGAGAAATAATAGCCGAAGGTCTTCAGCCATGAACTATCGGGATATTGATGGAACGTCGCATCCCATAGGGCCTTTATAAGATTAAAGAATACAAGGGCCGCTATCGGTGCGAGGACAATGCGGAGATCGCCGGCGCCAAGGGGGGCCGTGGCGCCAATGACGCTGGCGCCAACGCTTAAGACCCCGCCATAAAGGAGGAGAGCGATGGCTGAAACCTTCCGCTCTCGGCCCGGCATCATCCAGGTCGTGCGGGTATCGGCCAGAACATAGAGCCACATCGGAACGAGAATATGGCGCCAATGCGGATAGAGTGTCCAATCGACGCCCACCCATCGCGCAATGGTCGTCGTAAGGGCGTCCATCAGCGGCTTAAGGCCACCAAGGAAGACCGTTATCGCTCTGTCGTAATAGGTGAGCAGAGCTTCGAGTGCCGAAACGAAATCGACCCGCAACGCATAGTCCAGCAATAGGACAATCGACAGACTGCCGAATAGGACACTGAGAAAGGGAAGAACTCGGAGCATATCAAACGGTACGCGTCACCGCCCCTGAGCGTAAGGGCCCCTTATCGGAAGGCCTATCGGGCAGATCATCTTGGCCGTTGATCGCTCTGGGCGTGTTCATTCACGGCTGTCGGGGGACGTCGCACCGGCATTCTGACTTCTACGACGGTCCCCACCCCTTGGGTGCTGAATGCCTCGATCTCGCCACCGGTCGCTTCGATGATCTCCCGACAAATCGATAAGCCCAGACCCGATCCGCGATCGGGATCCGCCTTTGTCGCCTTCCCAAAGGGTTCGAAGCACGTTTCCAGGGTTTCCGGTGGCATCCCCCTTCCCGTATCCCGGACGCTGACAACCAGAAGATGTCCATCATAATCGGTCGTGACGGTGATCGTGCCCGTATCGGTAAATTTGATGGCGTTCGAGACCAGATTACCTAGAACCTGACCGAAGCGCAGGGGATCGAATATCAGACGGGTCGGCACGTTCTGACGAATGCGGCAGGTCAAAGTGAGCCCCTTTTTGGCGGCGGCTTCTCGATGAACCCTCAGAACAGTCTCGATCGCATCGGGGACGGACGCCACTTCGACTTCGATCGACACGCCCTTGGCTGAATTTTCAGCCTGTTCGAGTATGTTGTTTACAATCTGTAGGAGTTGATTGCTCGCCTCGTCCAAAGCCCCCACCAGCTCGGCCTGTAAGTCGTCAAGGCGAGAGCTCCCAAGGGCTTCGGCCATGCCGATAATACCGTGTAGCGGTGTTCTGATCTCATGGCTTAAGAGCGCGATAAACTTGCTCTTGGCCGCCGCCCCTTCTTGCGCCTCCGACTTTGCCCGACGAAGCTCGGTTTCTGTCCGTTTCCGCGCGACCGCATAGGCCAGGACCCGTGACAAGAACGGTTCTGACAATTGATCTTTTAGGATAAAATCATCAGCCCCCACCCAGAGGGCGCGGGAGGAAATATCTGCCTCGTCACCGCCGGTCATCAATATCAGCGTCGCAAGAGGGTCGAGAGCCCGAGCCTGGCGGACGAGATCCGTCCCATAATCCGCGCCCAAATATTCGTCAATCAGGAGGACATCGAAGCGCGCCGGCGCGAACACCTCCAAGGCCTCCGCAACCGATCGAACGCGGTGTAGTTCCCCATAGGGATTTGCCCATTTAAGGTAACGCTGTGTGAGGACCGCGTCGACATCGTCATCCTCCACAAGGAGAATTCTCAGCC
The DNA here is from genome assembly GCF_000152825.2 of Parvularcula bermudensis HTCC2503. Taxonomy (NCBI): domain Bacteria; kingdom Pseudomonadati; phylum Pseudomonadota; class Alphaproteobacteria; order Parvularculales; family Parvularculaceae; genus Parvularcula; species Parvularcula bermudensis. Next base: position 1,488,709 of record NC_014414.1, read on the forward strand.
CAGCCTTTCCCATAGGCGAGAACATGGTGGGAGCAACTGTCGCCATTGTCATTTACACTCACTACTTGGCTTCACTAACCCCCACAACCATTTAGGGAATTGGCTCTAGTTCACCGCAAACGTACTCACCGCGAATGATCAAAGTGCTTAGCAAATAATTGATCGAGTCGCTAGGCGTCAGGGGCGTGAGTCGACTAGTAAATTTAGTCCTTCGACAATGTCTTGTCGAGAACTAAGGCGAAAATGCGGAGTGTTCTCGATGGCAAGGCCGAATTTCTTGGCGTCGTCAACGGCGATACGCAAATGATATGTGTCGTAGGGTAATTGTTCGAAAATATAGAAACCATCGAATTCAGTACGGGTCCGATCGATGAGAACTCCTTCCCCATCGAGCAATTCCAAGGGGAGGCCCGCAATGGGCCGACCAGTCTGACGATTGATGACGGTCCCCAGCACCTCACCGGTGGGGATGAGGGGAAAATCAATGCTCTGTATTCGTCCCGGACGCGGTACGATAGCCACTGTATCGCTGATACTCGGTTTCAAAAAAGGATCGTCAAGGGAGGATAAATCGAGCTCGACTCGGACGGGTTGGAATGCAGGAAGGTTCGTCAGCATAAGGGCGTTTGACGAGGTTGGGCGGTCCTCGTCAACAGGGCGCCCATTAACCGCAGCCTGTACGCCGCCAAGCAGAGGCTCGTTAGCCGATAATTTGCCATCGGCATTCTGGTCGAGAAAAGGCCGTACCATGATCGTGCCATGCTGGGTAAGCGGCTGCCCGCGGGCCTGCCAACGGGCTGCTCCCGGCGGTTTGAGGAGAGAGGAGGTCAGATTGACCCCGACGCTCAGATCCTGATCGCTGCTGATGCGGGCAAAGGCGCCGATCGCCACTGAATCGAGGCGGGTCGACCAGCCGATTTCACCAAATGACTGGGCATTTCGGAATAGATAGCCGCTCCTTATGCGCGTTGTCGTGGCCTTGCCGATGAGCCATTGCTTATCGAGGGACAATTCTTGCAGCTCCCATGTGGGAGAGAATTGATAGTCTGCGTTGAAGCGCCAGGGGCCTGATGACGTATTTTGACTGATGAGTGTTGTCCCCGTGGTCACGTCGTGAGACGTGAGGGTCCCTTGCTGGTGCTGGTGCTGGATCGCCGTCGTCGCATAGGTGTCGCCGAGGCGGGTCGACGCTCTCGCACGCGCATCGATCCGCCCAAGGCCCTCCTCGTTTTCCGACCAGGCCGCCGCAAAGGCAGCGACCAGGGGAACGTCGGTCTCCTGTAGAAATTGGGCGTCTAATCTTATGTCCGCGCGGGAGCGGAGGGGGCTGTTTCCGATAAAGCGAGCTTGTTCACTCTCGAACGAGGAGAACCGTTGTAAACTGGCTTGCAGCGAGAATCGGGGAGTTCCTCGTTGCGCGGCGAGGGAGAGGGCGGCGCCGCTGGAAAGATCATGGGCGACATCGGCGAGAACGGCCCACCCCCCAATGGCGGCGCGCATTCGCCCCTCGGCAAACGTATTTTGACCATTTGTATCGGGATAGGTACTGACCCCCCCGCCGAGGGTCAGTGTTTCGGTGATGCCGATATCGAGTTGCGAAAGGGCCCGCCAGCCACGCTCCACGCCGGTGTCTCGGCTGCCGAAGAGGGTTTCGCCGTCCTCGTTAACAGACAGCGAAAAGCGGCTTTTCCCCGGCGCGAGACTGTCCGAGCCCACCAGGATCTCTCTTTCCACATCCCGCCGCTGGCCCTGGGGTCCGTAGAATTTGAGTGTGAAAAGATTTCGTCCAAATCTCAGCGCCACATCTTCGAAGAGATATTCGTTGCCGCTCTGAGCAGATTGAACCGCCAAGAAGACGCCGTTTCGGTAAAGCTCGACCTGCCACCCCGGCGGGAGCGGCCCCCGAAGATCGGTACTGTCGAAGACATCGGGGCGATCGAGCCGGCGATTGGAGAGGAGGAGGCCCCGACCAAAGGAGGGGGCCGCCGTGAGGGGACTAGCAAGGCTTGCGACATCACCGGCCATGGCTTCGGTCAGAAAGGGGCCAGAGGGCAAGATGCCCCGAGGGTCACGTCGTCCGATGCGGAAACGCACTTGGTCGAGGCCGGTTTCGGCCGACCCGGCGCCATAGGTTTCCGCCGTCAGACGCAACAGATCGCCTTTCGCGATAAAGGTACTAGCGGCGGTTTGATCGATACGGCTGATCTCGGAGGATAGGCTGACATCGATGATGGGCGCCGTCGCCACCGCGTACGGTGCGAAGGTCGCCTCCTCCAAGCTCGGGCGCTCTTGGGCGGGGGAACGGGCCGCGCCCTGGGCCTGCCGTGCCATGCGTTCCTCGAAGGGGAGTGGGACATGGCTCTCGACCAACAGGACAGCTTCCGATGAGCGGTAGGTGAGGTCGAGGGGAAACCAGTCCGCAAGCGTATCAAGGACCACGCAGGCCTGGCCGGCATCGTCGAACACCGCTCCCCTCGGCAGAGGCTTGGAAACGAGGCCAATCGTTACCTCATCACCATTATACTGGAGACGGAAGGACCTATCCTCATCGAGGAACCAGCCTTCGAACCGATCTGGATAGTGATCGATGGCAAAATCGAGGGCGAGGGTAAATTGATGAAAGAGGACGCAGGCCCCGCCGGCCGTGTCGTAGCCGATAAGCCCCGGCTCCAAAATTTGTCGCCCTGTGCGGAGCTCAAGAATGATCAGTGTGTTCGGGTCGACCGATGGCCAGGTTTCTGTGGGCCGTTCCCCTGCGATGGCCAGGGGCCAGGTAAGGAAGCAAAGCGCCCCCAGGATCAATCGCTTTAACAGCCACGCCAATGAGATTTGCTCAACGCGTTGGCAGCAGCGGAACGGGGTCAGAAAGGACGGCGCCTGTCGTCGACGATCTGTCCTCGAACAGAACGGAATAGTGCGAGAGGTCGTCTTCCTCCACCGACGGAAGGGGGAGGGTGGCCCAGCGAGCGGAATTAGGGGTATAGACAGCTAATCCCCGTCGCTCGGCCACAACACTGCCCGACCGATCGTCGATCAGCCGCAGATCGCCGTAGAGCGAACGGCTACCAAGCCGCCGCACTTGCACTTTGGCCAGCGCGGTCTCGGCATTGGTGTCAAGATCAATGTCGCCGATCTCGACAGAGGCGGTCAAGATGCCTTCTCTGACAATGACCGGAATGCTCAGCCCGAAAATTGGCTGTAGGGCGATCGATATCGCCCCGCCTGTCGCCGGCGCGTTCGGCGCCGTTTCAACGACATCAGGAATCGCCGACAGCAATAGGTGAGATCGATATTCCCCCGGTTCGAGATCGGCGGGTTTTCTGACGATCAAACGAAGAGTTTGAGGGGCGCCGGGCGCAAGCGTGACCTGCCGGGGCGCAAAGCGCACAAAGGGGGCAGAGAATTGTTCCCCGTCCTTTGGCGTTTCAACCTTTTCAAAGCGGCCATCGCTCAACATACGTCGGTTCTCGAACGAGACGCGAAACGTCGTCGTCTCCATGCCCTTATTGACAAGAGTGAGGTCGGCGACGCGGTCTCGGCCTTCGAGAACGATACGGGTGGGGGAGATCAGTAGATCGCCTGGGCCCGCAAGGGCACTGCTCGCCCCCCCCGTCGCCAGCATGACGAGGAGGCCCACAAAGAGCCGCCGCGCCGAGCCTTTCCTCGTATGAGCCATACGACGGTTTGCCATGGGATCCGCTTTATTCGTAGTCGACGGAAACGTTGAACGTCCCCGAATAGGCGCCGGGCTCTTGCGCTGCGGCGATTTCAAGAGTGGCCCCCAGCGTAAAGCTGTCAGACCCGGCTGTCAGTTGGCCACGATCGTTCGTCAGGGACGTGACAAAATCCTTGACCAACATTGTGCTGGACGAGGTGGCGTGGGTAATGGCGGCCGCAACCGGCAGCGTGACAGCGTAATTGTTGTCCCCGGTCCCGGACACCGTAAAGGCCGCCGCGGTGCTGGTGCCAAAGCAGACCTGGCCAACCGGGCAATTCTGGGCACCGGTCGTGTCGACCGTGACGTCGAAACCGCTGACCGGATCGGCAACGATCTTCCCAAAGGCCAGATCGGCATCCTTGGTCAATTGGATCGCATCCAGAATCTCAGCCTGCGCAGAAAAGGTCGATGATTGCGCGAGGACACTCCCTGTCGGCGAGAGTGCCAGAACGATAAGCCCCACGGCAATTTTCACGTTATGCATTGTATTCCCCATCAGATACTCACCCCGCCGCTCGGTGCGTGAACGGCGTCCATGATGGCGACCTATCAGAGGGGTTTTAGGACAGAATGTGAGGGGGATTAGTCGGTCTGCCGCCATAGGTTGGCAACGACCAGCCTTACGCATACCGCTCGGTGCTGATAGGAAGGGGGGATGTCCCTCTCAGACGCTGACTTTGCCGCACGCTTTCGCCACCTCCTCAGGCAACCTCTCATTGGTATGCGGACATTGACGTCGGGTCTATCGCGCGAGCCTCTTTCTGCGCCGGCGAAGGAGATCCTCTCCGCGATAAGCCAAGGTCTTGAGGAGACCGATATCGAACTTCAGGCCCTCGGTCATTTTCTATGGTTGAGTTACGGGAACCCGATCCCGCAACCGGCTCCCCTGGAACTCGAAGACGCGATGGCGGCAATGATCGGTCGAGATAGTGACCTTCGGGGCGAGGGGGGGCGCATCGAGACGGATCTTGCTCCCCTTACAGTCTGTACCGACGAAAATTTGCTCGCATTATCGATCCTTCCCCTTCTCGATAATGCCCTCGCCTTTTCGAAAGGCAGTATCACGCTCACGGCGAGGCCTCAGGCCGGGAAAAGAGTGGCGATTGTGGTAAAAGATGAGGGGATTGGCATCAGCGATCATTTTATGGCGCCGCCTTACGAGCCCTTCCGTGTCGAGAACGAATTGCAGACATCCAGGCCGTCTCGACTGGGCCTTGGCCTCCCCGTCTCATCAAGAGCCATTGAGGCCTTGGGGGGGCGGTTGATCTTTCGCCGCCCCGAAACAGGGGGCACGGAGGTCACGGTCGACCTTCCTGCCCACCTGCCTGAGAGATAACCGACGGTCGAAACGTCCCTGGACCGCGCGGCTAGGCCGCCTGGGCCACCCGGCGCCCGATGCGCAGGGCGAGGGCCGCGATTTTCGTCCGGTTGCGCTCGTTGAGTTTGGTCGCGATCGACTGGATGTGAACCCGGACGGTATTGATGGACAGTCCCAGATTGTCCGCGATCTCTTGGTTACTGGCCTCCTCACCCAACTGGATGAAGATTTCCTTCTGCCGCGGCGTCAGCTTTTCATAGGCTGCACAGGCGAGAGCAAAGCTCCGGTCATCGGAAATCACGCTGGCATGGGGTTCGCCTGATTCCGTTTGGAGAATGCGGAGCGGCAAGGTGACCTCACCGGCGAGTACCCGTTTCATCGACCTGACGATCGCTTCCGGCTCGGCGGTCTTCGGCACATAGCCCACCGCCCCGTGTTCAAGGCAGCCAAGGACATCTTCGCGCCGCTCGCTTACCGACATGATCATGATCGGAACGCTGTCCATCCTGGAGCGGATCTGGAAAATCGTCTCCCAAGGATCGGTCTGCGGCATATTGAGATCGAGAATGACAAGGTCGAAGGGCCCCTCCGTCTCGATTTTCTCAATAATGGTCTCCGCGGACACAGCTTCCGCCGTCGTGACCGCCTCAGCCAATTGCGGGAGCAGGCTGATGATCGAGGCGCGAGCCACCCAGTGATCGTCAGCAACCAGGACTTTTAAGCTTCTCATGAAAATTTCCTCACAAATAAATTACAAGCGCCTGCACGGTCCCGTTATAGAGACCCGCAGGAGCGGACATGTCGATGGCTAGCTCTGCCCCACAGCTGACGTCGGCACGCCCATTCCGGTCAAGCCGACCGAAGGCAGGTATGGAGCACTGGATTCGCTCCATTCGTAAATCACTGCCCTGATGGCTGAGAGTGCCGTTCTGTTGGACAAAGAAGAGGAAGAGGCGATTGGGACGCCCTGAAAGGGTAAGCTGGGCCGGACCGAAAGGGCCGCTGAGCAGTTGTATGCTTCCCTGGCTCCAGCGCACGCCGTCGGCCGTAATGCCGACCCGTCCTCCGGTCCCAAGGCTCGCTAACCGCCCGAAATTTAATTGAGCCGACGACGTGAAGTAGATGTCCTCACTAGATCTGCCCCCTTGGGCCAGAGAGGATCCTGTGCCGCCCATCATCAGCGTGGCCAGGATGAGGAGACCGAAAGCTTGCGTCTTTCTTAACACGATGGTGAACTCTCGTTCTCCGTGGCACGGACAATGCAGTCGTCGTTAGTGTAAATATAATCGCTCAAATGTCTGAACGTTCGGTTAAAGAATTAACCTAGTCGTAACGATTAGATGCAAGACTAGTCAGTTTGTCCGGGGGGTTGGCGTCAAGATGAAGGCGATCTTTTTGGCGGTCATCCTGCCCGCGCTTGGGGCGCAGTCGGCACCGAACTCGGAAAGCGCCCAGGCCGCTGAGATCCGGGCCAGTGTGGAAATCATCTCGCCCTTGCAGGTGACCTTTCAGCCTTGGCTTGAGCCGAATCTGCTAGGGTCTCAGGATACTAGTGGTGGGCAATGGTCCATTTCACGCGACCCAACACTTTCGCCGAGTTGTGCGAATCAGTGTTATCGTATTGATATTGAATAATAATAGATGATCCGTAGGTTGCGTGTGGGGTCGAAAAAAAGAGGAAATCGTGAAGCCCAAAAGCACCCGCCTGGCTGGCATGAAGGTCATTGCCGTCGATGATAACCGGATCAACCAATTGGTGTTGTCGCAAGCGCTGAAATCTACCGGGGCCGATCTTGAGTGTTATTTTCGCGCCGCTGAGGCGATTGAGCGCCTCGAGCCGGGGGCATCGAGTTTTTTCCTCCTCGATGTGATCATGCCCGATATGGATGGTCTCACCGCGACGGCAAAGATTCGGGAGTGGGAAACCGCGAATGAACAACCGCATCGGCCTGTCCTGCTTCTGACCGCCCAATATGTGGGTAATCGCCGCGATGAATTTCTGGCTTGCGGCGCCGATGGCTTGCTCGAAAAGCCATTCTCCGCCGGCGACCTTATCGCTCAGATGGAAGCATTGTTGCCTGTCGAACAGGTTGCCATTGGCCGTTAAGAGCCTGGCGACAGGGGATAATCTCCCAACCGTTTGTCCCATCCTAAAAGAAACTCAACCGTTTCGTTCGGATTAGTGATCGTTTTTCAACTCTTTCAGGAGAAGTAGCTGGGGTTCATCACCGCGGTGCGGTGGGAAGCCACAAAGCGAGATCACAGATGTATAGAACGCGGGTGCTGATTGTTGATGACAGTCATACGATGTGTGCACTCGTACAGCTTGAGCTCTCTTCCGATCCTGAACTCGAGGTCGTTGCGGTCGCGCATAATGCGCGCGATGCCCGGGATGCCATCGACCAATTCAAACCCGATGTCTTAACCCTCGATATCGAAATGCCGGGGATGGATGGACTTGAGTTTCTCAGCCGGGTGATGAAGCATCGGCCGACCCCTGTGGTCATGGTGTCATCCCTCACGGCTCGGAATAAAGACCTTTCCGTTGAGGCCCTGTCCCGCGGCGCCGTCGACCTTTTCGCCAAGCCAGGTTCCGGGCCAGGTTCCCGGAATGTCAGTTTCGAAGGGTTGGCTCAGGTGGTCCGTGAGGCCGCCAGTGCCAAGGTTGTCTCGCCGCATCGGCGTGAAATCGCTTCGGCTACGCCCCAAATCACTGCGGCCAGCGGCGGGTTCGACGACAAAGTCATCGCCATCGGATCGTCGACGGGGGGAGTCGATGCCCTTTTGGCCGTGATCGGCCAATTTCCCGCAGATTGTCCCCCGACCGTGGTGACCCAACACATGCCCGCTGGCTTTACCGGTAGCTTTGCCAATCGTCTTGACGCGAACGCCGCGCCGGAGGTCGTCGAAGCGCGCTCCGGCGAAGTTCTCCAGCGTGGCCGCGTCTATCTCGCGCCTGGGGGGAAGACGCATCTTGAGGTGGCGCATGCTAAAAAGTTAATTTGCCGACTGCGGGAGGCCCCTCCCGTCAATGGGCATCGCCCCTCTGTCGATGTCCTGTTCAATTCTGTCGCGAACATGGCGGGGGCGAACGTCGTCGGGGCGATCCTGACTGGAATGGGCGCTGACGGGGCTCAGGGGCTTTTGCAAATCAGAAATGCCGGCGGGTACACGGTTGGCCAGGATCGCGAGACCTCTGTTATCTACGGGATGCCTCGCGTCGCCTATGAGATGGGCGCGGTCTGCACCCAGCTCCCGCTCCCAGATATTGCCTCAGCTATTCTCAACGCATGCCGACGATCGTCGAAAAGGGGGGTCGCGTGAACACAGTTTGTCTCTCATCCTTCGAGACCCCCGGGAAGAAAATAATCCGGGTGGTGCAGGGCGAATTCGCCATCTCAGGAGACCGTGAAGCGTTGATGACCACGATTTTGGGGTCATGCATCGCGGTGTGTCTGTGCGATCCTGTGGCGCGGATCGGCGGGATCAATCACTTCCTCCTGCCTGGCGATGGCGATGGCGCGTCGGGGACGGCAAAATATGGGGCGTTCGCGATGGAGCAATTGGTTAATGCCCTGTTGCGGGGAGGCGCCTCTCGTAGCCGTCTTGAAGCCAAGGTCTTCGGGGGAGGTCGGGTCGTCAGTGGATTGAGCGATATCGGTGAGCGGAACGCCGCTTTCGCGCTAAATTATCTGTCTACTGAAAATATCAGGGTAGTTTCCAAGAGTGTAGAGGGCGAGCGGGCAAGGCGGATCGAGTATGTCCCGACCACAGGCTCGGCACGGCAGAAATTCGTCGACTCACGACAAGCCCCTGCGGTGAAACCGAAAATGCCGGTTGCACCCCCGACATCAGGGGACGTGGACTTTTTCTAAGTCAATCGGAGATTTTATCCAAAGTAGGAGAACTTTCACTTTGGTGCGTTATCAAGTGGCTAGTCTGTACGGGTGCGACATTGCGTCAGTCTAGTCGGAGCGACTGAACGGAATTGAGGGAGGTCCTTCGGGTTATGTCGAATGAGTGGTCTGCCTCCCGAAAAGTGGTCCGGTTGATGTGTTAGACTTGGCTCCATGGAAGGAGCTGAGGAATGGGACGGAAGAGACGAACGGCCGAGGAGATCATCGGTCATTTGCGAGAGGTCGAGGTGCGCCTGGCGAAGGGCGAGACCATCGGGATTGCCTGCCGGGCGATCGGTGTGACCGAGCAGACGTACTATAGGTGGCGACGGGAGTATGGCGGTCTGAAGGTCGATCAGGCGAAGCGGCTTAAAGAGCTTGAGAAAGAGAACCAACGCCTACGGAAGGCTGTGTCGGATCTCACGCTGGACAAGCTCATTCTTTCTGAGGCCGCAAAGGGAAACTTCTGAGCCCCGACCGCCGTCGGAAATGCGTCGATCACGTCACGAAGGAGCATGGCGTCTCAGAGCGCCGTGCCTGCGAGGTGGTGGGTCAGCACCGTTCGACCCAGAGGAAGCGTCCTTCGGGCCGTCCTGGCGAGAAGGCGCTGACCGGTGCCATCATTCAGCTAGCTGAGCAGTATGGCCGCTATGGCTATCGCCGGGTGACTGCATTGCTCCGGCGCGACGGATGGCACGTGAACCAGAAGCGGGTCTATCGCATCTGGCGGCGGGAGGGGCTTAAAGTACCGCAGAAACAACCGAAACGCGGGCGCCTATGGCTGAACGATGGGTCGTGCGTGCGGCTTCGGCCGGAGCGCCCGAACCACGTCTGGAGCTACGACTTCGTCCAGGACCGGACCCATGATGGAAGGGTCTATCGGATGCTCTGCATCATCGACGAGTTCACGAGAGAGTGCCTCTCGATTCGCGTCGAGCGAAGGCTCAACTCGCAAAACGTGCTCGAAGAGCTCTCTCAGCTGTTCCTCATCCACGGGCCACCGGAGAACATTCGCTCCGACAACGGACCAGAGTTCATCGCTACGGCTGTCCGGGGATGGCTCGGCAGGCTGGGCGTGACGACACTGTATATCGAGCCTGGCTCACCATGGGAGAACGGCTATTGCGAGAGCTTCAACTCGAAACTCAGGGACGAGTTCCTGGACCGGGAAATCGTCTATACACTGAAGGAAGCGAAGGCCCTCATCGAGTGGTGGAGGCGCCACTACAATCAGCTGCGGCCACACTCATCGCTGGGGTACAACCCGCCCGCACCGAAGACCATCTTGCCCGCGGGGCTCCCGCCGCCTTACTATGAAGGTGCGGCGGCATGAGCCCCGCTAACCTGCCAGGTCTAACGCTACCGTTGGACCACCTCGTGGGGTCAGGCCACCCTCCTTGAGTGATGTCGAAGTCGAAGGAAGTTACTTTAAATACGACCTCAAATTGTTCACCACACAAGGGGAAGACGCCATTCGCGAAGTCTTCGACTTTGTCGAGGACGTGTGTAATTTGACGATTACTCCGGTGTCGGAAGCGGCCGGAGAGGCGGCGGAAGAGGTGGCCGATCTTCCCGCGGCGACATCGGACATTGCCGCCGAGGATGTATCCACAGAGCAGGAACAAGCCCTCGAAGAGGAGCCGGTCACCGCCCAGGCGGAAATGCCGTCGGAGGAGCCAGAACCCCCCACCGCGCCCGCGACCTCACCGAATGAGGCACCGAAGGACGCAAAGGCCAAAGCCAAAAGCGCCCAGCCGCGGGCCACCGTCCGGGTCGATCTCGAACGTGTTGATCGTCTTATCAATTTGGTGGGCGAATTGGTCATCAACCAGGCGATGCTGTCGGACAATCTTGCAGATATCGAAATGCCGCCGCATTCCTCCCTTTCGACCGGCCTTGATGAATTCAAACATCTGACCCGCCAGATTCAGGAAAGCGTGATGGCGATCAGGGCGCAGCCCGTTCAGCCGCTCTTCCAACGAATGTCACGGATCGTGCGGGAGGCGGCTTCCGCCACCGGTAAGAAGGTGAAACTCGTTCTGCACGGTGAACATACAGAGGTTGATAAGACGGTTATCGAACGGCTCACCGATCCGTTGACTCACATGATCCGTAATGCCGTCGATCACGGCCTTGAGAGTACTGAGAAACGGCTGGCCGCGGGGAAATCTGAATTCGGGACCGTCACTCTGACCGCCGGTCACCGATCGGGCCGCGTTGTGATCGAGGTGAGCGATGATGGGGGCGGGATCAACCGACCGAAAGTGAAGCAGATCGCCATCGACAAAGGTCTGATCCCCGCGGATGCGGACCTGACGCCTTCGGAAATCGACAATCTGCTTTTTATGCCCGGTTTTTCCACCGCCCAAGAAGTCAGCGATCTCTCGGGCAGAGGGGTCGGGATGGATGTGGTCAAGCGGGCGATTACCTCCCTCGGTGGACGGATCTCCATTACCTCCGACCCCGGAAACGGATCGACCTTTTCCATCAGCCTCCCGCTGACGCTTGCCGTACTCGATGGGATGATCGTCTCCGTGAGTGGGGAGACGCTCGTCGTTCCCATCACCGCGATCGTTGAGACGATGAAGCCGGCGGCTTCGGACATTCACGATGTTGGGTCGGGTGCCTATGTGGTCTCAATTCGTGGACGGATGGTGCCTGTCGTCGATATCGGCGTGGCCCTCGGCTATCGGAACCAAGCGCCCAATCTCTCACAGAGTGTCATCATGCTTCTCGAAGGAGAGGATGGCCGCTTGTTCGCGCTATCCGTCGACAATATTCAAGACCAGCGACAAGTCGTCATCAAGGGCCTTGAAAAAAATTACGGCGAGATCCCCGGTATCGCTGCGGCGACTATTCTCGGCGATGGGCGCATCGCCCTCATCATTGACCCCGATTCATTGGCACGGAGCAGCGACGACCGTCTTCAGCCTATGGATTATAAAGTCGCATAAGGAAACTCACCATGTCCGAAATTGAACGTGACAGCACGAACGACAATGTCGACGAATTGGTCGCCTTCCGAATTGGTGATCAGGAATATTGCATGGATATCATGCTGGTTCGTGAGATTCGGGGCTGGGCGCCGGCAACACCTATTCCGCATGCCCCTGACTTTGTCAAAGGCATCATCAATCTGCGCGGGGCCGTCGTCCCCATTGTCGACCTGTCCGCCCGTCTTGGGCTTGGAGCGATCGAACCCGAAGCGCGAAACGTCATCATTGTCGCGGATGTCGGTCAGCAATTCGTCGGCTTACTTGTCGATGCGGTTTCTGACGTGATGACCATCGAAAAGAGTAACATCCAGCCGACCCCCGATGTTGCCTGTGAATTGGCAAAGGTGTTCGTCACAGGTCTGATTACCTTCGAAGATCGGTTGATTCGTATCCTTGATGCGAACCAGATCATGCCGAAGGCAATTCAGGGTGAGGCTGCCTGATGTCAGCTTCCTCAGCGGCGACCGCTCAGGTCGGGGACAAGCCGGAGGATCTGACGTCAGCGGATTTCAAGGCCCTCTCCGACCTTGTCTATAAGGTGGCAGGCCTTTGCCTAAGCGATAAGAAAAAGGCGTTGATCAGCTCACGGTTGTCAAAGCGCCTTCGTAAGACCCATTTGCAGAGCCTTGGTGAGTATATCCGCTTCATCCAAGAGCCTGAAGGGCGGGATGAGCTCTCGGAGGCGATCTCTTCACTGACAACAAATGTGACCTCGTTCTTCCGCGAGAATCACCATTTCGAGTTTTTGAAACGGGATGTCTTTTCCCAGTGGTCGAGTGGACGGGGACCTTTGAAGATTTGGTCGGCAGGGTGCTCTCGCGGTGCTGAACCCTATTCTATTGCGATGACGGCCGCCGAGTTCTTCAAGACGAAAATGCCGCCGGTCAAAATCCTCGCGACTGACATCGATGGAACGGTCCTGTCCCAGGCGAAGGCTGGAATATACGATGAGGAAGAAGCGAAATCGATCCCGCCCGCACTGAAAAGGGCCTTCATGACCAGGAGCAATGGCCCGGACGACGATACTTGGCAGGTTGCACCGGCGATCAGGCAATTGGTCAAGTTCAACTATCTCAATCTCATGGATCGCTGGCCGATGCAGGGATGTTTTGATGTCATCTTTTGCCGCAATGTCGTCATCTATTTCGATGAGCCGACGAAGCAAAAACTCTGGGGCCGCTTTCATGATAAGATCGCGCCGGGCGGGCATATGATGATTGGCCATTCCGAGAGGATATCCGGTCCTTATAAGGACAATTTTATTGTTTCTGGTGTAACTACTTACCAGAAAAGTGACGGATTGCCCGTTACCCCCGCCGCCGAGGAGAAGGCGCAATGAGTCTGCGTGAAACAATCCGTATTATGATTGTCGACGATATGTCGACTAGTCGCGGAATTCTCAAGAACTCGCTTTACGAAATCGGCATCAAGAACGTCGACTTTGCCACCGATGGGGAAGAAGCCCTTAAATCGCTGGTTGGTCGACCGGCTCACCTCGTTCTGTGCGATTACAATATGCCGGGTATGGACGGCCTTGGTCTCCTGAAAGCTCTTCGCGACCACAAGCCGACCAGTCGGGTTGGTTTCATTCTGGTCACGGGAACCGACAGCAAGGAAGTCATCCAAAAGGGTGTTCAGTTGGGAATGAACAACTATCTCAAAAAGCCCTACACGACGGATTCCCTCCGTGAATGTATCACGAAGGTTGTTGGCAAGCTCTGATGATGGCTGACCGCGCAGCTCAAGGCATTTGCTTGTCGACCTTCCTCAACCGTTTGGGCGGAGAACTTGATCTTGCCGCAGACCATGCGGTCGAAGTCGAGGAGGGCATCTCTGCGCTTGTCGAAGCGGGCGGCGCGGTTTCCCGCGAAGCCGTGAGGGCGCTCCAGCGCCTCGACCATCTCCATCAAACCTTGGTGGCCCTTTCCGGGGTCTTATCCAAATCCGCCGCCCAGCAGGCCCCAGGGGAGGTAACCCTAGCGGTGGATGGGATCCTTTCCGACGTGACCCTTAGGGACGTTGCCAAGCGGCTCCAGGGACACACGCCGGAGACAGGGGAGGAGAGGGGCGAAATGCGGGCGCTTAATGACGACGAAGAGTGGATCATTTACTGACGAAGGGCCTTGTGCCGCATTGTGTGCAGTGCCGCTTTTGCGCGTGAAACATCGGCTTTTTCCGTCTCCCTTGATGGTTACGCAAAAGGTCTTGTAGATCGGGCCTCTATGGTACGATCCTTGCAGCCTAAAGCGAGTGTAAGAAGCGCTATTCAGTCGCGACCCTCAGTTGCTGACGGCGTAGAGTAAAACGACGGCGAGCTATGGCGACCGAGCAATTCATCCCCTCCGTCAGGACCGCTTCTCATTTCAGCGGGGCGCGATGGGTGAAACGCGCAGGGGACATCGTCGTCAGCCTGGCCGCCCTGTTGTTTCTTTTTCCGCTTCTTCTCCTCCTTGTATTTTTGATCAAAGGGGATGGGGGGCCGGTGCTGTTCAGTCATCAGCGGGTGGGAAAGGACGGCAAAGTCTTTAGCTGTCTGAAATTTCGAACGATGGTGCCCGGCGCCAGCGCGAAATTGGCCGAGGTGCTCGCCGCCGATCCTCGCGCGGCAGAGGAATGGGCTGCGGCCTATAAGTTGAGCAACGATCCTCGTATCACCAAGGCGGGGAATTTCCTCCGTGTCACGGGCCTTGATGAACTGCCGCAACTGCTCAATGTGCTGAAGGGGGAGATGAGCCTTGTCGGCCCCCGTCCCATTGTCGAGCCTGAGTTGACTCGATACGGCCCCTACAAAGGGTATTACCTCTCCGTCCGACCGGGGATAACGGGGCTGTGGCAGGTCAGTGGTCGCAATGCCATTTCCTATGGGCGTCGGGTGGCCCTCGATAAGCGTTATGTCGAAACCTGGTCTCTATGGGCGGATATCGTCATCCTTGCGAGGACACCCATCGAGGTCCTCTTCGCGCGCGGACGATAAGTCCCCCAAGGGGGCCCCTTGCGATGCGCTTGTGGCGACCTGCTGATTAGGACGCGCCGCCGAGAAGGGGGGTCCACTCTATCGGCATTTCTGCCAGGGAAGATCCTGAGACGGAGGGCCGATAGCCTAATTCGGCGGCGGACCATTCTGTCAACTCTGCACCCGACTGGACAAATAAGAAGCGGTATCCGCTCTCCACGGGCGAGAGGAGGCGATCTGTGAGATTGTCGAGCACAAGATCTCCCCGCTCACCGGCAACAATAAGCACGGCATGGATACCGGTCGCCGGATGCGTGACCACGGCGATCGAAAGCGCGTCCAACGGAAGGCCTCGGTCGATCAGCAGACGGCGTTTTTCGAGGACGTAGTCTTCGCAATCGCCACGCGCACCGATATCGGGGTTTGGATAGGAAAGCGGCATCGCCCATAGGTCATTTTGGCCATAGGTATCAATATCTTCCTCCGCCTCGATCGCGTTGTTCACAATCTTATTGACCATTGATAATTCGCGCATTGAGCGATTTGTCAACGCAATGAAGCGGGGAGAGTAGGCGGCTCTATGGGGGGGGAGGCGGTATGCGTGCTGGCGGACCTCATCGCTGTCCGCATCGAGGCGACCGCTATCGTCGACCACATTCAAGCTTCCCGTCGCAAGGGGCGCGGGGGCAGTATCGACCGGTAGAAGAGACGCGTGCTGACTCTCCTCCTCTTCTGAAAGTAGGGAACAGGCTTCGGGAAGCTGTTCGCAAAAGGCAACGAGACCTATGGGCGGGAAGGCCCGCTCTCCGGTCGAAAGGACCGTCAGGCGCCGGTCATCTGATGTGTGGGCGCATCCTGTAAGGAACAGGCCGATGATCAAAGGGACAAGAATAAAGGGCCGGGCCATCGCATAACTCCGCGTTGACCCTCGATCTATCGAAGCTGACTTAGCCTTCGGTTCTTAAAAATGTCCGTATAGATAACAAAAAATGAAGCTCCAGCCCCCCTTTGGTGAATATGGTCTTTAGATGGGGCCACCCCCTGCGCCGATGCGGTTAGCGGTCGCCGGATAGGGGCCCTGTAGCCAAAATCGGGGACGCTTCGATATCGCTGGCATCCAGCATCGAGGCGGTCCGTTCGAGAGCGGCCAGGATAAAGGCCTGCTCCCACAATTCGAGCGCCTCAAAGCGGTCTTCAAACCGTTCCTGCAGGGAGCCGGGAACGGCCTTCAACAGCGCTTCGCCTTCAGGGGTCAATTGCAGGATCGCCTGTCGGCGGTCCTCTTCCCCCTTCGTGCGCGTCATAAGACCGTTACAGATGAGACGATCCGTCAGGGCCGTCACCGTCCCGTGGCTCACCGACATCTCCTTGGCGACGAAACTTGCTGTCGCCCGCGGGGCGGCGGAGAGAACCTGCATGAAAAGCAATTGGGTCGGTGTCAGACCGAATTCTTTCGCAAGGCTCCGCGTTTGGGTTTCGGTCACCCTGAATATCTGTCGCAAGGCCACGAGCGCCGCTTCACACCGTTCGCCCAATTCGATTTATCTCCATCAGGGGGTTTCGCGCATCAATCCGACGATCAAGCTGGCTGAACATGCCAGAAGTATGAAGGTGAAGGGAAGTCCGGCCGTCACAGCGCCCGCCTGAAGGGCGCCCAACGCGGTCGCCCCGCCGCCGACCAGCAGGACGATCGCGATCAGCCCCTCCATCGTGGCCCAAAAAATCCGCTGGGCGACGGGCGCATGGAGTTTGCCGCCGGCTGTAATGCTATCAATGACCAATGAGCCGGAGTCGGATGAGGTGACGAAGAAAACGATGAGCAGCGCAACAGCAAGGCCAGACGCCAACATGCCGAAGGGCAGGAGCGCGAGCATGTCAAACAGGACCGTCGAAACCTCGGTGACGCCATCGGCCAGTTCACCGACATTAGCCTGGGTCTGATTGATCGCGATTTTCCCGAAGGCGGTGAACCAGCAGATGGCCGCGAGCGTCGGGACCACCAGGACGGCGGTGAGGAATTGGCGGATCGTTCTTCCGCGGGATACCCGCGCAATGAACATCCCAACGAACGGCGACCAGCTGATCCACCAGGCCCAGTAGAAGATCGTCCAGCTGCGGTACCACTCGATATTTCCTCGACCCACCGGGCTCGACAGCTTCGGCATATCGACGATGTAATTCCGGGTATTGATGAGAATGGCAGAAAGGATTTCGAGGGTCGGCCCTGCGGCGATGACGAAGATCAACAAGCCGATAGCGGCGATAATATTGGTGTTTGAGAGAAGCCGTATGCCCCCCTCCAACCCCCGGACCACCGATATGATCGCAATTGACGTGATGCCGAGGATAAAGAAGATTTGAGTCTGTGTCGTGTTCTCCAACCCAAACAATATCTCAAGACCCTGCGTGGCTTGCTGCGCGCCGAGTCCAAGCGAGGTCGCGAGGCCAAAAATAGTGGCGATGACGGCCAACAGGTCGATCACATGCCCCGGCCATCCCCAAATACGCTCGCCCAAGAGGGGATAGAACGCCGACCGGATCGTCAGTGGAAGTCCCTTATTGAAGGTGAAAAAGGCCAGAGACAGACCGACGATTGCATAGACAGACCACGGTGCCAGTCCCCAATGAAAGAGGGTTGCGGAGAAGGCCAAGCGCTCGGCCTCGGGGGTCCCCGGCGTGACATCATACGGCGTACCGCTCCAATCAGTGTAATAAGCAAGGGGTTCGGCGGCGCCGTAGAACACCATGCCGATGCCCATCCCCGCAGAAAACAACATGGCGAGCCAAGATAACAGACTGAACTCCGGCTGCGCCTCCTCCCCCCCGAGACGAATTTTTCCGAGCGGGGAGAGACCGATCGCAATCGCCAAGAGGAGGACGATATTTATTGTACTGACGAAAAACCAATCGAGGGTCGATAGAACCCAATCCCTGGCGCCGAGCAAGACGCTGGAGGCTGAGTCCTGAAACAGAAGGGTAACGGAGACGAAGAGCAAGATCAGGGCGGCACTGACGAAAAATACAGGATTATGCAGATCGAAGCCCCAGAACCGGACATTGTCCTGCCCTAGCTCGTAATCAGTCTCATAGGGATTGTCGGCTTCCCCTATAATTTCGTCATTCGATGTCTCGTCATTCTCTTGCATCACACAACTCCGGACCCAAGACCTCAAAAAGGTCGCTCAAATGGTCAAAATAGGGGCGCCATTGACCGACCCCTGATTGGTAGAGAGGTTGCCGAACTTGCTCCGCGGACGCGGTGCGCACAGACCGGGCTGATTGATGAAAAGCAAGGCACTGCTCTTCGAAGGGGAGGTCTAGATAGGTGAGGAGACGCCGTACCTGACCCTCCAGATCCGCGACGACATCTTCATACTGAATACGGAGAATGCGACCTGGGGCGACGCGCTCCCAATGCTCCATGAGCGCGACATACTCGCGATAGTAGCGCCCGATATGGGAGAGACCGTAGGAGAATTCTTGCCCTTCGGCGAATAATTGCTTGAAGCCTGACCAGCAACAATCCATGGCCCCCCGTCGCGCATCGATGATCTTCGCCCCCGGAAGGATCGTCAGAATAAGACCGATATGCCGAAAATTATTCGGCATCTTATCCGTAAAGAGCGGTGCGCCGGTGCGGAGGATCTTTGTTTCCTCAAGGTAGGTGCGCCCCAAATCAGTAAGCTCTTCTTTGGACAGGTTGCTCAGGATATCGGGATAGGCAGAGGGGTCGCCCCGCCGTCGCCGCCCACTCAAGCGGTGGGCGAGGGCCGGGATCGTGGGAAGCTCAGCCGTGCCGTCGATCTGGCTGTGGGCGGTGAGGATCTGCTCAAGCAGCGTCGATCCCGCGCGGGGCAGACCAACGATAAAAATTGGACCTGCCTCCTCAATTCCACGGCCGAAGAGTGACGCTGAGCGTGTCTCGGTGAAAAAAGTGCGTTGGGCCGTAAGCTCGACGGACAGCCGGTCAGGGTCATATCCAAGCTGTTCTGCCTTCAACCGATTTCCGCGATCGTAATAGAGGAAGCTTTCATCTGTGAGGCGACGAATTTCGAGGGCTTTCCCGAGGGCAAAGCACATATGAATGCGGTCATCGAGCGCGATGGAGGGGTCGGCTTCGGCGGTTCTCATCTGCCGAATTTCATCCTCGGCAAATTCGTACGTCTTGAGATTGGCCAGCGACCAATATGCGTCGCCATAGGTGGGGCGTATCGATGCCGCCTTGCGATAGGCGGCGATCGCCCCTTCGCTTTCGCCGGTCGTCTTAAGGGCGTGTCCCTGGGCGAGGTGGAGTTCCGCCGACTGGGGGAACCGCCTCAGTAAGTCGGTATAGACGTCCACCGCGTCCTGGTCCCGGCCCGCTGCCAGGGCCGCGTTGGCGTAGGCCGATAAAATGGCCGGGTCGTCCGGGGTTTCGGTTCGTAAGGTCGTCGCTGCGGCCATCGCGGCCGCGAATTTCTGCCGCCGACGGAGGACTTCGACATAATCGAGGCGTATTCTTTTATCGGCAGGTTTCAGGGCAATTGCCGTCTCAAGCAGGAACTCCGCATCGTCAAGCACGCCTGTCTCGATTCCTAGACGGGCGAGCAGGCGCATTCCCTCTGGATCCGTCTTATTATTCAAAAGGTAGGCTCGACATAAATCTTCGGCCTTTTGCAATTTTCCTTCGGCGGTTAGGCTCTCGACACTGACCAGAGCGGCGGGGAGGGCGGTCAGTCGCGCAATCTCGGCCTTGGCGTGGGCTTTGGCCTCCTCGTCTGCGGTAAGGGTCGCGATGGCTTCCCAACTCGCCTTTAGCGCGGGATTGAGCTGCACGGCGCGTATATAGGCGGCCAGCGCCTCCTGAAACCGGTCGAGAGATTTGAGGCTATGTCCCCATTCCTGCGCCCCGCGTCCATATCGCGGATAGGTCGTACAAAGATATCGGGCCGTTTCTTCAGCCTCGGTCAGATCCCCGCAATAGCGCAAGGCTACGGCGCGCAGATAGAGCGCGGCTTGGTGGGTCGGATCGGTGGAGAGGATCCCCTCTACCGTGGCGGCGGCCTCCCGAAAGGCGCCGGAACGCACTAACCGTTCGGCTTCGGATAAAATCGCGTCGTGGGTAGAAGACCCTGATTGCGGCACGCCAATCCCTTTATTGAGCACAAAAGGGGCCAGTATGACACGGCCCCCTTTCGCTTACATCTTTCATGGACGATTTAATAATTGTACGACATACGCAACCCGATGGTCCGCGGCCGATTGGTCGTGATCCGACGAATATCGTCCTGCTCATTGATGAATAACTCCGCCCGTTCATCGGTCAGGTTTTCAACGAACAGCTCGGCATTCCAACCGTCCTTCCCGGCCCCAAAGGCAAGATCGGCGGTGGTGTAGGCTTCCTGCTCTTCCCTGATTTCATCAGCCAGAGACGAGAAACTTTCAGAGGCATACTGAATGCCCATTTGCGCGTAAGCGTTGTAGGTCCCAAGCGGTAGCTCATAACGTGCCCGGCTGGTGAGCTGCAATTCAGGCACCAATGGCAATTCACTGCCCACCGGTGCCAGCTCGATCACTTCTGCGTTCACAGCGGTCAGCTCGGTGTCATTATACGAATAGGCCCCAAACAGGGTCAGCTCCGGCGTCGCGGCCCAGGTGAGATCACCCTCTGTCCCAAAGATTTCCGCATCAGCTGCATTCTCGATGAAGGTCAGAATGGAGACATTTTCGGGGTCGAAGCGGCTGACTTGCAAATCCGAGGTCTCGACGAAATAGACCGCGCCATTCCACCGCAGCGAGTTGTCGAACAATTCCGCTTTCCAACCGAATTCGTAGTTCGTCACTTCGTCGGTGTCATAGGTCGTCTCGACCGTTGGGAAGGCCGGATTGATGGACGCAAGGCCGCCTCCACGGTTAAACCCGCCGGGACGGAAGCCTTCGGAATAGGTCCCGTAAATCAGCGTGTCGGGGCGCGGCGTCCAGGAGACATTGGCCTTGAAAACCGTCCCGTCGGTTTCCAGAGGTTCGGGCGTATGCCCGCCCGACACATCGTAATCGCGACCGCGATCGGTATTCTCCGAGCCCTGGAAAATCCCGTCGGCGAAGTTTGAGGATCCCTCGAAATCACTGTCGATTTCATAGACCCGTAAGCCCCCAGTCACGCTCAAGACGTCAGGGATCAGATCGAAGGTCACCTCGCCGAAAAAGGCGAGTTGTTCCTCCGTCCGACGAATGTCGTTAAAGAAGGCAACCCCCGCCGGGCGAAGGCTCGGATCAATCTGCACCGCATCTGAAATCGGCGCATTTCGGGCAAAACCGAGATCCGGCGTTGCGAGATAGTAGAAATCATCCACCGTCTCGATTTCAAAATTGTCGTAAAAGACGCCCAGAGTTGCGCGGAGGCGATTCTCTTGCGGGGTCGTCACGCGAAATTCGTGGGTCGTCCGCTTTTGACCCTGATCGATCACGACGCCCTTGGCGGGGTTTAGGCATTCCCGTCCGCCCGGCGTAATGAATTGCGGATCGATATCATAAGCAGTGATGTATGCCGGATTATCGTAGGTACAGGTATAATAGCTGATGAACCCGCCAGCATTGTTGTAGCCTGTATAGTCCACAGACTGATTGATCTGCCGGTCCAGATAGGCCCCGGTATAGATCACGTCGAGCATCCCGAGGCGGCTCTCGATGGTCCATGCCGTCTGGTCGAAATCATCTTCGAGGGCATCGGGGAAAAAGCGCGTTACATCCAGATCGCCGACTTCGGGGTCGTAGTCGAAGACGCCGTCTGCCTCAATCTTTTGATGGGTATACTGAAGATAAGCAGTGGTCTCTGGTGTGATTTCCCAAAGGAAGGAGCCGCGGAACCCTTTGTAGGAAGCGTCGTTGAAATCTTCCTCAGCCAACAAATTGTTGTCAGCGGTTTCGTAGGAGACCGCACTCGGCGTGGCGGCTGATTGAGGGTTGATCGCCGGATCGGTGGTGAAGGTGCCGGGCACATTGTCGATATACCCCCCTTGGGTGACGTCATAGACGACACCGCGGAAGGCGAGTTTCTCATCCACCAGGGGGAGATTGATATAGGCCTCTAGGGCGTTCGACATCTCGCCGTCTTTGGTGGTTGCGATCGACGCATCGAAGCCGGCACCGAAGGTATCGAGCTCGGGCTTATTGGTGATGAGGCGAACCGTCCCGGCCTGGGAGCTGGCACCGAAGAGGGTGCCTTGAGGGCCGGGCAGCACCTCGATCCGGTCAAGATCGGCGGCGTAGACATCGAGGTTCCGGCCGGGCGCCGTGACCGGCTGTTCATCGAGATAAAGCGCCACGTTCGGGGTCGTCCCCTGCGCCCCGGACAGCAGAACCGAGATCGGCTGAACCGCTAGGCCGCGGATATACACCGTGGATTGGCCGGGGCCCCGCCCGCCGAAGCTGACATTCGGCAAATAGCGGACATAATCGTCGAAGGTCTGCGCGTTCAACTCGTCGAGGGTGTCACCATTTACGGCTTGGAGCGCCAGCGGTGCATCCTGGGCAGTGGTTTCGGTTTTCGTCGCGGTGACAACGATGGTGTCGAGGATCGGCCGGTCACCGGCGGGGTCTTGCGCTGCCGCCGTCCCCATCGCCACCGATAAAGCGAGAGCCGAGACACCGATACGGGTTTTCGTCATAGCTTCAATTTCCATAATTCTGCCCTGCCCTCGCGGCTGACCGCGAAGCCTAAAAAGCCTGAAATGTTGACGTAGAGTCGCGCCTAGTGGAAACAATCGAGAAACGCAATGTTTTGACTATTGAAGCTTTGTCGAGGTCGTGACTCCGTCCTTGCTCTCGGCGGCGCCCCTGAGAGCGCCTCACCGGGCCGTGGGCTTTTCAACGGTAAGGCTTTCTAGAACGCTCGGGTGATCCAGAGTTTGACGTTCGAGTCAGGGGCCCCGTCGGTGAGGCCAAAGAGCACACCAGTGAAGAGGCTGAACTGGCCGTCCAGGGGCAGCATAGCATAAGGGCCGATTTCGTGGCTCTGCTCGTCGAAGTCCCGAAACTCTGCCGTCGTGCCATAGGCGCTGAAAAGTTCGAGGCCGATACTCGTGCCAGAAGAGAGGGCGCCGGAAGGGAGGGCATAGTCGATCTGGCCGCGGGTCTGGAGCCCCACCCCGTCGCCGGCATTGTCACCGAACTGGACAGAGCTCAATATGACGGCCCGACCGCGCCAGCGCTCGGCCAGGGTCCATTGGTTCATCCAGTTCACGGCAATGTCATGGGGTCTTTCATCATTGCGAAGGCGGGTATCGAACCGGAGGCCGGTCTGCCAGGGTCGGCCATCCTCGCTTAGCTGCCAGAACAACTCGCCGCCGAGATAGTCGAACTCGACATGGCTATTGTCGGTTTCGCGGACCTGGATGACCCCGCGTCCCATAAGATCGTCGGAGAAAGACTGCTGATAATGGATGCGCTGTCCGAAACGCGCCGTTTCTGGCGTAAAGCCGACGCGGTATTCCAGCGCTGCGGCCCCTTCATCGACGACGGGGCCGAAGACACCGCCAAGGCTTTGGGCCTTGGCGGACATTGTGGTGAGCGCCGCGCAGGCGACCAGGGCGTAGAAGGTCTTCATGGAGTTTCCTCTTCATGAGTTACGCATAATGCATCGCGCGCGCAGGACTCGCTTTTTCAGATAGGTCGTTCTTCGGAAGATTACTCCGGCGAGTACGGAAGGGCGGAATGGTGAAGAACAATCTTCAGGTCGCCGTCCTCGTCAGGGGCGTAGACAAAGCTGTACTCTACCTTCACTTCGTTGCCCTCCGTCGTGGTGAAATAGTAATTCCCCATCGCGACGGCGGAATCGTCAAAGATCAGTGTACCTTCGTTTTCCCACCGTACGTTGGTGTAGGGGGCGATGGCAAAGCCTTTGTCCTCCTCGATACTGCCCCCGACGAAATACGAGAGGGCCTCGTCGAAGGAGCCGCGGAACTGGTCCTCCGCTGCGAGGGTCGGCTTAAAGAGAACAGGCTTCGACCCATAGGCATAAAAGCGCTCAATATGCTCGCTGGCGGCTTCTTCATAGTCTTCGCCAGCGGTATAGGCCTCTCCGATGGCGACGATGCCGTTGCCCCATGCCTGTTGGACGGCCGCGACATCAGCCTCTGTAATCTGAGTCTCTTCGGCGTAGGTGGTGCCGGCGGCGAGCGCCGTCGAGGAGGCGAGGGGAACACCGGCGAGGGTCACCGAAGCAAGAAGGGCGGGAATTAGGCGTTGAGGCATCATCAGGTCTCCACACGAATTTGTCCGTTTGTCCGCTTTTCCCAGCGGGGAGCAGGACTTGAATGTCACCACCAGGGTCCTCTCGGCGGCTTGGTGTAGAGATGGGCGAGGAACGTCGATCAGGGCTCGGCTTGATGGCGGGTGAATTGGCCTAGGCCGAATGGCCTAGGCGCCCGGCGAGGCATCCCGTATCTTGAGGTCATGGAAACGGACCCTTCACCGCTCGCCGATGTCCGAGAAACGGTTGGTGAGCTGCGCGCCCTATACCGTTCGGCTGAGGCAAGAGCTGCGCGATTGCGCCTTCTCATACAAGCGAGCGGTGACCTGTCCGCCGCCACGGGGGCCGACCTCGATAGCGCGATCGCGGCGAACGCGCAGAAGGCAGCGCATTTCGCAGGCTTCAAGGATGGTAAGGTGACCACCGATCCAAAGGCCGACGGCGTTGCTCTCATCGCGCCTGGGGCGGAGGGTCGCCGTGTAGGAACGCTGATTTTAACGAGAGAGGAGGGCGCTGGGGCCTCGACCTCCGAAGAGGATCAGGAGGCCCTCGGCACGCTTGCCCAAATGATTGCGACGGCGATGGACCGGGGGGCCCGAGAAGCCGAGCGCGATCGTCTCTTGGCGCGATTGCGAGATCGCGAAGCACAATTAGAGCGGACTGTCAGTAGGCTCTTCTCCGCCCAGGAGGACGAACGGCGCTATGTCTCTCGCGAATTACACGACGGTGTCGCCCAGACCGCCACAGCGCTTTTGCGACGGTTAGAAGCAAGCGTCGAGGGGTCCCATCCGCAGCATGACGATCTTCCGGCCATCGCGAAGGGATTGGTGCAGGAGCTACGCCAGGTCATTGCGGGACTAAGGCCCGTGGTTCTCGATGATCTTGGACTCTGCCCCGCTATCGAACGTCTTGCGAGCGATCTGCAAGGGGATGGATATCAGGTCCGAACTGACATCCCCGACGCAACGACCTTTTCAAGGCCCTTGGCGACGGGCCTCTATCGCGTGGCGCAAGAAGCGATTTCCAACATCAAGAAACACGCGGGCGGCCCCTGTGCTGTCGATATTACACTCAATTATTCAGAGGAAAATGGGAGGGGTATGCTGACCATCCGGGATCACGGTGTGGGGTTTTCGCCTGATCGCGACGCTCGACCCGAGCGGGGAGAAAATGTTGGTATCGAGATGATGACGGAGCGGATGCTCGCTCTCGGCGGTTCTCTATCAATAAACGAAGCGAATGGTGGGGGTGTTTGCGTCCGGGCGAAGATCGGCTCTGCATGAAAAATCCATCGTCACCACGGCTTGTCATCATCGATGACCATGAATTGGCCCGGGAGGGACTTCGCCTCGCCCTCGTGCAAAGGGGGTTCGAGGTGGTCGCCGTGGGCGCAACGGCCGCCGAAGCCATAGAGCTAACACAAACGACCGACCCGGATGTCGTTCTTTTGGATATCCGCCTTCGCGATGGTCCCGACGGCCTGGCGGCGGCGGCCGGTATCAAGGCGCTCAACCAGTCGGTTGCGGTTGTCATGCTGTCTCTACATGACGATGCCGACTATGTACGCGCGGCCTTAAAGGCTGGTGCCAAGGGCTACATCCTCAAGGACACGGCGCTTGATGAGCTGTGTGCGGAATTGAAAACTGTCCTTTCCGGCGGCGTGGCGATCCCGCAGGCATTATTGGCAGCCGTCCTGACCCCAAAGGCGGCCGCTCCCCCTGAGTACCATCTCGTCGAACGGCTAACCGACAGGGAGCGAGAGGTCCTGCGCCTCATTTCCGAGGGCAAGACCAACAAGGCAATCGCGAGGGAGTTGGTGATCAGCCCGGCTACCGTGAAGGCGCATGTCGAGCGCTGTCTGGCAAAGCTTGGTGCCGCCGATCGTACGCAGGCAGCTGTGATGATGGTCCGGTGGATGGAGGCTGAGGGCTAGATATGGGTGGGTCATTGCAATACTTGATTGCCCGTCCCTGGGCTGATCTTCCGTTAACGGCGAAAGGTCTTGTCGTTATTGCTCTGCCGCTCTTTATTCTCATGGGGTCGCTGATGATGCTGCACCAGGCGAGCTATGCGGAAGCAAGGGCCGAAGACGACGTACGGCGCGCCTTCGCGATCCAGCGGGACATCTATCAAGTTCACGCCCTTCTTGCCGAAGCGGCAAGTGGCGTTCGGGGCTATCTGTTGACCGGGCAGGACCGCTTTCTCGAACCGTTCCGCAGGGCGGAGGGAGAGTTGCCCGAGACCTATGCGCGGCTTGATATCGCGATTGAGGACCCCGGTGTGCGGGCCGCCTATGACGTCTTTCTCGATCAGGCGGATCAGAAGCGAGAAGGTCTTGATGCCCTCCTGGCCCAGACGCGGCAGGCAGGGAACGACCGAAACGGCACCGCCGAGATTTTGCAGATGTTGATCGACAATAAGACCGTTCTCGATGATTTGCGGGCGCAGATCGACGTTATTCAGGCGCTTGAGGGCGCGCTCCTCGATGAGCGCCGGGAACGGGTGGAGCGTGTCCGCGCCCTCTACCTTTCCCTGACAGTAATCAGTGCCCTCATCGGTCTTATGGGTAGTCTCGCGGCGGTCTATCTCTTCTCCACCGGGATCGTGCGGCGAGTCCAAGGGCTGGAGCGAAATGCGGAGCGTCTTGAGCGCGGGGAGCCGATGATCGCCTTCCCTCCCGCTTCCGATGAGATCGGTCGCCTTGCAGAGCAGCTTGATCGGGCGAGCGAACTTCTGCGCGCGCGCGAACAGGCAGTGCGCGACAGCGAGGAGCGGTTCCGACTGGTCGTGGAGGGGGTGCAGGATTACGGCATCTTCGCACTCACCCCAGAGGGTGAGGTGGCGAGCTGGAATACGGGGGCTGAGCGCATTAAGGGGTGGCAGGCAGATGAAATCTTAGGCAAGCACTTTGCCCGCTTTTATCCGTCGGAAACACGCGGCTATCTTCCGACGCAAATGCTCGAGCGTGCCCGCGACCACGGCACCGCCGAGGATGAGGGCTGGCGGGTTCGCAAGGATGGATCGCGGTTCTGGGCGAATGTCATCGTCACGGCGCTGCGTGACGAGGCGGGGGAGTTGAGGGGCTTCGCAAAGGTCACCCGCGACATCACCGAACGAAAGCAATCCGAAGAGGCCTTGAAGGCCGCGCGGGAGGCCGCGGTCCTGGCAAGCCAGGCGAAGAGCGAATTCCTTTCCCGGACTAGCCACGAACTCCGCACGCCGATGAGTGCAATTATCGGTTTTGCGCAAGTCTTGGAGCTCGATCACGATGACCTCGCGCCGCGCCATCAGACCGCCACAACGCAGATTTTGAAGGCTGCCCGCCACCTCCTGTCGCTGATTAACGACCTGCTCGATGTTTCGAGTATCGAGGCCGGCACCCAAGCCCTGAAACTTGAAGAGGTAAGTCTTCTCGACGTCTTGGAGGAGGCCTATAGCCTCGCCGCGCCGATCGTGAAAGCGGCCAATCTGTCCTTTCAGTTCGATCAGGAAAGCGCCCAGTACACGGTGCAATGTGATCGTCGGCGCACCATCCAAGTCGTCCTCAACCTTCTCACTAACGCGGCAAAATATAATCGCGAGGGGGCCTATGTGGCGCTGACGGTGCAACCGGACGGGAACGATGTGGTGGTCAGTGTCACCGATGACGGGGCGGGCATTCCCGATGAGAGGATACCGCGACTCTTCACGCCCTTTGATCGCTTGGGCCAGGAGAAGCAGCGGCGGACGGATGGATCGGGTCTCGGTCTCGCCCTCTCCAAGAGCCTTGTCGAGACGATGGGGGGGCGGATCGGTTTCCGCAATGCGACGCCTCCTGACAGAGGGGCAAGCTTCTGGTTTACCCTGCCGATAAGCCGAGCGGGGCGCGGGCCAGAGATAACAGACCCTGAGACGCGGGAGGAGGCAGCCGGTGTCGCTGAATGACTTTGTAAAGCCTGAGGAGATCCTCTCACGCCGCGTTCTCGTCATCGACGATGAAGAGGCGAACCTCTTATTGCTCTCAACCCTGTTGGAGCGGGAGGGCTACCGCGACTGCCATTTCGTGGGGGAGCCGTCGGTTGCGCTTAATCGATATCTCGACCTTGAGCCTCATATCGTCCTCCTTGATCTGATGATGCCCGATGTGGACGGCTACCAGTTGCTCGACTCCTTTCGCCGTCATGCGCGGCCGGATGAATTCCTGCCGGTCCTGGTCCTGACGGCCGATACCACTGTGCAGTCACGGCGCCGGGCCCTTTCTCTCGGGGCAAAGGATTTCGTCGTGAAGCCGTTCGATGTGGTCGAAATCGGCCTCAGGATCGCCAATCTTCTCGAAACGCAGATTCTCTACGAACGCTTGCGCCGCGCCTGAGGGCGGCAGGCATAGGGGAAGGGCGCCGGCCGGGGCTCTTCCTGCTTGGCGGCCAGCGCTCTCTCATGTCGATCCACGCCCCTGTGAGGGGGCGACTTTTGCGAAGTGCGTTTATGATGACCGGCATTGGTTTCGATCCACGCCCCTGTGAGGGGGCGACGATTCCCTGGGCTCCTCCGCCGTGCGCTATGATGGTTTCGATCCACGCCCCTGTGAGGGGGCGACCGCTGATGTGACCCTTGTCAATCAGGTGTTGCCAGTTTCGATCCACGCCCCTGTGAGGGGGCGACGCGCAGGTCGTGGCCCGTCCAGCCGCACCACAAGTTTCGATCCACGCCCCTGTGAGGGGGCGACGTGATGAGCTTGAGGCCCACGGCCCGCTACAGGGGGTTTCGATCCACGCCCCTGTGAGGGGGCGACTCTTGAGGTCGCCGATGAATTTATCACCGCGCTGTTTCGATCCACGCCCCTGTGAGGGGGCGACGGGCACGGCAGAGCCGGATGCCTCGCCAGATGTGTTTCGATCCACGCCCCTGTGAGGGGGCGACCCATTGGCCCTATGCTATTTTTGTCGAGGGCAATGTTTCGATCCACGCCCCTGTGAGGGGGCGACCCCAACTACGCGGGGGCCGTCCAGCTTATGCAGGTTTCGATCCACGCCCCTGTGAGGGGGCGACGGGATGGGGCAAGCGGGCGATCACCGCTTACCACGTTTCGATCCACGCCCCTGTGAGGGGGCGACAAGGGACAACCGGCGCGACGGTGAGCGTGAGACGGTTTCGATCCACGCCCCTGTGAGGGGGCGACACCGCAACAGAACGCTGGATGCGGGGTCGTCAAGTTTCGATCCACGCCCCTGTGAGGGGGCGACTATTGAGATCGTTGAGCCGAAACGACGGCGGCAGTTTCGATCCACGCCCCTGTGAGGGGGCGACAAGCAAAATGAATTGCGCACCACGACAGATCAGGGTTTCGATCCACGCCCCTGTGAGGGGGCGACGTTTCGATGGGGGAAGCCTGTGAGTATTTATACGGTTTCGATCCACGCCCCTGTGAGGGGGCGACCATCGCTCTCGCCCTCAGCGTCTTCCCAGTCTTCGTTTCGATCCACGCCCCTGTGAGGGGGCGACTTCTTAACACAGACCCGCGAACCATCCGGCGTTGGGTTTCGATCCACGCCCCTGTGAGGGGGCGACCTGGCCGAGGCGATCAAAACCTGTCCGTCGGCGGTTTCGATCCACGCCCCTGTGAGGGGGCGACCGGGCCGTGGGCCTCAAGCTCATCACCATTGGGCAGTTTCGATCCACGCCCCTGTGAGGGGGCGACCTCAATCATTGGCCTTCCCTTTCTTCTGTGGCCTGTTTCGATCCACGCCCCTGTGAGGGGGCGACCGCAAGGGGTAACACCAGCTGCACGTTGCCGGGGTTTCGATCCACGCCCCTGTGAGGGGGCGACTTGCAGATAGACCCACTCGGCGAGCGGTGGCATGTTTCGATCCACGCCCCTGTGAGGGGGCGACATTATGGGAGAAAAAATCGCGCGGTGGAAAGGGTCGTTTCGATCCACGCCCCTGTGAGGGGGCGACCCGCGTTGTTGTGGACACTGGACGGCGGCCCGTGTTTCGATCCACGCCCCTGTGAGGGGGCGACCGTGGGGTACGTAACATCCTGTAGTAGATGAGGAAAATGTGGATGATCCGCGATTGTGGTGGATCTGCCATTGCGATAGGGGCGATTGTTGCCAGAAAATGAAAAATTATATTATAATTCAATAATTTAAGGGAATCGCGAACCTGCCGATGGATGGCCAACAATATGGGGTTCGCGCGCCAATGCCGTTCAGAACAGCAGGGGACCATCAAGATCAAGAACCGGCTTGGCGCCGATATGCTCAATCCGGCGCTTGCCTTCTGCCCCCAATCGATAAAAGCGGAGACTGTCTTCTTTCTCGTCGATCTCGGCGATGAGCCGTGCCCGAAGCGCCACCCATTGGGCCGGGTCAACCTCACACTCAAAGACCGAATTTTGCACACGCTGGCCGAAATCCAGACATGCGCGGGCAACCCGGCGAAGGCGTCGGCTTCCTCCGGGGGAAGACGTACTTACATCATATGTCACCAGCATCAGCATGGTCTATCTCCAGATGAAGGGGGGATAGCCGTCGAGGTCCCCGCGTAGATGACGCGATAAAAGCCTTGCTTGTAGATGGGCGACGAGGCCCATTGCCGCGCTCTCACCAAGAAACGGGTGTCGGAGTTCCCGCTTTTTTCTCTCCTGCCATGCGATTAGGACCAGCTTTCGTCCGTCCTCGGTCAAGCTGATGGCGCCGCCGGCATCGACGACGAAGTCACGTGCTTTTATCTGTCCCCGGTTGATCATGGTCAGAGCAAGCCGATCCGCCAATACGGGGCGAAGCTCTTCCATCAGGTCGAGTGCAAGGCTTGCCCGACCGGGCCGATCTGTGTGGAGAAAGCCGACCTGCGGGTCGAGACCGACCCCCTCAAGTGCGGATCTGCAATCATGCCCGAGCATGGCATAGAGAAACGACAAGAGGGCGTTGACCCTGTCGAGCGGCGGGCGCCGTGACCGGCCGCCGAACCGCAATTCCCGGGGCGCCGCGTGCAACATCGCGTCGAAGACGCCAAAATAGACGTTAGCCGCTTCGCCCTCGAACCCGCGAATGACATCGATGGTTTCTGCCTCCGCTGTCCTTCGGGCAATGCGCCCCAGTCGCGCTTCGGCGTCTTCGAAGGCCTTCCGTTGCGGCGTCTCGAGCTTCTCCCCATGGTCGCGCAGGGCACGGAGGAGGACCGTCCGCTGGTTTGCGGCCTTGGCGGTTACGATGCCTCGAACAATGGGGACAGAGCGGGAGGGATCATCGGCCATCCGATATTGTGCCCGACGGAGCAGGACATTGCCGGTTTGTGCCCCCTCGACACGTGCCTGGAACCGTCCCTCGGGCGTCAAAAAGGATAGGGTGATCGCCTTTTCCGCGCACGCGGCCATCAAGGCAGGGGAAGCGCCTGTTCGGTTGAAACAGACCACGCCCTCAAGAGCATGGAGAGGAGCGCGCCCCCTTTCCTTGCCGTCCGCCTCTACGACGAGATTCTCGCCGTCCTTTCGCAGCCATGCATCTTCGCTGGTGACGTAGATGGTATTCAGCAGGCGGCGCATCGTAGGCTCCTTGCGCGTTTAGTCGACGAGCTGGCGCAGAAGCCATTTCGAGACGGAGGGAGGCTTTTCCAGCCGGTCGGGACAGCATTCCCCGACAAGGGAGCATCGGCGGCAGGCCGGTGTCCTTCTTGGCGGCGGTGTTCTCCCTTCGCCAATCATGGTCCTACAGTCCGCAATGACATCAAGGGTAAGGCGGCGTAATTCCTGATCTATCGACACCACAGTCCGCTTGCGGGTTTCTCCGTAGAAAAGCGCGCCTTCAGGAACGGTGAGCCCAAACATTTCCTCAAGGCACAGGGCCTGTGCGCAAAGCTGGACCTCGTCGGCGCGGTGGCGTTTTGGACGGCCTCGCTTGTACTCCACTGGATAAGGCTGCTGGCCATGGAATTCCACAACGTCAGCCTTTCCAGAAAGCTTCAAGGTGAGCGAACGAAGGACCATCCCGCGGACAATCTTTATGCCCTCGCGCCGGTCGGGTTTTCCGCCATCAACTCGCTCATGCAACAGGCGCCCTTGCGCGGTGGCCGAGTCCTCCGACCAGATGCGCTCGACATGGATCAGTGCGCATTGCCGCGGGCAAAAGAGATGGTGCTGCAATGCCGAGATCGGCGTCAGCGTGTCCTCGCTGTGCTGGTCCGGGGGTGGTAACATCCCCAATTCTACCTCTCGATCACCTCGACGCCCGTGGGCAGACCCTCGCGGTCGATGGTCACATCGTAATCGGTCCAGTGTCGCGCGGGCGGCCAATTGTCCGTATTTGGATCACCAACTTTTCGGCGTTCGCCCTGATACATCCGCCAGGTCTGGACGCGCTCAAACAGAGACTGGGCCTGCGCATTGCCGAGCGCGCTTTCATGTCGGAACACAACCAGCTTGCGGGTGGCCATCTCTCCGCGGGCGGCTGAACGGTCGTGGTCGAACATATTGCCGAGCGCCTGCCAAAGCAGCTCCAGGTCGTCTTCGGAAAACCCAGTGCCTTTGGTCTCGTCACTGGCAAGGGGGGCGGAGACGAAGCCATGGGCACGATAGAGGCCGTAGGGCACGATGTGCTTACGGCCCATGGTGCGCCCGTGCTTGTCCTCGGCATCCTTTTCCGTCGTTGCTGCCATGCGGGTGATGGAGATTTCCAGCGGCAGGATGGCCTCGACCGAGCGGGCGAAGGTGAACTGCACCGGGCCGCGGACCTGACCGGCATTGACGCCTGTCGACATCACGGCACCAAAGGTTCGCACATCCCAGAAGTTCGCGCACATCCAGGCCGTCAGCTCTCGTGCCTTCTGTCGGTCCTTCGGCAGTATATTAAACTTGTCGGTGATCTCGGGCATGACGGCGGCCCAGGCTTCCTTGTGCAGAAGATTGAGAGTCGAACCCTCTGTCATGTAGATGCGGTTATCGCTAGCAAGCGCCACATAGTTCCGCACCTTTCGCTTCAACGCGACGTCAGAGACGAGACCCTTATTGGTCTCAGGGTCGAGGCGCGGCATATTTCCCGCGTCGGGGTCGCCGTTTGGATTTCCGTTCATCACATCGAAATAGAGGACGAATTCGTGGCGGTTCGTAACCGGAGTGCTCATGCGTCGGTTCCTTCGATGGCGGCGTCGGCCAGGTCGGACGCGATGGCTTCGCCTGTGTCATTGCTAAGTTTTGTGGCCCGCTGGTGATAATAGCCGATGGCGAATTCACCCTGATCGGCAAGGCGTAGCGAACGAGGCCAGATGCCACCGGGCTTGGGGGTGAAGTGACTGTTGATCTCCTCTAGCTCCCGCTCGATCAACGTCGCCCAGCCAGGCTTTTCCTTTCGGACCTTGGAAAGATGATTTTGCCCTCCACGGACGATCAGGGGAAAGACGCTGGCCGGTGTCGCGGAGGCGGCGCCGAAATATCGGTCACGAATCGTGGCGTTCACTTTTCCGAGCGCAGCTCTCTGTGACATTTCGTAGACCGCGAAAAGACGGCCGAGCTGATAGCCGATATTGTCGTGGCTCCTGTCGAGGCCCATGGAAATCTCTCCTTGTGCTGAGGTAATGCGGCGTTGACGATTAAGGACGGCGCGAATGACGGCGGCGTGCCACCCGGTGGCGGCGCTGTCGCCGGCCCGCAACCGCATGATGGCGGCGGAAAGAAGAGTGCGCGGATAGGGCCCACCGGTCAGCATGGCCCGCATCACTTCGCCCGCGAGATTAGGCGGAATATTCTTGAAATCACCCTGCGCCGCTGTGGTCCGTACAAGAAGGATGCTCAGTGAAGGCGGACCGGTCCAGCCCAATGGTTCTGGCTTGATTTGTAAATCCTTGTGGTGTTGGACTAGCGCCGCGGCGAATTCGCCAAAGTCGCCCGTCAGCCAGAAGCGCACCGACAGGCGGGCCGCGTTCGGTGACAGGCCCAGGACATGAAACTTTGTCCCCTCAACGATCTCAGGCCGCAGCGTCGATAGCGATACGCCGGACGCGATTTTCTTCAAATCATCGCGTATCCGCGCCGTCTCCGATTCATCGGTCGGCGGTTCGGCGACATCGGCGAACCAATTGTCGGCTGCCGCCGCCGCGCCGTCGTCAGCTCCTGGCACATCGCTGACATCCGCCCAGAAGACGACGGTGGCATCGCCGATCGTACGCCGGAGACGATTTCCCCCGTCACGGACGAGAAGCGCGTTTAGCGCCGCACCATATCGGAACGCCGCAGCTTCACCCGTGGGGGCATTATCTCCTTGCTCTTTGCCGAGCGAGGTGAAGGCATCAAGATTGAATGAGACAAGTGCAGCGCCAGATGATTGAGCGCCGTCGACCCCTTTGATCGTTGGGTGGAGACGAGCGGGATGGTCGATCTGCCCACTGATGAGGCAGAAGACCCCCTCTGCATCGTCATGAGTCCTCACTCTCGCCTCAATAAGCGCCGCTGCGGCATCCCGCTCGTGAAGAAACTGTCGTTCGCCCTCCAGCCTGAACATGACATTGGCGTCGAGCATCTCCTCCTTAAAAGGAGCTGCGTCGAAGCGTTCTGGCTTCCAGGACTCTAAAAACCTCCTCAAGGCAGATAGCCCTTCGTCTTTCTGATCCTCCAACACCTCCAAGTGCAGCGCGACAAAAGCCGCATGCTCATCAGCTGTCCGCTTGCCGTTACCTGCCGTACGTCCCAAGACGTAGGCCGTCTTGTCCCATAGGAAGTTAGGCGAGATCCCAACTGTGCGTTTGACGGCAGCCGGGACAGTGTAGGTCCTTAGTCGTGGCTTTTTACCTGAAGCATCGTGAAGGGGTTCGATATCAAAGACCGTACCGTCCTGCTTCAGGATAATGCACCATCCGAATTTCTCCTCGCTCCACCCCGGTTTTGCGATCTCTGGATTGCGGCCATAATAGCTATTGAGCGCCTGCAGGATGCTCATTTTACGACCTCACCGGACTTGAACGGGGGCACTTCGATGACCCCATCTTTCATCACCGCACGGAAAAAATGAGACTCGTTTCGCCCACTAGCGAAGTCGATGTCGTGGAGCATCCAGCCAAAATCGTCGTCACGAACCTCAAGGCGGGGCTTGGCCTCGGGGAGGGGATCATTTTCGCCCAAGAGAGCGAATTCCGCCGCAAACTCTCGGGTGCCGAGGCAGGGGCGGTGAAAGCACTGGCCCTTTGCCGCCCGCCGGTTGAACATTGAGAGATGTTTGGCGGGCGTATCTTCGGGCCCAGCTTTCTCTGTCATCGTAAAGTGGGCTTCGATGACATACGCTACGTTTGTCAGGACCATGGCGGCACGTTGCTGCCGGTTCTCGTCAACCACGATCCCCAGGCCTTCTGTCGACCCCTTTTTCATCGCGCTTTTCGCGTTCGACGCACTAGCTTTGGCACCAACTTCGTTGCGGCGGATCGATTGAAAGCGGATGGGTTTCAAGACATGTAGGCGATCGATGTGCCAGCGGATCGCCGGCTTCCAGTGGATCGCCTCAAGAATGCCCCGCGCGGCAGAAGGTGTCATGACATCATAGCTGACGCGCTCAACCTTCATTTCTGGACGGGTAAAGCAGGCGTAGTCACCCCAGATATGTAGACGGATTGACATTCGAAAAGCCCCCGAGCTTGCTGAAGCAGGATTATCCGGGAAATATCGCTGATCGCAACCGGGAGTTTTTAAGAGATGATATTACTCTCGCTGTTGCGTGCGACAGGATCCGCGTCGATCCGCAGGCCAAGGTCCTCATCGTAGAGTTCAGGCTGCTCTGCCGGTTTCGTCACTACCAGCGTCGCAAACCGATCTCCGTATGCTTCGGGCCTGATGAATGCGACGGCCCCGTCGCGAAGGAGGGTGTCCCGCGAGGATGGTGGTATTGGCACAGTATATTGCTGCAAGGTTTGCTGAATGCCCTTCGGGGGGACGGGGGCATGGGTCAGCGCGTCGATCGCGTTTCGACAATTGTCATCGTAGGGAATGATCACTGGCACCATGACATCGTCAATCAGGCGGAAGGCCTTACTCACAGATTTATAGGGAAACTCCCATGTTCCAGCGCGTTCTCGTAGGGCCTTGATGATCTCGAATCGCTCGTCACTTTCCCCGTTCGGGACACGCGCATTATCGAGCGCCTCAAATCCTTGCCGCCAATAGAGTCCAGCATAGAATTCACGAATAGCCTCAAGGCTAAGCACATCGTCACTATACTTCTGAAAGCTATCTGCTGCTGCTTTGAGAAAAGGTCCAATGGCTTTTGGTGGCTCCCGATCACTTGGCTCGAATACGACTGTCTGGCCGAGCCCCTCGAGCTTTCCCTCTCGGTTACATCGTCCAGCAGCCTGAGCGATGCTGGAATGCCCCGTTGCCGCGCGCCAGACTTCGGGGAAGTCGATATCGACCCCCGCCTCGATCAGGCTCGTGGAGACCAGGCGGACAGGCCGTTTATTCTTCAGATCATCGCGTATTTTTTCGAGTACGTGTCGGCGATGCTGGGCGCACATCAGCGTTGAGAGATGAACAGCACCTTCCTGTCCTCGTTCCCGAAGCTGCAAAAACAACTCGCGCGCGTGGGCCCGACTGTTCACGATACAGAGCATTTGAGCCTGTTCATCGAAACGTGCGGCGATTTCCTCGTCGGTGACAACCTCGCGTTTCCAATGAACGTCTACGCGTCTGAGCTTCTGGTAGAGCTCTTTAGGCCGAGGCGCCAGCTCCCGTTCGTCGGGTATATCCAGTCCCCAGTGAGGATCACCTTTGTTCTTCAGAGCCAAGGCTTTGTCTTGAACACGTAACGCCGGCTGGGTTGCCGTGCACAGAACAATACTGCATCCATAGTTCTTTGCGAGTTCGTCAAGCGCCGCCATGCAAGGCCGAAGCAGGTGGACAGGCAAGGATTGGACTTCATCGAGGATAATCACACTGCGGACGATATTGTGCAGTTTGCGGGCTCGGCTCGGGCGGGAGGTAAATAGACTCTCGAAGAATTGTACCGCCGTCGTGACGACAATCGGCGCATCCCAATTCTCAGTGTCTCGTCGTAGCTTGGCTCGGCCATCCTCGCCCTCATTCTCGTCGTCGCGATCGTCAAACGGCGGCATCTTGTCCCAGTCGAAGCTCGAATGGTGTTCGAGAATTGCATCACCTAGCTCGACCTCTTTGCGGAAAACGTCGGCTGTCTGTTCGATGATGGACGTAAACGGAATGACGTAGATGATCCGCCGTAGATTGTGTCGGATCACGTGTTCGCCGGCGAAACTCAGGGAGGTCAGGGTCTTGCCGCCGCCGGTGGGGACAGTCAGGGTGAAAAGGCCTGGCGTGAGCGCCGCTTTCTGAGTTGCATGGTCAAGAATGGTACTCCGTAGTGTGTTCAATTCGCTATTGTTGTTGCGAATTCGCATCAAATATGTACGGACTGAATCAAGATGTGATGGAGTGAAGGTGCCTCCTCGGGTGGGGTTGGGGGCATCAGACGACACGGCATAGAAGCGCTCTGTCTCAAGAAAATCGGCATCTACTAAACAGGAAAATAACATCCGTCCAAGGAATGATTTGGAAAAATTCTTGTCTATGCTGTTTTCTTTTTGTGACAACGGCGCAGAAGCGAGCGTCTTGCAGCTAAGGAGTTCCCCCGCGTGTTCCTGCCAGCCTGTATAGTCTTCAATAAATTTTTGTCGTCGCCGATCGAGGTCGGCAAAGTCCATTAGTCCGCCATGGTGCCCCGCGATCCCATAGGCAAGAAGGCGACCCAACTTGTTTCCATAAAGAGTGATTGCTTCCTTGGCGCCCGCGGTGCTGTGGTCTGGCCCCCGCTGCGCACTTCCGTCGTCATGTCCTGTTCGGATATAGCGCTGATACGCGGCGGATACCTTGCCGATATCGTGGAGCTGACCCATGACCTGCGCCATTGGGCTTGCACCGAACTCGTCGGCAAACTGCGCAGCGGCCTGCCCAACGGCTAGGAGATGGTCGCTTAGAGGTTCCCACTGTTCCTTTGGTTGATCGGGCAGCGAGTGCGCGAAGCGATCCATCGAGGTTTCCTTGCAGCGACTGGTTGCGTCACGCCGAGTCTGACGCATTTCCGGCGATAATTTTTGTCATATTATTGCGGACGCGCAACGTCGTTCGACAGGCGCTCCGGGGAGAACTCTTCGGTGACCGTGGGCATATGGAGCTTGCGTCCGTCTCGCCTGCGATTCTGCAAAGTGGTTCGAAATCGACCCCGATCGGCACAAAGCAAGCGCCTCATATTTACTACCTCGTAGGAGAGTGGCGGGATTGGGCTTCGATGTCAGACAAACCGCCTCAAAATGATGACGCAGCCTTTATCGGGTACTGTCGGAAATAGTTTGAAAAGCGTGGCGACCTTGAGACGCTTCCATCAAGGCAGTCGGGTGATAGGACAAGAATCGCCAAAATCCGTTTGGATACTGATATTGAGCCGAAATAATCCCAGATGATGAGGTGGATCATCATCCGAGCAAGAAGTCGGCCAATTTACTCGGTAAAATATGTCCGCAAGCTGATTGATGCTCTGTGGGAAGCCGCGCAAAAATTGTGTGATCCGTGTTTGGACATCACCAGCAAAGCGGTTCTAGGGGGGGCTTTTCGAGGTCTGCTTTACTGGTGATGTTCACCAAACAGATATCTTATATAGACGATTAAATTTTTGAGCCGATTCCAGCCTGTCCGTCCAGCTTTCAACGATCCGACCCATCTGCAACAGATATTCAAGTTGACGCTGCTCGCGGCCGTCCGGGTCTTCGATGCGGAACACCTTCCAGAAATGCCGGGCGCGTTCACCGGATGGGCGTACCATAGGCCGCGACAAGGCGTCTAAGAGCTTCCTCAGCGGCCGGGCGCTTCTCCGGGAAAAGCACCGGAACCTATAGGCGAGATCCGTTTCATCGAAGGCCGCTTCCTAAAAGCAGCCTGATACACCGTTTGTGAGAGCGACCAGCTCCCGCTCACCCCTTCCAAGAATCAAGGCAACAGACCCCGTTTGAAAACGCTAGGCTTTTGATCGGGTAAGAAGCGTTTCGATGGGGGTAAAATGGTGCCCAGGGGCGGAATCGAACCACCGACACGCGGATTTTCAATCCGCTGCTCTACCAACTGAGCTACCTGGGCGAGCTTATGGCCGAGGCCATAGCGAGCAGCGTCCGTAGGCAATTGTCGCCTGCTTGTCCACTGCCGATTAAGACGCCATATTCAGGAACATAAGGAGGTCAGACATGACCCACTTCTTCCTATCGTCTGTGACCCTCGCTCAGCCGGTCATTAGCGAGCCTACGCTTCCAACGCCCATTGGAGACGAGATGCCGGTGGCGACGCCGACGACCTATCTGATCGTTCTTGGCGTCGTTGTCGGGTTGCTCACGCTCGCCTTCATCTTGTCCCGTATATTGGGCACGGGGCGTCGTCGGCACAGCGATGATGAGATCCTCCCGGTGCCCTTCGACCCCGGGCGCTACTGAGTCGGTACTGAGTAGAGACTCAAAGACAAGGGGGCGATGGGGGCGCGATCTGGTAGGGGCTCTCTTGCCGGATAGGGGCGGGGCGGCTAGAGCCGCGCTTCTCATCCCAATCAACATGAAGCGGAGGCAGTGATGGCCGGCCATTCGAAATGGGCGAACATTCAGCACCGAAAAGGGCGCCAGGACGCCAAACGCTCGAAGCTGTTTTCGAAGCTGTCAAAGGAAATCACCGTCGCAGCGAAGATGGGGACCCCGGACCCCGAGATGAATCCTCGGCTTCGATTGGCCGTACAGAACGCCAAGGCGCAGTCCATGCCGAAGGACAATATCGAGCGCGCCATCAAAAAGGCCGAAAGCGGGGAGGGCGATAATTACGAAGAGATCCGATATGAAGGTCGAGGGCCTGAAGGTGTCGGCGTCATTGTCGAAGCCCTGACCGATAATCGTAATCGGACCGCGTCCGAAGTGCGCAGCACCTTCACCAAAAACGGCGGCTCTTTAGGGGAAACGGGGTCGGTGTCCTTCGGCTTCGATCGTATGGGGCTCATCCAATATCCGGTCGATATCACCAGCGAAGACGGCATGATGGAGGCGGCGATCGAGGCGGGGGCCGAAGATGTGGAATCGAGCGAGGATGGCCATGCCGTCTATTGTGCCCTCGAAGATCTCAACGATGTATCGACAGCGCTAGAGGCCCGGTTCGGCGAGCCGGAGACCGTGACCCCGACATGGCGTCCCCAGATCACGGTCCCGATTTCCGACGAGAAGGCCGAGACGATGATGAAACTCTATGAAGCGCTCGACGACCTCGATGATGTGCAAAATGTCTATACCAATTTTGAAATGAGCGATGAGGTGATGGCGAAGCTTGCGAGCTAGGCCCTCCTCAGTCGGATCCAGGACAGGGGGAATCGGGGCGATCGCTCACGGCCCGCAGGGGGCTGACGATGTGGACGCTGTCAACCTTATGTGGGCGCTGTCAACGTATTGAGCAGTTCAAGGGCAAGAAGACTGGATATAATGGGCTTATAGAGCCGTTTGATAGCTCGGCGTGACCTTGCGGACGGCCATTTGAGGGTAGAGCTGGGAATAAAAGGGGCAGAGAGAGTTATTATTTTTATTCTCTCTCTGCTCCCTCTATCGGTCTGTCGGGCGAACCCTCCCAAATGTCACTCTGTCAGGTGACTTGTTTTCTTTCTTCCATTTCCCTCCCATCAAAACAAGAAAAATCGTTGCTGCACCGCAACGAGTGTGTGCAGTGCACAATAAAAGGAAGGGGGAGGGAGAGCGTACTGGCGTCTTGTTCTTGGGGCGCCTCGCGGATAGGCGGAGCGCTGCGCAAAGCCATCGGCAGACAACAAAGGACAACGGCATGAAGCTCAATGGCAATGAGATCCGTCCCGGGAACGTTATCCAACACCAAGACACGTTGTGGGTGGCGGTGAAGGTCAATGCCGTGAAGCCGGGGAAAGGTCCTGCCTACGCACAGGTCGAGCTGAAGAACCTGCTCGATGGACGCAAATTGAACGAACGCTTCCGCGCTTCCGAGACGGTTGAGCGCGTCCGGCTCGAGCAAAAGGACCACACATTCCTCTATGAGGAAGGGGAGCAGCTCGTCTTCATGGACACCGAGAGCTACGAGCAGATCAATATCGAAAAGGAGATGGTCGGCGAGCGTACGGCCTTCCTACAGGATGGCATGGCGGTTGTCGTTGAAAGCCATGAAGGGCGCCCCATCGGCGTCAGTCTCCCCGAGCAGGTGACCCTCGAAATTACCGAGACTGAACCGACGGTCAAAGGTCAGACAGCCTCCTCCTCTTACAAACCAGCTGTGTTGGAGAACGGCCTGCGAATTATGGTGCCGCCGCATATCACGCCGAACACTCGGGTGATCGTGAATACCGAGACCCTCGACTACGTCAAACGCGCGGACTGAGGCGGCCTTTTTGCCTGTCGCAACTCTCGGGGGGGAGCAGCGGGGAACCTGGAGCATTTTCAAGCGAAGGGGGAATCGCTTCGCATGAAGAACATGCGATGACGCAAAGACCTGGAGACGTTTCCGGACTGAGGTTGATCAGAAGCGGCTCTAGCCGAGCCCCCCGGCTCCAAGCGAGTGGACCTTAGCCGGGACGACATCGCTCTCCTGCGGCAGGGGACCGGGACGGCCGATGAAAAAGCCTTGCAAATGGTCAACGCCAAGGGCCTTCAGCAATTGGGCGTCACTCGCATTGTCCA
This sequence comes from Parvularcula bermudensis HTCC2503, assembly GCF_000152825.2. Taxonomy (NCBI): domain Bacteria; kingdom Pseudomonadati; phylum Pseudomonadota; class Alphaproteobacteria; order Parvularculales; family Parvularculaceae; genus Parvularcula; species Parvularcula bermudensis. The sequence continues at coordinate 1,530,494 of NC_014414.1, forward strand.
CCCATTCGGCGACCGTCTTTGTGCCGAAATTGCGCGCGAGATCGAGCAAGGTCCGAACGAATAGCTGGTTCTCCCGGGAATGGGTTAAGCCTGAGACAAAGGACCCGTCGATCTTCAGAATATCGATGTCCAGCGCTTTCAAATTCCGGAAGGATGTGTAGCCCGCGCCGAAATCGTCGATGGCAAATTTGCAGCCGAGCTTTTTGATTGCCGTTACGAAATCCCGCGACGGTTCGATCTCGTTGACCAGCTGGGTCTCGGTCAATTCGAGGGTGAGCCGGCTGGTGACATCGCAATGACTTCTCAAATGAGCGATATATCCCTCCGCCCAGAGGGGATCGCGCACGGTTTCCCAGCTCAGATTGACCGCAAGGGTGATATCAGGATGGGCGCGCAATGTCCCCAGCGCGAGCTCCAGCACCCGCCGATCAATCAAATGGACGAGGCCCAGGCGCTCCGCGGCAGGAATGAATTTCGGGGCGGGCAGCTCTTCGCCCGCTGATCGCATCCGGGCGAGACACTCAAAATGCGTGGGGGCCTGGCCGACATCACTGACAATGGGCTGATAGCTGAGATAGAGCCCACGATCATTGAGGGCGGTCAGAATAACGTCAGAGATTTCGGTGTTCTGACGTCGTTGCGAAATCGTCTCGGTTTGCTCCGAGAACATTTTGAAGCTTGAAGCCCCGGCCCGGCGGGCCTGGTCGAAGGCAGCTTCAACCTCCTTCAGCGCCGCGGCGGCGGAGACCATATCGGTGCGGAGTTCACTGGCGCCGATACAGACGGACACGGCGATGCCGCCGGCTCCGGTTTCGACGACCCGTTCCCGCATGGTGGTCATGATCTCCCGGACCGTCGTGTAGAGGGTGGTCTTGCCATCCGCAGCCAGTAAAACGCCGAATTTGGTGCCGGCGAGACGGCCGAGGACGGTGCCTCCCTTGACAATATCCTCAATCCGCGAGGCCACTTCGACAATCACCTGGTCGGCGACGTCAAACCCGAAATCATTATTGATCGAGCCGACATTATCGACGCCGACCAGCAGGAGACAGCCATTCCGCGTTCCCTCCCGTACCCCGTCGAGCCAGTCACTCAGCTTTTCCTTGAACGACGCGCGATTGAGCTGACCGGTCAGCTCGTCATAGGTGGCGAGATAGTTGAGGGCCTCTTCCCGCTCCTTTTGCGCATCGATGCGTCTGACCATCGCGATCAGAACATCGCTTTCGCCCCGCGGCAGCCATGTGCCCCGCTCTTCGACCCAATAGGCGAGCTTTTCCTCACCAATGCGATATTCGACGGAATAAGCGCGCTTTTCGGCGCGGGCGGCACTGACGGCGCTTTCGCGGCGGGTCAGATGCTCGCCATCGATGAGATTAAGATATCCGTCGGCCGTCTCGATCGAGGCATTGGGAATAGGCGAGAGCAGTGCACGCGCGGTGTCGATATCAGCCCAGGCCAGCGTGTCGGTTGCGGGGTCGAATTCAAAGAGTGTCTGTTGGGCGGCTTTGAATGCGGTCGCGACGGTTTCACTGCTGACCGAAATTGAGCGTGTCATGCGCGACGGCTCCTAAGGCGCCTAAGCGCCCCGATTACTAATGACATCACCTTTCTACGATATTGGCGTAAATGAACGCTGAAATCCGGACTGACTATCCTTGAGGAAGTTGGAAATCAGCTAACGCCAAAGTCACGCCTGGCGGCCTTCGTCGTGACGATGAAGCCAGCCATAAAATCGAGGAAAGTCATCAACATATAGATGAAGAAGACGGAGTTCCCGAAACCCGGCATGATAATGAAAAGGAGGAGGGCCGCAACGAAGAGAAGGGCCGAGAGGCTGTGATTGACAAGGGAGTCCGTTCCGGTCTCCGTCGCCCGCAGAAGCTCAATGAACAAGAGCCCCATGGACAGGGTGAGAAACGCATCGCCAAAGGTGATTTGCCACTTATTGCCAGAGACAAGGGTGGGATCGAGGAAGATGCGATCGATGAAGGCCTGCTCGCCGCCACCGGCAAACAAACCGATCGTATAAAGGATGAGGCTAATCACCAACAGGGGAACCATCGAGAACATCGAGGACTTCCTTACTCTATCTTTACCGAATCTATCGCTACCAATGCCGGGCACCGGTGTCACGCGAGGGTTTCTGTCACTCACGGAAAGAACGCTCCTCAATCTGCCCTGGATCCTTCGATCGTGCGATAAGCCAGCTTACCCCTATTAAATCGCGGATCGCTACCGCCGCCCGCCCCAAATTTGTGTATTTCGATTGGCCGAATTGCCGGGCCCGGTGGCTGACCGGCAAATATTCCGCCTCAAAGCCTTCTCGGATGATAAGGGCGGGGACGTAGCGATGGACGTGGTCGAAATAGGGGAGGCGGAGAAAAGCCTCCCGTTTGAAGACCTTAAGGCCGCAGCCTGTGTCGGCGGCATCATCGTGCAACAGCGCCTTCCGCACCTTATTGGCGAGGCCCGAGGCGAACCGTTTCGTCCAGGTGTCCTTTCGCTGCTGACGGACACCGCCGACCAGCGCGAGAAGCGAGGGGGCATCCGGGCGCATCAAATGCCGGTAGAGGCGCGGAACGTCGCTGGGGACGTTTTGCCCATCCCCGTCCATGGTGGCGATGACCGCCGCCCGGGCACCGAGAATGCCGGTCCTTAAGGCCCGGCTCTGCCCTGAATTGCGGCTATGCCGGAGAATCCGCAGTTGTGGATATTTGGCAAGGGCGTCGGTCAGGACCTCTGCGGTGGCATCGGTGGAGGCATCGTCGACGGCGATGATTTCGTGATCGATTTCGGCCAGCTCCTCGGCGATCTCCGCAATCAGGGCTGCCGCGCCTCCTGCCTCATTGTACATGGGGAGGACGACGGACAGGGCAGGGACGGGCCCTGGGAAGGACGCGCGATCGGCACCGAAAAAGGGGGCAGGGGAAAACGACATTGGGGGCCTAGAGCAGAAGCGCCTCTCCCGCGCTAGACCTTACCCGCGCGGGGGGGACGACGGCAGAGTGACGGAGGCAAGCGTCACGCCCTCGCTTTCATCGGCGCAACTCGATAGGAGCGGAGGTCACGGGAAGGAAATCGCGCGGCTATGGTCATCAAAGGGGTCAGGCACTCCCCCCACGGCGGACATATCGTGGTCCTGATCTTGTTCTCCGTCGTGTCGATCCTGTCCGGCCTCTTGACCGTGCCGCCGATCGATCGCGACGAAAGCCGCTTCGTGCAAGCCACGACGCAGATGATCGAAACGGGCAATTATATCGACATCCGCTTTCAAGCCGAAGATCGCCACCAAAAGCCCATCGGGATTTATTGGCTTCAGGCCGGATCGGTTCTCGCCTTCGCCGATGTCGAAGATCGCCCGCTCTGGGCCTATCGTCTGCCCAGTCTTGTGGGGGCGATGGCGGCGGTCGTGTTCACCTATCTTTGCGGTTGCGCGTTGTTCGGCGCGACGCCTGCCCTGCTCGGCGCCTTCTTGCTCGCCGGGGCGCCGGTGCTGCTGGGGGAGGGGGCAATCGCCAAGGCCGATGCGGCCCTTCTTGGGGCGATCGCTGGCATGATGGCGGCGCTGGCCTGGATCGTCACGGCGCCGGACGACCGACATTTAGGGAAACCGGTATTGGGGTTTTGGGGCGCCCTCGGGGTCGGCATCCTGCTCAAGGGGCTTGTTGCTCCATTGGTGGCGGTGTCCGTCCTGATGGGGCTGTTCTGGCATGGGAGGCATGAGCCCGAGCGCACGGCGCGCCTGTGGCGAAGGCTCCGTCCCCTATGGGGCGTTGTCGTTTTGTCGGCGCTGATTCTTCCGTGGTTTATCGCGATCGGTGTCCGGACGGAGGGGCGGTTCTTTACAGCCTTTCTCGGCGTCGACAGTCTTGGGAAAGCTTTTCGGGCCCAGGAAGATCACGCCGCCCCGCCCGGATTTCACTTTACGGTTTTCTGGGTCATGTTCTGGCCAGCTGCGCTGTTCGCCCTGGTCGCGGCGCGCAAAGCGATCGCCACCTGGCGCGAAGGCCCTGTGTTTTTCTGTCTCGCTTGGCTCGTCCCTTTATGGATTCTCTTCGAACTCGGACAAACTAAGTTGCCGCATTATATGATGATCGCCTATCCGGCGATTGCTCTTCTCATCGGCCATGCCGTGGTCACGCTTCCGGAAACCGCCCATCGCGGCCTTCGGCTGGCGGGCATTCCCATCTTCCTGGCGATCGGCTTCGCAGCCACCTTGTTCATCCTCTTTCTCGCGGGCCGGTTTTCGACGGCGGGCCTGACCCATTGGCACTATCTTGGCGGGGCTCTCGTTGGGAGCGTGGCCATTGCCGCGGCGGTCCTGGTGGCGCTCAAGAAATCGCAATCCGCGCTGATTGCGGCGGCCTTCGCCAGCAGCCTTTATGGGTGGGGCGCGTTCGAGGGCGTTCTGCCCAGCCTCGATCGTCTGACCCTGACGCCTGAGCTCGCCAAAATGCTCGACCGGAATGAAGCCCATCCGCTCAAAGACAATACAGGCCCCCTAGCCCTGGTCGGCTATAGCGAGCCTTCCGCTGTTTTTACCTTCGGCACCGACACCCTGTTGCTCAGCCCAACGGCGGCGGCGGCCTATGTCCTCGAAGATCCGCGGCGCGCGGCGGTAGTCGAAAGCCGAGAGGAGGCCGCTTTTATCTCGGCCATTCCGCCGACAAGAACGGCGCGCCGGGTCGCCGAAACGATCGGGTACAATTATTCCAACAATCGTGATGTCGAATTGATCCTATATCGGATCGAATAATGGTGATGGACGCAATTTTTCAATCTCTCGAAAAGGCGTTCGACGCCGCCCCGCACAAAACCATGCTGATCGCGATCGGCGCCCTGACCGCGACGCGATTCCTCCTTCTTGGGGTCTATCAGACCGGCCTCAATCCCGATGAGGCGCAATATTGGTTCTGGAGTCGTGATTTCGCTTTCGGCTATTACTCGAAACCGCCGATGATCGCATGGGTGATCGGCGCGATCACGGCCCTATTCGGCGATACGGTATGGGCGGTCCGTGCGATGAGCCCGGTTCTGATCGGCGGCGCCGGTTATTCTTTGTTTGTAACCGGACGATGGCTCTATGGCGATAAGATCGGCGTCTGGGCCGCGGTGATCTGGCTTTTGTACCCGGCGGTGATGCTCGGCGCGACGATATTTACGACCGATGTCCCTTTGCTCTTCTTTTGGTCCGCTGCCTTGATGTTCCTTGTGATGTTGGCGGAGGCCGCGCCTGGCCGAGGGCGGTGGGCGGGGGTGGGGCTTGGGGCCGCCATCGGCCTTGGCTTTCTCTCAAAATACGCCATGGTCTATTTCCCCCTTGGTTGGGGCCTTGCCTTGATGGTGTCTCCCTATGCCCGAAAGACCTTGCGGGCCGGGCCGCTTGTCCTCGCCTTCGGGGGGGCTGGCCTGATCTTTGCCCCCAACCTTTGGTGGAATGTCGAGAACGGACTTCAGACCCTTTCCCATACCGCGGATAATGCCGATTGGTCGGGGACGCTGTTCAATCCTGAGGAGATGCTGCAATTCTTCGGGGATCAATTCGGTGTGGCCGGTCCCTTTCTCTTTGCGGCCTTGTTGATCGGCGTTGTCGGCATGCCGTTCCGTTCACGGCTTGAACCTGCGCGGGATCGCTTCCTTCTGTGCTTCATCCTGCCCCCGCTCGTCATCATTCTGGCGCAATCTCTCCTCTCAAGAGCCCACGCGAATTGGGCCATGGCCGCGTATCCCGCGGCGGCGATTTTGTTGCCGGTCTGGATGATCAGATGGCGGCGGGCGTGGGTCCTCTGGTTGTCGGTGACCCTTCATTCGGCTGTCGGGATTATCTTCACCGCGGCCCTCATCGATCCCCCCATTGCCGACACGGTGGGGCTGTCCAATGCGATCAAGCGCGTCCGGGGGTGGGATGTTCAGGCGGAGGACCTCTTGCAGCGGGCTGAAGGCTTTGATGGCGTGGTGGTGGATGAGCGGGAGGTCGCAGCCCATCTGGTGTGGGAATGGCGGCGGGTCGACCGACCGATCGCCGTCGCCGATATCAATGGACGCCGCGACAATACCTATGAGTTTGCGCTGCCCTTTGTGCCTGAACCGGGCAAGCGATATTTGCTGATCAAGCCATGGCAGGAGCGATTGTGCTGGTACGGGCGATTTGACGTGACGCCCTTGGCGCCGAGCTTCGTCGATCTTCATGCGACAAGACGCGGTCAGCCAGAGCGCACCCTCAACCTTTACGCCCTCAGCGCTTACCGTTCCGACGATCCCGATCCCTGCGCAACGGATGGGGATCGTTGAGCGTGCCGCGCGACAAAGGCCGCATAATCCGCAGGCGTATCGATTCCGGGCGCGTGATGATCCACAAGACCGACGGCGATGCGGTGGCCATGTTCGAGGATGCGCAATTGCTCAAGGGACTCGGTCTGTTCAAGGGGGGTGGGCGTCAGCGTGGGAAAGATCTGAAGGCTTTGCGCTGAAAAGGCATAGAGGCCGAGATGGAGAAGCGGCTGCGCCTGGGGGGGGGCAGTTCGCACAAAGGGAACCGCCGCCCGGCTGAAGGTCAAGGCCGTTCGAAGACCATGGGCATCCGGCACGGTGAGCGTCGCCTTGACCAGATCCGGTGAATGGGGATCGGCGCCCACGGGCATGGGGGAGGCAAGGGTGGAGGCAAAAATCTCGCCCTGCGCCATCGCCCGGCGGTGCGTGTCGATCAGGGTGTCGATCGTCGCGGCCTCGATCTCCGGCTCATCCCCTTGCAGGTTCAGAACGATATCGGCCGGATCGTCGCGGGCGACCTCGGCCACGCGATCCGTCCCGCTCCGGTGATGGGGGGCGGTCATGACCGCGGCGAACCCGGCCGCTTCGACGGCGGTGCAAATTCGCTCGTCATCGGTGGCCACGACAACGCGCACATCGGGGAGGGAGGCCGCGACCTCCGCCGTGTGGACGATCATGGGCTTGCCGGTCTCGGCCAGAAGAGGTTTGCCCGGCAGTCGGGTCGAGGCATAGCGCGCCGGGATCACGATCAACACATCGCTCATGATATTTGCCCCCGGTGGCGGTTCCAGCGAAGGGCCCCCCAAGAAAGCGCAAGGCCGGTCGCAACGCCGAGGCAATTGGCGAGAAGATCGGCCCCTGACGGCACCCTGTCCGGTCTGATCATCTGTAGGCCTTCAAGGGCGAAGCCATAGAAAATGAGGGCACCGACAACGCCCACTGAGATCAGCCCCCGTCGATAGGACACCCCCAACAGGGCGAAGAAACTGAAAACCGTATAGGCGAGAAAGTGAGAAATCTTGTCGCTCTGACCAGGATCCCCGAAAAGGAGAGCGGCCAAGGCTCTCAGCGGGGGAAACTGGGTCGGATTGTTTTCCGTCGCGGCCCCCAGACTGAAGACAGCGATGGCAATCCCCGAAACAATGGCAAGACCCTGAACAAATCTGATCACGCAGCGCGGACCCGCGATTGTTCCTCCCACTGAATGGCGCTCCGAATGATCACATCGATATCGTCATAGCGCGGGACCCAGGAAAGGGCAGTGCGGATGGCCGCCGTATCGGCGATGAGCAGGGGAGCATCCCCCTGGCGCCGTGCTGCATATTGCGTGGGCAAGGTCTTGCCGGTCACCCGCTGAACCGCCGCAATCACCTCGTGCACGGAGATCCCTCGCCCATAGCCGCAATTCAACGTCACCGATCCGCCTCCCGCCATTAAATGATCGAGGGCGGTGGCGTGGGCCTCCGCCATATCACTGACATGGATGTAGTCGCGGATGCAGGTGCCGTCAGGGGTATTATAGTCATTACCGTAAATTTTCAGCGGCTCGTTCAAGACGCCCGTCGCGATTTGGGCGGCCGCCTTGATGAGGTGACGGGGATGCCCCGTCTCGCCTGCGCGGGCATTGGGGTCGGCGCCGGCGACGTTGAAATAGCGGAGAATGGCCGTCCCGATACAGGCCGGTCGACAGACATCGGCGACAATCCGCTCCGCCATGCCCATGGCCGCCCCAAAGGGGGAAATCGGGCTGAGCGGTGTTTCCTCCCGAATCGGCATCCTTTGCGGGACACCATAGACCGAGGCGGTCGACGAAAAGACAAAATGCTCGATCCCCCGCAAGGTCGCTGCCCGAAGAGCCGTGAGGGTTGGCGTCAGGATTTGATCGTATTGCGCCATCGGATCGATCAAGGAGCCGGCGGGCGTGGCGTCGTTCCCGGCGAAATGGATCACGCCAGTGACGTCATGGGTTTCAAAGACCGTGGCCAGCCCCTGAACGTCCGCAGAAGACAATATGGAGAGCAGAACGTGATTGAGGAGGGCAGGGGGCAGGGTGCCGCTTTCGGCGACCCCGACGGCATCAACCCCCCTATCGTGCAGCGAGAGGAGCATGTGCGACCCAAGATAGCCTGTCGCGCCGGTGACCGCGATTGTCATAAGGGGAAATCCATGGCGGCTCGCCTTTCTACTCTATCGGGATTTTGCCGCCGCCGAAATGGCGAATGTTCGGGAATGGATTGCGCTGCACGGGGGAATTTTCCAAAGAGGCGGGATGAGCGAACCGGCAAATCTTCACGACACTCAGCTGCCCCCATCCGCCAAGATTCTCGTTGCCATTGGTGATATTCACGGTCGCCTCGATCTCCTCGATCGATTGCTGCCGAAGATCAGCGAGCATCTCGACGGACGGGCCGCGCGTCTGGTGTTCCTTGGGGATTATATCGATCGCGGTCCTGACAGTGCCGGTGTGCTCGACCGCCTGATCGGGGTGCGGGAGAGCTTTTCCGATTGCGTCTTCCTGAAGGGCAATCACGAAGAGGCGCTTCTCGATTTTCTCGCCGCCCCCGAAGAGATGGCCAGCTGGTTGGGGTGGGGCGGCGATGCCACGCTACTGAGCTACGGTCTCGACACGGACGAATTCGAGGACATCAAGGCCCTTCGCGATGCGTTCGCCGCGGCGTTGCCCGACGATCATTTTCGCTTTTTGCTGGATCTTGAGCTCTTCCATCGCGCCGCGCCTTACCAATTCGTCCATGCGGGCCTGAACCCAGACTTGCCGTTTGATCGACAGATCGAGCGGGATCTCCTGTGGATCAGGGATCGCTTTTTCAATGCCAATCCGAAGAGCTTCGGCGATTGGGTGATCGTCCATGGTCACACCCCTGTCGATGCCCCCGACAATTTGTCGTGGCGAATCAATGTCGACACAGGGGCCGTCTGGTCGTCTCAACTGACGGCAGTGGTCCTTGATGGGGAGGATCGGCGCTTCCTGACCAGCTAGTGCCTTTTCAAGCGAAGGGGAGGCGACAACGGCTCTCGGCGTTGCCGCAAGCGCTCCCCCCAAGTGCCGAGATCAGTTGCCGTTCAGGGCTTGATAGCGGTCGTTGGCTTGGACATCGGCCACACGGGGGCGCCAGTTTGCGACCCGGTCATCGAGGCTTGCCAGGGTTTCCGCCGACAGCGCTTGGCCGACTGCCTGGGCGTCCTGAGCCGCGATCGAGTCCCCAAGACGTTGAGCGATGCGATACCAGAAATAGGATTGCTCCGCGTCCCGCAAATCCTCCGGCAGATAGCCTTCCGTCGTCGGATCGAATAGATAGCCAAGGTTATAAATACTATCGACATAGCCAAAGGCTGCCGCGCGTTCAAACCAGGTGAGCGCCTCCTCAACGTTCTGACCGTTGACGCTCGGCTCGATGGCGAGGGTTCCGAGGCGGTGCATCGCCGGGACATTCCCCGCCCGTGCAGCGGACTGGAATGCGCTCAGCGCAGCGCTCAGATCCTGCGGCACGCCTTCGCCCTCAAAATACAATTCACCGAGGCGATAGGTGGCGGGGGCATAGCCCTCATCCGCCGCCCGGCTGAGATATTGCGCCGCCTGGGCTTTTTCGGCCTCGGTGGGCTGGCCGCTCAGCAATTGCTTCGACTCCGTATAAAGACGAACCGCCAGATCGCTCGGCCCCTCCTGAACGGGCGGCGGCGGGGTGGGGTCGGCGGTGGACGGGTCATTCGCCGCGATAACGGGCTCGGTCGTGGGAGGGGTCGGCGAGGTGTCCCCGCCGCGCAGGAACAGCGCGGCGATTGCGATCGTCGCGACCACGACCACCCCAAGGATCGAGAGGAGCGAGAAGCTGGCAAACCGGCGGCCGGGGGCCCTCGGCTCAACATTGTCGCTCACTTCGTCGAAATTGACACGGGGAGTAGCGGGACCGTTGGGGGTGGGCGCGGCCTGGCCGGGGGCCTCGTCAACGAAGCTCTGGCGCTCTTTTTCGAGACGTTCCTGGCGCAATTTGGCGGCTTGGAGGATTTTCTCCTGCGCCTTGGCGCTTTCCTCAGGCGAGCCTGCCTCCTCGGCCGACTCTGCGGGGGAGGCCATCGGCCCCTCACCGAGAACTTCGTCGAAATCCCGATCGTCATCGGTGAGGGCCTGAGAGTGCGAGGGCTCTCTCCGCGCGGTGAGGGGGGCCGAGGCCGCGTCGGGATCGTTCAGACGAGCGACGATTTCGTCATAGGAGCGTTGCAAGGCTTCGATGGAGGAGCCGGACGCATCGGTCTTCGCCGCCGCCAATTCCTGGGCGTTCACCCCAAATTCGGAAAGCTCTTCGCGGATATCGTCGAGATCGCGGCTGATATCCGAGATCCCTTTGGCCGAGCGCTCTTCCGCCGCTTCGATTTCGGTGGCGAGGGAGATCACCATCTTCTCGACCGCCGCAATCTGATCACCGGAGCGTTTGATCTCGTTGCCGAGCAATTGAAGCTTGCGACCGGTCCGCTCAATGAACTCGGCGTCCGACGATTCCGAGGCGGCCTGGGCTTCGGTCAGAACCGCCCGAGCGGCGGCTTCGGCATCGTCCAACTGACCGTCAATGGAATCAAGGGCGATATAGACCTCTTCGAAGCCGCGCGTGAGGCGGCTGTCGAGCTGACTGACCCGGGTCTCAAGCTGACGGACGGCGGCTTCGTTCTGCTGCACCCGCGACAGGGCTTCATCACGGGTCGCCTCGAATTGCTCGATCATGCCCGAAAGCGCAATTTCGAGGGATTTGAGGATTTCGATCCGCTCGCGATCACTCTCACGGGGGGCAGTGGCGGCCTGCGCCTCGGGGGCAGGGGCGCCGCCCTCGGCCCGCTCACGCTCAATCCGTTTGAGACGCTCGAACACGGTTTCAACGGCGGTGTTCAAGCCCTGAGCCGCCTCCCGCGACCGCTCATCGCTCTTCTTCACCTGGTCTTCGGTATTTTTCAGGCGTTCATTGAGGCGGTTGAGACTGTCGACAACCGCGCGGAGCTGTTCGGGGGAGACCCCGGTGGGGACAGATCCGCTTGTGCCGGATGTCGCGCCGGCTTCGTTCCCGACCTCGTTAATCATCGAGGTCATCCACTCACCAAGCGTCATGCCCGCGCGCCGCGCCGCCTCCTTGGCAACCACCCTTGCCTCAGGATCAATACCTTTGACGCTCCACGGTACGTTAGATTTCATCGTCCGCTCTCTGTCCGCAGCCCCACCAAGTCGTCGACGGCAGCGGCCTCGTTTCCACCGTCGACCCTCGTTTGATCCCGTTAACAAGGAATTAATCTCTGTTAATGGATCAAGATCTTATCACGTTTATTTGATGCTCGTGGTCGGGGTGTTCTCAAACAAGTGCAAGGCCACAAAAATCCCCATCGCGAAACTATGTCGCCACTCTGATCTGACACATGGACTAGACAGTGGAGAGATTGTTTGGGAAAGGCGGTCTGAGAAGGACAATCGTGTCCCCATGGAGGAGAGTGGCAGATGCCGTTTTATAACGCCCCAACCCGCGACATGCAGTTCCTGCTGCATGACGTCCTCGACATTCAGCGCTATTCGAATTTGCCTGGCTTCGCTGACGCGACGCCGGATGTGATCGACGCCTTTTTGGAAGAAGCTTCCAAATGGCACCGTGATGTTCTCGCCCCGCTCAACCGCGTCGGCGACACCGAAGGATGTACGCGCCACGATGACGGGTCGGTCACGACGCCGACCGGCTTTAAAGACGCCTATAAGCAGTTCAGCGAAGCGGGCTTCATGTCCATTGCGATGGACCCAGAATATGGCGGCCAGGGCCTGCCCTTGGTGCTGCAATATGCGGTCGCCGAGATGACCTCTTCCGCCAACCAGGCATTTGCAATGTATCCCGGCCTTTCCGGTGGGGCCTGGCGAGCGATTTACATGAATGGGTCCGACGAGCAGAAGGAAAAATATCTGCCGAAAATGACCAGCGGTGAATGGACAGGGACGATGAACCTGACCGAGCCGCAATGCGGGACCGACCTTGGTCTCATTCGCACCAAGGCCGAGCCGCAGGATGACGGCACCTATAAGATCAGCGGTCAGAAGATCTGGATCTCTGCCGGTGAGCACGACATGTCGGACAACATCATCCACCTGGTGCTCGCCAAAATTCCCGGCGGCCCGGATGGGGTGAAGGGGATCTCCCTGTTCATCGTGCCGAAATTCATGGTCAACGAGGATGGCTCCTTGGGGGAGCGGAACAACGTTGTGTGCGGCGGCCTCGAAGAAAAAATGGGCATCCATGGCAACGCCACCTGCGTCATGAACTATGACGAGGCGACTGGCTATCTCGTCGGTGAAGAGCATAAAGGCCTGCGTGCCATGTTCATCATGATGAACGAAGCGCGCCTCGGCGTCGGGCTGCAGGGTCTGTCCGCTGCCGAAGTCGCCTATCAAAATGCCGCGGCCTTCGCGAAGGATCGGCTGCAAATGCGCTCGATCAGCGGCACGAAGGCCCCCGATCAGCCGGCTGACCCGATCATTGTCCACCCCGATGTGCGTCGGATGCTGCTCGATACGCGGGTCTTTACCGAAGGGGCCCGGATGCTCACCTATTGGGCGGCGTTGCACGAAGATCTCGCGCATAAATCCGAGGACGAGGCCACCCGTCAAAAAGCCAAAGATTATATGGGTCTCCTGACGCCGATCATTAAGGCGTTCAACACCCATAAGGGCTTTGAAGGCACCTGCGATTCGATGCAGGTGTTTGGCGGTTCGGGTTATGTCGAGGAATGGGGCATGTCTCAGTTCCTGCGCGATACCAAGATCGCCATGATCTATGAGGGGACGAACGGCATTCAGGCCCTCGACCTCGTTGGGCGCAAACTGATGGCCGAGGGGGGACGCCTTTGGCAGACCTTCTTCAAGGAAGTCGATGAGTGGGCTGAAAGCCACAAAGGCCAATCGGACGTGCTCGACGGCTATATCGAGAAGACCCTCGAGACCAAGAAGCAGGTCAATGAAGGCATCCAATGGCTGGCGATGAACGGGATGAAAAATCCCGACAATGCAGGGGCCGGGAGCCACGATTTCCTCCACCTCTTCGCCCATTTTGCCATGGCGTATATGTGGCTGATGATGGTCAAAGCCGCCGAAGGCAAAGAGGAGGAAGATCCTCATTACCGCGCCAAACTCATCGGCGCGAAATACTTCTTTGAGCGGATGTTGCCGACCTCCACGCTGCACCTGACCCGCCTGAAGACCGGCGCCGACACCATGATGTCGATGCCCGAAGAGGCGTTCTGATCCCTTAAGGGGAAGATGAATCGAAAAGCCGGGCCTTTGTGCCCGGCTTTTTTTGTGAAGAGGGATGGGGCGTTGGTCACGAAAAACCCCGGCGTGTTGCCATGCCGGGGGATCAGGCCAATGGCCAGGTGAAGGTGCCGCGTCGCCTCAGACTTGGGTCGGGCTCAACTGGATTTCGACCCGCCGGTTCTGCTGGCGACCGCTATCGGTGCCATTGGAGGCCACGGGTTGGCTTTCGCCATAACCGATGGCGCGAATCCGGGGCACGGCGACGCCCTGAGCGGCGAGATAATTGCCGACGCTTTCGGCGCGGGCGATGGAGAGCTGGACGTTAGAGTCTTCCGTTCCGACGCTGTCTGTGTGCCCTTCGACCAAGACCGCCGTTTGCTGATAGCGCTCGATGACTTTGGCCACTGAATTCAGCGTGGCATAGAATTCAGGCCGGACAGAAGCTTGGCCGGTGGCGAAGGTGATGTTGCCCGGCATGATCAGCCGAATATCATTGCCCACGCGCTGAACCCGGACCCCGGTCGATGCCAATTCACGACGAAGCTCTTGCTCCTGCCGGTCCATATAAGCGCCGATGCCCCCGCCCAGGGCGGCGCCCGCCGCCGCGCCGGCCAGAGCGGCTTCGTCATCACCGGCAATCGCGCCGATGACCCCACCGGCAAGGGCGCCAAGCCCCGCACCGCGAGCGGTATTGGAAACTTTCTCCTCCCCAGTATAGGGATCAGTCGTACAGCCCGAAATCACGAGCGGTGCCGCAAGGGCGATCGCGGAAATTGCCAGTTTCTTCATTTTCAAATCCTCACTACGCCGTCCTGCGAAGGACAGCCCCTTCATCGTTTGGGAAGCGTCGGTGCGGCTTTCAAGCCAGAAAAGCAGCCCCCCTGGCAAGGGGGCAATTCGACAGAAGGGAACGGACCGAATTGGACGAGGAGATGAAAGGCGAACGACTGGCCAAAGTCATGGCGCGTGCCGGCGTGGCCTCGCGCCGGGGGGCGGAGACATTGATCGCGGAAGGACGGGTGACGATTGACGGTCGCCCCGTCGAGACGCCAGCAACCCTGGTCACCGGTGATGAAGATATCCGCGTCGATGGAAGTCGGTTGAGAAAACCCGAGGCGCCGCGCCTATGGCGATATCACAAGCCGTCGGGACTTGTGACGACGCATAAGGACCCACAGGGACGTCAGACGGTCTTCGACAACTTGCCCACTGACTTGCCACGGGTGTTGTCTGTCGGCCGATTGGACCTCACCACCGAAGGGCTCTTGCTTCTGACAAATGATGGCGGGTTGTCCCGCCTTCTGGAGCTTCCCTCAACAGGGTGGAAGCGCCGCTATCGGGTCAGGGCCTATGGCCGTCTCGCGGGGGGCAGTCTTGGCCGTCTCAGCGAGGGCCTGACCGTCGAAGGGGTCCGCTACGGTCCCATACAGGCCAAGCTCGACCGCCGTCAGGGGGACAATCTATGGCTGACCGTCGCCATTGCCGAAGGCAAAAATCGTGAGGTGCGGGCGATCTGTCGTCATCTGGGTCTCACAGTGAACCGGCTCATTCGGGTCAGCTATGGCCCATTCCAGCTCGGTCATCTCGCCGAAGGAGAGGTCGAGGAAGTGCCGCGCAAACAGCTGATCGAGCAAGTGGGGAGGCGACACGCCGCAAGCCTCGGTCTGATCGCCGGGCGATGAGGGGGACGCAATGCGCATAGTCGGCGGCGCCCTCGGGGGGCGCCCTCTCGTCGCGCCGAAAGGCAGAGAAACCCGTCCGACCACGGACCGGACGCGGGAGAGCCTGTTCAATATCCTGACCCATCGCGCCGATCTCAGCCTCGAGGGGGCCCGTATCCTCGACCTTTTCGCCGGCTCGGGGGCCTTGGGCTTTGAAGCGATCTCCCGTGGCGGTGCCTTTTGTCTCTTCGTCGACATTGCGGCGGGGGCGCGGGGCGCCATCCGGGAAAACCAGATGGCGCTTGGCCTTGCCGGACGAACCCGGCTGCATCGCCGCTCCGCCACCGCCCTCGGCCCCAAGCCTTCGGGGATGGGGCCGCCCTTTGATCTTGCGTTCCTGGACCCACCCTACGGAGAAGGCTTCGTCGCCCCGGCGCTTGACGCATTGCGGTCCGGTCAGTGGATGGCGACGGGGGCACTGGTGGTTGCCGAAATGGCGCAAACGGACGAAACGCCCCAGGTGACAGGCTACGCGCTCGACGATGAGCGCCGGTTCGGGGATACCAAGATCGTGTTTCTGATCGTGGAGGAGGGGCTTTAGCCCTTTTCGAAAACCACGGACAAATTATTTGCCGGCATTTCCGTCACCGTGGACAGGTGAAGGGCAAAACGGGCGCCAAGGGGCTGCACTTGATCATCGAGATCTCGCACGCCCCAAGCGGGATCACGCCGCTTGAGATCAGCATCGAAGCGCCGATTACTGTCCGCCATTTCGCCGCGCCGGGAAAACGGTCCGTAAAGAAACAATTTGCATCCCGGGGAAAGCAGGGCTGCAGCGCCCCGGAACACCCCCTCTGCCGCCGCAAAGGGGGCGATATGGATCATATTGATCGATACTACCCCGTCGTAAGCGGAGAGGGGGGCGGCCTGCCACCAACCGTCATCCGTTACATCGAGAGGGAGAGACGAAAGGAGGCGCGGGGTATCGGCGGCATAGGCGTCGATGCTGTGTCGATGATTGTCATCGGGGTCCGAGGGCTGCCAGATAAGGTCGGGGAAGCGGGCGGTCAGGGTCATACCATGCTCGCCCGTGCCGGACCCAATTTCGAGAATGTGCCCGGCCTGAGGCATCGTGTCGGCAAAGGCGGCGGCAATCGGCTCTTTGTTCCGGGCCACCGAGGGGGAGACGAGCTTGCCCGCGCGCTGGGACCGCGCCTCAAGGGCGATCTCTTTCCCGTCGGGACCGCGTTGATGATCGTCGCTCATGGCTCCTCCTCCAGGACGCGCAGGGTCAATCAGCTACAGCTTGACCCCCCAAGAACGCAAAAGGTCGCGCACCATTTATGGTTCAGCGATATGGACCTCGATGCCTCCTTCAGTGTCCGCCCCATCTCAAAGCGCTCATCATAGGCTATGAGGGTGCAGGAGAGGACCACCGGATGGGCCGCTCCCTTTCGTTTGACCACCATCCGCGAGGACGAACACATGATCTCGTCCGGCCGCTTGCCGAGAATGTCCCAACACCCGGTCGTGATTTCGGGGGGATCGTCCTCCTCCCGCATTTCTGCGAAGATCACGAGGCGCTTTGGGTCCATGACATCGAGGGAGACGCCAATCGTCTCCAACATCTCCCCATAGCCGTGGCGGGCGGTGGCCTCGTCCTCCCCCCAAATCGAGCGTCCTGCGATGGCGAGGGAAAAGCCGTTCCGGGCAAGCCACTCAATACCCATCAGCGCCGCCGCATAGCTGCCTTCGCCGCGTTCGACATCGTGATGCGCGCGGTCATGGTGGTCCATCGACACGCGGAGGGTCAGTCGCGCTTTGTGGTCATCGCTCAAGGCCATCAGTCCTTCAGTGATCCGTGGGCGCATCATCGGCTTCATGGCGTTGGTCAGGACGAGGACATCGAATCCACGGTCGAGCGCATCCTCAAGGATCCCCATAATGTCGGGGTTCATGAAGGGCTCGCCCCCGGTAATGCCGATTTCCCGGGCCCCCATTTCGCGCGCTTCGTCGAGATAGGGACGCGCCTCATCACGGCTCAGATAAACCAGATCGTCATTCTGCGGACTTGAGAGAATATAGCAATTTTCGCAGGCAATGTTGCACAGGGTTCCTGTGTTCAGCCACAGGGTCTCAAGCTGCCGAAGCGGCACCCAGGCCCGGGTCTCGCCCTTGGCCGTCAAGTGAGGATGACTGAATTTCTCTGCGGGCAAATCCCCGTCGGCCATGTAAACTCCTCTCGGCGCAGCGCGTCGTGCCCCGTCATGGTCATTCTCTCAAGCATTCGGCGGCTGAGCGTCAATCGTTACACCCTTCGGGCGGGAGGGGGGACGTCTTTTGGGGGGGATGTCGTCGCAGCGCCTATGGGGCCTCTGCCTTAGTGGCAGGCCGCGTCCCCTTCGCCGGGTGCCCCAATCAATCGCCCCCCAATCGCCCCCCCCCAATCGCCCCTTGTCCCCGGCGCAGGGTTGGGGCATATATCGCGACCCTCCACCGCGGGTATGGTGAAAAGGTATCACGCGAGCTTCCCAAGCTTAAGTTACGGGTTCGATTCCCGTTACCCGCTCCATTTCACCGCTCACCGAGACCCACCCAGTCAAGGAGGATCGCCGATGTCCTTCAGTTTTGCCGCCACGGATCCCACCCTCACCGAAGGGGTCCGGCGCATTGCCACCGCTCAGATCGAGCGAGCCCTCGAGACGATGGAGACCAACCCTTCGGTTGACCACCAGGTTCATGAGACCAGGAAGCGATGCAAGAAACTGCGGGCGCTGTTGCGCCTGGTTCGGCCCGGTCTTGAGGCGTATCCCCTGGAGAACGAGGCGATCAAAGCCGCGGCGAAGCGTCTTGGCGCCTATCGCGATGCCGCCGCCCGGCTGATCGTCTTTGATCGCGTCGCCGCGACCCAGCCGGAATGGGGTCCGGGATTGGGAGAAGGCGCTTTGGCGTCCCTAAGGTCGGCCCTCATCGAGGCTCGGCAGTCCATTCGCGATGACGATATCCGACAGGCGGTGGAGGAAAGTCGGGTGGATCTGCTTCAGGTTCTGGCGCGGGTGCCCGCATGGGAGGTGCGTCCCGACAGCGGCGAGACGGTGATTGCCGGCCTGACAAAGGTGCACAAAAAAGCCTCAAAGACCTTTGCCATTGCCTGGGGGGGACGCGATGTCGAAGACGTCCATGAATGGCGCAAATGGGCAAAGGCCCATTGGCTCCATCTTCGCCTCCTTAAAAAGATTGCCCCCATGGCTGTCATGCCGCGTCTCGCCCCGTTGGAAGCGGTCTGCGCCGATTTGGGCGAACATCATGATTTGCATGTCATCATGACGCTCTTGGCGGAGCGCGGGGGCGCGCATGGGGGGCGCGCCGATGAGGCGCTCGGCCCCGTCCTCAGCGCGCGCCAGCGTCTGCTCGAAGACCGCGCCTTTGCGCGGGGGGAGCCCTTTTTCGGCGAGGTCAGCCCGGCCCTGATCGAGGAGGTGTCCCCGCAATGGCAACGGGTCTCCGCTCCTGCCTAAGGAAGAGGGCCTAAGGAAGAGAGCCTAAGGGAGGGGAGGCGTCGATCCCTTAAAGATAGGGCGACAGGATTTCGGCCACCCGGTCAATGATCGCAGGCGAGAGCCCAGCCACATTGATCCGGCCCGAACCAGGAATGTAGAGCGCATGCTTTTCGCGCAGCTCGACAGTTTGCTCCTTGGTCAGAGGAAGTTGTGAGAACATGCCATTTTGCGCTGTCAGGACGGCAGGGTCATAGGTGTTCCCGCGCGGCCGCAGCGCTGTGGCAAGCCCCCGGCGCAAATCGAGCATCCGTTCCCGCATCTCGGTCAATTCTCGCCGCCATTGCCCTTCAAGGTCGGCGGTGCCGAGGATTTCCGCGACAATGGCCGGACCGTGGGCAGGGGGCATCGACCAGAGGGCGCGGCTGATATCGGCCATATGCGTTGCAATCGCCTCGGCCGCGCGCTCGGTCTCACTCACGGCGATGAGACAGCCGGCGCGATCGCGATAGAGACCGAAATTCTTCGAACACGAATAAGAGATCAATGCCTCGGGCGCCGCATCGAGAAAAGCGGCGATCCCTGCCCGGTCCCCTTCGAGGGAGGAAGCGAAGCCGTGATACGCAACGTCGATCAGGGCAATGAGCTTTTTCTCGGCGACGAACTTGCCGATTTCCGCCCATTGATCCGTCGTTAAATCAATGCCGGTCGGGTTATGACACGGCCCTTGAAGAAGAACGGCATCGCCCGGATTGGCGGCGGCGAGACCGTCAAGGGTTCGGTCGAGATCGACCCCAGGGGCCGTCGGCTCGGCATAGGGGTAGGTGCGCTGGGGAACGCCGGCGGTCGTGGCGATATGTTTGTGGTTTGGCCAGGTGGGATCACTCAGCCAGACCTGTCCCTCGGGGTTCAGGCGGTGATAGAGAAAAAAGGCAAGGCTTAAGGCGCCGCAACCGCCCGGGGTGGCAAAGCTGATCCGCGGGGTAGTTCGCTCTGTGCCGAGGATCTGGGCTTCGATGGCTTCGGCAAAGGCGACATTGCCGCGGCTGCCCTCATAGGCTTTGGTCTCGCCACTCTTGGCCAGCCGCGTTTCCGCCTCGCGCACCGCTTCCATGATCGGCGTGCGGCCCGCATCGTCCTTATAGATCCCGACGCCGAGATCGATTTTGTCCGTTCTGTCATCCGCGCGAAAAGCGGCCAGAAGCCCTAATAGGGGGTCGGCGGGGCGGGGATCCAAACGGTCGAACAGCGCCATAATATTATCGCTCACTTCAAATGGAGGGGTGGTCTAGAGCACCCCGTCCCCCTTCGCTAGGCCCCCTTAAGAAGAGAAGGCATCGGCGCAGATCAAAGCGCGATGTTCATCGGAATCGAGAAATCGTCCTCGTCCGTCTCACCGCTCTCCTCCGCCTCGCTTTCGACAGCCGGGGCGTCGTGAGCGTCCGCGAGGGCGAAGCCGCCATTGCCCATGCTTGGCGTTCCGATATCCGCGCCCTCGCCTGGATCCAGGATCTCGGTCAATCGCAGGGAGCGGCGTTGCTCGATGGTGCCGAGTTCGCCTTTGGCAAGGGAGAGGGCGGATTTGGCCGTCGGGACGGCCACGGTCACCGCCTCAAGTTTGGCCCCCGGCAATTGCAGCTTGTCCCCGGCTTTGAGCGCAAGGATGGAGGTAATGGACAGACGCGGCTTGGCGACCAGAGCCTCCGCCGTAAAGGCGAACTGAGAGAGGTGAGAGAGGCAGAGCGACGCACTTGGGCGAAAGGCGCCGTCGGTAAATTCCCGCGTCATGTCGAGATGCCAGCTCAATTCGGTGCCATCGAGGGTGATCATTTTCATTGCCGCCCGCAGAACGGGGCGATTTGTGAAAATCTCGGGATCGGCTTCCTGCCACACAAAGCTTCCGCCGCTCCCCATGACCCCGAAGACCGGCGACATTTTGTCGGCCAGCGATCGCATGATCGACCGCTCAATGGCCGGTTCCGAGACCGACCCTTGAAAAATCGCGCCGCAAATCGCGCTGGCGCAGTCGCGCGGCACGACGAGCCGGATCATCGGCTTGCCGAAACTCATACCATCGAGGCACACACCCTCATCAGGATAGCTGGGGGCCACGCGGCTCAGCTCGCAGCTCTCCGGCTTGACCTTGGTGTCGAGGAATTCTCCCACCAATTGACAGAGATCGACAAGCGCCTCCTCAGCCAATTGCTGCGCCGGGGCCAGGAATTGGGGCATGCGCAAAGGGGCGGAAAGATGGCGCGTAAGACCCGGAGACGGCATGGTCGCTGACCTCATTGATTAAAGACTAGTCCCTAGGATCGACTGTGCCGGTTAAAGGCAACTTTACGTCCCCATGGCATAAGGAAAATGATTAGTCGCCTTCGAGTGTGGGGCCAAAGGGTATGTCCGATAACAATCCGACAATTATCAAGCGCAAGCGCATCACGGTGGTGAACGGTCACCATGGGGGCCAGTGGAAGGTCGCCTATGCCGATTTCGTGACGGCTATGATGGCGTTCTTTCTCCTGATGTGGCTCCTTAACGCCACCACAGAAGAACAACGAAAGGGAATTGCGGACTATTTTGCCCCAACGCTGCCGGTCTCGCCCGTGTCGGGGGGCGGGAAGGATGCCCTCAACGGGGACAGTGTCCTGACCGAGGATACATTGTCCAGAAGCGCTCTTTATCCGGCGGATTCAACGCCGAAGAGCCGGGAAGCCAAGGCGATTGAAAGTTCAGTGAAGGAAATGGCGAAGGCCAGCGGCCTCGACGATGCCGATGAGCGCGTGCGGGTGACGGTCACGGACGAAGGAATCGTGGTGCAGTTGATCGATGCGGAGGGGAAATCGCTCTTTCCCGTCGGGTCTTCCACCCCTTCGCCGGAATTGCGGGTTTTGGTGAAAGCCGCCGCCAGCGCCGTGGCGGCCGGCGGTAAAAAAATCAGGATCGTAGGGCACACGGACTCTCGGCAATATCAGGGATATGCCTATTCCAACTTTGAACTATCGGCGGATCGAGCCAATGCGGCGCGCCGCCTGCTGATCGAGGCGGGGGTCGACGATAGCCGCTTGACGGAAATTACCGGACGCGCCGACCGGGAGCCCATCACGGACAATCCGGCAGATCCGGCTAACCGGCGGATTGCCATCGTGTTGTTGGATCGCTGAACAGGGAGCGGATCAAACTATTTTCGGCAAGTGTCGGACGGCAACGATCCGTTAACCGTAACTAACGAGACTAATCGCGTCACCAATTAGAACGCGAGGTTGTCTCGGATGTCGATTAGCTCATCTCTCAATGCGGGTGTTGCAGGCCTGGCCACCAATGCGGTCAAGCTCGCGGCAATTGCCGACAATATTTCGAACTCCGAGACCATCGGGTACAAGCGAGCGGTCGCGGAATTTCAATCGCTGGTCATCGACAGCGGACCAAATGCCTATTCCGCGGGCGGCGTACGGGCGACCCCTTACATCGATGTGGACGATCAGGGATCGCTGATCGGCACGGGCAATGCGACCGATTTGGCGATTGCCGGGCGGGGCCTGTTGCCGGTGACCAACCAGGATGGCGCGCAGGCGGTGACCGCGGAGAGGCAATTGCTGCTCACCGCGACCGGCTCTTTCACGCCTGACGAAGATGGATATTTGCGGACGACCAGCGGTCTCTTCCTGCTTGGCTTCCCTGCCGACTCCAACGGAGATATCGGGACGGTGTCGCGGCAGTCGACCGAATCGCTGGAACCGGTTCGTGTGAACGTCTCGAATTTCACGGCGACACCGACGGAAAATGTCGGGCTCGGCATTAACCTGCCCGCCGCCGCGACCGAGGCCGGGGCCACCACCGGCGCCTATGAGATCACCACCGAGTATTTCGACAATTTCGGGCGGGCGCAGGTCTTGCGTGTAGAATTTACGCCGCAGCCGCCGGTTTCGGGGGCGCCGACCAATAACTGGACCGCGGAGATCTTCGATAATGCTTCCGGCAGCGAAGTCAGTATCGGGACGTTCGATGTGACCTTCCGCGACGATCCGGTGAACGGTGGGGCGATTGAATCGATCAATGCAAGTTCCGCCACCGATCCCACCACGTCCATCACCACCACCGGCGTCTATGACAGCACCACCGGGACCCTGCCGGTGACGGTCGAAAGCGGGACACAGGTGAATATCTTTATCGGACGTCCGAACGATAATGCCGGCCTGACCCAATTGGCGGCAGATTTCTCGCCTTATTCTCTGACCAAGGACGGGGCAGAGATCGGTAACCTGCTTGATTTTGAGGTCGATGGCCAAGGCAATCTCGATGCGGTGTTCGACACCGGTTTCCGTCGGACCCTCTACAAGATCCCCGTGGCCGACGTGCCCAATCTCAATGGCCTGGAGGCGGCGAATGCTTCCGCCTATAAGGTGTCGCAGTCATCGGGCGATCTTTATCTGTGGGATGCCGGGGATGGTCCGACCGGCGAGATGGCGGGTTTCTCCTTGATGGAATCCACCGTCGACGTCGCCAATGAGCTGACCCAGCTTATCCAGACCCAGCGTGCGTACTCATCGAACGCTAAGATCATTCAGACCGTCGATGAGATTCTCCAAGAAACCAACAGCCTCGTGAGGTAGGTGATCCGTGAGCTTCTCTAGCGCTCTTTCCATTGCCAATTCAGGTCTGGCCGCGGCATCGATCCGCGCCCAGACGACAGCCTCGAATATCGCGAATGCGACCGTCGAGGGCTATTCTCGGCGGGACGTCGTTCTTTCCGAACGCGTGGTCGGCAGCACCGGCATTGGTGTTTCCGTCGTCGGAACAGAGCGTGTTACGTCTCCCGTCCTGACATCCACACGGATCAGACTCGAAGCGGCCGACAGTTTTGCGACCCAGACGGCCGATACGGCGAAATCCCTCACACAGATTGTCGGGGAGCCTGGGGCGCAGAACGGATTGTTCGGGGCCTATAACCGGTTCGAGGCGTCGTTAAGGGATGCGGCGGCCACCCCTGAATCGTCGATCTTCCAAGCCGAGGTGGCCGACTCCGCTCAAAATCTGATCCGGGTCTTCGCCAATGCGTCACAGGATGCCAACGATCTGCGACGTGACGCGGATCAGGAGATTGGCCGATTGGTCAATGAGGTGAACGAGAAGCTTGAGCGCCTCGAAGACATCAATGGTTTGCCAGAGGCGCGGATCAGCCCCGAGATCCTCGATGAGCGGCAAAAACTGGTCGACGAAATCAACGAGATCATTCCGGTCACGGCGCAAAACCGCGGCGGTCAGTTGAAGTTGATCAGTGAAGGGGGGCAGTTCCTGCTGGATACGACGGCGCGGGAAATCTCCTTCTCGACCACCGGCGCGATCGGGCGGACCGCTGTCCTGGGGGCGCCGTTGTCGGGACTGACAGTGAACGGGGTCGACATTACGCCGACCGGTAGCGCGGCGCATAAATCCTCCGGTGGTCGCATCGGGGCGTTGTTTGAGGCGCGGGATGTCACCGTTCCGGGGCTTCAGGACAAACTCGATGGCCTCGCCTTCGATCTCGTTTCCCGCTTTGCGGGGGACACGGTCGATCCGACCATTGCCTCGACGGATGCCGGTCTGTTCACCGACGGCAACACGACGGCCCCGACGGCCAGCTATGTCGGCATTGCAGAAGCGCTGGAGCTGAACGCCGCCGTTGATCCCGATGAGG
Source organism: Parvularcula bermudensis HTCC2503 (assembly GCF_000152825.2). Classification (NCBI taxonomy): domain Bacteria; kingdom Pseudomonadati; phylum Pseudomonadota; class Alphaproteobacteria; order Parvularculales; family Parvularculaceae; genus Parvularcula; species Parvularcula bermudensis. Next base: position 1,554,887 of record NC_014414.1, read on the forward strand.
GAGGGGAGCTCTATCGCATCCAAGCGGGCATCGGGGCCACCGCCCCCGCCCCCTCGGGGAACGGCGATCAGCTTAATCGGTTGATCGACGCCTTTGGGGCGGAGCGAGCGGCACCTCCCGCCCTTGGGATCAATGGCAATGCCAGCGCCGTGGATCTCGTCGCCGAGGTCAATGCCGCGGTGACGGAGGCCGATGCCGAGGCACAGGACGATGCCCTTTACGCCAGCACACGGGCGCAATTGGCGCGCGAAGAGGAGCAGGCGATCATCGGTGTCGATACCGACCGTGAATTGCAACAGCTCCTGTTGATCGAACAGGCCTATGGCGCCAACGCCCGCGTCATCCAGACGATCGACGAAATGCTTGATATACTGATGAGGCTCGGCTGATGACCAATATCGTCAATGGACTTCCTGATTTTGTTCGTCTGTCGCAATTCAGTCGGGCGATCCAGACCAGCCGCCAGGAACTCGACCGCGTGAGCCAGGAATTCGTCACCGGGCGGGTAAAAGACCTCGTCAGCTCTCTTGGCTCCCGTGCCGGTGAATACAACACCATCACAAAGGCGATCGACGATATTGACCGAGCGGGCTCCCGCCTGTCGATAACCTCCAACCGGCTGAGCCAGATCGATATCGCGCTGAAATCGGTCAGAACGACGATCGGTGAATTCGAGACCCGAGCGCTGGTTGATACACAGATCAATGGTGAGGTCGGACGTAGCCAAACGAGCGCTACGGCCCGCAGCCACCTGGAATCGGTTTTCACCTCATTGAATTCCCAGCAAGGGGGGCGCGCCCTGTTCGCAGGAGATGACGTGACAGGGGTGGCCTTGACCGATGTTGAGACCTTCCTCGCCTCCGTAGAAGCCGCCTTGGGCGGGGCGACCGACCAGGCCACGATCGATACGACGATTACAGCCTTTTTCGCCGATGGCGGAACATTCGATACGAGTATTTACACGGGGGGCGACGGAGAAGCGGCCTCGGTTCGCCTGCCCGATGGCGCGGTGGTCGATTATTCGATTAAGGCGGACGACCCTTCGATTAAAACCCTTGTCGAGGGGCTGACGCGGTTAGCTTTCCTGCCCGCCGATGTCGATACGCCCTATGTTGAGAATGCGGCAACGCAAATCGTTTCCGGGAAGACCGGGATCGCCTCGCTTCAAGCGGATGTCGGGCGGCAGACAAACCTTGTTTCCTTGGCCGAAGGCCTTGCCGCCGAAGAGAAGCGGCTTCTTCAGGAAAACGAGAATGCGCTTGTCGGGATCGACCCCTTCGAAGCGGCATCGAACGTGCAAAGACTGGAAGTCCAGCTGCAAGCAGCGTATCAATTAACGGCACGCCTAGGACGGCTCAGTCTCTTGAACGTATTGTGATGAAGCTTAAATCCCTTCTGGCCAGCGCCACCGCTCTTACCTTGATGATGACAGGGGTCGCCTCGGCCGAGGTGGCCTTGCGTGACCTTGTCGACGTCGAAGGGGTCAGAGGCAACGATCTGATCGGATATGGGTTGGTGGTCGGCCTCAACGGTACGGGCGATACCGTCAGGAACTCGCCCTATACCGAGGAAGCTCTCGCCAGCCTCCTTCAGCGCCTTGGCGTGAACGTTCAGGACGAAGATTTTCGTCCCGATAACGTGGCCGCGGTGATGGTCACCGCAGAACTGCCGGCCTTCGCGCGGACTGGTTCGGAAATCGACGTGACTGTGTCCTCCATCGGGGATGCGGATGACTTGACCGGCGGGACATTGGTGATGACGCCGCTGACGGCCGCCAATGGCGATGTCTACGCCGTGGCTCAAGGCCCGGTTCTGGTCAGTGGATTTCAGGCCGAGGGCGAGGCCGCATCGATCACCCAAGGGACGCCGACAGCGGGCACCATTCCCGCGGGGGCCCGGGTGGAGCGAGAAGTGGACTTCGCGTTCGGCCGGATGCAGACGATCAACCTCGCTCTCAAGACCCCCGACTTTACCACGGCTGCTCGTATCGAAGATGCCCTGAACGCTCGTCTTGGGGCGGGGGCTGCGACCATCACCGATCCTGGGACCGTGCAGTTGACCCTGCCGTCTGGACGAAATCCCGCGCGGGTTTTGTCCGAGATTGAACAAATGGCCATTCGTCCGAGTGCGCCTGCGCGTGTCGTGATCGACCAACGGTCCGGGACCATCGTCTTGGGCTCGGCCGTTCGTCTCTCTTCGGTGGGGATTGCCCAAGGCAATCTCTCGATCGCCATCGCCGAAACCCCCGTTGCCTCACAACCGAATGCGTTCGGGGAGGGGGAAACGGCCATTCTGCCGCGGACAACGATTAATGTGAACGAGGGGGCGACGGGCAATGTCGCGCTGATCGAGGAGACGGTCAGCCTGGCTGACTTGGTCTCGGCCCTCAATGCCCTTGGGGTCACCCCGAGGGAAACCATCGACATCCTGAAGAGTTTGAAGGTTGCCGGTGCGCTGCACGCGGAGCTTATGCTTCAGTAGCGTCCGTCGGCGCCAGCTCAATACGCCCGTCCTCGACCATTTCCATGACACGGCACACAACGTCCGACTGGGCTTTTTCGCCTTGATCCTCGGCCGGCGCCGGCATTTTCGCGAGTTGCTCGCGATATTGATCGGCCAAACGCTGCGAAATATTCCCCAACAGATAATCCGTCATCGGCTTGGATTGCGATTCGGAATATTTCATCGCCGTCAACAATACCGGCAATTCGATTTCTCTGAACAGGAGGGGGACGACCTGACGGGGGGCCCGATCTTCGAGGGCTGTGAAGTTCAGGACACGGCTTGCAATGGGCGTGACTTCCTCAGGGTCGAGATCTCTCCGGATCGCCTCAAGGATCGTATCACGATAGCGAGAGGGGACGCGGTTCAGGATATCGGCAACTCTGATCGCGTTCTTGTTATCTTTCTCCCCTGTATCGCCGAGCGTATCGAGGAGGTCGCGCTGCATCAGGGCCTCAACCGCCTCAACGGCGAGCGCGCTCGGTTTCCCCGTCATGCCGATATGTTTGAGGCTCGCTTTAACGAGGTCGATCGTCAGGGCATTCGCCAGTTCACTTGAGCGGTCGGCCGACAAGGAGGCAAGGACGATTCCCACAACCGCCGGGGGGCGGGAGTTTAAAAAGTCCGCAAGCACATCGATTGGCAGCTTTGAGACTTCTCCCCAGACCCCCTCGCCGATAGGATTAATCTCTTCTTCCGGCTCCATCTCGATCGGGTCAAAGTCGGGTTCGTCTTCGACGAAAAGGCGGGTGCCGAGCTTTGAGGCGAGTGACGTTCCGCCGCGGACAGACACTTTTTCTTCTTTCAGGCGTTGGGCAAATTCACGCACCAACAATTTTTGCTCCGAGGGAGAGACAGCGCGAAGCCCGGAGAGGCTTTCCACCAGTTGATCCCTGCGTGCGTCGGACAATTTCCCGTGCAGGCTTTGCAGCGTGGTTTCACTCAACAAAGCGAGGACGGCAGCGGCTTTCTCGCCGGGTCGCCGATCGAGACGAGGTTTATTGGGGGGGGAGGGAACCACCTGTTGATCTGTTCCCTGACCGCTAATCGCGGCGGGCATCGACCCTCTGGACCCCTCACCCTTTGAGGGACGATCCCCCTCGTCATTCCGGCGCGCGGGGAGGGCGGAAGATGCGGGCGTGGGGAGCTGGCTCATCCGGCATAGCCTCTGAGAAGGGCGGCGGAAAGTTTGGTCCATCCGTCCGCCATGACAAAGAAAGCGAGCTTAAAGGGTAAGGAGACAACGGCCGGCGGGACCATCATCATCCCCATCGCCATCAAGACCGCAGCGGTCACGAGATCGATGGCAAGAAAGGGGAGAAAGACCGCAAAGCCGATTTGAAAGGCCGTTTTGATCTCCGACAGCATGAAGGACGGCACCAGCAATGAAAGCGGGACGGTCTCCATCACATCCTCATCCCAGCGCTCTGGGAGAGACTCTGAAAGAGCAGCGATTGTGGAGTCATGTACCCTGGCCTCCATAAACACCCGAAATGGGGCTATGGCCTCGCGAAAGGCGGTCTGTTCATCGATTTCGCCCTCTTGATAGGGGGCAATGCCGGCTTCCCACGCCTGCTGAAAGACAGGTTCCATCACAAAGAAGGTGAGGAACAAGGCCAAAGCCATAATCATCATGCTGGGCGGCGATTGCGGGATGCCCAGTGCCTGACGCAGAAATGAAAAGACGATCACCATCAGCGGCAGACAGGTGATCATCATCAATATGCCCGGTGCCAAGCTCAGCACCGTGACGGTCAACAGGAGCGGGATGATGTCGCCCCTCAGGGAGCCACCCATATCCGGTAAGCCCTCGACGAAAGAGGGGGCCTCCTGCGCGACGGCGGGACTAAGCAACAGCGCGCCCGCAATAATGATCAGAGAGACCAGACGCACTATTCCGCGTTTTCCTCTTTCAGATCGAGAATCCGAAGAGCGAGACTTTCAGGACCCGTATCGCCTTCGCAAAGCTCGCCTGTGGCGATGACTTGGCCGTCGACGACCAGTTCCACCGGTTCGTCCGCTCGCGAAAGAAGCGGAACCACAGTATCGGGCGCCCATTCGCTAAGCTCTTTGAGGGACATTTTCATACGCCCTACAACGACGCTGACGGGAAGCTCGATATCATAAAGGGGCTGCTTGTTCTGAGCCTTGGCGCTATCGCTCATCGTCGATCCTTTCCGTAAAAGGGGTTATGCGACCCTACGATCCTCTTCGAACCACGAGTCGAGGATGGCTGCAGCATCGTCAGGGTTTTCTTCTGTCAACATCGTCAGCACTTCGGCCGCGTCGAGATTTTCCAGCTTGTCTTCGCCCTCGGCGATTTCGGCCTGGGCAAAGGGCGTTTTCGGCGAGAGTGCCGGACGAAGGACAAAGAACGCGATGCTCGCGACCAGGAGGGCAAGCACGCTGAACTGCGCGATGTCGACCGCCCGCGGCATGACATGGGCCTCAACGAAGCCGGGCGCCGTGACCAGCTGGGGCTCCTCTCCCTCAAAGGGCAGCACACGAATGGCCAGACGGTCGCCCCGCTCATCCTCGATACCAGCCGCGTTGGCGACGAGCGTTTCGAGGGCTTCGACCTCTTCGGGAGATCTGGGGGCGGGAACGGTCTCCCCTTCTTCGTTCACCGTATACCGCTCATTGAGGAGCACGGCGACGGACAGACGGCGGACCGTCCCGGCGGCGGTTTCGATGACGCGTTCGATTTCCGTCCCGGTATAGGTGACTTCTTCGTCGCGACGCCGCTTGACCAATCGCGTCCCGGCCTCTTCGGGATCTTCGGCAGCGTCTCCATCGGGAAGATTGCTGGCAATGGTCACAGGGATATCGGCGTCGGATTCGGCATCGGATTCCTCGGAAATCGAGCGACTGACAATTTGTCGCGAGTCGGGGTCGATGACTCGCTCTTTTTGCGCGATCGATTGCCGGTCGATATCCATGGCGACGGACACCCGGGCATTACCAGGGCCGACATGCGCCTCAAGCAAATGGGTCAAGCGCGAGGCGAGCCGATCTTCACGGTCGATTTCATCGCCCATCGGGGATTCATCACCTGTCGCGCCGGGACCGGCGATCACCCCGCGGGCGGTATCGATGACGGCCACGGATTCGGGCCGAAGCTCCGGTACGGCGAGAGCCGTTAGATATTGGATCGATTGTGCCTGACTTTTCGACAGCCCTCCCGACGCCTCCACCGTGACCGAGGCGCTCTTATCGAGCCGTGCCCGGCGGAAGGCCGATTGGCGAGTCACCCCAAGATGCACTCTTGCGGCGGTAACGGTGGGAATCGCCAAAATTGTACGGGTCAGTTCTCCTTCTTTTGCCCGCCAATAGGCCGCGTCGAACATATCAGAGGTTGTGGAAAACCCATTGAGGTCGTCGAGGATCTCATAGCCGGCGCCCCCCGCCGGCGGCATGCCAAGCCGGGCCAATTCCAACCGTAGACGATCGCGCTCGCCCTCGGGGACGTAAATCGCCGATCCATCGATCGTATAGGGCACCGCCATTTCGTCGAGCTTACCGATAATATCGCCCGACGCTGCTGGGCTAAGGCCTGAAAAGAGGAGGGCGTCGGTTCGCCCGCCCGCCATGAACACCATCGCCAACAGGCCGATGGTCGCCGCAATGGCGGCGCCCCCGGCAATCAATCGCTGGCGTATAGTCAAGGACTGCCACGTCTTCAGTACCGTTGCTTGGTTCATGCCTACTCTACCCGATTAAGTTGTGCGGTTTAACGATTAGGCATTGTTGCTTAACAAACCGTTTACCTTCCATTGGCATTTACCTTTGGCAGCAGCCCAACAACCGTGACGAGGGACATTCCGATGGCGGCAGAAACTGAAGAGGTCGAACCGAAAAAGGAGGGGGGCGGATTCCTTTTTACTGGGGTTCTGTCCGTGGTCGCCGCCGCCTCGACATTCGGGATGGTCTGGTTTGCGGCGGCCCCGCCCCCACCTGTGGATGCGGCTGCTTGCGCGGGGTTCACGGCCGAGCCGTTAACGCCGGAAGAAATTGAGGCACGCACGGCAAAATATGTCGCTCTTGAGCCTTTTACCGTCAGTTTGGGGCCTGACGCTGGGGCGAAGCATCTTAGGATGTCGGTGGCTTTGGGCCGCCCTGCGGATGCAGTGGAATTGTCCGAATCGGAGCATTTGAGGCTTCGGGACAAGTTGCTCGAACGGCTGCGTAAGGTTGAGTTGACGACAATAACGGATCCTGACGGAATGCCGGCCCTCAAGGAGTCTCTGCTCGATCAAGCGCAGGCCACTCTGGGTCCCGACACCGTCTATAACGTGCTCGTCACCGAATTCGTAATGCGGTGACCGCAGGGAGCTTGGTGGTATGCAAATTATTTTTGATGTCGCGTTGCTGGTTATTTCAGCCTGCGCGGCGCTCTATTGTTGGTCGTTGAGCCGTCGGCTTCGCGCCCTTCAAAATCTCCGTAAGGGCGTTGGGAAAGCCCTTGTGGATCTGACCCAATCGGTCGGCTCCCTTGAGGCGCAGCTCGGCAGGCTCCGTAAGGAGGCGGCCGAGGCGACGGTCCGTCTTGAGGAGACGATCGGGAAGGCCCGCGACGCCGAGGGGCGTGTCGATTTTATGCTGGAGACGATGGATACCCAGTCCCGTCACATCGTGAAGGACCTCAAGCGTCAGGAAACCGATATTCGTAAGCTGATGGAGGGCCGTCAAACGGAGCTTCGTACGGTTCTTCGCGACGCCACCATGGTCTGTGAGATGATGAACCGTCAGCTTGTGACGCTTGCGGAGCAGAAGCCCGTTGCCGCCGGTCGGGTGGCTGCGACCCCGTCGTCAGCGCCGCGGTCGGCCAATGAATCGGCGACACCTCGTGCGACGGACGCTAATGTGGAGTCTCCTCGTTCGGGCAAATCCCCCGTTGCGGCCCCCGCGGTTGAGGCGGTGGTGAGCGACAGGACGTCTGCGCCTCTTTCGGAAACCGAGGTCGAGGCGGCGGTCGAGGCTGTCGTTCTGGCAGGAGAGAATGACGGCGCAGCACGGACGACGCCGTCAAAGGACGCATCGGTCACGGCGCAAGACGCCAATGCTCATGCGACCATCTCCGCCGAAAAGGTCGAGATGCGCACGGACCGGCAACAGGAAGAAGGGGGCACGACCCCGTCGTCCGCCGCTACAGAGGCGGCGGTGCCCGTGACGCCTGCCCCTCGCAGTGAGGGGGCTGATCGGGTGCAACAGGCGAAGACATCGAAGGCGGAGGCCCCGTTGGAGATTGAGCCGTCCGTTGACGCGCAGGCGACGGAGCGCCTTGCGGCGCGGCTTTCCCGGTTGCGTCAGCAGGAGCGGCAAAAGGTCGAGGCCGTAGAGGGGGCAGCCCGTCGGTTGTCCGAGAGCGTCGAGCAGCCTAAGCGGTCTGAGCAGTCGGAGGTCGCGTCGTCTGTCGCCCTTCAGGCGGAAGCCGAGGGAAGGGCGGCTGCCTCAACGGATAACCGATCCGAGGCGGCAAAGGCCCTGGCAAAGAAAATTGAGAGCCACGCTGCGGCGAAGCGGGCCGAGAGCGGGGGAGGCGCGATCGGAGGGCCTTCGCCTAAAGTGGCCGAATTGGCCCGGCGTCTGGCGCAAAAGGCGGAGCTCCGTCGCGCGGCTGCGGATCCCAAAGGATCCGGTCTGACAAAAAATCCTTTCCCCACTGACAAACCCACGAAGAAGGTTCAGGCGTCATGACCAAAGGACGTATCCTCCCCGCTTATGCCTGTGCATTTGGTCTTGTGGCGGTGGGACAGTTTCTCGTGGCCGCCGAGGCCTTGCCGGAAGCGGCCGAGCGCTTTGCACCGCGCGCCTCTTCCTCGGTGAAGGCGTCCGTGCCCGAGGGGATTTCGGTCGCGGTCAACGAAGAGGGGCGGGTTAAGGACTATGAGGCGGAGATCGCCGGACAACAGGCCGAGCTGACCCGTCAGGCGGCAAAACTTCGGGCTGAGCGCGAGGCCTTGAGCCGAGAAGCGTTGCGTCTCGCCAATGCAAAGGGGACAGCCCACAAGGAGCTGGCCTCGCTTTACGCTCGCCTTCCTGCCGATAAGGCGGCCGAGATCATGATGGCCTTGAGTGCCGATCAAGCCGCCGCCTTTGTCGAGGCGATGCCCGCGCCCGCAGCTGCGGCTTTGCTGGAGGCGATGCCGTCGGATTCGGCGATTGCGGTGACCCGCGCCCTTTTGGAGAAGTCGTCGAGTTAGGCGCTCTCCAGTTTCTTTTTCTTATGATTACCGAAAATTGGGAAAGCACCAGCTAGTCTGTCCGTGCCGGTGGTTAATCGTCGAGTTGTGGTGATTAACTCTTTTTACACGGAATTTGATCAGGAAGTTAATCATGCTTGCTATTGTCGGACTAGTGGTCACGCTTGTCATGGTCTTCGGCGGATATCTATTCGCCGGGGGCAAGCTGGGCATCATTCTCCACAGTCTTCCCTACGAAATGATGATGATCGGCGGGGCGGCCGTCGGGGCGTTTCTTGCCGCAAATGACTTCACCCGGATCAAGCATGCGGGCGGTGATCTGGTGGCCGCTTTCGCCGGGGCGAAATGGAAAAAGCAGGATTATCAAGAATTGCTTTGTCTGATGCACGAGTTGATCGTCGTCTTCAGAGAAAGTCCGGTGGATGTCGAAAAACATATCGAAGAGCCGGGGGAGAGTGAGATCTTTGGTCGCTATCCTCGAATCGCCAAGGATAAAGGGGCGGTTGAGCTGATCTGCGACACTATCCGCTCCATGCTCCTCAATTTTGATGACGTCCATCAGGTCGAGGAGTTGCTTGAAAAACAGCTCGATCAGAAAAAAGAAGAGAGCATGCACGGCGCGCACGCCGTCGAGCAGGTGGCCGATGCGTTGCCCGCTCTTGGGATTGTGGCGGCGGTGCTTGGGGTTATTAAGACCATGGCCTCGATCGACAAGCCGCCCGAAGTCTTGGGAAAGATGATCGGCGGCGCCCTTGTCGGGACGTTCCTCGGTGTTTTCCTTTCCTATGCTGTTGTTGGTCCCTTTGCGGCGCGAATGAAGGCGGTGCGGGAAGAAGAGCACCAATTCTACGAATTGATCCGTGAGGTGCTGGTCTCCAGCCTTCACAAACATGCGCCGAATATTTGCGTTGAAGTCGGCCGTCGTCACGTCCCCTCTGTCATGCGTCCCTCGTTTAACGAACTCGAAGAAGCACTCAAAGGCGCAGCTTAATGCCCGATAACTCCGTCGCTCTGGTTTCCCGTCAGGGAGGTCTGCTTAAAGCGGTTCAGATGATCGCGAATAATATCGCAAACGCCTCGACCCCCGGTTTCAAGTCCGAGGGCGCTATTTTTTCAGAATATGTGAGTGAGGGGCGGTCGCTCGCGACAAGCCTTTCAATGGGGCGGTTTGTCGGACAATCGACGGACTATGCGAGCGGGCCGCTGAAGCAAACCGGCGGCACCTATGATTTCGCGATCCAGGGCGAGGGCTTTTTTAAAGTCAGTACCCCCGCAGGTGAACGCCTGACCAGGGCCGGCTCCTACACCACCGATCTCGAGGGTGTTATCGTCGATCCCGCAGGCAATCCGTTGCTTGACGAGGGGGGTGGTGAGATCACCATTCCGCCCGATGCGGTGAGTGTCGGTGTGGGGCAGGACGGTACACTGAGCGTCGATGGGGAGATCTTCGCGAAGATTGGTGTGTATACGCCTCTTGGCGAACCCGAGCGAGTCGGCGATAATCTGTGGAGAGTTCCCGATGGGGATGCCGTCTTCGAAGAGGGGCGTGTTCTTCAGGGATTTATCGAAGGGTCGAATGTCCAGCCGGTGGCGGAATTCGCTAAATTGATGCTCGCCCAGCGGATGTATGAGGCCGGTCAAAAAATGGCCGACCAGGAGCATGAGCGGCTCTCCACGCTCATCGATGCAATGAGACAGCAAGGGTAAGGGATATGGACGCACTGAGAACGGCAGCATCCGGCATGGCGGCGCAGCAAACCCGTGTCGATGTCATTGCCAATAACATCGCCAATATGTCGACCACGGCCTATGCGGCCCGCTCGGCGGTTTTTGCGGACCTGATCTATCGGCAGGATGTCAATCCCGGTGCGATCTCCTCGACGCAAGGGACCATCGTTCCCACTGGGGTACAGCTTGGCTTGGGCGTCCAGACCCAGGCGGTGTCGATGGATATGCGGCAAGGAGCGCTGCGGCAGACGACGAACGATCTCGACATCGCGATTGAGGGCAACGGCTTTTTCGAGATCACGCTGCCGAATGGTGAGCCCGCCTTCTCCCGCGACGGTAAGTTCGAGGTCGATCCCGACGGCCTCATGGTCAATAGTGACGGGTTTGCCCTCGCCGATGGGATCACGATCCCGCGTGAGGCGCGTCAGGTGACGATTAGTGCGGATGGGGAGGTTTTCGCTTTCTTCGATGATGCGGTCGAGGGACAGTCCATCGGGACCATTACCCTGACGTCGTTCGTCAATCCCAAGGGCCTGGAGGCGATGGGGGGAAATCTTTACCGTGAGACGACCGCGTCGGGAACACCGATCAACGGTCAGCCGGGTCAGGATGGCCTCGGCTTGCTGCGGCAGGGATATCTTGAGGAATCCGGCGTCGATGTCGTCAGCGAGATTGCGGATCTGATCGAAGCTCAGCGGGGCTATGAATTGAATTCCAAAGTGCTGACGGCGGCGGACGAGATGTACGCCTCGGCGACGCGGATCAGATAATGATCCTCACGGCTCTCCTTTTCCTGATGATGGGTGAGGTTCACGCCAATGCGCGCCTGCCCGCAGGTACCGTCATTGACGGGTCCGGGTTGGCCGGGAACGAGAACGATGTCGACCGGTTGGTTGGTCGACAATTGACACGGACGATTTTTCCGGGGCGGACGATTTCTTTCTCCGACACCAAAGAGGCGGACCTTGTGGACCGCAACTCGACCGTTCGGATCGTCGCGGTGAAGGGGCCCATGCGGATCGAAACCAAGGGACGGGCATTGGGCGCCGGGGCTGAGGGGGAGGAAATCCTCGTCATGAACCTCGAAAGTCGACGGACGATTACGGCGGTCATTTCCGGACCGGGCGAGGTGAGGGTAGAACTATGACGCGATCAAGTTTCCCTCTCTTTATCGCAGCTCTTGCAGTCTCGGCATGCACGACCACGAACGATCAGCTTCCCTATGCGGAGATTCCCACACCTGAGCCGATCGTTGCAGACCTTCCGGCGCTTGCTCCACGCAACGCGTCCTTGTGGAATCAAGAGCCGCAATCTCTATTCGGCAATCGGCGCGCCCGTAATGTCGGCGATATTTTGACAGTTATTGTCAGCGTCGATGAGCAAGCCGAAATCCAGAACTCTTTGGCCCGAAACAGGACGAACCAGGAAGATTTTTCCGTGAACGCCCTGTTCGGGATCGATCAACAGTTTCAGGATCAGCTGCCCGGCGATGCCACTTTCTCTCCCGCCGTGGGGGTGACGAGACAGGCCACCGCCGCCGGCGATGGAAGCATTACGCGGCAGGAGCGTATCACCCTCAGGCTGGCGGCGCAGGTTATCGAGCAACTGCCCAATGGGCACCTTGTCGTTGTCGGGAGCCAACGCATCCGGGTTAATCAAGAGGTCCGGGATCTCCGTCTTCAAGGTGTTGTGCGGCCTGAAGACATCACTCGGGATAACACGATCACTCACGATAAGATTGCCGCGGCGGATATCGTCTACACCGGGCAAGGACAAATTTCACGGACGACCAATCCGAAGCCGGGATCACGTGTTCTGGACTTCATCGTACCCTTTTGATGGCTATGTCTAAGATAATATCACTGCTGATTGTCGTCGTTGCCGTTGTCGGAGCGGGCTTTGCCGCGATGACCATGAGGGGAGGCGGAAAATCAGCCTCCGGCGCCGGAGAAGTGGAGCACGCTGTTGCTCATACTGAGGAAGAGCTTGGGTATTTTGCCTTTCAGCGTCCCTTCCTCGTTCCGATTGTGGAGGACAGGACGGTTCGTGCTTTGGCGGTCCTACGATTGACGCTGGAAATGCCGAACACAGAGATTGAATATGTCCGCACAAAAGAGCCTCGCCTCCGCGATGCCATGATGCGCACATTGTTCGCTCTCGCGAATGAGGGGTATCTCGGTGGGGATATCACCGACACGGAAACCTATGAAGAGATCCAGGGCCGCTTGCTCACGGCATCACGGTCGCTCATCGACGAGTCGGTCGAGGAAGTCCTGATTGTCGATTTCAATCGGCAGGAGAATTGATCCCCTCCCTTTGATCCGTCGAGCACTATGTTCTCCAAAAGGAAAAAGGCCGGGTGCGTTCGCTCCCGACCTTTTGTCTTATAGGGGAATTCGGTGTTGTCAGATGACCTTGTAGGTATCCGTCGTGATGGTCGGTCCTATGCCGACGACTTGCCCATTGGTATCGGTAATCACCCGATCGACGGTTCCAAGAGCGCGAGCATCGAGAACCGTCGAGTCCGTCTCAATCTCAAAGCTATAGGTGCCGGGGGCGGCAAGGGTGCCCTCATTGGTTTGGCCGTTCCATGACCATTCATCGGCTCTGGGCCCTCGGAAAACGACGTCGCCTTGGGCATTGCGCACCACAAGGGCGCCTTCCGCATCCGACCCACTGACGATGGGGAGAGGATCAAACGCGCCGGAGATGGTGATCTCAGAGGCGCCGATCTGCGCCCCGATCACGTCGGTTTGTTGTCCGCCTAAGGTCGATTGCAGCAGACCCATCATGGTCTCAAGATATTTGTTCGTTTGAACCTGCTGCTCGAGACTGGAAAATGTCGCCAATTGTTCGACGAACTGCGTCGAATCGATCGGGGCAAAGGGATCCTGATTTTTCATCTGGGCGGTGAGCAGATTCAAAAAGGCATCGAGGTCCGTTGCGAGAGACTGCGTAGCCTTTTGATTGGCGGCGGATGCGGCCGATTGGGCGGATGTGGGGGAAATTTCCATGGGAACCTCTCAGAGTCGCAGGTCGATTCGGTCTATCGTTAGTATTTGTGGGCGGAGCGGGGAGGGGGCCTCCGGCAGTGAGCCGCTATCAGCTATGGCGCCGTAACTAGGGAGAGTCGAAGAGAATTGCGCTTGTTGTGAGAGCGTTTGCTGACTGCCCCTATCGGCGATATCGACGGCGACATTCTCGAAGCCGGCACTCGCCAATTCCCGCTGAAGGGTATCAAGGTGTTTCTTCAATAGATGGGACGTATTCGCCTCGTCGGCACTCAGAACGGCCGAGATAAGTTTCTGTCCATCGAAATTGAGGTCGATTTCAACCCGGCCGAGTTCGGGCGGATCAAGGCGTACGGAGATATGGTTCTCGGTGCGGATATTCCGCATGGCCTCGGCCACCTGTTGAGCTGCAACGGGACCCTGCGCGGCAAGAGGGGCCGGCATGGCCGCGCCGGTAAAGACAGCCTGGCTCATGGGAGAGGCGGCGGGGAGGCTTAACCCCGCAAAGGCGGCGGGGGTCCCCCCGGTGAGGGGGGCTGAGGACGTACCTGCTGAATGTGTGACATTTGATCCGCTGACAAACGCGCTTTCCGAGACGGTCGGCATCACACCGGGGCGCGTCTCAGTGGCGGTACGCTTGGCGACGATCTTGTCAACAAGACTGTCCGCCATGGAGGGGCGATCCCCCGAAGAGGCGATATTTTCCCGGCTTGGGCCCTGACCGTCCGTCGACAAGCTCTTGGCGGGGGCTGAAAGTTCGGGCGTATCCCCTTGAGCGGTCGGCATAGAGAGGGAATTGGCCGAACGCGGGGCATTTCCGGTATCGGCGAGCAGGACGCTCGAGCGCGGGAGGGCGCCATCCGACGCTTTTGGGGGAAGGGCCGTTGGGTCGGGATCGACAGTTCCCACCGCTTGGTCGATCGCTTTTTGGCCATGCGGGGACACAACCGGTGCCGCCTTGTTCGTCGTCAGGGCCGAGGCGGTGGCCGTCGCCAGGGGCGCGTTGCCTGGGGATTGAGGGGCGTCGACAACGCCTTTCGTCTCGAGGGCTGCGCGACCTTGCGCGGTCAGGTTAAGGGCAAGATCCGATGGGGGAAGGGTCGTTGTGGGGAGGGATGTGGGGGTCTGACGGTTGACGATCGTGACCTTATAGTCAGGGACAGCGTCGGCGGGCAGGCCTGTCGGCGATTGCGTCCCCGTTGACCCTTTGGCGTCAGAAAGGGGCAGCGTCGGCAAGGCAGACCGTACCTGGGCTAGTCCATTGGGCGTTGCCTCAAGCGTCGATGCGCCCTGTCCCTTTGAAGGGGGGAACGGACGATCCTGTGAGAGCGAAGGATCGCGGCCTGAAGCGGCCGTCAGTTCAGCCAGCAGCGCTGGGGGAATCGTATTCCCCTTTGCCGTATTGCCCTTCGCCGCGGCATCCGTGCTGAGCGCCGTCTCCCCCGTTCCCTTGGCGGTGGTGCCATCGGCTTCAATCCCGGTGCCCGACGCCGAAACGCCAAAGGATGTCGTCCCGGTGGAGACACGACCGACAAGAGCGTCCGCCCGCAGAACGCCCGCCACGGTCGTGTCGTTAGGCGATTGAACAAGGCTGCGCCCCTCTGAAGACGAGGCGGCGGCGGGCGAGGACTGATCCCCCGGCAATGCTGTCATGAGGGGGGAGGCCGCCATATCCGCTTGGCCATCGCGCCGTCCCGTCCCGCTCTCCGCTTGGGCAGGGGCCGCATCGTCCCGCGCCTGCGCCGACTCGGCGACCAAATTGAAAAACGTGGCGCCGTCCTTTGTGGGGCTCGCGCTCTCTTTGGAGGAGGAAAGGGGGGCGGTGTTCCGACCCGTCGCCGCTTTCTCCGGGGCGAGGGACAAAAGAGCAAGATCGGCCATAGACTAGTCGCTCTCTAAATGCGTCGGTTAGATTTCGACTAGGAAGGTTTACGATTACTTTACGGAGGTGTCCGATACAGAGATTACATCTTAAAATAGGACATATTATGGTTTCGCTCCCGTCCGCATTCCCCCTTCCGGCCCTCGGCGCGGCGGCGACGGCGTCCGATCGTCTCGGCGAGGAGACAGTTTCTGATCGTGAGGCGCGGTTGCGGGAAACAGCGAAGTCCTTCGAGGCTGTCTTCGTCGCGGAGATGCTGAAACATGCCGGATTGGACGAGGCCCTCGCGGCGGACGAAGGGACGGCAACGGACAGTTTTTCTTCCTTCGTGATCGAGCGCGTGGCGGGGGATTTGGTGGAGGCGGGCGGGTTCGGCCTCGCTGACCGTTTCTATACGGCCCTCCGCGCGAAAGAAGAGCCTACGGTCTCCACTTCCCTATGAGTTCGGTCGATCAACTTGCGGATCTGTTGCGCCGTGAGCGGGTGGTTATCCGCGAACGCCGTTTTGGTGATCTTGAGTCAATTGCCCAGGAGAAACGAGACCTCCTTGAGGCGTTGAGCCCTGTCGATTCGGGCGATCCTTCCCTTGTGAGGGAGGTGAAAGACTTGGCGGAAAGAAATGCCAGGGATCTCGAAATCATCGCCAGAGCGGCACGCGATTTGCGGTTACGACTTGAGCGACTAGGCCGAGAGGCGGTCTCGGTCGCCTATGACCCAGATGGGGAACCGCTCGACGTGCGATCGACGACTAATCTCTCCCGACGCGTTTAGTATTAAGCCTGCATTATGGTTTATGAGGGTACGAGACTAGTCGAGGCAACGTTTTCAAGCCGTTGCGTCGGGTCGACCCGATACCGTCAGGAAGACGGACTCGCCACTTGAATTGAAAGGCAATTCAGATGTCGAGCATCAACTTCAACGCCAGTGCCAGCGTCGCGCTGCGTTCTCTCCAAGAAACCAACAGAATGTTGGAAACAACGCAACAGCTCGTCTCGACGGGTAAGCGGATTAACAGCGCCAAGGACAACGCTGCCATTTGGTCGATTTCGACCATTATGCAAGCGGACGTCTCTTCCTTTAAGTCGATTACGGACAGTCTCAATCTTGGGGCGTCGACTGTTGGGGTGGCGAGTTCCGCCTCCGAAACCGTCGTCGATCTTCTTCAGGACATGAAGGCGCTGATCGTTTCCGCGCAGGAAGAAAACGTCGACCGGAATAAAATCCAGTCGGACATTGACGCCCTTCGTAACCAGATCACCTCAACGGTTAATTCGGCCCAGTTCAACGGCCTGAACCTGCTCAACAATTCGCAGGGGACGGTGGACATCCTGGCGTCGCTGAACCGGTCCAGCACCGGTAACGTGGCTCCGACCCGGATCACCATCAACGGTCAAGACCTGACGGATACCCAAGGGACGTCCGGTGGCTCCATCACTGCCGGGACCGCGTCGACGGTCGTTGCCGGTCGCCGCGTTGATGAGAGCGGCTTTACCGGTGCCAGCAACGTCACCGATTCCCTCCGTGCAGGGGGCGACGGTACGCTCGATCTTCGCCTGACCACCGGTGTGGCGGACGACCTGCGTTACTTCGTCGAACTCGACGGCGGCGCACGCTCGTTCTGGACCAACACAGCGGCGTCCGGGACCTCGGTGTCCGGCATCGCCACTGCGCTTGAAGCCGCGGCCAAAGGCGCGCTCAATGCGAGCACCGTGGGCACCGACAAGATCGACGGCGAAGCCGATCTTGAATTCGATGCCACGACCTCCGGCTATGACGCCGAGCAGGGCATTGTTGGTCGTCTGACGAACAGCTCCGGCGCCGATGTCAGCGCGCAGGTCTACACCTACTCTGCCTCTGACAATAACAGTGGCACGGCGCGCGATGCGGGTACGACCCTGACGGGTGGTACTGACCTTGGCACCGGTGACGAAGGTCTGACCTTCGCCGACGTGACCACGGGTGTGAGTGCCGGCGATGTCGTGGTCTTCACCTACAATGTTGGTGACGACGGCAACACAACCGACTCCACAATCCAGTTCGCGGTGAAAGCCAACTCTTCTGGTGTTGTGACCAAGGAAGCCCAAGCCGAGGCCTTCACGGCGGCCTTCAACCAGCTCAGCACCGATGGTGACCTTGCTGCTGATGACCTGGCCGGCGCGACGGCGACCAACAACGAAGACGGGACCGTGACGATCACCGACACGGGGAACACCAACAGTCTCGAATTCGCGGCGTCGAACAGTGACGAATATCTCGTCTACGAGCAGGTGACCACGGGCATCGACGGTGAAATCGAGACCGGTTCCAAGGTTATCCAGGATGCCGACACCCGCGTGGGTGCGGTGAGCGAGTACTCGTTCGAAGGTCTGACCACGGCGTTGGCCGGGGCGGGCAACCTCTACCAGATCACCATCGGTGACTCGTCGAGCAGCTCGAACACCATCGAGTATCGCGCGAAGTCCACGGACACCGTCTCCGATGTTCTGGAAGAACTGGCCACCCGGGCGACCGGTATCAATGCCGATATCGACGTCACCTTCAGCGGCCGGAAGCTCGTCATCACCAACAATTCGACGAGCGCGGTGAACTTCGAGTACGATGTGACCTCCGGGGCCGCCGGCGGCGGCCTTGAGTTCCTGGCCAACCTCGACGTTCGGACGGCAGCGGGCGCTTCTGAAGCCCTCGGCGATATTGACGACATGATCAATACCGCCACGGCGGCGGCCTCTGCCTTCGGGTCGGCGGCGCGTCGGGTCGACATCCAGATGAACTTCCTCACGGATCTCATCAGCTCGCTGGAAGCTGGGGTTTCGGCCTTGACCGATGCCGACCTCACCGCCGCGGCGGCCGACTTGCAGGCCCTGCAGGTGCAGCAGCAGCTCGGCCTCCAGGCGCTCGCCATTGCGAACGCCTCGCCGCAGGCCCTGCTGGCGCTGTTCCAGTAAGCCACACGATCGAAGGGCGGCGCAGCGCGCCGCCCTTCACCCCTAAGCCGAACGTCCAGCAGAAAAGTTGAGCCCCTATGCAGTCGTCCGCCGAACACGGCTACGCACAAGTCCGAAAGAGCACCGCCTCGGGCCGTGAGGTCGAGATCCAGCTCCTCACGAAGATCGCCGCCGAAATGGCAAATGCAGATCCCTCGACCCCAGAAGGTTTTCGAGAGCTTGTCACCGCGGTCCACAGAAATATGGAAATGTGGACGGCCCTGATTGTCGACTTGCTCCAAGAGGAGAACAAAATCGATCAGACGCTGAAAGTTGGACTACTGAAGCTCGGTCAATTCTCTTTGGTACATAGCCGCAAGGTGGTCTGCCGTCAGGCTGAACCAGAGGTTCTTATCTCCATTAACCGGCAAATTGCCGCCGGCCTGAAAGCCCAAGCCCAAAACAACGCCGAAGCGGCGTAACACGACAGGAGGTCGTCATGGGTGGAATTACACTGACTCTGAAGCCGAAGGAAAAATTCCTCATTGGAGGGAATTTAATCGAGAACGGACCGCGCCGGACATCTATTCGAATCACCGAAGGTGTTTTCGTTCTCCGGGTATCCGATGCCCTTCACCCCGACGATGTGAAGACCCCGATTACGCGGGCCTACCACGTTGCGCAATTGATCCTCGCTTGTGAGGTGAGGGAGTTCGATGGGAAGGCGGAATTACTCTCCCGTCTCGATCAACTCTCCGCGATTTTTGCCAAGACGGTTCACCGCGAAGCGATCGATAACGCTATCGAGGCGGCCGAGTGCGGACGATATCACCGGGTCTTGATCGCGTTGAAGGGGCTATTCCCGATCGAAGCGGAGCTCCTCAAGGTTTACGCCTCGCCGGCAACCAATGGTGGTGACCTAGTCGAGGATCGCCGGGTCGCCGCAGGTCGTTAACCCTTTGGCAAGGGAATAGTTACAATAGTCACCGTATCGTTAATGACGAGCGGTGACTCATGATCGGTACGAATAACGCCATTCTCGAAATGGCAAAGGCGATGGCGCAGCACGCCGCGTCTCGCCAATCCGTGGTTTCCCAAAACCTTGCTCATCTCAATACCCCCGGCTATCGCCAGATGGCGATGCCTTCCTTTGCGGATGTCGTGAAGGGGCGAGAGCGAGCGGAGGCGCGGGTGGATAGCCGCGCCGTGCCCAATCCGAACGGCAATTCCGTCTCGTTGGAAACCCAACTCGAAGAGATGGCCTCGACACGCGGCGAGCACGAGATGGCGCTGGGATTGTGGGAGCAGACTTTGGCTCTCTACAAGACCGCGATGGGGGCTCGATAATGGCCGATCCCCTTCTGACATCGCTCCGCATCGCCGGTGACGGCATGAACGCCCAGAGCTTTCGTATGCGGACCGTCAACGAAAACCTCTCCAACATCGACACCCCTGGTTATCAGCGCAAGATGCTGACCTTCTCCACGGGGAATGAGCAGGCGGTTCGCGTGTCGCGAATGATCCTGTCGTCTGACGAGGCGCGGAAGGTCCATGATCCGGGCCATCCCTTGGCGGACGCGGACGGATTTGTCGAAATGAGCAATGTCGACATGCTGACCGAACTGTCCGACGCCCGTGAAGCCAAGCGCAGTTTCGACGCGAATATCGAAGCCTTTCGCCAAGCCCGCGAAATGTATGCCGGGCTGATTTCCCTCATGAGACGGAGCTAAAAATGGCAGCAGAACTCTCGGCGCTCGGCGCCGCCACCGGCTACGGTCAGGTCCTGGGCGCAAAACCCGCCCCTGGCGGAGATTTGGCGGAGAACCTCAAGGCCGCAGGTGAGGCTTTCACCAAGGTCTTCGACAAGGCCGACCAATCGGTCCAGCAAATGGCCGCGGGGGAGGGCAGTGCCCACGCTGTGGTCGAGGCGATGGCAGAGGCAGAAGTCGCCCTTCAGGCGGCCGTGACCATCCGGGATCGGGTGGTGGAAGCCTATCAGGAAATTCTCCGTATGCCGGTCTAAGCGTATGCTGACGGATGCACAGATTATCGACCTGACCCGAGAGGCCGTGATGACGGCGGCGCTAATGTCGGCGCCGTTGTTGATTGCTGCCCTCGTGGCCGGTCTCATCGTCGGCCTTCTACAGGCACTAACCTCGGTTCAGGAGCTGACCTTGACCTTCGTGCCCAAGGTGGCGGCGATGCTGTTGGTCTTTGCGTTGACGTCGAGTTTCATGGTCGGCCTTTGTTTGCGGTTATTCGAGGACCGAATCCTGCCATTGATTGGGTAGACGACACCGGTCTTGGGGGAGTGCGGGGTCAGATTTTAGGGAGAGGCGTCATCACCTGAAGGGTATGATTCGCTCCCGTGAGGGAGGTTCCTATGTCGGAAGCTGTCGCCACGCCGACGCGGATCGATGCGATGTCGATCCTGCGGGAGCCGGCCGTGTTGCTGGCGATGGGGTTGATGGTCATCATTGTCATGATGATCCTCCCCGTGCCGCCGATCGTGCTCGATATCGGGCTCACGGCTTCCTTCGCTTTTGCGATTTTGATTTTCACGATCACCCTCTTCATCGAAAAACCCCTCGATTTCTCCGCCTTTCCGAGCGTCTTGCTGATGTCGCTCTTGCTGCGGCTCAGCCTTAATATCTCATCGACGAAATTGATTATTGGCGAGGGACACACTGGCACCGGTGCGGCCGGGAACGTGATCGAAGGCTTTGCCATGTTCATCATGAACGGCAATTTGATCATGGGATTGATCATTTTCACCGTTCTCATCATCGTCAATTTCCTCGTCATTACCAAAGGGGCGGGGCGGATGGCCGAAGTCGGGGCGCGCTTCGCCCTCGATGCCATGCCTGGCCGACAATTGGCGATCGACGCGGATGTCGCCGCCGGGGCCATTACCCACGAAGAAGCGCGCCGCCTGCGGGAGCTACAGCAAGAAGAGACCGCATTCCTCGGTTCCCTCGACGGGGTGTCGAAATTCGTGAAAGGGGACGCGGTCGCGGGTCTCCTCATCACCCTTTTGAACTTGGTGGCCGGGATCGCCATTGGGATGGGGGTGCACGATGTTTCCCTCGGCGAAGCCGTGCAGAATTATTCCGTCCTCACCGTCGGTGATGGCCTCGTCAGCCAAATTCCAGCCGTGATCATCTCGGTCGCTGCTGCGCTTCTTTTGTCCAAGGGGCAGGGGAAAGGCTCGGTGGACGTGGCGCTGTTCGGTCAGATGACCGGCAGTCCCTATGCCCTGCTCACCGTGGCGATGCTCCTCACGGTCTTTGCGCTGCTGCCCGGCTTGCCGTTCTTGCCGTTCATGCTGGGGGCGGGAGCGTTTGGCTATCTCGGATGGCGCGGCCTGCAGGCAACGGCCAGGCGAGATGCGTTGGCTCTCGAAGAGGAGAAGGCGACCGACCTTGACGCCCTGCCGGCACCGGCGACGCTTGGGGACAGTCTCGATCTCGACGAAATCCATGTTGAGCTGGATCGCGGCCTCTCCTCGATCCTCAGCGGCTCCCAGGAAAGCTTCGACAAGCGGATCGAAAAGCTTCGGACCTTTATCGTCAGCCGCTATGGCTTCGTGATGCCGCCGGTCAGGGTCACCGACGCCGCCCTTGGATCGGGGGCCTATCGTATCAGTCTCCAGGGGACAAAGGTGGGGGAGGCGACCTTGATGATCGACCATAGCCTCGCCCTTGTGAAGCATGCAGACTATCGCGATATCCCTGGGGTCGATGCAACGGAGCCGGTCTATAAGGCCGAGGCCAGGTGGGTGACCCCCCATTGGGCGCAGGAAATGGCGGATCGCGGTATTACCGTGATCGAGCCGGTGGAAATCCTCGCCACCCACCTTCTGGAGTCGGTGCAGAATAATTTCGAGCGGCTGATGTCCCGCCGGGCCCTGCGAGAGGCGCTCGATGCCCTCACCAATCTGTCCGACCCCGTCAGGGCCGAGTCGAACAAAAAGCTCCTCGACGAATTTTTGCCCGAGAAGGTGACCTACGATACCTTGCAATGGGTGATGCGTGGATTGCTGGCCGAGAAGATCAGCGTCCGAAATGTGCCGCTCCTCCTTGAAGCCATCGTCGAGCACCAGCCGCGGTGCCCGAATATCGACGATCTGATCGAGGCGGTTCGGCGACAACTCGCCTTCCAGTTCATCGAAGAGTACAAATCTCCCGACGGCACCCTGCCTGTCGTGCAACTCGGCCAGACCTGGGACAAGCTTCTCGCCGACCGTCTTCGCCCCGATCCAGATAATGGCGGCACCGGGGCGTTGAGTGCGGATGAGTATAAGCGCCTCGGCGACGATGTGCAGGAGGCCCTCAACAAGGCGGCCATGGCGGGGGCCTATGCGGCCATAGCCGTTACGGGACGGCGGCGGCGGTTTGTTCGCGACGTGGTCTCGGCGCGCGCGATCAAGAACCCGGTCATCGCCTTTGAGGAGATCGGATCGGGGGCCCGTCCCGCCATTCTTGCCGTCATCTGACGATGTTCGCCGAACTCGCCGCACTGATACCGGAGGAGGGGCAGGCCTTCATCATCGCCGCCGTGGCGATCTTTGCTCGCCTGACAGCCATGCTGGTATTGCTGCCGGGCTTGGGTCAATTGGCGATTCCGGTCAGAGTGCGATTGATGGCGGGGCTCGTTATGACGAGCACGATTTTGCCGGTGATCCTGGACCGCCCGTTGCCCGCTCTGGCGATCAGCGACCCCCTCGTGCTGATCGTCTTTGAGGTGGTGATCGGCGCCGCCCTTGGCTATGGGTTCCGTATTTTTATCTGGGCACTGAGTATTGCCGGCACCATTGTCGCACAATCCGCTTCGCTGTCGCAGTTGTTCGGGGCGGGGCTGAATACCGAGCCCAATCCATCCGTCGGCTTGTTGCTGACCATGGCTGGGGCGACTTTGTTCATGACGATGGAGTTTCACGTCAGGGCTGTTGGCTTGATTGCCGAGAGCTACGAGCTGTTCCCGCTGGGAGAATTGCCGCGGACGGATGTGCTTGCGGAATGGGCGACCCATCGGGCGATGGCCGCTTTTGCCCTCGGGGTTTCCCTTTCGCTCCCCTTTCTCCTGGTCAACTTTCTTTACAATATCGTCCTTGGCATGATGAACCAGGCGATGCCGCAAATGATGGTCACCTTCATTGGGGTTCCTGCGAACGTTCTTGCGGCGCTCCTATTGCTCGCCGTTGCCATGCCGATGATCCTGCTTGTTTGGCTTGCCCGGACCGAAACCGGCTTTATGGGGTTCTGGTAAGGCATGGCGGAGAATCAGGACGAAGCCGAAAAGTCGCATGAGGCGACACCTGAACGAATTAAGCAGGCGCGTCAGAAGGGCGACGTTGCCCAGTCGCCGGAAGTCCTCGTTTTTGCGCGCTATTTGGGGATTCTCGTGGCCCTGTTGGGCTTCGTCTCCGCCCTCGCCATGAACATGGCGACATCGCTTAACGTATTTATGGCGCGACCGTTCGAGGCGAGCGCCCGCCTGATGAGCGATGCCGATCCCCTTGAGGGATTTGGCAGCAGCGCGCTCTTTTTCTTTGCGCTGATGGCCGCGCCGATCGCCCTGGTCATTGCAGGGCTGATCGCGCAGCAGGCTCTCGTCTTTGCGCCCAATAAGATCAAACCCGATCTCAATAAGCTCAACCCTGTAAAAAATGCCAAGCAGAAGTTTGGGAAGGCAGCCCTCACCGACTTCGTTCGAAATACGGTCAAGATCACCATCGTCATGGTGGTGGGCATGGTGATCGGACTGGCCCAGACGGGACGGCTGACCGCCTCTGTGGGGGCACCGCCCGGCCTTTTGGCCGAGGAACTGGCCGGTTTGGCGCGGATCATGGTGATCACCGGGGTGATCCTCGCGGCGATCGCCGCAGGTATCGATCTGCCGATCAAATGGTCACAATATCGCGAGCGGCTGAAGATGAGCCGTCAGGAGTTGAAGGACGAGACCAAGAGCACCGAGGGGGACCCGGCACAGCGCAGCGAGCGGCAAAAACGGGCGAGAGAGATCGCTCAGAACCGCCAGCTTCTCGACGTCCCGGACGCGGATGTCGTGGTCGTCAACCCAGAACACTATGCTGTGGCCTTGCAGTGGAATCGGCATCGCGGTGAGGTGCCGCGCTGCATCGCCAAAGGGGTCGATGCCATCGCTCTCCGCATCCGCAATATTGCCGATGAGGCGGGGGTGCCGCTTTATCGCGATGTACAGACCGCCAGGTCGCTTTACGCCGTCGTGGAGGTTGGGGAGGAAATCCGGTACGAGCATTATGAGGCTGTCGCCGCGGCCATCCGCTTTGCGGACAAGCTACGGGCGAAACGGCACTAACGCCCCAGCAAGCCCCCCCTGCAAGACGCCCCGCAAGGCTGGCCCCCCTGAAAGGGGGGTGGGCACGCGGACTTGTTCCCCGTCGGCGGAGCGACTACCCCTTGGTCCCCACCGGTCCGATATGCGACCTTAGGGCCTTCGATGAGAAAGTGACGATGTGAGCGACGACGCCCCCACCGACAAACCTGCCCCGCATGCGGAGACGGTCCTTGCCCAGGCGGGCGTGGGCGAGGATTGCGGCCATGGGGCGATCGCGCCGCCGCTTTATCTGTCCTCGACCTATCTATGGGACGACCCGGATAAGAAACCGGCCTATGATTATGGCCGGTCCCGCACCCCGACGCGGTCGGTGCTCGAAACCTTGCTGGCCGAGTTGGAAGGGGGGGGCGGTGCCCTTGTCTGCGCCACGGGCATGGCGGCGATCGGCCTGCCCCTCGACCGGCTGCCCGCCGGGGCCAAAATCGTGGCCCCCCATGATTGCTATGGGGGCACTTATCGCCTGCTCGCCGCCCATGCCGACAAAGGCCGCTTCGAGGTGCGGTTTCTCGACCAGACGACGGAGGAGGCGCTGCGCGCGGCGCGGGACTTTGCCCCCGATCTCATCTATTTGGAGACCCCGTCCAATCCGCTGATGCGGATTACGGACCTTTCCCGCTGGACGGCCCTCGCCAAGGAGATCGGCGCGCTCACCTTGGCGGACAATACGTTTCTGAGCCCCATTCTCCAACGCCCCCTTGAATGGGGGTGCGATATGGTCGTCCATTCCACCACGAAATATATCAACGGGCACACCGATATCATCGGCGGCGCCCTCATCACCAAAGATCCGGAGCTTGCGAGCGAACTGGCCTGGTGGGCGAATGCCACCGGTGTCACCGGCGCGTCCTTCGACAGCTATATGACCCTGCGCGGGGCGCGGACCCTTTCTCTTCGGGTGCATCGCGCCCAAGCCACCGCGGGCCAGATCGCCGACGCGCTCGTCGGTCACCCGGCGGTTGTCGGTCTCAACTATCCCGGCCTCGGCAGCCATCCACAACACGCCCTCATCCGCCGTCAGCAAAAGGGCCCCGGGGCGATGATGAGCTTCGATCTGGCGCCCAGCATCGACCCGCGGGCCTTTTTGGCGGGGCTTGAGGTGTTCACCCCGGCGGCGTCCCTTGGCGGCTTTGAAAGCCTCGTATGTATTCCGGCCATCATGACCCATGCGGGAATGACCCCGGCGGCGAGGGCGGCCGCGGGCCTCGGTGATCGGCTGGTCCGTCTGTCGATTGGCCTTGAGCACCCTGAGGATTTGCTCAACGATCTGACCGCCGCCTTCGCCCGCGGCGAAGCGTAGGGTTTGGGGCCTTGCCGGCGCCCCAGGACCCATCGCTTGCGGGCCGGGCTCACGCTGCTTAAAGCGGCGGCATCATGACAGACCAATCTTCCGCCGCCGCCCTGCCGAAAATCTTTGACCACGCCGAGGCGGAGCCGCGCCTTTATGCGGCATGGGAAGCGGCAGGGTGTTTTCGGCCTTCCGGCGAGGGGGAGCCCTACGCCATCGTTTTTCCGCCGCCCAATGTGACCGGCCGGCTGCATATGGGTCATGCGCTCAACGCCACCCTGCAAGACATCCTTATACGATATAATCGGATGCGCGGCAAAAACGTCCTCTGGCAGGTGGGGACGGATCACGCCGGGATTGCCACGCAGATGATGGTGGAGCGCCAGCTTGCCGCCGAGAACCAGCCAGACCGGCACACGCTCGGCCGGGCAGCCTTTCTTGAGCGTGTGTGGGCCTGGAAAGAGGAAAGCGGGGGCGCGATCCAGGATCAAATGCGGCGCCTTGGGGCCTCCTGCGATTGGACCCGTGAGCGCTTCACCATGGATGAGGGCCTCTCCCTCGCCGTGCGGGAGACCTTTGTCCGTCTTTACAAGGAAGGACTGATCTATCGCGACAAGCGCCTCGTGAATTGGGACCCCAAGCTCCTTACCGCGATCTCCGATCTCGAAGTCGAGAATAGAGAGGTCGCCGGACATATGTGGCATGTGGCCTATCCCCTGGCCGATGGGCCGGTGGACGGCGTTGAGGAGATCGTCATCGCCACCACCCGGCCTGAGACCATGTTGGGGGACGGGGCCGTGGCCGTTCATCCGAGTGATGAGCGGTATCAGGCGCTAGTTGGGAAGAGGGTTCGCCTCCCCGTTGGCGATCGCTTGATCCCCATTATCGCCGATGAGTATCCCGACCCTGAATTCGGCTCCGGCGCGGTGAAGATCACGGGCGCCCATGATTTCAACGACCACGAGGTCGCCAAGCGGCATGATCTGCCAATGATCATCCTGATGGATGAGCAGGCGCGGATGCGGGCAATCGAAGAAATTCCAGAGACTTATCATGGACTTGACCGCTATGCGGCGCGGCAAAAGGTGATCGAGGAAGTCGAGGCCAAAGGATGTCTTCGGCTGGTTGAGGACAAGCCCATTGTCCAGCCTTTCGGCGACCGATCCGGGGTTGTGATCGAGCCCATGCTGACCGACCAATGGTGGGTCGATGCGGAAACCCTCGCCGGGCCGGCCCTTGAGGCGGTGAAGTCAAATCGCACCAGCTTTGTGCCCGATAATTGGTCCAAGACCTATTATCAATGGCTGGAGAATATTCAGCCTTGGTGCATTTCGCGACAATTGTGGTGGGGCCACCAAATTCCTGTTTGGTACGGGCCGGACGGCACCCCCTTCTGTGCCCTGACCGAAGAGGAGGCGCGCGCCGCCGCCGCCGATCATTACGGTCAGGATACGGCATTGGTTCAGGACGAAGACGTCCTCGACACCTGGTTCTCCTCCGCCCTTTGGCCATTCTCCACCCTCGGATGGCCCCAGGACGAGACGGAGGTGAAGACATTCTACCCCACGGCGGTTCTCTCAACGGCCTTCGATATCATCTTTTTCTGGGTGGCCCGGATGATGATGATGGGACTTCATCTGCAGGGGGACGTTCCCTTCCGGCAGGTCTATATCCACGCCCTGGTGCGGGACGCCCAGGGCCAGAAAATGTCTAAAACCAAGGGGAATGTCATCGATCCGCTGGAAAAGATGGACGCCTATGGAACCGACAGCTTGCGCTTTACCCTCGCGGCCATGGCGACCCCCGGCAGGGACGTGAAATTGGCGGACAGTCGGATTGAGGGCTATCGGAACTTTCGCACAAAGCTGTGGAATGCCGCCCGCTTTGCCCTGATGAATGAGGCGTCGCTGACGCCCGATTACGACCCCGCTGAGGTAAAGACGCCGCTGTGCCAATGGATCCTTCACGAAGTCTCGGCGACGGAGCGGCGGATCGATACGGCCCTGGCCGATTACCGGTTCGACGACGCCGCGCAGGCGATCTATGGCTTCACCTGGAATATCTATTGCGATTGGTTCCTCGAATTTGCCAAACCTGTTTTCGCCGGAGACGACCAAGCTGCGGTGACGGAGACGAGAGCGACAGCCGCCTTCGTGCTGGACCGAATTTTGGTCCTCCTGCACCCCTTTATGCCCTACGTTACCGAAGAGCTCTGGGGGCTGACCGCCGAGCGCCAGGACTTCCTGATGCGGCAGACATGGCAGGGGCCGGAGAGGACCAACCCGGACGCAGCGGAGGCTGTGAATTTTCTCATCGCCCTCATTTCGGAGATTAGGTCACTCAGGACAGAGATGAATGTGCCGGCGAAGAGCCGTCCGGCCCTGATTCTCATCGGCGTGGCGGATCCAATCGCTGCGCGGGTGGAGGAGGCAAAGGAGCTGATCGAACGCCTTGGCCGGATCGAGGGGATCGAATCGGCGGACAGCCTCCCCGAAGGGGCGCTGCAATTCGTTGTGGACGGCCATAGCTTTGCTCTGCCGGTTGCGGAGAGCATCGATCTCGCAGCGGAGATCGATCGTCTGTCGAAAGAACAAGACAAGATCTCCGGGGAGATCGCGAAGATCGATAAGAAGCTTGCGAACCAAAATTTCGTGGCCAAGGCCCCGCCGGAAGTGGTGGAGGAACAGCATGAGCGCCGGGCGGATTTCCTCGCGACATCGGAAAAGCTCATGGCGGCACTGGAACGACTGCGCCGTCTTTAAGCTGCCGGTGACCCGGCCCTGAGGCGCTGCCACTCCCTCAAGGTGAGATAGAAGGGCAGGCCGCACGATACGCCAATGCAGAGCGTGGCCAGAATGGGCATCCATCGCAGGGTCACCCCCATTCGGTGGCCGTCAATCAGGATGAAGGCCAAAAGGACGATCGCAGCAACGATCACATCGAGGCCGAAAAAGGCGCCGATCCGATTACTGAACAGGGTGCCGACCAAGAGCGGGACATCAAGACCGTTCACAGCCAGCCAGGGCAAAAAGGCTGCAAGGGGAAGGGCGGTTCCCAAGACGGTGAGGCCGGCAAAAAGGGCCACCGGCCATGACCGTCCCGTTGCCCCATGGATCGCGCCCATCAGTCCGTGCCCGCGCCCGTGCCCGATGCCGTCCTTAGTTGCTCACCTCGGCGGTGCCCTCACGGCGGGGGTCCACCGCCACCTCGATGCCGTCACGTCCAAGGGCGAAGCCATACAGCCCTGACGTCAGCTCGCGCTCGATCACCTCAAGGCCGTAGGAGTCGAGGGCGGCCACAGCCGCCTCGTCGAGACTGTCCTCGACGAATACGGAGGAGCCGGGGACCACGACATTCGCCGCCTCGACCGACGCTTGAAGCGGCATGTCATAGGCGAGGTGGAGCATCAGGCTTTTGGCGACATAGCCGATAATCGCTGGCCCACCCGGCGACCCGATCGCGATACGCGGCGCGCCCGTCTCGTCAAAGACGACGGTGGGGGACATCGAGCTGCGGGGACGTTTTCCCGCCGCCACGGCATTGACGACCGGATTGCCATCCTCATCCGTCGGCGAAAAGGAAAAATCGGTAAGCTGATTGTTCAGGATGAAGCCGCCCGCCATCAAATGGCTACCGAAGGCCGTCTCGACGGTCGTCGTCATCGACGCGATATTGCCATACCGATCGCGGATCGAAAAATGACTGGTCCCGGGTAAGTCGGCAGAGCTGTCCTGGCCCAGTTGATCGGCCAATCCGTCGGTGGTCGGATCGCCGGCCTCTACACTTTCGGCCGCCATGGCGCCGATTAGCCCGGCACGATGATCGATATAGGGGGCGGACAACAGCCCCTCGACCAGGCCGGCCGTGCCAATGGTGTCGGTCCCCATGGCACTGGGGTCTCCGATATAGAGGCCCCGGTCGGCATAGGCGAGACGGGAGGCTTCGGCATAGGTCGGCCAGATCGACGCCGAGGGGCTCTCGGGCAGACCCGCCGCTTCGCTGAGGGCGAGTATTTGCAACATGGTCAGGCCGGAACTCGGTGGCGGCATGGTGCAGATCTCTGCGGAAAAGATCTCCGCACAGACTGGCTCTCTGATCTGAACCTCATAGGCGGCGAGATCTTCCGTCGTCATCGTCCCTTCGCCGGCCTTTTCATTGACGGCAGCGACGATCTGCTCGGCGATATCGCCGGTATAGAAGGCGCCCGCACCGCTGCCGGCAATGGCCGACAGCGTTTCGGCATAGGCGGGGTTTTGCAGCAGCGTCCCCTCGGCCACGGGCTCCCCCTCCTCAGTGTAGTAGAGGGCCGCCGCCGCGGGGGTATCGATAAGACGCGTGGTGCGCCCAAGGAGGGAGTGAAGCCGGGGGCTCACCTCAAAGCCGTCTCGCGCCTTTTCCTCGGCGTCGGCGAACAGGCTACTCCATTCGAGCTTCCCGTGTTCGCGATGTACGAGGTCCAGCATGGCCACGACACCAGGGACGCCCACGGACAGGCCCGAGGTCACGGCATCGTAGAAATTCAACCGCTCCCCGTCTTCGGTGAGGAACATGTCCGGCCTGGCGGACAATGGCGCCACTTCTCGCCCGTCATACGCTTGGAGCTTGTCGGCCTGCGCGTCGTAATAGAGCAGGAAGGCCCCGCCGCCGAGGCCGGAGGATTGCGGCTCCACCAGGCCCAGCATGGCCTGGACCGCAATGGCCGCATCGATGGCCGTCCCGCCTTCGCGCAGGATCGCCGCCCCCGCTGAGGTCGCCAGGGGATTGGCGGTCACCACAACCCATTGTTCGCTTGGCGCGGCGAGACTTGAGGCCTCGACCTGGGCGGCGTCCGTTGCGACGCTGTCGAGGGCTTGATCGTCATTGACGCCGTTATCGCCACAGGCGGCGAGCAGAGTGGTGGAAAGCGCCAAAAGGCTCACGAAACGGTGCATGGTTCCCCCAAAAATGCCTACACTACGCCATTATCCGACTGAGTCGACGGAGAATGGGAGATGCAGATGTCAGGGAATGACCTGGGAGACATTCCGGGACTGACCGTCGGCCAGGCGGCGTGTTCCACCGCTGAGACCGGGGTGACCGTCATCGTTGCCGACAGCCCGGCGATCGCGGCGGTGGATATTCGCGGTGGGGGGCCGGGCACCAGGGAAACCGATGCCCTCGGTCTCTCCCGTCTGGTTGGCCAGGTCGACGCCATCGTCCTCGCGGGGGGCTCGGTCTACGGCCTTGCCGCGGCCGACCGTGTCTGCACCCTCATGGGCAAAGAAGGGCGAGGCGTCGGGCTGACGGGGCGGGATGATATCCCGAAAAGCCCTATCGTCCCAGCCGCCATTCTCTGGGATCTGGACCGCGGAGATAAGAGGTGGGGGGCCGAGCCCCCCTATCGGGACCTCGCTGAGGCGGCCTATCGGTCGCGATCGACCTCAATCAACCTTGGGGCTGTCGGCGCGGGGAAGGGGGCCATGGCCGGCGCGCATAAGGGGGGCGTTGGCTCGGCCAGCGCTGCAATCGCCGGAGGACGGGTGGCGGCCTTGATCGCGGTCAACAGCTTCGGCAGCCCCTATGTCCCGGGCACGCCTCATTTTTGGGCGGCGCCTTTTGAGCAGGGGGCCGAATTCGGGGGGCGAGGGGTCGGGCCCCACACGGGCATTGCCGATTTCCCGCCCGACACGGCGATGGCGGCCATGGCCGGCGCCCGTCGCAACACCACTATCGGAGTTGTCGCCACGGATATTCCGCTCACGCGGGCGCAGGCGGCGCGTCTGGCCATCATGGCCCAGACGGGGATGGCCCGCGCGCTGCGTCCCGTCCATGCCCCAACGGACGGGGATATTTTGTTCGTTCTCTCGACTGGCAAGGGGCCGGCACCTGACACCGAGGCCGCCCAGCTCCGCCTCCTGACCCTTGGCACCGCTGCTGCCGATGTCGTCGCCAGGGCCATTGCGCGGGGCGTGTACGCCGCCGAACACATGGGGTGAGCGCTGACGACGTCCGACGGACGGGATAAGGCGCTAATTACGGCGGACCGGGAGGGTGAGGGTCACATCCGCGGCGGTCTCGAAATCGAGGGTGACCTCGACCTCCTCTGCGGTGGTGAGATCAGGGGAAGGGCGGATCATCATGAGGTGATAGCCGCCGGGTTCGAGGGCGATGGACTCACCTGCGGGCAGGATCAGGGCGTCGAGGCGGTCCATCGCCATCACGCCCTCTTTCATTGTCATGGTGTGAATTTCCACCACTTCGGCAGCATCGGAGCTGGCGGCGAGGAGGCGATCGCCGGTCGATGATCGCAAGGTGAAATAGGCCGCCGTCGACAAGGCTCCCTCGCTCGGTCGGCGGACAAAGCCGGGCACGATCGAAATGGCGGCTTGCGGCTCGCTCTCTGGCTCGGAGGGGGCGGCCTCTTGATTCCCGCCACAAGCGACGGCAAGCGGCAGCATTCCGAAGAGAGCGATGATGCTGGCAGTTTTCACAATTCGGCCCATATCCAAGGCTCCCTTTGATAGTCAGTCGTGCGGATGAATAGGGCTATCCGTTCCGCACGCGCAAGTCGGCCCCTGCCGTCTTCGGCGGTGCCAATGCGCCTTCACCGGGCGAGGAAAGGATTGCAATGTCCCCCACCGAACTCGATAAGCTGAGCCGCTTTCTCAAGGCCCGTTTCCGGAGCGAGACCGTCACCCTCAAGGCAGTTCCGGGCCAGGGCGCCGCAGGGGTCTATGATGAGAGTGAGTTTCTCGGTCTTTTGACCCGTGACGAGGATGAGGGCGAAATCTCGTTCGATTTTGTGATGCGGCTCCCGGCCGAGCAGGACAAGATCTCGGCATGGGAAATATCGCGGCTGCAACAGATCCTGGCGGAGGTCTTCCGCACCGAGGAATTAAGGGTGGAGCATCGTCCTAATAAAGATGATTCCGCCGAGGTCTATATCGGCGAAGAGTTCATCGGCGTCTTGTTTCTCGACACTGAAGAAGACGAAACGATCGTGAGCTTCAATATGGGCATTTTGGATATCGATCTTGACGATGCCGAAGGATCCGCCTGAGCCGCCCCAATGGTTACGCCTGAAAGAGACGCTCTCGGCCTGCCGGTACTGTGAGACGAGGGGGCTGATCCCTCAGGCACGGCCAATATTTCAGCTTCCAGTGACCGCTCGTATCGGCGTTTTCAGTCAAGCGCCGGGAAATCTCGCCCATCAGGGGGGCAAACCCTTCCTTGACCCCTCAGGGGATCGGTTGAGGCGCTGGATGGGGCTAACCGAGGATCAATTTTATGGGTCCGGCCTGATCGCCATCGTGCCCATGGCGTTCTGCTTTCCGGGGTATGACGGAACCGGGCCGACCGGCAGAGGGGGGGACAGGCCGCCGCCCCGGATTTGCGCCGAGAAATGGCGGAACGAGATCATGGCGATGATCGATGACCGGCTGGAGATCGTCTTACTGATTGGTCGCTACGCCCAGGAATGGCACCTTGGCAAATCCGCCGCTCGGCGGCTCAGTGACGCGGTCGGGCAATGGCCGAGCCATTTTGCCGACGCGGATCGTGGGGGCGAGCTGATCCTACCGATGCCGCATCCCAGCTGGCGCAATACCGCCTGGTTGAAACGCCATCCTTGGTTCGAGGCTGAGGTGATCCCTCGGCTGCAAAGACGCATTGCCGATGTCTTTGCCGCCGCCGGTCAGCCGTTGACAGCCCGATGAAAAGCCCCCCTCGGCAGGGCGGCTCTGTGACGCTCTTTCGCGAAGAGGGGACGGTCAGCCGCGAGGACTGCCCGCCTCAGCAATCCATCCAACGCAGCGGGAGACATCCTGCAGCCCGTGGGTGCCGATACAGAAAGCTTCCTCATAGGAGGTTCGCGTCGCCGCGATACATTGGTCGAAATTCAGCATGGCCATCGTGTAGCACCGCTTGCCACGACGATTGGGCTTATAGGCTTCCAGATGTTGCGTGTTCAGATCGTCGAGCGCATAGCGCGCCGCCAGGACCAGCGCCTTCGTCATGTAGAATTGGCGGTCCTGGTCGAGGGGGGGCGCCGCGGGCGGCACTTCGGACGACCAGTCGGGCGACCATGCCTGATCGGTCTTGAGAAGGGGAATCCGGGCGCCTTTCATATCGCTCGATTGGGCGCGGGGCGCGTATGTCACCCAGTCGCGGGACTCCTTGTAGGATTTGGCGGCATTCACCCGTGTCATGCCTTTGGTCGGTAATTTGCTCCGGGCCCAGCCGGTCTCCTGTAGGCGATAAGCATCGGCGATATAGCGATCGCCCAAGGCTTCGATTCGCATTGCGTCTTTCGCGAAGGCCGTACGAATCGCCTCGATGGCCTCGTCGGCGCCGCGCAGATCGCGCACGACCCCCGGATTTTCGCGCAAATCCTCAAGAAAAGCCTCACGCCGTTTGTCCCGCTGTCCTTTCTCGGCGAGGGAGGCGGCAAAGCGGGGGCTCTCCGCCGCGATCAGGGCGGCGTAAGCGAGTTGGGCGCGGGCCATCCGATCCACCGGATGCGACGCCAGACGCTCATGTGCCTGGCGCGTGATCGAGGCCGAATTGAGAGGCGTGGCGTCGACGAAGGACAGGTCTTCGCGCAGCCGAACGTAAAAACTTGCCGTGGTTTCGAGAAGGGGCGCCGCACCGATCTGCGTCTTCGACAAAGACGGTGCATCCTCCGCCCCAGCCGTTGATCCCATCAACACGGCGACCGCCGCGATGATCCATCGTGAACCCATCCCTATCTCCCGATGACGTTTGCGAGAATCTGCGCCCCGCATCATTTCGGTTACCATATCACACCTGCTCCAATTTTCAGGTGCAAGGTCACGGATGGCGGAATTTTCACAATTTCCAAGACCTTCCGATCCCGAGCCCCATTCTCCTCTTCATGGCGGCAGGGTGCCGGGAAATGATTCAGCATCCGTTAACGGTCGTGGCCATAGCCTTAACAATACGATGTTCGATTCTTTAAAAACGCGCCGCCGCTCGCAGGCATGGACCTCACAGGAATGGCTTTCTGGGGGAGGCGATGTGCTTGCCGCCCATGGTCCCGACGGACGATTTCTTGTGGCTTCGGAGGGGGCGGCGGCGATGTTCGGCCTTCCCGCCGAAAAGTTAATCGGCGCGCCGATTATGGATGTGGTGGCCACGGGCGATCAGGAAAAATTACTCTCGGCTCTAGGGCAGGTGGCGGCCCCGGGGGGGCGCGATCAAGTCAGCTTTGATTGTCGCACAAGGGCCCGTCCCGGCCATGTCGGTCAGATGGTGGAAATCAGCCTTAGTCGCACCGGTTCAGGCTTTCGGTCCGTCACGAGAAATATCGAGCATCGGCTTGAGCGGGAGACGGTGGCAAAGACGCGGGCCGAGCAGGAAATCCAGGCGACCATGCGCCGCCGAGACCAATTGGCAAATGTCAGCCACGAAATCAGAACGCCCCTTAACGCTGTAATCGGCTTTGCCGATGCGATTTACGGGGAACAATTCGGCCCCCTGTCGAATGATCGATATCGCGACTATGCGCGCATTATCCATGACAGCGGCCAGCACCTTCTCAGCTTGCTGTCGGACATTCTCGATCTCAGTAAGGCTGAGGCAAACGAAACGCCGCTGCAGCTTGAGCCGGAGGATCCGGCGGAATTGATTCGCTTTTGCGTCGACATCATGCAGCTCCGCGCCAGCGAGGCCGGTTTGACCCTCCGATTCGACGGGGGGAGCGACCAGCTGGGCGATCGGGTGTTCCTGGATGCGAAGATTGTCCGGCAGATCATTCTCAATCTGCTCTCCAATGCCCTCAAATTTACCGAGAAGGGCGAGATCACGCTGGCCAGCAAGCGGGAGGGGGAGAGCCTCGTGATGACGGTCAGCGACACAGGCGTCGGGATGTCACCGGACGATCTCTCCCGCGTTGGCCGCCGCTTTCACCAGGCGCGCTCCGAGGGGGTGCGGGGCGCAAGGGGAACGGGCATAGGGCTGTCGCTCTCAAAGGCCCTTGCGCGAGTGCATGGGGGCGAATTGACCCTCATGAGCCGGTTGGGGGAGGGCACGACGGCGACCCTTCGTCTCCCCTATCGCCCGGCGCAGGAGGATAAGGTCTCGGCCACGGGAAGCTCGGGGGACAATGTCGTGGCGCTCACCGCGCATCGGCCGTGACGGCCCGACTAAGAGCCGATCTTCGCGTGACCTCCCTCAAGCGCATTGTCGAGGCGCGCGGCGACTTCTTTACAATCGTGAAGCAAGGGCACCCCGAGGCGGGGGTTATTCATGTGATTGTTGGCCATCGGGGGGCGTGGACATTGATCAGCGAGGGGGCGGGGGGCTGGGTCCTCCGTCTTGAGACCACGGCGCGAGATGAGATCGATAGGACGCTAGAGCGCGAAGCGCGCTTTGATCCGGACCATTGGGCAATCGAAATCGAGGGCAGGCTGAGCCTCGACGATCTTGCCGCCATGATTTGAGGGGCATACCTCGCCTAGAGCCGTGTCGAGCCCCTTAGTCGTGAACTATCTTTAGGTTTTGATTGCATCGCATTGTCTTTGCGCGAATCTGCCCCCCCTTCGCATGGAAAAGGCTCTAGGAAGCGATAGCCGTTTCAAGCGACTCTTTATTGATCTCTTCTTTGACCCGAATTTGCCAGAACCGCATGACCCGCTCGGCGGTCTCCCTTGGCAATTGGTCATAGGTGTGGAGGATCGGCTCTTCCAGCAGGTCATCCGTGTCCCGTGCATTAAACCGGGTCAGTGCCTCGGCGAAGACCGAGCGCCGGACGTCCCGGGCCCGACAGGCGATCGCAAAGCAATCGAAGGAGCGATCGTTGAGAATCCGGAACATGGTCGCCGCATCGACATCGAAGAATTCCATCCCTGCAAAGATGAACTCGGTCATCGCGCGGGCGCCAAGCAGTTCGAGGAGCAAATCATCGTCCACCGGCCGAACGCGCGTCCACTCCTTAATTTTGCGGCGGGCGAGAATAATCTCTTCGCGCCCGGCGTCGCAGGCGGCCTTCACCACATCGCTACGCAATTTGTCGAAGGCTTTTCTGAGAAATTGGGCCCGGTCCTCCCCAATCTGCGGGGTCAGTTGTTTGAGGAAAAAGGTGACTTGGCACTGAAAGAGCCAATCGGGCATCGGTTCGGGCAGGTGAAGGGAGTGGCCTTCCTTCAAAGGAATATTGGGATCGAGGTCGCCGGGATCGGCCGCTTCTTTGAAATAAAGAAACAAGTCGCCGATCGGCCGCGTCACAGTGCCGCGCAGGAAGCGTCGATTGGGGGAGTTGAGGCCGATAATGAGATTGCGGGCCTCTTTCTCGTCCATCCCGGCCTTCGCCAAAAGCGCGACAATCATCCGACGCGACTTTCGATCCATGGCCGAGGCCGTGCGGGAGAGCAGAAGATCGAAGAGGGAGGTGTTCCGCCGGCCATAGCGGTCTTCGCAGACCATAAACTTCTCGGTCACGTCGCGAAGCATCCGGCGGCGGTCTTGGCTCCCGCCCAGGGTGTCGAAGGCGATCAATCGCTGAAGCGCGTGAGTAGACATAGAGACCCCGTGACCACGATCCCGATTTACTTGTCAGCTCTTACGATTCGATAAAGGTCTGTCTAAGAAACCATACTAAACCCTTAAAGAAAATTAGCATGGTTACTGACTACTCCGCCGTTGACCTTGCGCCGGGGGCCGCTTCTCCGATGACCCGCGCCTCGGGTATACGGCGACCGGCGCGGTAGCGGACGGGCGGCGCTTCGACCCCTGTGGCCGCTTCGCCGCGGACCCGATTTACTGATGAGGGACCGGGCACGGTCTGTTGTGACGGATCGCCGCGGCGATCATCGCCGATGCCGAAAACGCGTTGGAAAAATCCGCGATCGTTCGGGCCCGACGGTTCCCGGGATCCGCCCGCCCACGGATAATTTGGTTGGCCGGCGGCGATCTGGTAAAGATCTGCCTGCAACCCCGAATAATAGCTTCCGACATCCCTTAAGGGGCGAGCCTGATTGTCGGCCCCGTCATCGAATAGCGGGCGGGGCGATTTCCCTTCATGGGCCGCAACCATGAAGTCTTTCCAGATACTGAGCGGGATCGTTGAGCCGGAGATCTTGGCCATGCCCCGGTTTTCGTCATTTCCAACCCATACGCCGACGGTATAATAGCGACTGAATCCGATGAACCAGGCATCGTGCCAGTCATTGGTCGTCCCCGTCTTCCCGGCGAGGTCATGGCCACCGAATTGCCCCCGGCGACCGGTGCCTCTCGTCATCACCGCCTGCAGAAGGCGCGCTGTATCATCGGCTTTGTCAGGTTCGAGAACGTAGTAATCCTCGATGGAGGAAAAGGCGTAAAGTTCCTTGCCATGACGATTTTCAACCCGAAGGATGCCGTGGGGGGATTTTTCCCGCCCGTGATCCGCCAGGGGCAGATAGGCCGCCGTCAGTTCATGCAAGGTCAGTTCGAACGCTCCCAGGGCAAGGGAGGGCAGGGGTTTGAGCGGTTCGGTGATCCCGGCGCGACGGGCGGCATCGATGATCCGTTCCCGTCCTATCCCCTCGGTCAACTGAACGGCGATCGAATTCGTCGACCGCGCCGCCGCGCTGTCGAGCCGAAGGGGGCCAAGATGGTAACCATTATAATTGGTCGGCTCCCATTTCCCAACTTTGATCGGCCGGTCGATCACGAGCGTTTGGGGGGAAAGCCCAGCCTCCATCGCGGCGAGGAAAACGAATGGCTTGAAGGCCGAGCCGGGTTGCCGTCTCGCACTGGTCGCGCGGTTAAAGAGGCTCGTGCGATAATCCGTCCCCCCGACCATGGCGACAATGCCTCCTGCGGGGTCAAAGGCGATCAGTGCGGCCTGCTCGGCGCCCAGTTCACGGCTGTCCTCGTTGATATGCGTAAGGACCGCCGCCTCGGCTTGACGCTGTAATTGCGGATCGAGGGTTGTGAGGATGATCAAATCTTCTTGCGGGGCGCCGAGGCGACGGGACAGATCGGCCTGAATGTAATCGAGAAAATAGCCGTAATCCGGCCCCCTTGTCGTGGGAGCGATGGTGGCGGGAATGGCCTTGGCGATCCCGGCGGATACCTCATCCAGATGACCGGTCTCGACCAGATTCTCGATCACTTCGGTGGCGCGGCGATGAGCGCCCTCGGGGTTGGAGGTCGGGTCGAGATAGGAGGGCGCCTGGGGCAAGCCGGCCAACAGGGCCGCTTCGGCGATTGTTACGTCCCGCGCGGATTTCGAAAAATACGCCTGGGCTGCCGCCTCAACGCCATAAGCACCGGCACCGAGATAGGTGCGGTTGAGATATAGCGAGAGGATCTCGCTCTTTGTCAGCCGCGCTTCGAGCCATAGGGCGTATTGCAGCTCCTCCAGCTTACGCAGCAAGGTTTTCTCGGGCTTGAGGAACAAGTTCTTCGCCAATTGCTGGGTGATCGTGCTGCCGCCCTCCACCACGGATCGGGCACGGAAATTGGCCACCGCCGCCCGGGCCAATCCGCGGAGGTCAAAGCCGCTATGGTCGAAAAATCGGCGATCTTCGGTCGCAAGAAAGGCCTCCACCAAATAGGGGGGCAATTCTTCGATCGGCACTGGATCGGCCACCCTGGCGCCGCGCCGCCCCAGAACCTCGCCATTGCGGTCAAGAATCGTCAGGCTGGGTTGACGGTTAATGGTCCAGAGGTCGACATCGCGTTTCGGCAGCACGCTGTCGGCGAACCGTCCATTGACGGCCAGTCCCATGATCCCCACGGCGCATGCAACGCTGAAGCCTGTCAGCACCAGCCCGCGGAGGCCGCGGCGCACGACCCCAAGGCCCGGTGATCTCGGTTGCCGAGCGAGGCGGCTGAGAAAGGCCGCGAGCCCCACCAGGATCGCCCGTCCCGCCAGTACGCCGGCCCGCGCGACGCGCACGATCATCTCCGCCAGGCCTGCGGCGAGGTCTCCCGCAAGGGTGCGGAGGGGCTGAAGATCGGAGAGTCTCATGGTGGGTGACGAAGGTCCTTGGCGTCCGTGCGGTGCGTCTACCTTTTCTGGCCTGCGGCGGCTAGCATGCACTCCCCTACGACCGAGAAGACGATATGGCAGAAACGGGGCCAAAATGGGGGAAACCCCTCCCCCCAAGGCAAGATCGCCCCTTTTGGGAAACCAAGAGCCTCGGCCAGATGTCGGCGGCGGAATGGGAGTCGCTGTGCGATGGCTGTGGCCGGTGCTGCCTGGTGCTTCTCGAAGACGAGGAAGAAGAAGGCCGCTATCACGAAACCAGCCTTTGTTGTCAGCTCTTCGATCCTCAAACTCGCCGGTGCACCCGCTATGCCGAGCGGCGGCTGATAGTCCCCGACTGCGTGAAGGTCTCTCCTGACAATGCCGGCACGCTGTCATGGATGCCGGAGAGTTGCGCCTATCGCCG
Source organism: Parvularcula bermudensis HTCC2503 (assembly GCF_000152825.2). Taxonomy (NCBI): domain Bacteria; kingdom Pseudomonadati; phylum Pseudomonadota; class Alphaproteobacteria; order Parvularculales; family Parvularculaceae; genus Parvularcula; species Parvularcula bermudensis. The sequence goes on from NC_014414.1 coordinate 1,595,178, forward strand.
ATTGGCCGGAGGGCGCGGGCTCGCCCCCTGGCATCCCCTTCGCTCGGGTCGGCGGGAAAGCGTCGTTGAGGCGGGTGTTGCCGTTGACGGCCAGTTGACCAATGAGCGTGAGGTCTCCCTCGATGAGCTTTGGCGATATGTGACGGGGGAGGAGCGGTCCTAAGGCCGCCCTCGACCACCGCATCTCAAAACTTATCCCCCTGCGGATCAGGCGCGGTAGGGTCCTTTTTCATGAGGATCGCCCATGTCGCCCCAGCTCGATTTCCTGCGAACCCGTTTGCTTCTCCTCACTTTGGAGATCGACGGCCTTGTGCACGAAACCAACTGGTACGATGGAGAAAGCGTTCAGCATAGTGAGAGATTGGTGAAATTCTTGTCGGCCTATAGCCGCAATGTTGAAAAATGCCTGACCATGACCGAAGACCGCCTGCCCAGTGACAAGCCGAAAGACGCCGCCGACACAGAGCGACTCAGAGCTGCTCTTCACGATGAACTCCTTCGCTATGCGGAGCGTCTTGGAAGGGAAGAGCTTTCTCGAAGGCTTGAGCTCGACCGAGCTGAAGCGGGCTCTTCACGAGTGGAAATTCTACGCCCGGCAGGATCAGTGGAACCCACCCGGTGACTGGACGACGTGGCTCGTCCTTGGGGGCCGGGGGGCGGGGAAAACTCGGACCGGTGCGGAATGGATCGCCGCACAGATTGCGGCAGGGCGGCGCCGTATCGCGCTGGTGGGAGAAACCTATGAGGATGCGCGGGAAGTGATGATCGACGGCCCTTCCGGACTGTGCGCAATCGGGACCGCCGATAGCAGGCCGCACTATGAATCGTCACGTCACAGACTTTTGTGGCCGTGCGGTGCGGAGGCCCATATCTTTTCAGCCGATGATCCGGACGGGTTGCGGGGGCATCAATTCGAAGCTGCGTGGTCGGACGAGCTAGCCAAGTGGCGACAACCGGAGGCCGCCTGGGCGAATCTGCAACTGGGTCTCAGATTGGGGGACAGACCTCGACAAATCGTGACCACGACGCCGCGCCCCTTTCCGTTGCTGCGCTTGCTGATGAATGACGACAGGACCGTTGTTACCCATGCCGCGACCACAGCGAACCGCGCCGCCCTCGCCGAGACCTTTCTGACCGAGGTGACCCGAACCTATCAGGGCACGCGGCTCGGCCGGCAGGAATTGGAAGGGGAGGTCCTTGACGATCGTGAGGGTGCGCTGTGGTCCTGGTCGATGATCGAGGCGAGCCGGCTTGCCGGTGCCCCTCGCTGCGACCGCGTGGTGGTGGCCGTCGATCCCCCGGTGACCGCCGGTCCGGATGCCGATGAATGCGGTATCATTGTCGCGGGACGGATCGAGGGCATAGAGCCCGAGGCGGTCGCCATTCTCCATGATGGCTCGCTGGCGGGGGCCAGTCCTCGGGCATGGGCGGAGGCGGTCGTGACCCTGGCCAGCCGTTTTGAGGCGGACCGCGTGGTCGCCGAGGTCAATCAAGGCGGCGACCTCGTCGAGGAGATGCTGCGACTCGCCGATCCGAACCTCTCCTATCGGTCAGTTCGTGCCACCCGCGGAAAGATCGTGCGGGCCGAACCGGTGGCCGCGCTCTACGAGCAGGGACGGGTAAAACACGCGGCGCCATTCCCCGTCCTTGAAGACCAGATGATCGGCTTTTCCGGTCAGGGCGGCCAAGGCAGCCCCGACCGTCTCGACGCGCTTGTCTGGGCCGTGACCGATCTTCTCCTCACCCCCCGCCCTTCCTTCCCGTCGATCAGAACGATTTGAGGTCGCGATGAGATTGTTTAGCCGAAAACCAACCGCCGAGGCGACGGACCACAAATCCCTGGGCGTCCCTTTTTTGATGAATGCCGACTGGGGCGCCTCGCCGCGCTGGTCAGGACGGTCGGGGGCGAACCTTGCCAAGGCGGGTTACGGACAAAACCCTGTCGTCTATAGATGCACACAGATCATTGCCGAAGCCGCGGCAAGTGTTCCCCTGATGGTCCGGTGCGACCACCAGGTCGTCACGGACGATCACGTGGTGCGGCGCCTGTCTCGCCCCAATGCCGATCAGTCACAGGAGGGGTTTTTCCAGTCCATTTACGCCTATCTCCTGCTGGCCGGGAACGCCTATATCGAGGTGGTTCAGGGGGCGGAGGGGCCTGCCGCTCTCTGGCCTCTTCCGCCTGAGGCCGTCGAGATCGTCCACACGCCGCGCGGCACCCTTGACCATTATCGCCACCGCACCGGTGGACAGGGCCGTCGCCTGGCCCCCGCCGTGAACGGCGCAGGGGGGGTGCTCCATATCAAAACAGCGAATACGGATGGATCGCCGAAAGGGGTGGCGCCCATTGCCGTCGCCGCAAAGGCGATTGATCTTTACGAGGCGGCCACCGCCTGGAACAAGTCACTGCTCGACAATGCCGCCCGTCCCTCAGGGGCCCTCATTCATCGTGGGCCGGAGGGGGCGGCAACGCTGACGGCGGCGCAATTCGAGCGATTGAAGCAAGAACTGGCGGCGACCTACCAGGGTCCCGGCGGCGTCGGTCGGCCCATGTTGCTCGATGGCGGCCTTGAATGGAAGCCGATGAGCCTCAGCCCGAGTGAAATGGACTTCAAAGAGCTGAAACACGGGGCGGCGCGGGACATTGCGCTGGCCTTTGGGGTGCCGCCGATGCTGCTGGGGATCCCCGGCGACAATACCTATGCCAATTATCGAGAAGCAAATCTGGCTTTTTGGCGTCAAACGATCCTTCCCCTCGTCAAAAAAGTCGTGGCGGACCTCTCGGTGATCTTTTGCCGTGAGGAGGTCAGTATCACGCCTGACACAGAGAATATTGATGCCCTGTTTCAGAGCAGGGTCGATCGCCTCACACTCCTTCTGGAGACAGACGTTCTGACCAATGCCGAAAAGCGGGCGCTTCTCGGTTATCCTTCAGACGAGCAGGCATCGTGAAGGAAGACCGACATTTCCGGCTTATCGTGGCGCTTGGGGGCGTTCTCCTGACCCAAAGCCTTGCCGCCTTATTCTGGGCAGGGGCCGCTGCGGAACGTCTTGCGCAATTGGAGGCGCGAGAAAATCAGGCGCAGGAGCTGCTCGAACGCACCGCCCGATTGGAGGAGCAAGGCAGCTTTGTTCTCAGGAGTCTCAGTCGCATTGAAGACAAACTCGAAAGCCCGCGCCCATGACGTCAACCGCACCAACTTCCGTCTTTCGGATCTCAGGCTATGCCGCGCTTTTCGGGCGTCGAGACCTTTCAGGAGATATCATTCGTCCCGGAGCCTTCACCACACGGAAGAGAGGGCAAAAACTTGTCCCCGGCCACGCAGCCCGTGTCATGATGCTTTATCAGCATGCGGCTGACAGGCCCGTTGGCCTGTGGCGAGGAATGAGGGAGGATGACCATGGATTGTTCGTCGAAGGGGATATCCTCCTCACAACATCCGCGGGACGCGATCTCGCCGCCCTTATCGCCGGGGGCGCCATCGACGGACTGTCGATCGGTTTTCGTCCCGGTCGCGCGCGGCGCCTCAAATCGGGGGAGAGGGAACTCCTCTCCGTCGATCTCTGGGAGATCTCCATCGTGAGCTTTCCCATGGCCCCCGGCGCCCGGATCATACGCGCCGGCATCCACCCTTCCCACAACGCCCAATGACGAGGAATATCATGGATCTCGAAACCAAAGCGCTTGGCAGCGCAGAAGAAGCCTCGGTCGCCGAGCTTCTCTATGCCTTCGAAGACTTCAAGCAGACAAACGACCAGCGTCTTGCGGATATCGAACGTCGGGGAAGCGCCGATCCTCTGTTGTCAGAGAAAGTCGAGCGCCTCAACGCCGTCATGACCCGTCAGCAATCGGCACTCGACCGTCTGGCCGCAGAAGCCAGCCGTCCGCAGACGGCAAATGGCGCGGACCTTGTGTCAGAGGAGAAGCAGGCTTTTGACGCTTATATCCGTGCAGGGAATGCTATCCCAACAGAGTTGAAATCACTGGCCGGGGGGAGCGGCGATGGCGCCGTGCTCAGCCCTCAGGAAACCTCGGACGTGATTGACCTCAAATTGAGGGATGCGTCCCCCATGCGCCAATTGGCGACGGTCCGCCGGATCAGCGCGAATGTGTTCCGAAAGCCTGTGCCGCTGACCCCGATTGGGGCGGGGTGGGTCGGTGAGACCGCTGCCCGGCCGGAGACCACGACCCCGACCTTGGTTGCCATCGATTTCCCCGCCATGGAGCTCTACGCGATGCCGGCCGCGACCCAGGCATTGCTTGACGACACCGTGGTGGATCTCTCGGCCTGGTTGGCCGAAGAGATCCAGGCAGAGTTCGCCGCGCAGGAAAGTGCGGCCTTTGTCAGCGGTGACGGGGTCAACAAGCCCCGCGGCATTCTCGATTATAGCACGGCCCCGGATGATACGCGGGCAGCGGATGAATTGGGGACCACACCCTCGTCCGGTGCCACGATCGACGCGGACGACCTGATCGATCTCATTTATACGCTGCCCCAGGCTTATCGCCAAAACGGTCGGTTCATGATGAACCGGTCGACACTGGCTTCGATCCGAAAGCTGAAGGATACGGAAGGGAATTATCTCTGGAGTCCCGGCCTTGGCGGCCAAACGGCATCGCTGCTTGGCTTTTCCATTACCGAGTCCGAACATATGCCCGACGTGGCGAATGGCGAGACGCCAATCGCCTTTGGTGATTTCCAGCGCGGCTATCTGATCGTCGACCGTGCGGGCGTCGGGGTCTTGCGCGATCCGTACTCCGCCAAACCCTATGTTCTGTTCTATACGACAAAGCGGGTCGGCGGCGGCATTCAGGATTATGCAGCCCTCAAACTTCTGCAAATGTCCGCCTAACGATCAGGGCCGCCGGTGCCTATCCGGCGGCCTCCTTGAGGAAGGTGTCCTATGTTCGAGCTCGTCACTCCCCCCAGCGTTGAGCCTTTGGCTCTCAATGATATCAAGTCCGTCCTGCGCATCGATCACGATCGGGATGACGATCTGCTGACGGAGATGCACCGCACGGCGCGAACATATCTTGAACGCCGCCTTGGTTTCGCCTTCCTGACGCAAACCTGGCAAGGCCGCGTAGACATCACGCCGCAGGCATCAATTCGCCTACGTCCCTTTCCTCTTTCGTCCGTCACGTCCGTTCGGCTGATCGCGCCAGACGGGATGACCAGCGACGCCTCGACCGAAAGCTACCAGGTCACAACCGGTCGCCAGGGGCGACTGACCTGGGTCGACACGGCCGCGGCGAGACTTGAGGTCAGCTTTGTCAGTGGGGTGGCGGCGGCGACTGAGATCGATGCCGATATTCTAAGGGCGCTCTATCTACTGACCGCCCACTATTACGAAGAGCGCGAGCTGTTTAGCCGTGACCGGTATGTGCCGGTGCCGATTGCCGTCGACGCCCTCACCGCCAGCTATCGGGAAATGTCCCTGTGATCGGTCAGCTCAAGGAAGAAATTGTCCTGCTCACGCCGGCACCGGTGCCGGACGGCGGTGGGGGAACCGCACCATCATTCTCCGAAACGGGGGGGATTGCCGCGGCGATTACATCGCTTCCGGCCCGAACGATCCGGTTTGCCGATCGTCGTCGTCAGGTTTTGCGCCGTGAAGTGACGATACGATATCGATCCGAGGTGACCTTGTCCTGTCGTCTACATTTTCGGGCTCTTGACTTCGATATTGTGGATTTGCGTCCCGACCGGGATCGCCGGTTCCTCACACTCATCGCCCAGGAGAGAGCGTCATGACCCTTCCCGCTGCGTGGAGTTTGCAAGTCGGCTTGAGGGCGCATTTGTCAGCTGATCTAGACTTGGCGACCCTGTTGGGGACCCCGTCGCGGCTCTATGACCGCGTCCCGGACGACGCTGTATTCCCGCTTCTCACATTGGGGGAGAGCCGTATCTCCCCCCTCGACGGGGATGTGAAGGGGATGGTTCACGATGTCCGGATCAATGCCTTTTCGCGTTGGGGAGGACGCAAGGAAGTCCGTCTCCTAACGGATCACCTTCACACCGCTTTGCACGACCGTACCTTCCCCATCGAAGGATATCGCGTCGTCAGCTCACGTTTCGTTTTTGCCGATCTGTTTCGGCGGCCGGATGGCGATACATATCAAGCGGTCAGTCGCTATCGCATCGTCACATCTGTCGCCTAAGGAGCTATGTTATGACCCCGGTTCCCGGAAAAGATATTTTGATCGAGATCAGCGACGGCCAGGGTGGCTTCGAGATCCTTGGCGGGATGCGAGCCAAAACCTTTTCACTCAGTACAGATACGGTCGATGTCACCCATGCGGAAAGCGCCGGGTGGCGGGCTTTGATGCCGGAAGCCGGGATCAGACGGATGAGCGTCAGTGGAAACGGTTTGTTCATCGACGATCAAGCCGCGGCAAGGGCCCAAAACAGTCTCCTTTCGGCCCAGGTTGACGAGATGCGATTGTCGCTCCCTTCCTTTGGCCATTTCGTGGGCCCCTTCATGGTGACGACGATCGATTATTCGGGAACCTATAAAGGCGAGGCGACGGTCTCACTCTCCTTTGCCTCGGCGGGAGAAGTTCAATTCACGGGGAGTGCATAATGGGCAGTACAGCAACGATAAGGATCGGTGAACGGCAGGTTGGCTTGTCCCTCACCCTCGGCGCGCTGGCCGAAATTGAGGATGCTCTCGGCGCCCCAAGCCTGTCTGAGCTGGCTGTGAAGTTGGCGAACCCCTCCGCCGGTCAACTCCTTGTGATCCTCAAAGCCTTGATGCGCGCGGCCGGGGACGAGGACGCCTTTGATCGTCTCGAAGGGGAGGGGGTCAATCTGCGGGAAGTGCTCGCGGCGATCGCCGCCCTTTTCCGCGATGGCCTTGGAGGGCCGCTGCCGGGAAAGTCGACGCAAACGCGACTCGCTGGGGTGGCTGGATAGCGCTTTGGCTCGGGGCGACATCTCGTCCGTTATCGGAATTATGGTCAATGCGTCTCGATCATTGGGCGGCTTTGTTGACCTTCTGGCAAAGGTCGGGCGACGCAACAACGATGAGCCGAGATGGCTTGAACAGGCTGATCGACAGTCATCGGAGGGAGTGAGAAATGAGTGAGACCGACCCCCGGGTTCCAGGCCTCGATGACGCGGCCTTGTCGCAGTTCGGCGAAAGCTTCCAGAGATTGGTGGAGGAGGACGTCTTGCCATTGACCGAAGTGATGCAAGCGGCCTTTGCCGAACTGGGCGATACGATCGGTGAGGGGCTGAGCGATGCCGCCCGTCAAGGACAACTCAGCATACGCTCTATGGTTGAGGATGTGCTTCGCGACCTTTCTCGTCTTGCGGCAGAGCGGTTGGTGCAGGGGCCCCTCGAAGGGTTGGCTGGCAGGGCATTCGGCGGCGGTCGCGCAGAGGGAGGGGCCGTCGACCCGACGGCCACCTATCTTGTGGGCGAACGGGGACCTGAGCTGTTCGTGCCGCCGGGCGCTGGACGAATTGCGACGCCGCCTTCGTCACTCTCCCTGTCAATCTCGATTTCAGGGGATGGTGCCGGGCCGGCTGCCGACCCGCTGCGCAGGTCCTCTCGCCAAATCGCGCGGCAGGTTGGTCGCCTCCTGACCCAAGGAGGGCGGCGTGATTGACGGCTTCCACGATGTTCAGTTCCCGACAGATCTCGCCTTTGGATCGGCCGGCGGCCCGGAATTTATGACAGACATCACCGCCCTCTCTAATGGCCAAGAGGTGCGTAATGCACGATGGCAGGGGGCGCGTCGTCGCTTCTTGGTCTCACTCGGTCCACGCGCCGTCGGACGGGTCCGTGAGCTCATCGCGTTTTTCGAGGCGCGGCAGGGGCGGCGCTTTGCGTTCCGGTTCAAAGACCCCTTTGACCATTCAAGCGGTCCGGGGGAAGCTGTGTCTCCGACGGATCAGGAGATCGGGACCGGCGATGGGGTGACAAGCCGCTTCGGTGTGAGCGTTCAGGTGGCTCCGTCGCTCCCGCCACGAACGAATATTCTCCCCGTCGTCGAAACGATCGGTGTCGCCGTCGACGGGGTCGTCCTGACCGCTGGTCAGTTCACTTACGATGATCTTGAGAACCAGGTGGTCCTCGCCCAGCCGCCGGCCATCGGCAGCACCGTGACGGCGGGATTCGAATTTGACGTACCGGTCCGATTTGAAAGCGATCGGTTGGTGGTTGAGCGTCATGCTGGCGGGGGAGAAGGTCCGGAGATCGGTCTCGTGGAGGTCGCGCGCTGATGCGACCGATTGATGACGTCACCGCCGCGCGCTTCGCCCGAACAGTGTCAAGCCTTTGTACGTGCTGGCAGCTGATCCTGCGCGATGAGACGCGTATCGGGATGACGGACCACGATAAATCCATCGCTTTTGAAGGGGTGGTGCACGCCCCGGGACATGGGGCCGAGGGGCGTGCGCTTTCCGTCAGCGACGATCTGCGGGGGGACGATAGTGAGATCCTTGCGCTTCTTTCCCTCTCCGGCATTGACCGAAACGCAATCGACCACGGCCGCCTCGACTATGCTCGCCTCGAAATCTGGCGGGTCGATTGGGAGAGCCCTGATGCCAGAATATTACTCCGTCAGGGACGGCTGGGGACGGTCACGCGCCATGGCGAGGGGTGGAGAGCTGAGTTTCTCAGTCTCAAAGATGCCCTCGGGCAGGTCACGGGGCGGCGCTTTGGCCGGGTGTGCGATGCCCGCTTTGGCGATGCGCGCTGTGGTCTCGATATCGCCGCCGCCCCCCTTAAACAGCTCGCGGCGGTCACGATGGGGACGGAAGAAGAGCTGATTGTTAGCGGGCTGATGGATGATCCATCGCATTATGCAATGGGCAGCGTTGAGGTGACGGATGGTCCCTTGGCGGGTCTCAGCCGATCAATCCGCGTCGCCGGGGCGGTGGGGGACGAGGTCAGCCTCTCCCTCTGGGAGCCTTTTCCCGACAGTCTTCTTCCGGGAACGGGGCTCGCTGTCGTCAAAGGGTGCGACAAGCATTTTTCGACCTGCCGTGAGCGATATGCCAACCAGGCGAATTTTCGTGGATTTCCACACATGCCGGGGACCGACATCCTCCTGAAAGCGGCTCAGCCAGCGGAGAATGTGACATGAGGGCCCTTGATGACGTCCATATCGCCAATGCGGCTCGGCGCTGGCTGGGGACGCCTTACCGCCATCAAGCGAGCTGTCTCGGGCATGGGGCGGACTGTCTTGGCGTCATTCGCGGCGTATGGCGTGAGGTGGTGGGCGAGGAGCCTCAGGCACTTCCTCCTTATGCGCCTGGTTGGGCAAGAGGGGGCGACGCCGGGGCGCTCGGTGAGGCTGCCGCGCGGTGGCTGGAGCGCGAAACGGGGCCTCAGGATCCGCCGCCGCCGGGCCGGGTGCTGCTCTTTCGTCTCGCACGACAGGGGCCGATCACCCATTGCGGGATCATGGTTGAGGGGGGGGGGTTCGTCCACGCCTACCAAAATCGCGCCGTTACCCTGTCGCGTTTCGGCCGATATTGGCAGGCGCGCCTGGCGGGGGTCTTTCGTTTTCCGTTGACGGAGGGGTGATGGGAACGACGCTTTCGACCGCCGGTTCATTACTGATCGAAGGGGCGCGGCGGTTGACGCCAGGCCTGATCGATGGGGCCACCGCCTATGCCGCCGGCCAGGTGTTCACCGCCGGCCAGAATCTCCTTTTCGGACCCGTCAGCCGGCAGAGCGAAGGACCGCGGCGGGAAGAAATCCGTTTACAAACAGCATCGGAAGGGCGGGGTATTCCTCGGCTTTTTGGCCGCCAGCGGATCGGGGGGGCGGTGATCTGGGCCACCCCGTTCGAGGAACGCACGGAGGTTACCGAAAGCTCCAGCGGCGGTAAGGGCCTTTCGCGCAGTGTCGAGACCCGGCATGTGACATATCTCTACACCGTGTCCCTGGCCATCGCGCTCTGCGAAGGACCGATCACCCGGATCGCGCGGATCTGGGCGGATGGAGAACTGATCAGCCTTGAGGGGATCGACGTGCGTGTCCACCATGGCACGGAGACGCAAGACCCCGACCCGCTGATCGAAACCGTCGAGGGGAGCGACAGGGCACCGGCCTATCGGGGCATTGCCTATGTGGTGTTCGAAAATCTGCCCCTGGGGCGGTTCGGCAATCGGATCCCGCAGTTTAATTTTGAGGTCGAGCGGCAATGCCCGACCGATGATCCCTATAGCCTCGAACTAGCCCTCGAAGCGATTACGCTCATTCCCGGGGCAGGGGAGACCGTGTACGATCCGTCCCCGGTCTATACCGAGGAGGCCGAAGGGGTTGCCAAGGCGGAGAACGTGACCAATGGACTTGGCCTTCCGAATGCGACGGCGTCCCTTGACCATCTTGCGGCGACTTTTCCTAATCTGAAGGCCGTTTCCGTGTTCGTCTCATGGTTCGGCGATGATTTGCGGGCGGGGCAGACGACGATTGCGCCACGGATTGAGGATCGTGCCCGCACCCTGCGGCCAGAGGGATGGTCAGTCGCGGGTGAAAATCGTGCCACAGCGCGGGAGGTCAGCCGCATTGACGACCGACCGGCCTATGGGGGAACGCCCTCGGATAAAAGCGTTCGTGCACTGATTTCTGATCTCAGGTCCCGGCAATTGTCGGTGGTGTTCAGCCCCTTTGTCTTGATGGACGTGCCGCCGGGGAACGGCTTGCCCGATCCATGGGGAGGGGAGGAGCAGGCAGCTTTTCCCTGGCGGGGGAGGGTGACGGCGGATCATCCAAATGACGATGGCACGGCCGCCGCCCGTCAGGCGGTGGAGGCGTTTTTCGACCGCTATGACTCGATGATCCTTCACTATGCGCATCTTTGCGTCGCCGCAGGCGGGGTCGATGTCTTTCTGTTGGGGTCTGAACTGCGGGGGCTCACGCGCTTGCGGGACGACACGGGTGCGCATCCCGCGGTCGATCGGCTACGTCAATTGGCGGCGGCCGTGCGACAAATCCTCGGACCCGACGTGCAGCTCTCCTACGCCGCGGACTGGACCGAATATGGCGCCTACCATCCCGACGATGGCAGCGGTGACGTGCTCTTTCCCCTCGATTCGTTCTGGGCGGACGAGGCGGTCGATCTGGTGGCGATCGATAATTATATGCCGCTCACCGATTGGCGGGATGGACGCCAGCATGCGGATGCGGCGCTGTTCGATGGACCAACGGACCCGGATTATCTCGCCGCCGGGATCGCGGGCGGAGAGGGATATGACTGGTATTACGCCGATGCGGCGGCGCGAGGGGCGCAGGATCGGACACCGATTCTTGATACGGCCCATGGGGAGGATTGGATCTTCCGTGTGAAGGATTTGCGATCCTGGTGGTCTGAGCCGCACCATGCGCGGCCCGGCGGCGCGCGAGCGGCGACCCCGACCCCTTGGCAGCCTCAATCGAAGCCGATCTGGTTTGCGGAGCTTGGATGTGGCGCCGTGGATCGCGGAAGCAACCAGCCGAATGTGTTCTTCGATCCGAAATCGGTGGAGAGCGGTCGCCCCTATTTCTCCTCCGGTGCCCGTGACGACCGGGTCCAACGACGCTTTCTTGAGGCGCATTTGTGCTATTGGGGCGACCCGCAAAACAATCCGATCTCGGCGCATTATGGCGGGGCGATGATCCCACGAGAGGGGATCTTCGCCTATAGCTGGGATGCCCGGCCCTTCCCGGCCTTTCCCCTGCGTCGCGATCTGTGGGCGGATGGAGAGAATTGGACCACCGGACATTGGCTGACAGGTCGGGCGGGCAAGGTGCCCCTTGGCGCGCTGATCAAGGCGCTCACGTCGGAGGCGGGGATCGGTGCCGTCGATGTCTCAGCGGTCGATCAACTCGTGACGGGGTTTTTGCTGCCGGGGCCGATGCGGGTGAGAGAGGCCTTGGGCGCTCTCCTCGATATCTATCAAATCGATATGGTGGAGCGCGGCGCGCTTTTGGTGATGCGGCCGCGCGCCGGCCGTCCGGCGCTCACCCTTGGGCTGGAGGAGTTGGCGGTGGTGGGCGATGAGCCACCCATCACGATTGAACGTCTGCCGGCGGAGGAGGTCCCCGGCCGTTTGCGCCTCACCTTCACGGACAGCCTTGCCTCCTATGGCTCAGCGGAGGTGGCGATCAGCGATCCGCACCGGCAAGGGGCAGTGACGGCTTTTCGCGAAACTGCGCTCGTCCTCGAGCAGGGGGAGGCGGAGGGGCGGGCGGCCTCCCTGTTGGCTGAGGCGCAGGCCGCAACCGTCCAGATCCGCTTTGCCCTGCCGGCCCATCGGCTGGAGATAGAGCCCGCCGATTGCCTTGAACTCGTCGATGGCGACCGGATCTGGCGGCTTCGTCTGACGGAGATCCTTGATGGTCCCGTTCGTCAGGTGGAGGGGGTGACGATTGCCGAGGGCAGTTTCCAGGGCATCCACGGGGCTTTGCGCGGTCGCTCGGCGGACATGGCCCCCCCCGCGGGGGCGCCGGCGGTGGCGTTTGCCGATCTGCCCCTCCTTCCCACCGGCCGGGATGAGGCGGTTCTCTACGCCTTTGCCGCGGCCGATCCCTGGCCCGGATCGGTGGCGGTTCATGCGGGGGCGGCGGCGGACGCCCCGCTCGCTTTCTCCCTTTCCTCCCCTGCGCGCCTTGGACGCCTCACCGCGCCCCTGGGCCCAGGTCCTCTCTATCGATGGGATCGCGCCGCGGCGGTCACCCTGACCCTTCCCCTCGGCAGTCTGGCGTCGGTCACCGAAGAGGCGGCGTTGTCGGGGGCTACCCTCACCGCCATCGATGCCGGGTCGGGCCGGTGGGAGCTCCTCGTCTGGCAAGATGCGATTCTCCTCCCCAATGGCGATTGGCAGCTCACAACCCTGCTCCGCGGCTTAAGGGGGACTGAGGCTGAGGCGGCTCTCGGGGCGCCGGCCGGGGCTCGGGTGATCTTTCTCCCCGCCAGTCCCAAGGCCGTCCCCCTCTCGCCCGATATTTGGGGGGAAAGCCGCGTCTTTCAGGCCGGCCCCACCGGCGCGACGCCCGGGGACTATCCCTTCGTGACGACCACTGTGCCGGTGGTCGGTGCTGGCGCGCGGCCTTTTTCGCCGTGTCACTTGCGCGCAAGGGCGGAGGGGCAGAACCATTTGCGTGTGAGCTGGATACGGCGCAGCCGCATTGGGGGGGATCGCTTTGATCGCGAAATTCCCTTGGGCGAAGGGCGCGAGGCTTATATCCTGCGCGGCTATGCCGAGGATGACAGTGAAATCGTCACGCAAGAGGTCACATCCCCCACCGCCCTGATCCCCTCTGCTGGGCTGAAACGCCTTGAAGTCACGCAATGGTCTGAGACCTTTGGAGAAGGTCGCGCCGCGGTTCTCCATCTCTCTTGAGCGAAGCGCCTTGAAATTTGGTGGCGGAAGGGAAGATAACGGCGCGTCATCCCCTATGGAGCGCCCTCTTTTTGTCACAGAACCCTTACACAGTTCTCGGGGTCAGCCGTCAGGCCACCGCTGACGACATTCGCAGCGCCTATCGGCGGCTGGCCAAACAGTTTCACCCTGACAAGAATCAAGGGAACGCCGCCGCAGAGGATCGTTTCAAAGCGGTGAATGCGGCCTTCGACATCCTGGGCGACACCGAAAAGCGTCGCCGGTTCGATCGGGGCGAAATCGATGCGGATGGGAATGAGCGGGTGCGCGTCAATCCAGGCGCCGCCTATGGCGCGCGGCCCCGGGGCCAGAGTGGCCCCTTTAAGGGCAGCGGCCCCTCAACCCGTCAGCCGCCGCCGGGGGGCTTTGACGATATCAGCGATATTTTCTCGGACATTTTCGGCCGGAGCGCCCAAGGAAGGGCACGACAGGGATCGCCCAGTCGCGGCGCCGACATTCGCTATCGTCTGACCGTTGATTTCCTTGAGGCGGCGCGGGGCACGACCAAGCGGGTGGTGCTCCAGGGGGGGCAGAGCCTCGATGTGGGGATCCCCGAAGGCCTCCGCGATGGGCAAACCTTACGGCTGCGCGGGAAAGGCAAGCCCGGCGCCAATGGCGGCCCGGCCGGGGACGTCCTCGTCGAGGTGAGCGTGCGGCCGCATCCAGTCTACTCCCTCAAGGGGGACGATGTGACGATGGAGCTGCCGATCACGCTGAAAGAGGCGGTGATGGGCGGGAAGATCGAACTGCCGACCCTGCGGGGCACCGTTATGATCCGGTTGCCCGCAAATACGAGCTCGGGCGTGTCTTTCCGGCTTCGCGAAAAGGGGATGAAGAATCCCAAGACAGGGACCATCGGGGATCTCTATGCCAAGACGAGCATCGTCCTGCCCGAGGAACCGAATGAAGCGCTCAAGTCTTTCGTGGAAGCTTGGAAAGAGGGAGATGACCAACCGCGGGAGGATCTCTTCGGGGCCGCCGATTGAGCCCGAGGGGCCGGTTTCTCGGCGCCGGTGGGCGCCTCGCACGGCGCCGGAAGGGTGGGAGGAGAGCTTGCTGACTTACGTAAGTTTAAGCCCCTCGTCACCAACGCGTTAGGTCAGGCTGCCCATTTAGAAGGAAGACATGATGTTCGAGAGGATCTCCATAATGAATTCGGCGAATTTCAGACGCTCCTTAGTGGCTGGCGTTGCAGGCTTTGCCCTTGGGATTGCGGCGGGGGGTACGCTGTTGGCGCAGGAGGGGCCGAAGGAGGCCCGTCCCCAGCTCATGGCTCCCGACCCCGGCTTCATTCAGCAATTATCCTTCGCCGATCTCGTCGAAGAGGTCAGCCCAGCGGTGGTTAGCATCAGAACCGAGGCAGATGTGCCGGTCAGTGCGCGGATGGGCATTCCTCCCGAACTTGAGCGCATGCTGCCGCCGAGCTTCCGAGAGTTCATGCCCGAGATGGAAGAGGAAGAGGGCGAAACGACCCGCCGCTCCCTTGGCCAGGGGTCGGGGTTCTTCATCAATGATCGCGGACATATCGTCACCAATAATCACGTTATTGACGGGGCCGATGAGATCACTGTGGTCCTGAACAATGGCGATGAATTGACCGCTGAACTGGTGGGAATGGATCCGTGGTCGGATCTTGCCGTGCTCAAGGTCGATCCGTCTCCGGATCAACGCTATGTCCAATTTTCCGAAGAGTCCGATCTGCGCGTGGGCGATTACGTTCTTGCCGTGGGGAACCCCTTTGGGCTTGGAGGGTCGGTCACGTCAGGGATCGTTTCCGCCATGGACCGCGATGGGGGCGCACGAAACCCTTATAGTGGATTCATTCAGATCGATGCGTCGATCAATCGCGGCAATTCCGGGGGGCCGACCTTCGACCTCAGGGGGAATGTGGTGGGGGTGAACACCGCCATTATCTCGCCCACCGGCGGCAATGTCGGCATCGGTCTGGCCGTCCCGGCGGAGCTGGCGGCCGATGTCGTGCGTCAGATCATCGATAACGGCGCGGTGACGCGAGGATGGCTCGGCGTTGGGATCGGCGATGTCGATGATCGCCTCGCCGCGGCGGTGGGCCTCGACTCGCCGGTGGGGGCCATCGTTCAGTCGGTTCAACCGGACTCCCCTGCGGAAAAAGCCGGATTTGAAGAAGGCGACGTTGTCCTCGAATTCGGCGGCAAATCTATTGACAGCGCCACCGGGCTGACCCGCGTTGTGGGGGGATTTGAGCCGGGGAAATCCTATAAGGCCAAGGTGATCCGCGGCGGACGGGAACGGACGCTTACGGTGACACTCGATCGGCGGGATCCGACCGAAGCGCGGGCCGCGGGGGGCGCCGATGAAGGCGAGCGCGAAAACAGCAGTGCCGCGCCGACAGAAACCGAGCTTGGTCTTGGCCTCACCCTCTCAAGTCTCACGACCAGTCTTCGGGAGCGCTATGGCTTTGACGAGGACACGACCGGTGTCCTGATCGCCAAAGTCGATCGCAATTCGGAATCGGCCGAGGCTGGTTTCCGCGAAGGCATGGTGGTCAGCCGGGCTGACAACGAAACGATCACGCAGCCTGAGGATTTGGTCAAAGCCGTGAAGGCCGCCAAACAACGCGGCAAGGAAGCGCTGCTCGTCCGGGTACAGACCCCTCGTCAAGGGGCCTTCTTCCTCGCCATGCCGGTCGAGGGACAGAGCTAAGGAGCGGCGGGCGTCCCCTAAGGGACCCCTCCGTTGGGAGAATGTTATGAAGATATTGGTTGTCGAGGACGATGCCGACGCGGCGAAATTCTTGATCAAGGGATTGCGCGAAGCGGGACATGCGGTCGACCATGCCTTGGATGGTGATACCGGGAAAAACATGGCCGAGAGTGGCGGATACGATGCCTATGTGATCGACCGTATGCTGCCCGGTATTGATGGGCTCACCATGCTTGAAATGCGTCGATCCGCGGGGGATCAGACACCGGCCTTGTTTCTGTCCGCTCTCGGAGAGGTCGATGACCGGGTTGCGGGATTGAAGGCGGGGGGGGACGATTATCTCGTTAAGCCCTATGCGTTCTCCGAACTCATTGCTCGGGTCGAAGCCTTGGGCCGACGCCGGGGGCCGACGAATATTCAAACCACCTTTACGGTGGGTGATCTTGAAATGGATGTCCTGACCCGAACGGTCCGACGGGCGGGAAAGAAAGTCGACCTTCAGCCGCGAGAATTCAGATTACTCGAATATCTCATCCGGCATTCCGACCAGGTCGTGACCCGTACGATGTTGCTTGAAAATGTCTGGGAATATCACTTCGACCCCCAGACGAACGTCATCGATGTGCATATCTCTCGATTGCGCTCGAAAATCGATCGCGACTTCGACAAGCCGCTCCTGAAAACCGTGCGGGGGGCGGGCTATACACTGACCGACGAAGACTAGAGCATTTTCAAGCGAACTGGGCACCGGTTCCCGTGAAGATAAGGCGATACAATAAAGACCTAAAGACGTCTCACGATACAGCGTGATCTGAAACGGCTCTAGGTCGCATATTACCCCCGTCCTTCGGGGGACGGCACAGGGGCGCTATGGCCAAGGAAGAGGCGAGGGGACGGTTGTTAAGTCGGAAAGGCCTCGTCTTTCGGCTGATCAATGCCAGTGCCTTTCGCTATACCCTCTTATTCTTTGTGATCTTTCTCGTCGCCGTGACGGGGATCGGGTTTGTCGTCTTCAAATCCATCCTGGACACCACGATGCGCCGTATCGACCGGGAGATGATCGCCGAATTCGCTTATCTTGATGAGCTTCGGGCACGGACGGATCCGAACAACCCCTCGGTTCTGGCGAACGAAGTCGCCCGCCTACAGCTGATCAGGCGAGACGCGCTCTATGCGGTTTTTATCGGCGAGGACCACCAGGTCTTGACCACGGACTTTCGCACTCTTCCCGCCGAAGGACTTACGGCGGAAGGGATGTTCAGATTCACCTATACGTCGAACACGGTGAATAAAGCCAGTGGGGAGGTGGTCGGGGTCGATCGCCCCGCCGTCGGCCGGCGGCGAGAGTACATCTATACGCGCTATGACGGGGAGAATGTGCCCCTCACCGTTTTCACCGCCCGCGACATCAGCGAGATCGATCAAATAACGGCCGCGGCTCAAAAGATCGCGCTGCGGGTGCTTCTGGTGGCGCCAATCCTCGCTATTCTCCTCGGTCTTGCCTTTACGAGCTTTATCCTGCGGCGGGTCGAGCGCATCGGCCAAACCGTGCGGGCCATTCGGGATGGCGATCTCTCGAAGCGGATCGCGCTGACGGGATCCAACGACGAGTTCGATACTCTGTCGGATAACATCAATGCGATGTTGAACCAGATCGAACGCCTGATGACCGGCATGCGTCAGGTCTCGGACAATATCGCCCACGATCTTCGCTCGCCCCTGACACGGATCAAGGCGCGCCTTGATCGCGTGCTGCAGGAATCGGACCCAAATACCCAGGAGGTCCTGGAACAGACGGCGGTGGATGTGGAGCGGCTCTTGGCCACCTTCAACGCGCTCCTGTCGATCACGCGGATTGAGGCGGGGGAGAGCGGCGGTACCACGACATTGGTGGATTTGAAGGCGGTGGCGGAGGAGATGTTGGATCTCTACGAACCCGCCGCCAGCGAAGAAGGGTTCATATTGGTCGGCAATATCAACCCGACGCCGCTTATCCGCGGTACGCGAGAATTGATCAGTCAGGCTATCGCGAATCTCCTCGACAATGCATTCAAATATGCCCGTCATCCGGACCGACCTGACCTGACCCCCACGATCGAGCTGACCGTCTCGCCAAAGGTCGGGGGCGGGGCGCTCTTGTCGGTCATGGACAATGGCCCCGGCGTGTCGGAATCAGATCGTGAACGGATTTTGCAGCGCTTTGTTCGTCTTGAGCAAAGCCGCTCTACCACCGGCAATGGGCTTGGGCTTTCCCTCGTCGCGGCCATCGCGCGACGTCATAATGCCAGTATCTCGGTAGGCCGTGGATTGATGCACAGTCGCGACGGGCGTGCCCTCGCGACGGATCGCGACTACGGACTGGCGGTCCGCTTGGCGTTTCCCCCGCCGCCAAAGCCCTCAAAAAGCACATTGGGGATCAATGCTTCGCGTAATGCTAGTCTACAGCTAAAAAAAATGGATACCCCAAACAATTAGGTCTTGCTCCTATGCCCCAATCACTTCCTTATCGCAACGAAGCGCATTGTTATCGAACGATCGCGTGGGCGGAGGGAAAAGAAAATGAGCAAAGCCGAATTCATCAGCAATGTTGCCGCAGCCGGCGACATGTCCAATGCCGAAGCCAAACGAATGGTCGAACTTGTCTTTGGAGAGATCGAAGCAGGTCTCAAGCGAGCCAAAAAAGACGGCAAGTATACGATTGGGACGTTTGGGACGTTTACGATCACCAAGCGCCCGGCACGCAAGGGGCGCAATCCTCGGACCGGCGAAGAGATCAAGATCAAGGCATCGAAATCTTTGCGGTTCCGGCCCTCATCCAATTTGAAGGCGGCCGCCGGGATCAAGTAATCCGGCTGACCGGTCTTTTGTGACCGGCGTGTTCGGCAAAGCCTTCGCCGAGGCCCTTGCAGCGTCGGGCGGGGGCGCGATCGCCGCTTTTGGGCAGGGCGACGATACTCGTGCGCGTTTTCTCTCTGGACTTGGTCACCTTTCTCCGTTTCTTGGGCGGGCTCTCACCCGTGACAAGGAGCGTCTTGATCGTATCCTCCGCGCTGATCATGGCGACGGGTTCGCTGCGCTTTATGCAGAAGATCCTGGCACCGAGAAAGAGACGGCAAAGGCTTGTTTGAGGCGACAACGGACCGATGTCATCGTCGCCATTGCCCTGGCCGATTTGGCCGGGATCTTTTCCCTTAACGACGTCACGGGCGCCTTGAGCCGCTTTGCGGATTGGGTCGTCTCTTGTGCCCTTGCCACGGCGTGGGAGGTGGTGAACACGCTGCGCGGCGTTGGCCTCGACCCGTCGCGCCCAAGGGCGGGCCTGACCTTTTTGGCGATGGGCAAACACGGCGCAGGCGAGCTTAATTATTCCAGCGATATTGACCTCGTGGCCATCTACGACCCCGATCTTATCCCCGTCGCAGAGGGCAGTCGTTTTGACGCAAAGGGCGTCGCCATGCGCGTCGTCCAACAGGTCGTCGACATCCTAGAAGATCAAACCTCGGACGGTTTTGTCTTTCGGACTGATTTGCGCCTTCGCCCCAATCCTAGCGCGACCCCTATCGCCGTCTCCCTCAGTGCTGCCGCGCAATATTATGAGATCTACGGACAGAATTGGGAGCGCGCGGCTTTCATCAAGGCGCGCCCCTGTGCCGGAGACCGGGAGGTCGCCGCCGAATTCATGGAGATGATCGGGGCCTTTGTCTGGCGCAGAACGCTAGATTTCGGCGCCGTCGCCGATATTTACGCCGTCAAAGCGCAAATCCATGCCGAGAGGGGGCGACCCGACCTCGAAGCTGCGGGGGCGAATGTCAAACTCGGGCCCGGGGGCATTCGGGAAATCGAGTTCTTTGTTCAAACTCAGCAACTCTTGCTCGGGGGGCGGGACCCAACGCTTCGCTCCCTCCGCACAATTGATGGGCTTCGGCAATTGACCGCGGCAGGCTATGTCGATGACGAAACCTGTGCCGGAATGACCGCGGCGTACGATTTTTTGCGGCGTGTCGAGCACTGCCTTCAGCTAAGGGAAGATCAGCAGACACAGGATCTGCCGACGGAGCCAGCGGAGTTGGACGTTATCGCGGCTCTTAGTGGTTTTGCGGGGCGCGACGACTTTCTCTCGACGCTCACGACCCATCTCGTTTTCGTTCACGATACCTATGCCGATCTATTCCATGTGCCGAATGACGACGGCAAGGTAGATGGAAATCTCGTCTTTACGGGCGTTGACGATGATCCGCGTACGCTAACCACTTTGCGGAGTATGGGGTTTGCGTCCCCCGAATTTGTCACCGAGCGCATACGCCGTTGGCACCGGGGAGAGATTCGCGCGGCACGGTCGGTTCGGGCGCGTGAGCTGCTTACGGCTCTGGTCCCCCGCATTCTCTTGCGCCTTGGCGCCGGTGAGGAGCCAGATATCGCCTTTGCGGCCTTGGACGATTTCCTGACCGCTTTGCCGGAAGGTGTGCAAACTCTTGCCCTTTTTACAACCTATCCGCAGGTGTTGGACGAGCTTATCCTGCTTTGTTACTCAGCTCCCGCCCTATCAAAAAAGCTCGCCTCTCGTCCGGCCCTTGTGGAAGGATTGCTGGAGGGGGTGGATGTCAGTCCCCCAGATTTTCCCGAGGCGACGGAATGGAGCTTTGAGGAAAAGTTGGACGAAACCCGGCGTATTGTCGGTGAGCATCGCGTCCGCGCGGCGGCGGGGTTGATCCTCGGCCAGATGGGCGCCGAGACGATCGGGGGGGCGCTGAGCGCGACGGCAGATCGGGCCATCGACTATTGCGTCGATGCTGTCACCAAGATGGCCGCAGAAGAGGGGAAATTGCCCGATGGGCAGTTGGCGGTGCTGGGGTTTGGACGCCTCGGGCTTGAGCGCTTGACCCTTGGTTCCGATCTCGACCTCGTATTCGTTTATCGGCTGACGGAACAAAAGGCTGAAGATGAGGTGCTCTTTACACGCTTGGTCAGGCGTATCGTTACCGCTCTCTCGGTGCCAACCGCCCAAGGGGACCTCTATAAGATCGATATGCAATTGCGGCCATCGGGGGGGGCCGGGCCGGCGGCCGTCTCCATTAATGCGTTTCGGACTTATTATGACAAGACCGCTTGGGTATGGGAGGAGATGGCCCTCACCAAGGCGCGCATCGTTGCAGGAGATCCATCCCTTGCTGAGGATGTCACATCGGTCATTGATCAGCATTTGGTCAAAAAGCGGGATCGAGCGACGGTCTGCGAAGCCGTAAGGGAAATGCGCGTTCGATTGTATAATGAAAAAGCGCCTCGTACCGCCTATGATGTCAAGCGATTAGCGGGGGGGCTGACAGATGTTGAGTTTTTGGCCCAGGGCATTTCATTAATTCACGGATCTGCATTGGGGCGCCTTCCCCGAAGGGCAGATGAGATATTCCGAGAAGTGAAGCAAGCGGGGCATCTTGAGGCCGAGACGGCTGACGCGTTGGCCAGCGCCTATCTCGCCTATGACTCGTTTGTGCAATATGCTCGGGCAACGTTGGGGAGTGAGCCGCCGGCTCGAATCCCCGATGGATTTCTTCAGCGGCTAAGTCGTATTGAGCCCCTTTGGCTCGCCGGCTCCGTCGACGATCAGTTGGCGGTCCATCGTCGGGCGGTCTACTCAGCCTTCAGCCAGCTTATCGGCCCTTATGACGCGACGCTCGATTGATCCGTGGCGGTAGAACGGGCCTGCGGCGCCGGTCGCCTGGTCAAAATCCGGGCCCGTCCCTCAAGAAGAGAGGGAAGGCTGACCATGCTATCTGCCCCCCGCGGTAGACATATCGCTGCCACTGTGCCGCGGCGTGGTTCGCTGGTCACCGCCAGAAGACCATTCTGCGCCTCCATCAAACTCTTCGACAGCGCAAGGCCAAGCCCCGTCCCTCTGCTGGCGCGGGAGAAATGATCGTCAGCCAGCTCAAAGGGCTGGCCGAGTTTCTCTAATTGCTCCGGTGTCATACCGATGCCTGTATCGGCGATCAGGATGGTGACGGTCGTCAGATCGACAAGGGTGGTGACCGTCACCGCCCCCCCTTGGGGGGTGAATTTCTGGGCATTCGAGAGGACATTGAGGATCACCTGCTTGACCGCCCGGGGATCTGCCCAGACCGAGGGGATATGGTCGGTCAGAGAGCGGAACTCCAAAGACGCTTCCCGCATCTGCATCTCGACGAGACGCAAACTTTCCTTGAGCAGACGATCGAGATCCACCTGACAAAGATCCAGGTCGAGTTTTCCTGCTTCGAGTTTCGAAAGGTCCAGAATGTCGTCGATCAAATTCAGGAGATGGCTGCCACTTGCGTGAATATCCTTGATGTACTCGACATATTTTTTGTGACCCAAGGGGCCGAAGAGCTCTTCCTTCATCAGTTCGGAAAAGCCATTGATAGCGTTGAGGGGGGTGCGCAATTCATGGCTCATATTGGCCAGGAATTCAGACTTCGCCCGGTTCGCTTCCTGGGCGTTCAGCTTCTCAGTCTCATAGCGCCGGACAGCTTCCCTGAGGTCTTCGCGATTTCTCTTCAGCACCTCAACGGTGTGTTGAAGCTCCCGCTCGTTCCGTGCGCGTTGCTCGGCTTCGATCTTCGCATCACTGACATCGTGCGCGACGCAGACCCAGCCCCCGCCAACGGTTTTGGTCCTGACGACCCGGACGAATTGTTCGTTGGGGAAAACGGCTTCGACGGCTTGGTCGTCGTCAGTCGGCGGCGTGAAATGGGCGAGCAACGGGCATAGGTCCGCTGAGGCCAGGGCCATCAGGGCACCGGCGTCGATACCTTCCGCCACCGCTCCTCTATCGATTCCGAACAGGGAAAGAAAAGGTGCGTTCCAAGCAAGGAGGCGTTCGTTCTGATCCCATAAGAGGAAGGCCTGAGGGAGCGCCTCGACAGTCTCGCGCAGGCGGTCGACCTCCTGGCTCGCTTGCGGGTCCGCCAAGCCGGAATCCCCCAGCGGGACGGCAATGCCCATCCCTTCGGCATCCGAGGTGGTACGGAACAGCACCCTGGCATAGGTCCCTTCAACCGTCCGACATCTGAGCACCAAATCGCCGCCGCCGATATCGTCGGCGAAGAAAAAACGGTGGGCGACGGGCGTATCGGCCTGGTGGATAAATCCTTCCAGGTCGTCGGTGGGCATAGTGACGTTCTGGCGTGTGAAGCCGAGAGCGGCCCGTGTCGCGGCGGGCAATACGACGCCCGTATTCTCCCGCCGCCAAATGCCGATTCCGGCGCGTTCGGGGCCCAAAATCCGGCTCAGGAGATGACGGCGCTCGCCCTCGGAAATCGCTTCGGTATGACGTGTGCGGATCGCCATCGCCATCAGTGCCCAGCAGAGACCTGCGATCCCAACTCCGACGGAAAGGTAGGGGGCCCAGAGAGCAAAGGGGATCAGCGGCACCGGCTGCGCGGCCACCAACACCTGATCGGGGGTCAGCGCTCGGGCGGTTGCCGCCCATCGTCCGCCATTCCCATCGATCAGGGTGACGACATCCCCTTGCGGGGGCAACGCCTCCAATCGGTCTAAGGCAAAATAAGGGGCATCCACCTCGCCGAAAGCGGAGACCTGACGAAGATTTCTGTCGACGATCATCATCAGCCCGCCGCTGGGGGCATTATAGGCGAGGAGGTCTGCGACCGGCTCACTCACCGGGCGGTTGGGCCCAAAGGCGATCGGGGCCGCCTCCTCAAGGGCGTCAAGGGACGCAAGGGATCTAAGACCGAGATTGAGGCCCCGCTCCCGCGCTGCCGTCCGATGGTCGGTGACCGCGGCTGTCAGCAACGCGCCGACCGATACCCCGGTCAGTAGAAAGGCGGCCGCGGCAATGCGACCGAGATTGCTGGCCGGTCGAGGACCAGTTGCGGCGGGGCGTTGGCCAAAGCGGGCGCCGAGGTCGAAGGGCAAGAGTCTAACCATTCCCGGCCACTTACCGGTGTTCGGATCCCGCTGTCACCCAATTCTCGCCGCATTTGGCGGAAGGCCGTGCTGCATTGCAACGGAAGCGGACGGCTCAGCCGTAGACGATCCGTTCCTTAAGGCCGAGACCTTGGGGATTGCCGAAACGCACCGTGCCGTTCTCTCTTATCAAATCGAAACGCGCGGTACGGAACGCCTGATAGTTGGGGGAGAGGATCGTCGACACCGCCATATAATCGATATGCCCGCGGTCAGGGGTCAGGTGCAGGCGAAGATAGCCGTGGTGCAAGGGGTCATGATACCGGATATCCCGGTTTTCGCGACGCATGAGGAGTGAATAGTCAAAGGCTTTGTCGCCGAGACGGGCCATAAAGCCGGGGGAGGTCACACCGCTGGTCCCCAGCTCAACCCCCATAGCCTCCCCCGTATCCGTCAGGAGGTCATTGCCCCAAAATTCGTGGGTGTCCCCGGTCAGGACGATGAGGTCCCGGGCGCCGGCGGCCTGCGCCATACGGTAGAAGCGCTCCCGCGCGGCCGGATACCCGTCCCACGCATCGAGATTGAAGGGGAGACCGAATTTCGTGAACTCAACGAAGGTCCGAACCTGGTCCCATTCTTTTTCGAACTCAACGATCTGCTCCTCGCTCACCCGGTCGGCAACATTGGGGGCGATCAGGCGAGCCATAATAATTTGATTGGCCACCAGGCGCCATGTCGTGCCCTTGGCGACGGATTGACGGAAATGCCGCTCCAGAAAGGCGGTCTGGGCCGCCCCCAATAACTCCCTTGAGGGGGCGCCGACGATCTCTCTGCGGAACCGCTCGATCGCGTCATCATCCGTCAGGGTCGGGACGATGTCGCGATATTCAAGTTGCTCCGACCGCGCCATCAAACGGGTCTCGATCGCGGCGAGGGACAATAGTCCGCCCCACTCATATTCGCGAAACAAGGCTTCGCGGGGCTTGCCCGGTTCGGGGTCTCTCACGGGCATCCATTCGTAATAGGCGCGAAGCGCGGCGCGCCGACGGTCATCCCACGATCCCTCTGTCTCAGGTTGGTGGTTCTGGGCGCCGTGTTCCCACGAATTATTCGCGGTTTCGTGATCGTCCCAGATACAAATCAGCGGATGGCGCGCCAGCATGGCGCGGGAGGAGGGGTCGGCCTTATACTGCGCATGCCGTGCACGGTAATCCGAGAGAGAGACAATCTCGCGCGGTGGGACGTGCTCGCGCCCCAGGCTGCGTCCCGTCTCTCCGCCATAGCCATCGGGGCCATATTCATAAATATAGTCGCCAAGATGAATGACCGCGTCGACCTGATCGTCCCGCGCGATATGGTCGTACGCGTTGAAATAGCCGAAGGGATAATTCGAGCAGGAGGCGATCGCAAAGGTCGCGGCGTCTGTGCGGTCGGGCAGGGTTCGTGTGCGACCGATGGGCGACACCTCATCCCCCACCGTAAAGCGATAATAATAAACCCGACCTGGGGCGAGACCGGTTGGCACGATCTTCACCGTGTGATCGCGTCCCCGATCCGTTTCGGCGGTGTGGGTTTGGAGGAGGGGCGCAAAGGCCGGGGTCTCGGCGATCTCGACCTTGACCGCGAGGCGGTCGGACGGTGTCGTGACGCGGGTCCACAGCACGATCGAGTCCGGCTCAGGGTCCCCAGAAGCCACCCCATGGAGGAACGCGCCGCGCGCCGGCGTCGTTGCGGCGGAGAGAAGGGGCGAATCGGGGGCGGAGGTACAGGCGGCGAGGGGGGCGGCCAATCCACTGAACAGGGCGGTCCGGCGGGAAATCGGCATCTCATTCTCCTCAGCACATTATCTCGGACTATGGCGCTCTTTTGTGTCGAATTGGCGACACTGGGCAGGGGCTGAGATGTTATCAGAGCCGGGAGCGGCTGCGCGGTCGCCGCGCCTGACGAAAGAGCGGCGCTAAAGGTTTTTGCAGACGGGGCTTTACACAGGGGTTGCACATCCCTATTTGCCCGATCCGCGCCGCGACCCTTCAAGCCCGGATGGGCCCCCTCAGGGGGACGGCAGCTTTTGTTGAATGGCGGTCAGGGCGGACATTCCCGCAGTAGCCACTGTCCAAAAGGAGGCCCCATGAGGTGGACCAATTTTATAGTGCCGAACACGTAGTGGCGGTCGGCTCGCCCGCCGACCCCATTCTTTGCCACCGCCCCCATGCGGCCCAGCGGGCTGCGCGGTGGTTTGCCGCGCAATTTCGCGGAACGGTGTTTTACGCCGTCAAAGCCAACCCTGACCCAATTGTCCTTGAGGCTCTTGCCAGTGGCGGCGTCGATCGCTTCGACGTGGCCAGTCTTGCGGAGATCCGGGCTGTCAGGCGCCAGTTCCCGTCCTCGACCCTAGCTTTCATGAACCCCGTGAAGGCACCCGAGGCGATCGCCGAGGCCTATTTCCGCCACGGTGTGCGAATCTTTGCCCTCGACCGGCAGGAGGAGCTCGACAAGATCGTCACGGCCACGAAAGGCGCGGGGGATCTGACCCTGATCGTCCGGATTGGCGTCGATAATTCCACCGCGGATCTCAAGCTTGGGATGAAATTCGGGGCGCGAGGACCGGCGGTGGCCGACCTCATTCGCACGACCCGCTGGCATGCCGAAAAACTGGGGGTCAGCTTCCATATCGGCAGTCAAAATCGGGCCCCTGAGGCTTTCGTCCAGGCGATGACGAGCGTTGCCGGCCAGGTTCAAGCCGCCGGTGTGCTGCTCGATATCCTGGATGTCGGCGGCGGCTTTCCCGCGGCCTATCCCGGTCGGGACCACGCGGCGCTGTCGGACTATATCGAGGCGATCCATCGTGCCTTTGATCGGTTCCCGGCCTTTGGTCGAACAGCCCTTTGGGCGGAGCCTGGGCGCGCTTTGGTCGCTGAGGCGGCGAGCCTGATCGTCCGTGTCGAGGGACGTCGGGACTTCGATCTCTACATCAATGATGGGATCTACGGCGCGCTCTACGATGCAGGTCACCTCAATTGGCGTTTCCCGTGCCGGGCGGTGGGTCATCCCGCCGATGCGATGACCGCGCCGTTTCGCTTTTACGGCCCAACGTGCGACGATGCCGACTATATGGAGGGGCCGTTTTTCCTCCCCGCCGGGATGGCGCAGGGCGATACGATCGAGATCGGTCAATTGGGCGCCTACGGACGAACAATGACCAGTGGCTTTAACGGCTATGGGTCGTACAAAGATGTTATTTGCACAGACGACCCCTTTGGGTCCCTTTACGAAGCCGCCGACCTTCGGGCCCTTGCGGAGACAAAAAAATGAGCCAATTTCTTAAACTCGTTCCCCCCGCTCCCGCCCCTGAAGAGGGGCCGCTGGATCATTTCGTTGAGGACGGCGAACGCATTTATGCCGGTCGCCACCTCACCATCGACCTCTATGGGGCGTCGGATTTGACCGACCAGTCGCGGATGGAACAGGCGTTCCGCGATTGCGTGACGGCGTGCGGGGCGACATTGTTGCATCTCCACGTGCATACCTTTTTGCCCTCAGGTGGATTGTCCGGGGTCGCCGTATTGGCGGAGAGCCATATTTCGGTGCATACATGGCCCGAAGCCGCCTATGCGGCGTTCGACGTGTTTATGTGCGGCGATGCCGAGCCTGAACGGGCGGTGGACATTCTGGCCCAGGCGTTTTCCGCAACGGCGGTCGAGGTGGGCACCCATTATCGCGGCGCCGATATTAAGCAGCATTTGCCGAAATGAGCGGCCGCTTCATCATCGACGTCGACGGGCAGCGCTGGTTCAAGGAAGAGGTGACGCCCGAAATCGGCCATGCCTTGCGGATCGATCGTACCCTGTATGAGGGGGAGATCGACCACCAGCACCTGATTGTCTTCGAAAATCAGCGCTTCGGGCGGCTCTTTGCCCTCGAAGGCTTTGTCCAAATCTCCACGGCGGATGAATTTATCTACCATGAGATGTTGGTGCATGTGCCGTTCTTCGCCCATGGACGGGCAAAGCGGGTGCTGATCATCGGCGGCGGTGACGGCGGTGCCATTCGTGAGGTGCTCCGCCACCGGACCGTCGAGCAAGTGACCCTTGTCGAGATTGAGAAGGCCGTTGTCGATTTTTCGAAAGAGTGGTTTCCGAGTCTGTCGGCGGGCGCCTTTGACGACCCGCGCCTGGACCTGCGCATTGCGGATGGCGCCGCCTTCGTCAAAGAGGATCAAGAGCCTTACGACGTTATTTTGGTCGACTCCACCGATCCGGTGGGCCCAGGCAAAGTGCTGTTTACCGAGGAATTTTACCGCGACTGCTATGCGCGGCTCGGCGATGAGGGGATTATGGTGACCCAGTGCGGTCTCCCCTTCCTCCAGGCGCCGGAACTTAAGACCGCGTACGAGAACCAGTCTGCGAGTTTTGCCGCGCCCCGGTTCTATACGATTGCCGTGCCCGCCTATTCAGGGGGGCTGATGGCTCTTGGCTTTGCCCGGAAGGGGGGAGAAGATCCGTCTCCCGCCGACCTCGCCGCGCGAATTGAAAAGGCCGATCTCGGCACCTTCAAGGTCTATAGCGCGAAAACCCATCAGGGGGCGTTTATGGGGCCGGCCTATATCGACACGATCCTGAAGACCGGACAGTTTGGCTGATCGGGGCTGTGAGACCGGGGTCGATCGGGCGATGATCACTGAGACGGGCCGTCTGTGAGTGGTCAGGCCTTCCGGTCCCATTGCTCGACCGTGGCGTCGAAATCATTGTGAGAGCCCTTCTCAATCCGGCGAAGGATCGTCCGTGTCCACCCTGTCTCGTCGGGCAGGGTAAAGAGCGTATCTCCCTCGGGCGTGCCGTGAACGCGGGTTACATAGAGGCGATCGGCCCGTGCCATCGCGGCAGTATAGAGTTGGGCGCCGCCAATCACACAGATCTCGTCGGCGCCGCTCCCGGCCGCGGCGGTCAGGGCCTCGTCGAGCTCAGCGAACACCTCGCTCCCCTCGGGCGCGTTATCAAGCTGGCGGCTGACGACGATATTCCGGCGCTGGGGCAGGGGATCGCCGAGACTTTCCCAGGTCGTCCGGCCCATGACGATTGGCTTGCCGGTCGTGACGGATTTGAACCATTTGAGGTCGTCACGCATCCGCCAGGGAAGGGTGCCGTCCTTCCCGATAACGCCATTGTCGGCGACCGCCACAACAAGGCTGATCCGCGGGCTCATACGGCGACCGGGGCCTTGATCGCCGGGTGAGGATCGTAGCCCTCGACCGTGATATGCTCATAGCGGAAATCGAAAATATCGCTCACCTCGGGGGCCAGCCGAAGCTGCGGCAGGTCACGGGGTTGGCGCGCCAATTGCTGCTTCGCTTGGTCGACATGATTTGTGTAAAGATGAACGTCGCCGAAGCTATGAACGAAATCACCCACGCCAAGGCCAGTCGATTGCGCCAGCATATGGGTCAGTAAGGCATAGGAGGCGATATTGAAGGGGACGCCGAGGAAAATATCCGCCGACCGCTGATAAAGCTGGCAGGAAAGCTTGCCGTCGGCGACGTAGAATTGGAACAGACAATGGCAGGGGGCCAGTGCCATCTGATCGAGCTGACCGGGGTTCCACGCCGACACCACCAACCGGCGAGAGGTGGGATTATGGCGAATTTCGTTCTGCACCCAGGCAATCTGGTCGATGGTTTTGCCGCCGGGGCCCGGCCAGGACCGCCATTGTGCGCCGTAGACCGGCCCAAGATTGCCGTTCTCATCGGCCCATTCATCCCAGATCCTGACCCCGTGCTCCTTCAAATACCCGATATTGGTATCGCCCGAGAGGAACCATAAAAGCTCGTGCACCACGGATTTCATGTGCACTTTTTTCGTGGTCACGAGGGGAAAGCCGTCGGACAACTCAAAGCGCATCTGATGGCCGAAGACCGAATAGGTGCCGGTTCCGGTCCGATCATCGCGCAACACGCCATTGTCCAGGAGATGCGACAGTAAAGAGAGATAGGCTTGCATGCCGCCAAAGTGCGGCAGCCGCCGCCGATTCGAAAGGCCCCTTTTATCCAAGGTGGGCGTCAGGCCGCCCCTTTTCCCACGTCACTTGGCGGCAGCGTTAGGCCGGATCGGTCTCCGGGATCAGGCGGTCCACCTTTTTCGAGGGGCCGCGGTAGTTCTTGACCCCCACGGACAGAGCATAGCAGGCGAGGGCGACGGTCAGGGGGATTTGCACCGGCTCGCCGTCCCGCTCGCCCTTCTCATAATATTGGATCATGCGCCTTTTGAGGCCGAGGGCCTCGGCTGCGTCCTTTTGAGAGAAGTTGAGTGCTTTCCGCCATTTTCGGAAATCACCCGGCTCCATTTGCTTCACGGCATCCTCCCGCCAACCATGACATATTTACACGCAGAATATGGCAATGGCGTTACAGACAGGCCAGGCGGTCTTTGGAGCTGCAGGGACTTCAAATCTTTACCCACAGCCCCTATGTTACCTGTGATGCTTCGGTATCTATAGCGATAAATGGCGTTCAGAATAAGCGGCCCGGACCCGGGGGCGGTACCCGGCGGCTCCACCACATGACTTCTCTCCCTCGGGGGGGGGGAGCCCTGCGGCGGGGCCGAAATAGGATCGACGGACGTGTAAAGGTTCGGCTTTCGCTCGGATGGCCTCCGTTATTGGGCCATGATGAATAGTTGCCAATGACAACTCTTCGGAAGGTTTCGCTCTCGCTGCGTAACGCGGTGCAAGCAAACCACTATTAAAGCCCTAGGCCCTTTCCCGGTCTAGGCGGGGTCCCGGGGAACCTGGCAACAGAATCCCCGACTTTTCCTGCCCTCGATGAAATCGATCAACCGCGAGATCTATCGACCTCACCAAAGCGAATGCTGTTGTTCAGCTCAGTCTTCGTTCGTCGCAGTCCGTCGCGCGAACTGGTGCCGGTCTCGCTTGAAACAGCGCTAATCGCTCGCCGGATCGTTAGGGGCGAGCTTGGGGGGATCTTGAAGGCTCGCCAGAAAGGCGATGAGGGCGTCCCGGTCGGCGGGGTCCGCCATCCCGCGATAGGCCATGCGGGTGCCCGGCACGACCTCATGGGGATTTTCGAGATACCGGTCCAACGTGTCCTCGGTCCAGATCAGGCCCGACCGTTCGAGAGCGCGAGAATAGGCGAATGTGTCCCGCTGGGCGGCGGGGGCGCCGACAACGCCCCAAAGATTGGGGCCCACGCCGTGGCGTCCCCCCTTTTGATAATTATGGCACACCCCGCATTCGCGGAAGAGGGTCAGCCCCTTCTGCGCAAGGGGGCTTAGGCTCTCAAGATCGGGTCCGGCGGGGGCGTCAGCGCCCGAGGGCTGACCGCAGGCGCAGAGACTAAGGGCGAGAAACAGGGGGAGGAATGATCGTCGCATGCGCCCCCATTGCCGGAAAAGCACTTGACCGAAAAGCGGGATTACGGCCCAGTCCCC
The DNA here is from genome assembly GCF_000152825.2 of Parvularcula bermudensis HTCC2503. Lineage (NCBI taxonomy): Bacteria > Pseudomonadati > Pseudomonadota > Alphaproteobacteria > Parvularculales > Parvularculaceae > Parvularcula > Parvularcula bermudensis. The sequence continues at coordinate 1,626,583 of NC_014414.1, forward strand.
TGTAGCCATCGCCGAGGGAGGCCGAACTGGGCGTCGATTTACAGGCTGTCATCAGGGCGATCCCCGATTTTCCCAAGCCAGGCATTGTCTTCCGTGACGTCACGACGCTGATGGCGGATGGTCCGGCCTTCGCTGAGTCGGTGGCGCGCCTGGCGTCCCCTGTGCGGGCAGGCGGCTACACCGCCATTGCAGGGATCGAGGCGCGAGGATTGGTGTTCGGGGCTGCGGTGGCGGCCGCGACGGGGCTGGGCTTCGTCCCGATCCGAAAGCCTGGGAAGCTTCCCGCGACGGTCTTACGTGAATCCTATGAGCTCGAATATGGCCGTGACGCCCTCGAAATTCACCACGATGCCATTGCCGCCGAGGCCAAGGTGTTTTTGATCGATGACCTTTTGGCGACGGGCGGTACACTGCTGGCAGCCGCGACCTTGATTGAACGCCTCGGCGGGACGGTCGGCGGCGCCGGTGTGGTTGTCGATTTGCCCGATCTTGGCGGCAGTCGCCGACTGGCCGAGCGGGGAATCCCGCTTCACACCCTTGTCTGTTTCGAAGGAGAGTAGCGCATGCTGAAATGGCTTTCTCAAAAACTCAGCGTCGATGCCGCCCTGCCGCTGTCCGCGGCGAGTTGCGTCGAAGTTCAAGCCGCGACATTGCTCGTCGAGGCGGCCCGACGCGATGGCGCCTATTCCGAGGTTGACCGGGAGACGGTGACCGCGTCCTTGATGAAACTCTTTTATCTCTCCCGTATTGAGGCCGATGCCCTGCGCCGCGAAGCCGAGCGCCGCCGCACGCTTGATTGGCAGGACGCTTTTGCCGCCGATCTGACGGTCCTCGACAGTGACCGGCGGGAACGGCTTGTCCGTCTCTTATGGGAAATTGTCGACGTCCAGGGATTGGGCTGTGCCGCCGGCGAAGATCTCGTGTTTTCCGTCGGGGATCGACTGACCCTGACACCGGAGCGCATTTCCGCCTTGCGGGCCGTGGCGGGCACGGCGGGGCGCGCCTGAATGTCTGCGCAAAAAAAGACCAAACGTCAGACAGCTGCTTCAATCACTGCGCGCAAGGGGGGAGAGCCGATCGTCGGCTTGACCGCCTATGATGCGCCGACCGCGGCGCTGCTCGACCCCCATTGCGATCTCATCCTGGTGGGCGACAGCGTCGGCATGGTGGTCCATGGCCTGCCCTCGACGGTGGGGGTGACCATGGAGATGATGATCCTCCACGGCCAGGCGGTGATGCGGGGGGCGGCGCAGTCATTGGTCGTTGTCGACATGCCCTTTGGCAGTTACGAATCCGATCCCCGCCAAGCCTTCGCCAATGCCAGCCGCCTGTTGATCGAAACGGGGGCGGGGGCGGTGAAGATCGAAGCCGGCACCTATACGGCGGAAATCATCAGCTTCCTGACCGAACGGGGGATCCCTGTCATGGGGCATGTGGGGCTGCGCCCCCAATCCTCGAACGTCACAGGCGGGTTCAAGGCCGTTGGTCGGTCGGATGAAGAATGGCGCCAGGTTTTGGCCGAGGCGGAGGCCGCCGATCGTGCCGGCGCGTTTGCCCTGGTGGTCGAGGGGGTGGACGAACTCCTTGCCCGGAACATCACCGAGAGTGTCGAGGCCCCGACGATCGGCATAGGTGCGTCATCGGCCTGCGATGGTCAGATCCTCGTCACCCCCGACATGCTGGGCCTGTTTGACTGGACGCCGAAATTCGTTCGTAAATTCGGCAATTTGCGAAGCGACATCACGAGCGCGGTCGAGGCCTATGCCGAGGCTGTGCGCGACAGACGCTTTCCGGGGGATGAAGAAGTCTATCGCCTGCGTCGTAATTAGACGGCTTCGCCAATAGCCCTCATTCGGCGGCTTCGGCGATGGCCATCCCGGCCAGGAATTTCTCCGCTTCGAGCGCGGCCATGCAGCCCATGCCGGCCGCCGTCACCGCCTGACGATAGGTCTCGTCGGTGACATCGCCGGCCGCATAGACCCCAGGCACCGAGGTGGCCGTGGAATCGGGGGCCGTCACGATGTACCCGTTCGGTTTCATCTCAAGATGCCCCTCGAAAATCTGCGTGGCAGGGGCGTGGCCAATCGCGATGAAGAGGCCATGGATCGCAAGCTCCATGCTGTCTTCTCCCACGGTGGAGGCAAGCCGAACCCCTTCGACCCCCAAGGGATTATCCGAGCCGAGAACTTCGTCGACCTGGCGGTTCCACAAGAGCTCGATCTTGGGGTGGTCGAGGGCGCGCTGACGCAGAATGGCCTCGCAGCGCAAGCTGTCCCGGCGATGGATCAGATAGACCTTGTCGGCGAAATTGGTGAGGAACAGGGCCTCCTCGACGGCGGTGTTGCCCCCACCGACGACCCCCACGGTCCGGCCCCGATAGAAAAAGCCGTCACAGGTGGCGCATGCCGACACCCCAAAGCCTTGAAATTTTTTCTCGGAGGGCAAGCCCAGCCATTTCGCCTGGGCGCCGGTGGCCACGATCACCGCATCGGCGGTGTAAATGGTGCCACTATCGCCTTTGAAGCTGAAGGGGCGAGACGCCGTATCAACCTCGGTGATGATATCGGAGACCATTTTGGTGCCGACATTTTCAGCCTGCTTCTGCATTTGCTCCATCAGCCATGGCCCCTGGATGGGATCGGCGAAGCCTGGATAGTTTTCCACATCCGTCGTGATCGTCAGCTGTCCCCCCGGTTGAAGCCCGTGCACGATCACCGGTTCCAGCATCGCCCGCGCGGCATAGATCGCGGCTGTGTAGCCGGCGGGGCCGGATCCGATAATCAGCAGTTTGGTATGCAGGCGGTCAGCCATGGTGCGATCCCTCGGCGCAAAACGAAAGCTCAGCTTATGTACGGGGCAGGGGGGACCATTCAAGGCCGGGGTGATGCCGGCCTTGGGGCCGACCGGCGCAGATCGCTCTTCGCTCTTGGTGTCCGCCAGTTGCGCCCGCCATTTGCGTCTGGCGCGACCCAGCTTATTTTCTCCTTATTGGTAGGAAGCTGGAGGCCCTATGGCGCGCCCCGTCACCGTCACTATTAGCCACGACCTCGGTAAGGATCAGGCGCGAACGCGGGTCGATGAACGATTTGACGCGCTGGAGACGTCCATTGCCGGGAATGTCGGCCTCAATTTCGAAAAGCACTGGGAGGGCGACACCCTCAAGCTGAAGGCCAAGGGTCTTGGCCAAAAGATCACCGGCGATGTCGATGTCTTTCCCCAACATGTGCGGATCACGGTGATGCTGCCTGGCCTATTGGCCGGCATGGCCGAGGCCTTGACCGGGCGGCTCGAGAAGCAAGGCCGCATCATGCTGGAAGACAAATCGGGAAACGCCTAAGGCCCGCGTCCGTTATGGCAGGTGAAGGGCGGCGGTCTGGTCGCCCCGCCGCTGAGTAAGGAGAGCGTCGATGGGACATCATCAGGAACGAACCTTTGTTCCCTTTACCCCGACCCAAATGTTCGATCTCGTCGCGGCGGTCGAAGACTATCCGCGGTTCATTCCTTGGATCGAGGCCTTGCGGGTCAAGGAGCGTAAGGCGGAGCATCTGGTGGCGGATATGATCGTCAAATACACGATCTTTCGGGAGAGCTTTCGGTCACGGGTGGCCCTTGATCGTCCGAACATGGCCATCGATGTCGACTATATTCGCGGTCCCCTCAAATCGCTCAGCAATCATTGGCGGTTCGAGAAGGAACCGAATGGCTGCACCATCGATTTTTGCATCGATTTCGAGTTCAAGAACCCGCTTCTGCAAACCGTCGCCAATCAGCTGATCGACAAGGCGTTCCGGCGATTGTCCTCAGCCTTCACCGATGAGGCCCATCGCCGATATCAGCCCATCGCCGCAACAGCGTCCAAAACGGCCTGACCGCGCCCAGCTCTCCTGCGCCCACCTTTCCCGCGAAAGGCGGCGTTGCCCTGGTGGGCGGCCCGTCCTTACTGGCCGTCCGGGTCGATGGCCGCGGCCCCCTGACCGACACCGCCGATCAATTGCTCGAAGAAGCTCAATTCCTTCCCGCGGGTGCGGGTGACCCGGTTCACGAGGTTGATGTCCTGCCCGTCCTCAAGGTCGAAGGTCATCACATCGGCGACCGTGTCATCCTCGTTGAAAGCGAACAGCACGATATTGCGGGAGGTCGTCTCGGTCTCGTAGAAGGCGCGGGAACTGCTCGACGAGGTGACATAATACCAGACATCGTCGGAGAGGGGGGGCCTGATCGAGGGTTCGCCATAGCGGGCGAGGACGGAATCCTTGGTATCGACACCGACGGTGGCGCTGAGTTCGGTTTCCCCACGCTCCATCACATAGCCGTGGCGATCCTCGACGGCGACACATGCACTCAGAGCGCTCACGATAAGCCCGAAGACGACAATTCGCATTTGTCCGATCCTTTTCCTCCGACTGGGCCGCTACTCTCGGCCAAGGGCGCTTGTCCCTCGTCAATCGATCGCCATATCTGCCAGATGAATTTGCAGAGGTCTTTGCCGCTGGCAAGCGACGGCGCTATCCCAACCCGATGATGGAAAAGATTTTAGGCCCCGTTCGCCGGATGATGGGCATTCCGCCTTCCCCAATGCGGGCCGCGGCCGAACGGGCGGTGGAACAGATTGTCGCGGCGGCGCGGGAGCCTTTATTCTACACCGACTGCCAGGTCCCCGATACGCCGGAGGGCCGTTTCGATCTGGTGACCCTGCATAGCTTCGCTCTCTTGCACCGGGCCCGACCGATCACCCCCCATGGCGAGGCGTATTGCCAGGCGATCTTTGATGCGCTGTTCAGTAATATCGATGCCAATCTTCGCGAGATGGGGGTTGGGGATACGCGGGTCGGCAAAGAGGTCCGGCACTATGCCGAGAAATTTTATGGCCGGGTCGGGGCCTATCGGGAAGCGTTGAGCGCGCCGTCGCCCCTCCCGATCCTGGCTGAGGCGATGGGGCGCAATGTGCTGGGGCGGGAAGAGCCGGCCCCGACCTTTGCGCGCTATCTCCAGTCGCTGCTCTCGGCGCTGGACGCCCGGCCCGATGATGAAATCTTGCATGGGCGCAGCCTTTTCCCCGACACGGCGCGCCGCCTGAAGGAGAGCGCGGTATGATCGAGCATCCCGACTTGCCAAGCCTGACCCATCCGATCGATATCGACCAACTCCCCGACACCGGTCATTCCTGCCTGATGGTGCTGGCCGATGAGGATCGCGCCGCGCTGGCCGCCTTTTTGGCTATCCCCGGGGTCGATCATCTCCGCGGGGCGGTGACGGCCAAGGGGGATCGCTCACTCCTGACCGTTGAGGGACGCATCGAGGGCACAATGATTCGTCAATGTGTGGCGAGCCTTGAGGAGATGGAGGAAGAGATCGCAGAGGATTTCCTCGTGACCTTCTCCGACAGGCCTGCGCCGTCGGATTTGCCCGAAGAAGCCGAAGCCGACCTCGACGGGCCCGAGGCCCTGGAGGGGCCGTCCCTCGACCTTGGGGCCGTTCTTCTCGAACAACTTGTGCTTTCGCTATCTCCGCATCCTCGAAAGGACGATGCGGAGCTGCCCCGCGATCCAGGCGGCGACGAGAAGATCACCCCCTTCGCCGTCCTCGAGCAGCTCAGGGGCTCTTCCTGAGACCGGCATGTCATGCCTACTATCCACGGTGGTTGAAGAGGAAGAATTCCTATGGCTTTTCGTTATCGCCGACATCGCTTGAAATTGGGCGTCAGCGCCTGTGCCCTTGCTTTTGGGGCGGTCGCCTGTGGGGACCAAGGCACCTCATCCACTGAACCATCAGCACCCGCAGCTTCTGAGGAAACAACGGCGATGACCGAAACTGTCGATTACAGCGTCCTGACGAGCCCTTATAAGGGACCCTATGGGGGCGTCCCAGCTTTCGACAACGTCACGGTGGAGATGTTCGAGCCCGCGATTGAAGCGGCGATGCAGGAGGGACGGACCGAGATCAACGCGATCGCGACCAACGACGCCGCTCCAACCTTCGAGAATACGATCGTGGCCCTCGAAAAGCAGGGCGCCGCGCTCGATCGCGCCGCCACCTATTATTTCCTGTGGAGCAGCAATCTCTCATCGTCCGACTTCCAAGAAATCGAGCAGCGGATCGATCCGCTTTTTGCCGGATATCGGAATGATATTATTCAGAACGAAGCTTTGTTCAAACGGATCGAGGCCGTCTGGCAAGATAAGGAGGCGCTCAATGCCCTCACGCCGGCGGAGCAACGATTGGTCTGGGATCATTATACTGATTTTGTCCGGTCGGGCGCGGCCCTCGACGAAGAAACCAAGAAAGCGATCGGCGAGATCGATGAGCGGTTGGCCACGCTATACACGAAATTCAGTCAGAACCTTCTCCACGACGAAGAATCCTACACGCTGTTTCTGACCGAGGATCAATTGGCCGGTCTTCCCGAAAATGTCGTTGAGGCGGCGGCGTCGGCAGCGGAGGCGGAAGGCCGTCCGGGCGAATATGCGATCGTCAACACGCGATCGTCGATGGAGCCCTTTCTGACCTATTCGGATGATCGCGCCCTGCGCGAAAAGGTCTGGCGGACCTATTATGATCGCGGCGACAATGGCGATGAGTACGACAATAATGCGGTGATCGCCGAAATCATGAAACTAAGGGCCGAACGGACCAAGCTCCAGGGCTATGACACCTTCGCGGCAAGGGCGCTTGAGAAGAACGTCGCCAAGACCCCGGAGCGGGCCATGGATCTGATGATGCGGGTCTGGCCGGCGGCAAAGGCCCGCGTGGCCGAAGAAGTGGCGGATATGCAGGCGGTGGCCGATGCGGAGGGCGCAGACATTACCATCGCCCCGTGGGATTACCGCTATTACGCCGAAAAGGTCCGTGCCGAGAAATACGATCTCGATTTTGACGAAGTGACGCCCTATATGCAACTCGAAAATCTCCGTGAGGGGATGTTCTGGATGGCAAATACTCTTTATGGGCTTGATTTTACACCGGCGACGGATGTGCCCGTCTTCCACCCCGATGTGCGGGTATGGGAAGTGAGCCGCGATGGGAAATTCCAAGGCTTATGGTACTTCGACCCCTATGCTCGCCCCGGCAAGCGGTCGGGCGCGTGGATGACCTCTTACCGGACCCAGGAAAAGCTGGACGGGGAAGAAACCACGGTCCTGGTGTCGAACAATTCGAACTTTTCTAAAGGCAAGCCAGGGGAGCCGGTCCTGATTTCGTGGGACGATGCGACGACCCTGTTCCACGAATTCGGCCATGCGCTTCACGGATTGTTGTCCGACGTCACCTATCCGTCGCAATCGGGCACGGCCGTGCCGCGTGACTATGTCGAGTTTCCAAGCCAAGTGCATGAAAACTGGCTTGCCACGGACGAAATCCTCAGTCGCTTCGCCCTGCACGAAGAGACCGGTGAGCCGATGCCGAAAGACCTTCTGGAAAAGATCAAACGGGCCGAGACGTTTAACCAGGGCTTTGCGACGACGGAATATCTGGCCAGCGCTCTGGTCGATATGAAGCTCCACACCATGGAAGATCCGTCCGACATCGACCCGGACGCCTTTGAACGGGCGACCCTTGAGGAACTGGGGATGCCGGCGCAATTGCCGATGCGGCACCGGCTGCCCCAATTTGCCCATGTCTTCTCAGGGGAGGGCTATGCCGCAAACTATTATTCCTATTTGTGGGCGGATACTTTCGGCGCGGATGCGTGGGAAGCGTTCGAAGAAGCGGGGAGCCCCTTCGATGCGGCCGTGGCGGAGAAGTTTGTCGACCATGTATTATCCGTGGGCGACACGGTCGACCCTGTCGAAGGCTATCGCGCCTTTCGCGGCAAGGATGTCGAGGTGGGGGCCCTTATGCGTCAGCGAGGCTTCCCGGACGGCGAGGTCACGGCGGTCGATGCCCCCGCCGAGGCGCCAAGTCGCGCTGTATCCGGCCAATAGGCATTTTCGGCCGGAGGAATGCGGGCCGGGGAATGGGGGCCGGATTATCCTGCCTCCGCGCCCTATCGTAACGATAAAGGCCGCCCCGGGGGCGGCCTTTTCTTTAAGGGAAACTCTCGGAGCGCCCCGGGGCGACATCGCCTTATTTATATTCGACTTTTTCGATCTCATAGATGTGGCTGCCGCCGGGGGCCGCCACCTCGACCTGATCGCCCTCTTCCTTGCCGATCAATGCCCGCGCGATGGGCGAGGAAATCGAGATTTTGCCGGCTTTGATGTCGGCCTCAAGATCACCCACGATCTGATAGACCTTCTCCTCCTCGGTCTCCTCATCGACAAGGGTGACGCTGGCACCGAACTTCACGTCCGGACCTGAGAGGCTGGCCACGTCGATGACCTGAGCACGGGAATGCTTGTCCTCAAGGTCGAGAACCTGGCCCTCGATCCAGCTCTGACGCTCCTTAGCCGCATGATATTCCGCATTCTCCGACAGGTCGCCATGTTCGCGCGCTTCGGAAATCGCTTGGATCACCGCCGGTCGTTCGACGGTTTTCAGGTGTTTAATGTCGGCTTCGAGCTTTGCGAAACCCGCTTTGGTCATCGGGAACTTTTCCATCGGAAATGTCTCGTCTGTCTGATTAAAGCCTTCGGCGTGGCCGCCGGACTGGCGCCACGCCGCAGGGTGTCCCGTTCATTCGGAAGATCAAAGACTATAGGCCTGAAGAGGCCGCGCTTCAAGGTCTCCTTCGCGAACCGCCGCAATCGCCCGAACAGCAGCCTTCGCGCCGGCCAGGGTTGTGATGCAGGGGATGCGCCGCTGGAGCGCCGTGAGTCGGATCGAGCGGGAATCTTCGATCGATTGCAAGGTCTCGGTGGTATTGAAGATCAGTTGCACATCGCCATTGATCAGCGCATCGACGATATGGGGCTGCCCTTCGAGCACTTTGTTGATTGGCTTCACCGGAATGCCCTGCTGAGACAGAAAAGCCGCCGTACCGCCGGTGGCCATCAAATCGAAGCCCATGGCGCAGAGGTCCCGGGCCGCATTGCCGATGCCCTCCTTGTCGCGATCTTTGACCGAAATGAACACGGTCCCCTCCAGGGGAAGTTTGGTTCCCGCCGCGATCAGGCTTTTGGCGCGGGCGCGGTCGAAATCCACGTCGAGTCCCATGACCTCCCCCGTCGAGCGCATTTCCGGTCCCAACACCGTGTCGACGCCGGGAAAGCGAGAGAAGGGGAAGACGACTTCCTTGACCGCCACATGCCGCGGGGGCGCGGTGGGGAGGTCGAACATATCGAGGCTTGCCCCGGCCATGATCCGCGCTGCGATCTTCGCCACCGGGATGCCGATGGTTTTTGCGACAAAGGGGACGGTGCGCGAAGCACGGGGATTGACCTCGATCACATAGATCTCATCATCCTTGATCGCATACTGAACATTCATCAGGCCGCGAACGCCAAGGGCCTTGCCCATCGCGATGGTCTGGCGCTTCAACTCCTCGATAATGTCGTCACTTAACGTGTAGGGCGGCAGGGAACAGGCGCTGTCCCCCGAATGCACCCCCGCCTCCTCGACATGCTGCATCACCCCAGCGACGAAAACATCGGTGCCGTCGCAAATCGCGTCGACATCGCATTCCACCGCATTCTGAAGATAATGATCGAGCAGGAGGGGAAGGCGATCGGTGATCTCGATCTTGGCCGTTTGCAGATAGCGCTTCAGCCCTGTCTCATCGTGGACGATCTCCATGGCGCGCCCCCCGAGAACGAATGAGGGTCGGGTAACAAGGGGATAGCCCACCTGGCCAGCAATCTCGACCACCTTATCCCGGTGTCCGGCGGTGGCGTTTAGCGGCTGTTTGAGGCCAAGCTCCCGCACCAGCCGCTGGAATTTTTCGCGATCTTCGGCCAGGGCGATGGCCTCGACCGGTGTCCCGAGGATCGGCACGCCCTCCGCCGCCAACGTATCGGCGAGGTTGAGGGGGGTTTGCCCGCCGAATTGAACGATGACACCGATCAGATTCCCATTCTGCCGCTCACGATTGATCAGCTCAAGGACATCTTCAGCGGTCAGAGGCTCAAAATAGAGGCGGTCGGAGGTATCGTAATCGGTCGATACGGTCTCGGGGTTACAATTGACCATGATGCTCTCAATGGCCGCATCTTCGAGCGCAAAGGCGGCATGGCAACAGCAATAGTCGAACTCGATCCCCTGACCGATCCGATTGGGACCGCCGCCCAAAATGACGACTTTGCCCCGGTCGGAGGGAGCGGACTCATCCTCCCCCTGCCATTCATATGTCGAATACATATAGGGGGTGACGGCACGAAATTCGGCAGCGCACGTATCGATCCGCTTGAATACGGGATGAACCCCCAATTCTCGCCGATAGGCTCTGACCTCTTCTTCGGTGGCCTCGGCGAGGGCGGCGAGGCGTTTGTCCGAAAAGCCCATGCCTTTGAGGGCGTGAAGCCCCTTGGCCGTCGCCGGCAGGCCAAATTGCGCCACCTCTTTCTCGGCATCGACGATGCCTCTGATCTGTTCAAGGAACCAAGGATCGTAGGAGGTGACCGAGCGCACTTGCTCTACCGGGACACCGGCCCGCATCGCCTCGGCCGTGACCCGGAGACGTTCAGGGGTCGGGGCGGCGAGGGCACGGCGAAAGGCATCGATGTCGTTCCCCTCGCCCAGCCCGTCGATCTCGATGGGATCAAGGCCGCTGAGCCCGGTTTCGAGGGAGCGCAGCGCCTTTTGCAGACTTTCCTGGAAGGTACGGCCCACCGCCATCGCTTCGCCCACGGATTTCATGGCTGTCGTCAGAAGCGGCTTGGTGCCGGGAAATTTCTCGAACGCAAAACGCGGGATCTTGGTGACGACATAGTCGATCGTCGGTTCGAAACTCGCGGGCATGGCGCCCCCGGTGATCTCATTGTCGAGTTCGTCCAAGGTGTATCCCACGGCCAGTTTCGCGGCGACCTTTGCGATGGGGAAGCCGGTGGCCTTGGAGGCCAATGCGGAGGACCGGGATACCCGCGGGTTCATCTCGATAACGACAAGCCGCCCATCCTCTGGATTGACCGCAAACTGAACATTCGAACCGCCGGTTTCAACGCCGATTTCTCGCAGCACTGCCAGACTGGCATTCCGCATACGCTGATATTCACGATCGGTGAGGGTAAGGGCCGGGGCGACGGTGATCGAATCCCCAGTATGCACGCCCATGGGGTCGATATTCTCGATTGAGCAGATGATGATGCAATTGTCCGCGCGATCGCGCACCACCTCCATCTCATATTCTTTCCAGCCAAGGAGGCTCTCGTCGATGAGCACCTGTCCCACGGGGGAGGCGTCGAGGCCGGCCTTGACGATCCGCTCGAACTCTTCGCGATTGTAAGCGACGCCGCCGCCGGTTCCCCCAAGGGTGAAGGCGGGACGGACAATGGCGGGCAAGCCAATGGTATCGAGATCCGCCATGGCATTGGCAAAGCCCTGGGCCCGATTATAGCCGACGAGCTTTCCGGTCGCGTCCCTAATTTCTGGGCTCTTGGCAATGGTTGCGCGGGGGTTTTCGAGCCCAATCCGGTCCATCGCCTCACGGAATAATTCCCGATCTTCGGCCATGCGGATCGCATCTCCCCGCGCGCCGATCATCTCGACCCCATAGGTATCGAGCGTCCCGTCATCGAGCAGGGCGAGGGCACAATTGAGCGCGGTCTGGCCCCCCATGGTGGGCAGCAAGGCATCGGGGCGCTCCGCCGCGATGATCTTGGTGACAAATTCGGGCGTGATCGGCTCGATATAGGTGGCATCCGCCAATTCAGGATCGGTCATGATCGTGGCGGGGTTCGAATTGACGAGGATCACCCGATAGCCCTCGTCTTTGAGGGCCTTTACGGCCTGCACCCCGGAATAGTCGAATTCGCATGCCTGCCCGATAATGATCGGTCCGGCTCCGATGATGAGGATACTCTCAATGTCGGTGCGTTTGGGCATCGCGCTCTATACTCCTCGGAAGCGGACAAATTGCCGGGGCGATACAGAGTTGAACGCTCGCGGGCAAGGCTAATTGCAAGCAAGTGACGGCAAAAGCGAAAGGGCTTGAGATGACGACAGGCGAGATCGAACGTGAGGAAAGCGCATCGAAGGGGCGGTACTGGATCGCGTTTGAAGGCGAGACCGCGGAAATGACCTACTCCCGTTTAGGGGAGAAACAACTCATCATCGACCATACCGGCGTGCCCGATGCCTTGCGGGGAAAGGGCTTTGGTGAGCGATTAGTGGAACGCGCGGTCCACGATGCGCGGGCGGAGGGTCGCAAAATCGTGCCTCTCTGTCCCTTTGCCAAGGCCCAAATCCACCGTCACCCAGAATGGCAGGATGTTCTTGCCTGAGGGCCGAAAAGACCCACGGCTCGAAAGTCGGGGGGGAAGAGTAGGAGGGGGACCTTGAAGGCAAGAGCGAGACGCGTCACGCGCGCTCATCCTTCGGGGAGCCCATCACCACATAAGAGGTAATGGTGGACAAGTGCGGTAAGGCCCCCAGAACATCGGTGTGAAAGACCTTGTAGGCGGGGAGGTCGGCGACCTCAACGCGGAGGAGATATTCGAACGCCCCGGTGACATTGTGGCATTCAACGACCTCGGGGGCCTTGGCGATGGCGGTCTCAAACTGCGTCTGCGCCGCTTTGGTATGGATGGAGAGGCCCACCGACATATAGGCCACGAAATGCACCCCGCGGGCGATGGGGTCGATGATCGCCCGATAGCCCTGGATCACTCCAGCTCGCTCAAGCGCTTGAACCCGCCTGAGGCAGGCCGACGGCGAAAGGCCAACGCGCTCGGCGAGGTCGAGATTGGTGATGCGGCCATCCTGGGTCAGCTCACGCAATATTTTTTTGTCTATGTGGTCTATCTCGGTCATAGATTGCAAATAATTGGCGTACGAGGCGATCTTTGCAATCTCTTTCGCGGAAGCGAGTGCTAGGAATGGGCCATGGTGAGCAGTTCCTTCTTAGCCCTGATAGCGTTTTGCTTCGTTGCGTCGATTACGCCGGGGCCGAATAATATGATGTTGATGGCCTCGGGCGCGAATTTCGGCGTTCGCCGGACCCTGCCGCATATGGCTGGGGTCGGGGTGGGCTTTTTGGTGATGGTGCTCCTGGTTGGCACCGGCATTATGGCCCTTTTTGACCTGATCCCCGCCGCCTATACGATCCTCAAGATCGTCAGTGTCGGGTACTTGCTCTACTTGGCGACGAAGATCGCGCGGGCGGGGGCCCCCGAAGGCCAGGAGGGTCAAGGTGGCAAGCCGCTCACCTTTCTCCAGGCGGCGGCCTTTCAATGGGTCAATCCCAAGGCCTGGGCGATGGCCCTTAGTGCCGTGGCGATCTATGCGCCGAGCCGGGAGATCGTCGCGGTGATCCCCATCGCCATGGTCTTCGGTTTCGTCTCCCTGGTGTCGATTTCATTCTGGGTGGCGGTGGGCCAGCAACTCAAGCGGTTATTGACGAACCCGTGGCGGCTTCGCCTCTTTAACGGCGTGATGGCGCTTTTGCTCGTCGCCTCGGTGCTGCCGATGATCGGGGCGAAGACGATTTAGCCCGGCCCTTGCCGATTTTCTCCGGCGCTGCCCACGACCTTGTCGGCGACGAAGGGATTAGAGCGTCGCTCCTCGCCGAAGGTCGACATCGGCCCATGGCCGGGAACGAAGCGGACATCCGGGCCAAGGGGCCATAGTTTCTCGGTGATGGAGGCGATTAGGGTGGCGTGGTCGCCCCGCGGAAAATCGGTACGCCCGATCGATCCGTGGAACAGCACATCGCCGACAAAGGCCAGTTTCGCCCCAGAATGGTAAAAGACGACATGACCTGGGGTGTGGCCTGGGGTGAAGAGGACGTCGAAGGCGAGATTGGACAGCGTGACCTGGTCGCCGTCATCGAGCCATCGATCGGGGACGACGCGGTCGGTGCCGAACCCACCGCCGCCGCCCAGCATCTGAGCCTGGGCCGCCATCTGATCGAGCCAAAAGGCTTCTTCGGGATGGGCGCCTTCGATGGGGGCGCCGGTCTTGGTCTTCATTTCCATGGCGCCGGCGGCGTGGTCGAGGTGACCATGGGTCAGCCAGATTTTTTCGACCCGACCGCCCCACGCCTCAACCTCTTGCAACAGGCGGTCGATCTCTCCCCCCGGATCGATCACGGCACAGGCGCCGTCCTTGGCCTTCACGAGGGAGCAATTCTGCTGAAACGGTGTGACGGGGACGATCTTGACGTCAAAGGGCGCGGAGTCGGTCATGGAGACGCCTATATCAGCTCTTCGCCCCGGCTTCACCCATCCCCCTTTGCGCCCGCGCAGACCCGCGACACGTCGGACTTGATGAAGCGGGCGGGAGGCGACAGGGAGAGCGACGACACTGGAGGAGCGTCCTATGACTTTGATACTGCACCACCTTGAAACCTCGCGATCGATGCGGATTTTGTGGCTGCTGGAGGAGCTGGGGCTCGATTACGAGCTCAAGACCTCACAGCGAGACCCTAAGACCATGTTCGGGCCGGCCGATCATCAAAAGCTCCATCCCCAGGGCTCCTGGCCGTTGATTCAGGATGGCGACCTGACGCTCCCGGAGAGTGGGGCGATCGTCGAATATGTGATCAACAAAGCCGGTGCCGAGAGCTGGCGGCGGACCCCCGACCAGGCCGATTGGCCCGACTATCTGCGCTGGATGCATTTCGCCGAGGCGACCCTACAGCCCTATCTTCTGATGCATCTTGTCTTCTCCAAGCTGCCCAAACAGGCCCCCGCCATGGCGCGGCCGATTGTTAGCAAGGTGAAAGAGGGGGTCGAGGGCTTTATCATCAATCCGAAGGTCGAGCTCTATATGAAGATGATCGAGGCGCATCTCACCGGAAAAGACAGCTTCCTCGAAGGCGGGCTGACCGGCGCGGATGTCATGATGATCTTCCCCTTGGAAAGCGTTTTTGCGCGCATCGACGATGCCGGGAAGAAATATCCGAACACGAAAAAATACGTCCAGGGCATCCATGGCCGACCGGCCTTCAAGGCGGCCCTTGAGAAAGGCGGTGAGTACAAGCTCGCGCCGCTCCAGGACTAACGCGTCACACTCTTGCCGCCGGGCATCGGTGCCTGGCGGCAAGTGCGGGGCGATGATGGCTGGAAGAAAACGGGGACGGCGCGCGCTCCCCGGCTCGTCCGGTCCCTCGCCCCCCAGGTGCCTCGTCCCTCGGGTCTCTCATATGCGAGCGTAGCGGGCCCTCAGCGGTGATGCTCTATATGGCTCTCAATCAGGGCCGCATTATAAGTTTTGAGCGCCCTGATTTGCGTCAGGGTACCGATGATTTTATCGCTGTCCTCATGGGGCACCACCGGCATCCCGTCGAGCCCCAGATCCGTCATCTGGGCGAGGGCCTCGCCAAGGGTTTCGGTGGCGACCAGCCGCGCTGCCCCCTTTTCCAGGGGGGCGGCATCGACCGGCATGGCGCGCATCACATCACGCACACGGATGGTTTTGAGGATGATCCCCTGCGGCCCATCGGAAAGGTCATAGCCGCGATGGTTGAGCTGGTAATGGAACCATGACGAGCCAAACAGGACCTGGACGATCATGCTGGCGATCCCCACGGCAATCATCAGCGTTGCGGTCATCTGATAATCCCCGGTGATCTCAAAGACGATCAGGGTGGTGGAGATCGGCGCGCCGATGATCGCCCCGGAAACGGCGCCCATGCCGATCATCGCAAAAAAGGTCGCGCCATATCCCGCCACCTCGGGAAAGATGGCGCCAAGGACGGTACCAAAAGCGGCGCCGGTGATCGTGCCCAGATAGATGCCCCCCGAAAAGACCCCCGTCCCGAAGCGGCAGGAGAGGCACAGGACCGTGGCGAACAGCTTTGCCACGAGAAGGAGGAGCAAGAGCTTGAGGGAATAGCTGCCCTGAATGGCCTCGGATGTCGCTTCGTAGCCAAACCCCAAGACTTCGGGCAAAAACATGCCGATCGTCCCCATGCCGAGCCCGGCGATCATCGGCATAAAGGGGGCGGGGATTCGTCGCCGCATCAGGCCCAGGGCGGTGCGCCGCGCCTTGGCCGCCGATTGCAGGAACGTCCAGGCCACGATCCCGCAGAGGATCCCCAACAGGGCGCCGAGGGGCAGCGCCCCCACGCCCGGGGTGACATAGTCCGGAATCTCAAACCGATGGGTGTTCTCGAAATGGAGCTGCGTTACCACCAGGGCCGAGACGCTTGAAAGGGTGACGGGGCCGAAGATCGATAGGGCGTAATTGGACAAAACCACTTCGAGGGCGAACAATACCCCGGCGATCGGCGCGTTGAACGCCGCCGACACCGCCGCGGCCGCGGCACATCCCAACAGCGTTCGCGCATCCTTCGCCGGTATCTTGAGGCGCTGCGAAAAAAAGGTCGCGATCGAACCGCCCATGGCGACAAGCGGCCCCTCCCGACCGGCACTTGCCCCACAGCCAAGGGCGGTGGCGGAGACCACCGTCGCCACCGCGCCCGAGCGCAAGGACAGATAGCCTGGCGGGCTGGCCCGCGCCTCGATCACCTCGGCGACGCCTTGGCACCTAATGTCCCTTAAAATGCCGAGACGGACAGCGATCCACAGCATCGTCCCCACAAGGATGCCGCCAATGACCGGGACAATGAAGGTTCGTCCAGGGTCAAGCCCCCTTGCCCCTTGCGCCAATTGCGTCGTGCCTTCGCCATAGGTGAACCGGGTCAAGGCCTCGACGCCAAGGGTGAAGAGAATGACCCCATAGGCGACCGCCACCCCCAGGATCAGGGCCACCCCCCAAACCGTGGGACTGGCCGCGCCGATGGCCCGCCGCCGGGAGTGGCGCAGCCACAATCTAATGCGTTTCAGGGGGGGAGCGCTCATGGTGCCGTTGCGGTATCACGCTCCGCCGGGCCTGTCAGCGAGGCGAAGGGACCGACCTCACAAAAACGTCATCCATGGCCAATGTCCGGTGGGGGGTGATGCGACGCCGTCAAAGCTATGCTAGCGGGTCGTGAGAGTGATTCTTGAGGTGAGCTGCGGTGCGTCGTTCCATCTTTATTCGTGTCATTGTTGGTCTGTCGGCGGCCTCTCTGTCGATTGCCGCCGCGTCTGCCCAAGTCAGGGCCTCCGCGGCGAACGATGATCGGACCCAAGAGCGTCTTTTGCGGATCGAGCGTCAGTTGCAGGACTTGCAAGCCGTTCTTTATACGTCGGAACCATCGCCTGCGCGGTCGGCGACGGGGGTCCCGACACCGTCCCTCGGCTCCTCGGGCAGCGCCCCGGCCGGCGACGTGTCGGTCCGATTGATGGCGATCGAACAAAGCTTGGCTGAGGTGACCGGCCGGCTTGAGGAATTATCCTATCGCCTTAACCGGCAAGAGCGACGCCTGGCGCAGCTGGGCGGCGATGACAGTGCAGAAGGCGCGTTTCCGGCGGTGCCGACCGATGGAGAGAGTCTAGGGGACAGCGACGTGCCGGTCGGTGGGCCCGTCGATCTGATCGGCCAGACATTGCGTGAGCAAGAGGCCCAGGTGGTGCTGCCGGATGATCCGGCCGCCGCATATGACGAGGCCTATGCGGCGGTTCTGGCGGCAAATTATCGGGAGGCAGAGGCGAAGCTCGAAGCCTTTGTGGAAAAATTCCCCGAGGCGGCGCAAACCGCCGACGCGAAATACCTTCTCGGCGATGTTTACCTGGCAACCGGGGCCAATGGCGAAGCGGCGCGGATCTTTCTCGATCACGTCAGGACCTATCGCGATGATCCTAAGGCCCCCGAAGCCTATCTTAAGCTCGGCAAGTCCTTCTCGCTCCTCAATCGACCGGAGGAAGCCTGCCGTGTCCTCACCGCCGGAGAGCAGAAATTCCCCGATGTCGAGCCCCGGTTGGCGGCCCGCTACGCCACCGAGAAAGAGGCCGCCAACTGCGGGTAGAGACGCCCTTCAAGCTCGATCTGCCGCCGCTTGACGGACGCCCGCTCGGTATTGCGGTATCGGGCGGTGCCGATAGCTTTGCCCTCCTGCACCGGCTCGCCGCGACCGACCAGCCGCTGCACGCCTTTACGGTCGATCACGGATTGCGGCCCTCTTCGCGGGAAGAGGCGGACCTTGTCGCGGCCTGGTGTCGGGCGCGTGGTCTTCGCCACACGACCCTGACATGGGCGCGGTCCGACCCGGCCCGTAAAGGCGGCGGCACGCTGACGGCGGCTGCCCGGCAGGCGCGCTACAAGCTCCTTTGTCAGGCCTGCGAGCAGCATGGCCTCGACAGGGTGGCAACGGCGCATACCGCCGATGATCAAGCCGAAACGGTGTTCATGCGCCTCCGCCGCGGCGGCGGGCAGGGCATGGCGGGGATGCCGAGGGAACGCTTGATTGCCGCCGGACCGGGCCCTGCCATCCGGCTCCTTCGCCCTTTACTGGGGGTCAGGCGGGCGCGCCTCAGGGCCTATGCCAAGACCCACGATTTGCCCTTCGTCGATGACCCCTCGAATGCCGATCCGCGCTATGAGCGGGTAAGGGTCCGCGCGCTGCTCGGGGCGCTCGAAGAGCAAGGATTATTGACCGTGGCGGCCCTATGCGAGGTTGCCGAGGCCACCGCCCTTGCCGACCGGCGTGGGGACGGCCGTGATCTCGTCCAAGCGTATCTTACCGCCGAGGGCCTGCACAGCGATGGGTCTGTCTATCTGCCGCTTCATCTGCCGGCGGACGGCACAGCCCTTGGGGTCGCCCCCCTTGCCCGCGTGATCGCCGCCCTTGGGTCCGCCCCCCCGCGATGGGCCGATGTGCCGCCCCCTGCCTCAATCGTCGCGCCCCTCACTCTCTCGGGGGTGCAGATCGAGCCGGATCCGAACGGCAAGGGCTTGTGGGTTTTTCGGGAACCCGCAGCGCTGCTCGGGCGACGGGACGGAAGCCGGCCCTTGGTGCCGCAGCCGCTAAAGGCAGGTCAGCACGTCCTCTTCGACCGCCGCTTCATTGTCACCGCGCCCCCCGACACGCCGCCGGGGGCCAGTCTTTGCCCCCTCGGTCAGCTCGTTCCCCCTTCTATTGCGCTTTCAACATCTGCACGGCGTCGGCTTGCGACGCTGCCGGTCATTTGCGTGGGGGAGCGGGTGAGCCATTTGCCTGAGGGCACGGGGCCGACCGTGTCGCAGGGGTTCGCCCGTTGGAAGGACGGCCTCGGCTTCCTACATGCAAATTCGGAATATGAGGCAAAACCGATTATGCTGGAGCGATTTGCTGACAGCGTTATCCGCTTCTAGAAGATTGCTCGCTAGTCTTCTCGATCGGCGGGATGAAAGGATACTCCGAATGCAAGGACGGAATTGGATGGTATGGGGGGTGATGGTCGCGGTGGCCGTGACGCTCCTCTACGTCTTTTCGAACGCCAATCCCGGCGCGAACCCGCAGGCCATTTCCTACAGCGATTTCCGCAATCAGGTCGAAAGCGGCGGCGTCGCGATGGCCGAGATCGAAGAAAACAAGGTCAGCGGCGTCCTGCAAAATAGTCAGCGCTTCGTCACCAATGTCCCCGAGAGCGCCGATGTGGCCGAGCTGCTTTACGAGGCCGGGGTCCCGGTGACGGTCAATGCGCCTGAGCAGATGCCGTGGGTTTTGGCGGCCATCATCCAATTACTTCCGATCCTGCTAATCGTTGGCTTGCTGTTCATGGCCGTACGGCAAATGCAGGCCGGCTCCGGCCGCGCCATGGGATTTGGGAAGTCCAAGGCGAAGCTCTTGACGGAGCGTCATGGCCGCGTGACCTTCGACGATGTTGCGGGGATCGATGAGGCGAAAGAAGAGCTCGAAGAGATCGTTGAGTATCTTCGCGATCCCATGAAATTCCAGCGCCTGGGCGGAAAGATCCCCAAAGGCGCACTGTTGGTCGGCCCTCCCGGTACCGGGAAGACTTTGCTGGCGCGGGCGATCGCGGGGGAGGCGAATGTGCCCTTCTTCACGATCTCCGGTTCGGACTTTGTGGAAATGTTCGTCGGCGTCGGCGCCAGCCGGGTGCGCGATATGTTTGAGCAGGCGAAGAAAAACGCGCCGTGCATTATCTTTATCGACGAAATCGATGCGGTCGGCAGATCCCGCGGGGCGGGCCTTGGCGGCGGTAATGATGAGCGAGAGCAGACCCTGAACCAGCTCTTGGTGGAGATGGACGGCTTTGAGGCGAATGAAGGCATTATTCTGATCGCCGCGACCAACCGGCCCGATGTCCTCGATCCGGCCCTGTTGCGGCCGGGCCGCTTCGACCGTCAGGTCGTGGTGCCCAATCCTGATCTCGTGGGGCGAGAGAAGATCCTTGGGGTTCACATCAAGAAGGTCCCCCTGGGCCCAGACGTCAATGTACGGACGATCGCGCGGGGGACCCCCGGATTTTCCGGGGCCGATCTGGCCAATCTGGTGAACGAAGCGGCCCTGTTGGCGGCGCGGCGCGGTAAGCGAATGGTCACCTGGAAAGAGTTTGAGGACGCCAAGGACAAGATCATGATGGGGGCGGAGCGTCGCTCGACCGTCATGACCGAGGACGAGAAGGCGTTGACCGCCTATCACGAGGCTGGTCACGCGATTGTCGCCCTCAATGTCCCGAAGACCGATCCGGTTCATAAGGCAACGATCATTCCGCGGGGCCGGGCCTTGGGGATGGTGATGCAGCTTCCCGAACGGGACCGCTTTTCGATGTCCAAGATCGAAATGGAAAGCCGGATCGCGATTTTGATGGGGGGGCGGGTCGCCGAAGAGCTGAAATTCGGCAAGGAAAACGTCACCTCCGGGGCGAGTTCCGATATCGAGCATGCCACCAAAATCGCCAAGGCGATGGTGACCCAATACGGACTGTCCGACGAATTGGGGCCGATCGCCTATGCCGAGGATGAGGGCGAGGTGTTCCTCGGACAGAGCATTGCTCGCTCCAACTCGATCAGCCCCGAGACGGCGCGGAAGATCGAGCATGAGATCAAACGCATCATCGACGAAGGCTATCAGTCGGCGCGGCGGATCCTCGGTGTCGACAACCATGACGATTGGATCAAGCTGTCCGAGGGGTTGCTGGAATACGAAACCCTGACCGGGGAGGAAATTCGGCGGCTGCTGAAGGGCGAGAAGATCGTCCGGGACGAGCCGACGGATCTGGGGCCGCCGCCGTCTTCGGTGCCGACGTCAGGACCTGGACATCAGGCGACTCCCGATGGGCCTCTCTCCGGTCCGGAGCCACAAGGTGCCTGACACCGGTCCCCCCTCCGATGACAAGGGCGGCCCAAGTGGTCGCCCTTTTTCGTCCCGTCGGGCGAAAGCGCCGAAACCGGCCTCGCCGACATTGTTCTCTCCTGATCCGGCCGGACGATTCGAGATTTTTCTCGCATCGGTGCCGGGCGGTGAAGACATCCTGCGGCAGGAGGCTCTTTCCCTTGGCTTTGCCCACCCCCGCGCGGTGCCGGGCGGGGTGCGGTTCACCGGCGGATGGTCCCATGTCTGGCGGGCCAATCTGGCCAGCGCCGTGGCCTCGCGGGTTCTGGTCCGTCTTGCCCAGTTCGAGGCCCCCGATCTCAAGCGGCTGGCCCACCAACTTGCCGCGTTTCCGCTTTCGGAGGTTCGATCCCCCCTCGGGCCGGTGAGGGTCGAGGCGCAATGCGCAAAGTCGAAGATTTTCCATTCGGGCGCCGCCGCTCAGCGGTTGATCGAAGCCCTCGATCAACATGGAGTCGAGGCGGTCGAAGGGGGGGAGCCCCAAAGCCCAGACGAGGTGCCGGTCCCGCGTCTCATGCTCCGTCTCGACCATGACCGGGCGACCCTCAGTCTCGATACGACCGGGACCCCGCTTCATCGTCGCGGGCTAAAGCGGGATGTCGGTCGGGCACCGATGCGGGAGACCCTCGCTTCCCACTTCCTTCATCAGGCCGCGTGGCAGCCGGAGGAGGCGCTGCTCGACCCGTTTTGCGGATCGGGGACGTTTCTTCTCGAAGCGGCCGGGCGCGCTACAGGCAAATTGGCCGGCCGTGGCCGTCGCTTCGCCTTTGAGGGACTGCAAAGTTTCGCCCCGGACTCGTTCGAGGAGGTCGCGAAAGCCACGGCGGAGCGCCTAGCCCCCCAAAAGACGCCCGCTCTGGCCCTATGGGGGAGTGATCTGGACCCCACCACCATCGCCGCCGCCAAGGCGAACGCGGCCCGGGCGGCGCTGGCCGATCAGCTTCATTTCGAGGTGCGGGGGATCAGCGACGTCGCGCCGCCACCGGGCCTTGCTGCTGGGCTGATCCTGACCAATCCCCCCTATGGGGAACGTCTGGGCGACCCCCAGGCCCTGCGTCATCTTTACGCCACCTTCGGTAAAGTCCTGCGGGAGCGGTTCGGCGGCTGGCGGGTGGGGGTGATCACCAGCGACGAACGGCTGGCGGCGGCAACCCGGCTCCCCTTTGCCGCGCCCTTCGCCCCCATTCCCCATGGCGGCATGCGCATTCGTCTGTGGATGACCGAGAGCCTGGCCTAGGCCGCCCGATTGCGAGAGGTGACCGTGGGGACGACATCGGCACAGGCGCGGAGAAGACGGGCGCGATCGCCCGCCGAAAGGCTCGAAAAGCGGGCCTTGAGACGGTCGAGATCGCGATAGGTGCGCTTGATCCCCGACCACCGCTCGCCGCTGCGGGGCAGGGGAGAGGCCGAGCTGGCACAATGTCGCGCGATGTCACGGAATAGGGTCAGCGCCGCGGCAAAGGCGTGATCACCGAGATCATATTCAGATACGCCGAGGGGCATGGGGAAGGTATTGACCGCGACGATCGCGCCTTCGTCCACCCGCGGGGCCAATTCATGGGCGGTGACCCCAAAGGTCGTGGCCTCGTCCCAAATGGCGAAGGTCGTCGGCGCGACCCCCGGATAGGTCGGGGGACCGGGATGAATATTGTAGCCGGTGAGTCCCGCCCGGATCAGAAGCGCTTCGGGAATGATGATATCGGTCAGAAAAGTGATGAGCCGAACCGGGGCCCCGCCGGCCTCATCCAATGCGGTTTCGACCGCGGCTCTACTCGACGCGAAATTCGCGCGGGCCTTAGGATGCAGCTGCGCGATGAAATCGCACAGCGCGGGGCCAAATTCCCGTTTGCAGACCAAAAGTATGTCGTGCCGTTGGGTCATGCCCTCACTCTTCAGGAATATGGTTAAGATCGAATTAGGCATAGGCGCCGTCCAGGGTCGATCTTGGCGCCGAACGCCCCCTCGCGTAGCGTTGCGGTGAAGTGGCCTTGGGGGCGGAGAGACATGAGCCAGAAATTACCTGTTGCCGAAACGGCGCTGGCGGCAATGGCCTTTGGCGGGCGGATGATCTTCCCCGTCCTCAAGGTGGCGGGAGCACCATTGCTTCTCGCTCTCTGCCTCGCGGCATGGGCCCTTTGGCCGATGGTTGAGGGGGGGCAAGCCCGGCCGCTCTTCGGTATTTCTGGCGGCATGCCGCTTCGGATCGCGGCGTTCACCTTCGCGTTTTTCCTCACTTTGCCGATCGCCGTGCGCGTCCTGGCGGTCGCAGCGGACGCAGATACGCTGCCGGGGGGGGGGTTCTATTGGCGCTTTGGGGGAACCGAACTCCGTTTCCTGGCGATGCTGATCCTCACCTTTGTTCTCATTCTGGGCCTTCTTACCGGCGTCAATCTTGCGCTCTTGTCGCTTGGGGCCAAGGTCGCGGCGAGTGGTGATTTGACCCTTGGCTGGGTCCCCGCCCTCTTTCGCTTCGTCGGTGTCGTCTTTGCGTTTTGGCTCTCCCTTCGGTTTGTGCTTGCTGGGCCCTCGGCGGCGATCGACAATTCGGTGAATGTCGTCGCCGCGTTTCGAGCCACAGGGGGCAATGTTTTCCGGCTTATCGGCTCGCTGGGGGTGTTAGGCCTTCTCATCGCCGCACTGATCGTCAGCCTTGTGCTGATCCAATTCATTCTCGGTCTCTTCTCGGGCCAAATGATGTTGATCCTTGGGGACGCGACCCTGTCTGGCCGCATTGTCGGCGGCAGTCTCGCCGCCCTTTCGCTTCTTCTCACGGTCGGTGGCTGGCTCTGGATCAAATTGGCGGTGGCCGGTTGGTTCGGCGTTGCATGGGCGACCCTGCGCCCTGCCTCGGTGTCCGAGGGAGTTCAGTCGGGCCCCGGGGGCGAGGTCTTTGCGGTGTGATCGACCCGTCCCTACAGATTGTCGGCATTCTGAACGTCACCCCTGACAGCTTTTCGGACGGGGGCCGCTATAAGGGCCTCGATGCGGCGCTGTCGCAGGCAGAGCGATTGGCGGCCGAGGGGGCGACGATCATCGATATTGGGGGCGAATCGACCCGTCCCGGAGCGAAGCCTGTTGCCTCGGCCGAGGAGCAAAGCCGCGTCATTCCGGTCATCCGCGCCTTGCGCCGAGAACTGCCGGACATCCCGTTGTCGATTGACACGCGGCGCCCCGAAACCGCCCGCGCGGCGATGGGGGAGGGGGCGTCGATCTGGAATGACGTCTCCGCCCTGACCTTCGCCGAGGACAGCCTCGCCACGGCCGCTGATCTTGGCGTCCGGGTCATCCTCATGCATGCCCAGGGTGATCCCCAGACCATGCAATGCGCGCCGCGCTATACCGATGTGGTCGAAGAGGTTTTTGCGTTTCTGGCCGCGCGGATTGCCGTGTGTGAGGCGGCGGGGATCCCGAAGAACCGTCTGATCGTCGATCCCGGCATCGGTTTTGGGAAGACCCTTGACCACAATCTTGCCCTCTTGTCGGGATTGGACCGGTTCACCGCCCTTGGGCCCCCGCTATTGATCGGCGCGTCCCGCAAGCGATTCATCGCCGCTCTCGACCGCGAGGGGCCGGCTGCGGAGCGGCTTGGCGGCTCGGTGGCGGCGGTCATCGAAAGTTATCGTCGCGGCGCTAAACTGTTTCGCGTGCACGATGTGGCGGCCACGAGGCAGGCATTGGCCGTGGCCGCGGCGATCTCGCCCCCTGATGAGGCTTTGTGACGGCGGCCCGCTTTGCCCGCTGCCGGGGCATCGGCTAAGGGCGCGGGAAAGGAGATGAGAATGCGCGGCGACGAGCAACCGCAGGAGCGGCGGATCTTCGGTACGGATGGGGTGCGGGGGCTGGCGAATAAGGGGCCCCTGGCGCCCGACCAATTGTTGCGCCTTGGCATGGCGGCGGGGCGTCATTTCCGCCGCGGCCAGCACCGGCATCGCGTCGTGATCGGCAAGGATACCCGGCTGTCCGGCTATATGATCGAACCCGCGCTGACGGCAGGATTTATCGCCACAGGGATGGATGTGATCCTACTTGGGCCGCTGCCGACCCCCGCCACCGCCCTGATGACCCGCTCCATGCGCGCCGACCTTGGGGTGATGATCTCGGCCTCTCATAATCCTTACCACGATAATGGGATCAAGTTTTTCGGGCCGGACGGCTTCAAGCTGTCGGACACGACCGAATTGACCATTGAACGCCTGATGGAGGACGGGGCGGAGACCGGTCTCTGCGGACCTGAAAATCTCGGTCGCGCCTCTCGGATCGACGATGCCGGGGCGCGATATATCGAATTTGCCAAATCGACCCTGCCCCGTCGTCTTTCCTTTGAGGGGTTACGCATCGTCCTCGATTGCGCCCATGGGGCGGCGTACAAGGTGGCGCCGACGGTCCTTTACGAGTTGGGCGCAGAGGTAAAGTCGATCGGCGTCAATCCAGATGGCTTCAATATCAATCGGGGGGTGGGGTCGACCGACCCGCTCAAGCTGCAGGATATGGTGCTCGAATATCGGGCCGATATCGGCATTGCGCTCGACGGCGATGCCGACCGCGTGATCATGTGTGACGAGAACGGCAAATTGATCGATGGTGACCAGATCCTCGCCGCCATCGCCACCTCCCTTGCGGAGCAGGACCTGCTGCGGGGCGGCGGTGTCGTCTCGACGGTGATGTCGAATATCGGATTTGAGCTCTATTTGAAAAAGTGCGGTCTCGACCTTACCCGGACGAAGGTGGGCGACCGCTATGTCGTGGAGCAAATGCGCGCGCGGGACATCAATGTCGGTGGTGAGCCCTCCGGCCATGTGGTCTTGAGTGATTATACCAGTACGGGCGATGGATTGATCACCGCGCTGCAGATCTTGGGTCTGGTGGCGGAAACGGAAAAGCCGGTGTCCGAAGTGTGCTCCCTGTTCGAACCCTTTCCCAGTGTTCTCAAGAATGTCCGCTTTACGTCAGGCGATCCGTTGGCGGCTGAGACCGTCAAAGCCGCCATTGCGGAAGGGAAGGCGTTGTTGGGCGGCGAGGGGCGCACGGTCATCCGCAAGTCGGGGACCGAACCAGTGATCAGGGTGATGGCCGAGGGACCCGATGCGGGCCTCGTCGAACGCGTCGTCGATGACATTTGCGATGCGATCGAGCAAACGGTTTGATCGGAAGGGTGCTGATCATTGCCGGGTCCGATTCGGGCGGCGGCGCGGGGATCCAGGCGGACATCAAATCAGTGACCGCCCTTGGAGCCTACGCCATGACGGCGGTCACCGCGATCACTGTGCAGAATACCAAGGGGGTCGAGGCGGTTTTTCCCGTGCCCCCGGACATCGTCAGACAGCAAATTGGTGCGGTCCTTTCCGATCTCGGCGCCGATGCCATCAAGATTGGCATGATCGGCTCTGTCGCCACGGCCAAGGCTATTCTCGAGGGGCTGGAAGTGGCAGGGGCCCAGGATATCCCGCTGATCCTTGATCCGGTGCTGGTTGCAACATCGGGGAGCCGCCTCGGTGATGATGAGGTCGCGCAGATGATCGTCGAGCAATTCGCTGCGTGGACGGATATTCTCACCCCCAATCGCCATGAATTGGCGGTCTTAACCGGACGGGCGGTTGCGACCCCTGCTGAGGCGGCGGCGGCGGCGGGCGCGCTTCTGTCGCGCGGCTTCGGCGCTGTGCTGGCCAAGGGGGGCCATTTTGACGGACCAAGGATCGTCGATCAATTGATCATCGGCGAAGGGGGCCTATCCCGGCGGTTCGAGACGCCCCGCTTCGATAGTCGTCATACCCATGGAACGGGATGCAGCCTTGCCTCAGCGCTCGCTGCCCGGATCGCTCAAGGGGCGACGTGGACGGATGCCGTGGCGGACGCGATCGCCTATGTTCAGGCTGCCATCGAAACGGCGCCGGGATATGGGGGCGGTCACGGGCCCCTCAACCACGCATTGCGGCGGGGCGCGGACGGCGGCTTTGAGCCTTACTGACGGTCTACCCTCTTGGCGATTTGGCGGAAGACATCCGCAAACATCTCTTCGGTCAGTCGGCCGGTATTCGTATTGTAGCGTGAGCAATGATAACTGGCGGCAAGGGCAAGGGGGCGCCCCCCCTCCGCGGTGACCGCATAGTGGACATTGTGGCCGAAGGGATGATCCTTCAGCTTCAGGCCCAGGGTGCGAACGACTGAATCGTGGGCAATCTTGCCGAGGCTCAAAATCACGTCGAGCCGGGGAAGTGAGGAGATCCGGGATCTGAGAAATGGGCGACAGCGATTGATCTCCGCCGCGGTCGGCTTGTTCTGTGGCGGGACGCATCGAACGGCATTGGTAATCATGGCGCCGGTCAACTCAAGTCCGTCATCGGGACGCTTGTCATAAGGGCCGGTCGCCCAGCCAAAGCTGCCCAATGTCTGATAGAGGAGGTCGCCCGCATAATCGCCGGTAAAGGGCCGTCCGGTCCGGTTCGCCCCCTGCACCCCCGGCGCCAGGCCGACAATCAATAGACTGACGGATGACGCCCCCCCCTTTGGGCAAAAGGAGGAGACGGCGCCATTATACCAATCGGGGTGGGCCGCCGCATTCTCCTCGCGATAGGCGACCAATCGGGGGCAGAGAGGACAGTCTCGCGCTGGCTCGGGGGGGCGTGCCGGGGAAGGATCAATCGCTCTCGAAATCGTCTTCGA
The DNA here is from genome assembly GCF_000152825.2 of Parvularcula bermudensis HTCC2503. Taxonomy (NCBI): domain Bacteria; kingdom Pseudomonadati; phylum Pseudomonadota; class Alphaproteobacteria; order Parvularculales; family Parvularculaceae; genus Parvularcula; species Parvularcula bermudensis. The sequence continues at coordinate 1,654,436 of NC_014414.1, forward strand.
AGTCGTCGACGACGCTTTGGTCATCCGCGTCATGCTCCTGTTCCTGTCGCCGATGGCTCGTGCTCTTGCGGCCGATGACGTCTTCAAGCGAGGTTAAGTCCACGAATTGATCGGCCTGTCGCCTGATATCGTCGGAGGCCATAGGGGGCTGGGTCGCGGTCGTCGATACACAGATGACCCGACACCCACGGGATTGGGCCTTAGCGATGGCCGGCCTGAAATCGCCGTTACCGGTGAACAGCACAAGGCAATCAACCTTGTCCGCCATCTCGACAAAATCGAGGGCGAGGTCGATATCCACCGACCCGCGAAACCGTTTGCGCCCTTGGCTGTCGGTGAATTCCCGCGCCGCCTTGGTCATCATCGTATAGCCATTGTAATCGAGCCAATCGACAAGGGGCCGCAAGGGGGAATAATCCTGCTCTCGCTCCTCCGGCATGGCCGTGTAATAATAGGCTCTGACCAGACGGGTTTCCGCCCGGGTTTTCTGAAGCAGCCGCTTGTAATCGATGTCAAAGCCCAGATTCCGGGCGGTTTTGTAGAGATTGGCTCCATCGATGAAGATGGCGGTCTTGTCGTCGGGGTCGAGCCCCATCCACGCGTTCAACAATTATCTCCCCATTTATTTTTCACTTTTGGTCGAATGACCTAGCGGATTTTCGTCTATGCGCAAATTGCAGCCGGCGCTGGTCGGTCTTGGCGCCAATCAACGGTTTGCCGGGCGCGCCCCGGCCGCGCTGTTGGTCGCAGCGGCGGCGGCCATTGGGCGGTTGGGAGAGGGGGCACGCCTGTCGCCGCTTTACCGTTCCGTGGCCTGGCCCGATCCGACGGGGCCTGCCTATGTCAACGCGGTGATGAGGCTTGAGACGGCATTGTCCCCCGAGGCGCTGCTCGGGGCGCTGCTCGCGATCGAAGCGGCCTTTGGCCGGCGTCGCGAGGGGCTTTATCGGTATGCGCCCCGGTCCATGGATCTCGACCTGTTGGCGGTCGGCGAGGAGCGGCGATCCGGTGAGGCGCTAACCCTGCCCCATCCCCGCCTCTCGGAGCGGCTCTTCGTTCTTCGCCCCCTTGCTGACCTCGTCCCGACATGGCGGCATCCTCTGACGGGAACGCCGGTGGCCCAATTGGTGACATCGGCGAGGGGACCGGCCGTCCACCGCCTTCCCTTTACCGGTGAGGCTCTTGCCCCCGAAGCGGTCCTCCTGTAGAGCAACAGATCGCCCGATGATTGAGGAATTCTATGGCTCGCGTCACCGTCGAAGATTGTATCGACAAGGTCGACAATCGGTTCGATCTCGTCCTTCTCGCCGCCCACCGCGCCCGGTTGATTGCCGCCGGCTCTCCGGTGGAGGTCGAGCGTGAGCGGGATAAGAACCCCGTGGTGGCGCTTCGTGAGTTGGCTGATGACAAGATCACCGCCAAGGCCCTGACCGAGGATCTCGTCACGTCGCTCCAAACACAACTCGACATGGACGAGCCGGAGGAGGCCGAAGGCGCGGCGGCCGATAAAGCCGATTTGCCCGAGCACGATACAGTGTCCGAGGACGAGCTTCTCAAAGCGCTGCAACAATCCGGCATGGCCCCTCTTTCCCCGTCCAATAAGTAAATCGGGTCAGGGGCATCATTGGGGGCACGCAGAAGGACGCGTCCGTCCCATCGGCGGCACCCAAAGGATGCCAAAGCGTGATCGGTGGGGACGCCCCTTTCGGCGCAGCCGTTTCCGCCTTAAGTTGGTGATATGGCCGAAGTGAATGGGTCGAGCGATGCGAAAACGATCCCAACGGATCAGGACCCACGCCAGGATAAGGCGCAAGGTCGCGAGCTCGCGCCGGAAACTGACATACCTCCTCGGCAAGCGAGTCGATCGGCGGTTGGCCTTTTTCCGGGTCTTGAACCGGCGCCGGCGGCGCCGACATTAACCGGCAAGCCCCCCGACTTCATTCGCCAATATGAATTGGTCGACCGCATTCGGAGTTACGATCCGGAGGTGGACGAAGCCCTGCTGGACCGGGCCTATGTTTTCGCGATGCGGGCCCATGGCGATCAGAAGCGATCGAGCGGCGACCCCTATATTTCTCACCCCCTGGCGGTGGCGTCCATCCTGACCGAACTCAAACTCGATCAGGAAACCATTGCGACCGCGCTATTGCACGATGTGGTCGAAGATACGCCGGTCACGATCGGCGAGATCACCGATATTTTTGGGCCCGTCATCGCCGAGCTGGTGGACGGGGTGACCAAAATTTCGAAGCGGGAATTGGCCCCTGACGCGGACGGGAAGACCGAAAACTTCGCCAAGTTTCTCCTCGCGACGGCCAAGGATCTCAGAGTCCTGATCGTTAAACTGGCCGACCGGTTGCACAATATGCGGACGCTGCATTTCGTGCCCAGCACCGAAAAGCGGGCGCGTATCGCGCGGGAGACGATGGATATCTATGCGCCGATGGCAGGGCGCATTGGGATGCAGGCGGTGAAGGAGGAACTCGAAGATCTGAGCTTCCGCTACCTTTATCCCGAAGCGTTCGACCGCATCACGGATCGACTGGATCTCTTAAGTCAACGGGCTGGACCGCATATTGTCAGGCTCGCCACGCGCCTCAGGGAAAGCCTCGCAGAGGCGGGCATGGTGGCTGAGGTCTATGCCCGGGAGAAGCGGGTCTATTCGATCTGGCGAAAGATGCAGCGTAAAGGATCGACCTTCGAGGAACTGGCCGACATCTACGCCTTTCGGGTTATCGTTGAGGATGGCGATGCCTGCTATCGGGCCCTTGGGATCATTCATCAGGCCTTCAAGATGATTCCGGGGGAGTTCGACGACTACGTCTCGACCCCGAAACCCAATGGCTACAGATCAATTCATACGGCGGTTCTCGCCTCGAGCGAGGATAGCGAGGCAGGGACCCGCTACGAAGGTCAGCGGGTCGAAATCCAGATCCGTACATTCGAAATGCACGAAGTGGCCGAGCGCGGTATCGCAGCCCATTGGCGCTATAAAGCCAGCCAGAATGACGGCGGGCGGGCCGGCGGGCCTGAGGCCGGAAAGGACGATCCCTATCTATGGCTGCGCGGGATGATCGAGACCCTCGCCACTGAAGGGGGGAAGGACCTCCTTTTGGCGCAGGCCAAGCTCGACCTCTACCACGACCAGATTTTCCCCTTCACGCCGAAGGGCCGTGTCATCCCTCTGCCGACCGACGGCACGGTGCTTGATTTCGCCTATGGTCTGCACACAGAGCTTGGTGACCGCTGCGCGGGGGCAAAGGTCAATGGGGCCCTACGCCCGCCGCGGTCGCGGTTGCGGACAGGCGATGTCGTCGAAATCCTCACCAATGAGAACGCCCCGATTCCGCAAGCCTGGGAGAGCTTTGTGGTGTCGGCCGCGGCAAAGACCGGCCTTCGCCGTCGCGCGCGGGCGCTCAATAAGAGAGACAAGATTATCCTTGGTGAGCGGGTGGTCGCGGCCGCTTTCGCCGCCCGGCACTTGCCTTTCTCCTCCCGCGCCGTCGAGGGCGTGGTCGCAAAGCTTGGTTTCGATCAAGTGGATGCGCTCTATGAGGCGGCGGGGGAGATGACCCTGCCCGCCCGTCAAGTCGTCGAAGCGGTCTATCCCGACCTCGATGCCGATACCGATCAGCATACAGGGGAGGGCCGCCTTGTTGAGACTGGGGCCCCGCTCCCCCGCCGCGCGGTGTCGATCGCCGGCATGACCCCGGGGGGCGCCATCACCCTCGGCCTCTGCTGCGGTCCACTGCCCGGTCAGCGGATCATCGGGCTGAGGGATGGAGAAAACGACTCCATCACGGTCCATACGATTGATTGCGAGCGCCTTGCCGACCGGCAGGAAGAGGAATGGATCGACCTGGCGTGGTCGGACTCGTTGACCGATACGTTCATTGTGCCCATCGTTCTGACCGTGAATAACAAGACAGGGGCCCTCGGGGATATCGGGACCTTATTGGGTCGGTACGGGGCCGATATTCTCGATATCAATGTCGAGAAGCGCGACGTCGATTTCACGGATCTGTGCCTCGATATTTCGGTGCGGGATGTGCGACATTTACAAAGCGTCCTGACCGGGCTCCGGGTCTCGGACTATGTGGTCAGCGCGGAAAAGACCGAGAGCCGAGAGGAGGGGCCCTATGACCGAAGATGAGGTGCTTGGGGTATTTGAGGCCTGCGGGGCGCTATTGAGGGGGCATTTTGTGCTCTCCTCGGGGCGCCACGCCGACACCTATCTGAACAAATCCATCGTCTCTCAATATCCGCAAGCGACGACGCGCCTTTGCCGGGTCCTGGCCGAGAAGATCAGGGACACGCTGGGGGAGCGCCCGCAATATGTGATTTCTCCTGCCATGGGGGCGATTATTTTCGGGTTCGAGACCGCGCGGCATTTCGACCGGCCTTTCATGTTCCTTGAGCGGGTGCGGGGTGAGTTCACTTTCCGGCGCGGATTTCATCTGCCGCAGGGCGCCGAAGTGGTGATCGTCGAGGATATCGTATCGACCGGCTTATCATCGCGGGAGGCGATTACCGCTGTGAGACGGGCGGGCGCGAAACCATTGGCCCTCGCTTGCCTGGTCGACCGGTCCGGGGGCACCGCCGCCCTCGACATTCCGATGATGCCCTTGGCGCGATTGTCGATTGAGAGCTGGCCGGCCGACCATCTGCCGCCGCATCTTGCCGCGCTGCCCGCTGTGAAGCCGGGCTCACGGGGGCTTCAGTGACCCCCGCCCAGGGGCCTAATCAGGGTCCCAATCCGGCGCTCGATCGTCCGGCCTGTCGGCTTGGGGTGAATATCGACCATGTCGCCACCCTGCGGAATGCCCGCGGCGGGACGGATCCCGATCCGGTGCGGGCGGCGCAGCTGGCGATCGCCGCGGGGGCTGACGGGATCACCGCGCATTTGCGGGAGGATCGGCGGCATATTCAAGATGCGGACATGATCCGCCTGAAGGATGAGATCGACCGTCCCCTGAATTTTGAGATGGCCGCCACCGAAGAGATGGCGGAGATCTGTTTGCAGGTGTCGCCCCACGCCGCTTGCCTCGTCCCCGAAAAGCGCAATGAGCGAACGACCGAGGGCGGTCTCGATGTGGTCGGCGGGCAGCAGACCCTGACCCCGATTATCGATCGCCTGAAGGAAGCTGGCATTCGCGTGTCCCTCTTTATCGATCCCGAAGACGCGCAAGTTCGCGCCGCCGCCGCGCTGGGGGTGCCGGTGGTCGAACTGCATACGGGCGCCTATCACCATGCGGCGCTGTCAACGACCCCGTCGCGGATCGAGGCGGCCTGGCGAGCCATCGATGAAGCCGCCACCCTTGCCGATGATTTGGGGCTTGAGGTCCATGCCGGACACGGCCTGACCTTTCACAATGTCCCGAACATTGCGTCGATCCCGGCGATGCGTGAGCTGAATATCGGCCATTTCCTGATCGGCGAGGCGGTTTTCATGGGCCTCGACCAGGCCGTTCGCGAAATGCGGCGGCTGATCACGGATGCCCGCACGGGGCGCCTTGTATGATCGTCGGGATCGGAAACGACCTGCTCGATATCCGCCGAGTGGAGCGAACCCTTGACCGTTACGGGGAGCGGTTCACCCAGCGCTGCTTCACTGACATCGAGCGGGAGAAGAGCGACCGTCGACGGGGGCGGGCGGCAAGCTATGCCAAGCGGTTCGCGGCGAAGGAGGCGATGGCCAAAGCGCTGGGGACGGGGCTCAGCCGCGGGGTGTTCTGGCGGGATATGGGGGTCGTCAACCTGCCCAGCGGAAAGCCCACCATGGCCTTGACGGGGGGGGCCTCTGCCCGCCTTGCGGAGATGACCCCACCGGGGCATCGTGTAGAGGTTCATGTGACTATCACCGATGATTATCCCTTGGCGCAGGCCTTCGTGATCCTTTACGCCGTCCGCAAAGAAGAAGAGCTGGGTTCGCCCGCAGTATAAGATTCGATATGAATGGAACTCAGCGCCAAGCCGCGCCACGGGCCGCCGCCGAGAGCAGTGTCGCTCCCAAGCCAACCTTGTGGGAAGAGGTCATCGATATTGCGCGTACCGTCGGCATAGCGGTCGGGATCACGCTGTTCGTTCGGTTCTTCCTCATCCAACCCTTCAACATCCCCTCGGGCTCGATGAAGCCGACTTTGCAGGTCGGCGATTTCATTTTGGTCGATAAGATCGACTACGGGTATTCCAAGGCTTCGCTGATCTATCCTTTTACTCGCCTGCCGCTTGAGGGGCGCCTCTTCGGCGATACGCCCGTGCGAGGGGAGATCGTGGTCTTCAAGAACGCTGCCGATCGGAACCGCGATTATATCAAGCGCGTGGTGGGGGTTCCCGGCGACAAAATCCAGGTGATTTCAGGGGTGCTGCATATCAACGATCAGCGGGTGCAGCGGGAGCTGATCCGCGGGCAGGAGCCTGATTGCGCGCGGGTTGATCCCGCCGCCCGCCTCTACCGTGAGACTCTGCCGGAGGGGGGGCCGACCTATATTGTGCAGGAGTGCCATGGGGATTTCACCGCTAGGGACAATTTCGGCCCCGTGATCGTGCCTGAAGGCCGCTATTTCATGATGGGCGACAATCGCGACAATTCTCAGGACAGTCGGACCTTCGATGTTGGAGGGATCAATCCCGATACCGGCCACTTAGAGCCGCATTTCGTGCCCCTCGACCAGATGGTAGGGAAGGCAACGCGGGTGGTCATGTCGATCGATGGCGAGCAAGCCGCCCTGTGGCAGCCTTGGCGGTGGCCGCTGGCCATCCGCTACGGGCGGATTTTCTCCAGTGTCAACTGACACATTGCGCCTCGCCCATCCCGATGCTGCTGCGGCGGTCGAAGCGGCGGTCGGTCATCGCTTTGACGATCGCAGCTTGCTCGCACGGGCCCTCACCCATGCCAGCGTTTCTCAGGATGGGCTGAAGGATCTTGAGAGGCTCGAATTTCTGGGGGATCGCGTGTTGGGCCTCTTGGCCGCCGATTTGCTGTGGCGGCGGTTTCCCGACATGGCGGAGGGGGAGTTGGCGCCCCGTCTCAATGCCCTTGTCCGCCGTGAGACCTGTGCCGATGCCGCACGCCATTGGAAATTGGGGGAGGCGGTCCGCATGTCCGCCGGCGAGGAGCGTACCGGCGGACGGAACAAGGACGCGATCCTGGGGGATGCGTGTGAATCGCTGCTCGGGGCGATTTACATCGATGGGGGGCTCGGCGCGGCAAAGACCGCGTTCGAAACCTATTGGACCCCGCGGGTGGAGGAGCTGATCGATGACCATGCGGACGCCAAGACCGCGCTCCAGGAATGGGCGCAAGAGAAAGGCCTTGGGACCCCCTCTTATCGCGACATCGACCGGGATGGACCTGACCACGCCCCGATATTCACGGTTGCCGTCGTGGTCCAGGGATTGGAAAGTGCTGAGGCAAGGGGGCCGAATAAACGATCGGCGCAGATGCAAGCCGCGCGGTCGATACTCGTAAGAGAGGGCGTATGGCCAAGCCATGACTGAACAGCTTGTACCGACTCGGGCGGGCATCGTGACAGTTCTCGGTGCCCCAAATGCCGGCAAATCGACCTTCGTCAATCAGATGGTGGGGGCAAAGGTCTCGATCGTGACCCATAAGGTGCAAACCACGCGGACGCGTATCCGCGGGATTGCCATGGCCGAGCGGACGCAGATGGTATTTGTCGATACGCCGGGCATCTTCGTGCCGCGCCGAACCCTCGATCGGGCGATGGTGGCGGCCGCATGGGAGGGGACGGACGGGGCCGATGTCACGCTTCTGTTGGTCGATGCGCCAGCCTATCTGGCGATGGTCAACGAAGATACCGCCGATCCGGCCTCTCGCCGATCCGCTGAGGATACCGATGGGATTGTCGCGCGGTTGAAAGAGGCCGGCCAGAAGGCGGTCCTGGTTCTCAATAAGATCGACCGGATGCCCCGTCCGCCGCTCTTGCTGTTGGCGGAGACGCTGAACCAAGAAGGCGTGTTCACCGATACGTTCATGATCTCGGCGAAAAAAGACCTCGGGACGGAGGGTCTGCGCCAATTCCTGATCGAGCGTATGCCAGAGGGGCCTTATCTCTACCCCGAAGATCAGCTCTCCGACATTACCGATCGGCTGATGGCGGCGGAGATCACGCGCGAAAAGCTGTTCCTTCGTTTGCACCAGGAACTTCCCTACAGTCTGACCGTCGAGACCGAAGAATGGGGACGCACGGGCAAGGGAGAGCTACGGATCGGGCAGACGATCTATGTCGAGCGCGACGGCCAAAAGGCATTGGTTCTTGGGCAAAAGGGAAAGACCATCGCCGCGGTGGGAAAAGCCGCGCGGGAGGATCTCGCCGAAATGCTGGGGGAGACGGTGCATCTCTTCTTATTCGTCAAGGTCAGGGAGAACTGGACCGACGATCCAGCCCGTTTCCGCGAAATCGGATTGGAGAAGCCGGGCCGCCAGACGCCGCGCAATGGTTGAATGGACCGATCGCGGATTTGTGATCAAAACCATCCCAAGGGGCGAGAACCATCTTGTGGTGACGCTGTTCACGCGCTGCCGAGGCGCCGTGACCGGCCTCGTCCATGGGGGACAGGGCACGCGCAAGGCGCCGCTGCTTCAACGGGGCAATCTGGTATCGGCCGACTGGTCATCCCGCCAGGCCGACGGGTACGGAACCTATCGCCTCGAACTGGCCGAAGCGATTGCCGCCAGGGCCCTCGACAGCCGGTTATCTCTGCTCGCGCTACAATCGGTGACGGACCTTCTCTGTGAGATATTGCCGGAGGGTGTCGCCTATGAGGGTCTGTTCGATGCGACAGAAGTCTTTTTCTCCGCCCTCGGAGAGAAAGCGATTATGGCGACATTGCTGGTCAAATGGGAGCTCGGTCTCCTTGCCGCGCTCGGCTATGGTCTCAGTCTTGAGCGGTGCGCGGCCACCGGCCGGACCCTTGAGGATGGCGCTGATCTGGTCTTCGTCTCGCCGAAATCCGGCGGCGCGGTCACGGCAGAGGCGGGCGCTCCTTATGCCGACCGCCTGTTGCCGCTCCCTCCTTTCTTGATCGACCGGGGGGAGCCGACCTGGCCCGACATCGCCGCGGGGCTTCGTCTGACGGGGACGTTTCTGGACGAGCGTTTGCTCGCGCCGGTTGGGAAAAGCTTGCCCGAGGCGAGAGGCCAATTGATCCGTCGTCTGACGCGGTAATGGCGAAGGCCCAAAAAGCCGTGATCACCCTTCTGGATGGAAATGCGCGTAGATCCGATCGGCAAGAGCCGCAGAAATGCCCTCCACCGCCGCAAGATCCTTGGCCTTGGCGCGCGCAACCGCTTTCGCTGAGCCAAAGTGATGAAGCAACGCTTTCTTCCGTTTCGCGCCGATGCCCTCAATGTCGTCGAGGGGGGTACGCGTCGCCTCTCGCGACCGCTTTGCCCGATGGGTGCCGATGGCGAATCTGTGCGCTTCGTCCCTCAGGCGCTGGAGGTAATAGAGGACTTCTGACCGTGGAGGTAAGGTGAAGGGCGTTTGCCCCGGTAGAAAGAACTGCTCGCCCGTGGCCGCCGCCGTACGGTCCGCCCGGCGCTCGCCCCGCTCGTTTTCGCGACGCCCTTTGGCGATGGACAGCAGACAGATTTCCCCCGCTTCAATATCGCCGCCGATCAGCAGGCCGTGATCCTCAAGAACGGATTTCGCCGCATTCAATTGCCCAAGGCCGCCGTCGATCACCACGAGGGAGGGCCAGTTCTCGCTCCCCGGCTGCTCTTCCTTCACCAGACGCTTGAACCGCCGGTCGAGGACCTCTCGCATCATGCCGAAATCGTCACCGGCGGAAATGTCCTCAGCCTTAATGTTGAAGGTCCTGTACTGATTTTTTCGAAAGCCTTCATCGGTGGCGACTACCATGGCGCCGATAGCGTTGGTGCCTGAAATATGGGAGTTGTCATAAACCTCGATCCGCTTGGGGGGGGCAGAAAGGTCGAGTTGATCCTGAACGGCCATCAGCAATTTCGTTTGGGAGGCTGTTTCGGACAGGCGCCGTCCTAGCGCTTCCCGAGCATTGTTCCGTGTTTGGACAATCAATTGTGCTTTTTCCCCCCGTTCGGGCCGCAGGACATCGACCCGATGGCCGGCGGTGGTGGAGAGGGCGTCGGCAAGCAAGGACTGATTTTCCAACCGCTCCGATACCAAGATCAGCCGCGGCGGTGCTTTGCCGTCGTAGAACTGCGCGATGAAGCTCTCTAGAATATCGGCTGGTGGCTCCTCCTGTCCGTGGCGCGGGAAGTGAGACAGTGCCCCGAGGTTCTGTCCGGCGCGGAAGAAAAAGCTCTGTATACATGCTTGTCCGCCGTCGGCATGGATAGCGAAAACATCAGCCTCCTCAAGGCTGCTGATATTGATCCCTTGGCTTTCCTGGACATAGGTGAGCGCGCGGATCCTATCTCGGAGCGCGGCGGCGCGTTCGAAATCGAGGTCACCTGCCGCGTCCTCCATCTGGCGGGAGAGGGCAGCTTGTACATCGCGATTTTTGCCCTTGAGGAAGGCTCGGGCCTCTTCGACAAGGGCGGAATAATCGTCCGTACTGATAAGATCGACGCAAGGAGCGGAACATCGCTTGATTTGATGCAGCAAGCAGGGCCGGCTACGGCTCTCAAGGACGTTATCGGTGCAGCTCCGCAACAGAAAGGCTTTTTGAAGCGTGTTCAGGGTTCGGTTGACGGCACCGGCGGAGGCAAAGGGACCGAAATAGTGCCCAGGCCGTGTATGCGCCCCGCGATGCTTCATGATCCGTGGGGTCTCATGATCGGTCGCGATCAGGATATTCGCAAAGCTTTTATCGTCACGGAGCAGAACATTATAGCGTGGCTTGAGACTCTTGATGAGGTTCGCCTCAAGCAACAGACTTTCGGTTTCCGTATCGGTGACCACGAATTCCATCGCCGCGGTCTCCAGAATCATTCGGGCGATACGGGTGGAGTGACCATTGAGAGTCGCATAGCTCGCAACACGCGCCTTGAGACTTTTGGCCTTACCGACATAAAGGACATCGCCCTCCGCATTCATCATCCGATAGACGCCCGGCCGCGGGGGCAGACGTTTCAGTTCATCAGCGATGAGGTCGGTACCGGAAAGAGGCGCTGCCACATCTTCTTGGTCTTGATCCGCTTGAGTGGTCATGCCCCCCATTTAAGGGTCGGGCAGGAGAAGAACCAGCCGCCAGATCGGGCGGCTCCCCCTTCAGGTCATGGGTCGAAGCGGCCCGCAAAATGGGTCTGGAGGTCCGTACATTCTGCGACGGCAAGGCCTTTGGGAAGGCGAGTCGCCTCATCGCCGCAGGCCTTGCGTAAGGCGTCCTGGGTCAGGCCCTCCGCCGTAGCCAAATCGGCACCGGCGAGGATCGCCCCATGAAAGGTGGCTCCCTTTACATCGACATTCGATAGAACAGCGCCACGAAGATCGGTGTAGGAAAAGGTCGCCTTGCGCAGATCCGTCCCCTCGAACCGGGCGCCGACCAAATCGGCTTGGGTGAACCGCGCGCCAAGGAAACGACCGCCGCGGATCGTGACCTGACGGAAGGTGGCGGAGGTCAGGTCGGCCCGCTGGAATTGACTGTCGACGATCGTGGCATCGACGAATCGGGATCGGGCGAGATCGGCATGATCCAGTCGGCTATGGTGAAAGGTGGTCTGCAGAAAATTGGCCCCTTGGGCAGACACCCCCGCAAGGTCGCCATAGCCGATTAGCGCGTGGCTAAAGCTGGCATCGGTCAGAACATGGCTAGACCAGTCCGCCCGGGTGATCGCAAAATCCGAAAAGTCTTTGCCGGACAGGGGGGCGCCGTCCTTATCCGATACCGTGATAAGATCGGCTTCCCGCAGCGCGATGGCGCTCTCGCTATCCGTACCGAGAGGGGTTTTCCCGGTCAGAGGCGAAACAATCCGCCGGTCTGCAAAGCGGATCACCGCCTCGCTGCCGGTTTCGATTGCTCCAAGGGTAAATTGAGCGGGAAGGGGGAGGGCCAATTTCTGCTCGAGCGGCGCATAGGCATACCAAACGGTCGCCAAGGTCACGACCCAAGTGAGATTGTTCCAGAACAAGGAGTTACTCCCGCCTACTCTACGTTTTCCCCTTATAGCTTTGCGGTCCTAAAATTTTCGAAGGACTGACTAAGCGTTTCGTGAGCGCTCGTTAACCAATAGCGTTGCGGGTAAACAGTGAGTAACCGTCAGGAACAGCCACTGGAATAGCCGCAGCTATCGCATCTCAAACAGGTTCCAGTGCGCACCAAGGTGAATTGTCCGCACTCGCCGCAGGCGTCCCCCTCATACCCCTTCATTTTCGCCACCTGGCGGGCATTACTGGGGTCGGCCAGACGCCCCTTATGCTCGGCCGGGTCCTGAGCTGCCGTCTCCGTCGGACGCACCGGCTCGTCGTCATTGATGGCCCCGTCGCCTTCGACCTCCGTCCGCTCCCGCCGCAACCGATCAAACTCGCCGCCGCGCAGGACCACCAGATTGTCCATCGTTGAGGACCGGGAAAATCCCTTGGATATCAGCCGCTGCGCTTCTTGCTGGACGCCTTCGGCGTCGACCCCGCGACCGACATCAAAGGCCGACCCATTGTCCGGGACGTGGCCGAGGTCATTGCGGCCGAGATAGCTGATCGCCAGTTCTCGGAAGATATAGTCGAGAATCGAGGTCGCATTTTTGATGCGATCGTTTCCTTGGACGGGACCCGCCGGTTCGAACCGGGTGAAGAGATAGGCATCGACGAATTCTTCAAGCGGCACGCCGTATTGAAGGCCAAGGGAGATCGCGATGGCAAAATTGTTCATCAGCGAGCGGAAGGCGGCGCCCTCTTTGTGCATGTCGACGAAAATCTCGCCGAGTTCGCCATCCTCGAATTCCCCCGTATGCAGATAGACCTTGTGTCCGCCGACAATCGCTTTCTGGATATATCCCTTGCGCCGATCGGGCAGACGCCGACGGCCCGGCGCCCGTTCGACGATTCGCTCCACCACCCGTTCGGCAAAGACCCTTGCCTTTTCGCCCGCCGGTTGGTTGAGCAGATCATCCTCACCCAAATCGTCATTGGCGAGCAGGACCCCTGTGAGGGGTTGGGAGAGCTTCGATCCATCTCGGTAAAGAGAAATCGATTTGAGACCACGATGGTAGGCAGCGCGATAGGTCTTGACGCAATCCTCGACGGTAGCCCGATGAGGGAGGTTCACCGTTTTCGAAATGCCGCCGGAGATGAAGGGCTGGCACGCGGCCATCATGTCGATATGGGCGGCGACGCTGAGACTGCGGGTTCCCGTCCTTCCGCATTGCGTCGCACAGTCAAAGATCGCGTAATGCTCGGGCTGCAAATGGGGCGCGCCTTCGACGGTCATCGTGCCACAGCAAAAGAGATTGGCGCGATGAATATCCTCGTCAGAGAAACCCAATTCTCTCAACAAGGCATAGCCGGATTGGTCGAGTTGTGCGTCGTTGAGATGCAGGGTACCGCGCAGGAACGCTTCCCCCAGAACGTCTTTGGTAAAAGCGAAACTGATATCAAAGGCCTGGGGGAGGGCCGCCCGGAGCTTATCAATCTCCCGATCGGAAAATCCCTCTCGCCGCAGATCGTCGAAACTAACCCCTGGTGCATGGTCTAACGATCCGTGACCGACGGCAAAGGCCTTGATCTCTCGAATTTGCTGATCGGTATAGCCAAGTCGCGCCAATGCGCGGGGGACCGATTGATTGATCAGGCGCACCGTGCCGCCGCCGGCCAATTGCTTGAATTTGACCAAAGCAAAGTCCGGCTCGATCCCGGTCGTGTCGCAATCCATGACGAGACCGATGGTGCCGGTGGGGGCGATGGCGGTGACCTGGGCATTGCGGACGCCCGAGCGTTCTGCCTTGGATATGGCCTCATCCCACGCCGAGGACGCCGCCGCAACAAGGCCCGCAAAGGGAACGGCGCCCTCGTCAAAACGTGGCGGTGTAACCGAGAGATCATCGAAATCATCGCCGGTGAGGGCGGCGCGATGATTTCGCATCACGCGCAACACTGCCTCTTTATTGGCGTCAAAGCGGGGAAAAGGGCCGAGGCGTGCGGCAAGGTCGGCGGAGGTCTTGTAGGCGATGGCGGTCATCAAGGCAGACAGCGCCCCGGCCGCGGCGCGCCCTCGGTCACTGTCATAGGGCAAGGCGGCGGACATCAACAGGCCGCCAAGATTGGCAAATCCAAGCCCAAGGGTCCGGTAGTCATAGGAACGCTGCGCGATGCGGGCATCGGGATAGGACGCCATTCCAACGGAAATTTCGAGGACGATCGTCCAGAGGCGGATGGTGTGGATCAGCCCGTCAAGATCAAGCTCGCCATCCTCCTGCAGGAAGGCGAGAAGATTGATCGAGGCAAGATTACAGGCGGTGTCGTTCAGGAACATGTACTCCGAACACGGATTGGACGCCTCGATATCGCCATCCATGGGGCAGGTATGCCAATCGTTGATCGTGTCGTGGAACTGTAGACCCGGATCGGCGCTCGCCCAGGCGGCCTCACCGATCTTCTCCCACAGGGCGCGGGCGGAAACGGATTTATGGACACCGCCATCGGTGCGCCGCGTCAAAGGCCATTGCTGATCGTCATCGACCGCCACCAGGAATTCACCGGTCAATCTGATGGAATTATTGGCATTCTGACCACTGACGGTTCGATAGGCTTCGTCGTCCCAGCCGACTGTATAGACATCGAGCGGCATCTCCGTCCGGCCTGAGGCCGCAAGTGAGAGCGCGCGGCCGATGATGCCGTCGGGGACGCCATCCCGCCGGGCGGCTTTCATCACGCGACGGAGGATTTCGTTTCGGGTCGGATCGAGACGGTCGTCCTCGTCCCCCCTCTTTATTGCCGCAAACATTGCCTCAACATGGCGTTTGGTGACGAGGCTTCCGGTCACCAGGGCGGCGACTTTTTGTTCCTCTTTCACCTTCCAGTCGATGAAGTTCTCGATATCCGGGTGATCGATATCGAGCACCACCATTTTCGCCGCGCGGCGGGTAATGCCCCCCGACTTAATGGCGCCTGCGGCGGTGTCGCCGACCTTGAGAAAGGAGATAAGCCCGGAAGATTTCCCGCCCCCGGCTAAAGGCTCGTCCTCGCCGCGAATGGCGGAGAAGTTCGATCCCGATCCTGACCCATATTTAAAGAGCCGCGCTTCCCGTGACCAGAGGTCGAAAATACCGTTCTCGCCCACGAGGGAGTCGGAAACCGATTGAATGAAGCACGCATGGGGCTGCGGATAGGCGTAGACATTGTCGACCTCGACAATTTTCTCCACCGACGGATCATAGCGGAAATGGCCACTACCGTCCGCGGCGATGCCATAGGCCCAATGCAACCCTGTGTTGAACCATTGTGGAGAATTCGGCGCCGCGCGTTGGGTCGCCATCATGGCGCAGAGCTCGTCGCGAAACGCGATCGCGTCGTCTGCGTCATCGAAAATGCCCTGCTGCCACCCATGAAAAGCCCAAGCGCCCGCCAGGCGGTCGAACACCGCCTCGGCATCGCTCTCATGGCCGACGCCGCTGCCCGGGGCCGCCTGTCGCGGGGTCAGCTCCGACGGCTCATCCCCCGCTTTACACCTGATGGTTGCGCTTGGTACGTTGTCCCGGCGAAGATATTTTTGCGCCAAAATATCGACCGCCATCTGCGACCAATTGTCAGGCGCTGTGATCAGGAGGGCGCGATCTCCCAATCTGCTTTCTCTGGGTACGAAGGAAACATCCCGGTAGGGCGTGCCAATTTCGGAGAAGCGGCGTGTGATTTTCATGTTCCGAATTTGCCGTGAACCGTGGGGAAAAGAAAGGCCGGTCTACGGGCGGGCAAGCGGCGTGCCCCCGATCTGAATAGGCGAGGGCGGGAGTCTCTGTTGCTTCTTCGCATGTGCAATATAGACCTCAACTGAGAGAATACTCTTCATTGCTGGATTGAGGCGATACAAAATAACATGCTGTTCTGTATGTAATTATGGATGACAATGCTCTAAGAATTGAGTTATACAGTCAGCCCATTCAGTAGGAGGTTCGGTATGCCGCATCCTCGCGACGCCAATAGTGATAGCCGTGAGATTCGCGGTTTTGTAAAATGGTTTGACCAGACGAAGGGCTACGGGTTTATCACTGACGAGGCGGGGGGGCGTGACGTACTGATCCATTCGAGCTGCCTGAAACAAAGCGGACGGGCCACAGCACCCGAAGGCGCAATCGTCACCTGTGAGGCGATTGAGAGCGAAAAAGGCTTACAGGCAACACGGATTATCAATCTTGAGATCAGTGAGCTGAACACTATCACACGTCCACCCGCGACCCGAATGCCCCTGGTCGAAGTGGCGGGTGACTTCGAAGACGTTACGGTGAAATGGTTCAGTCGGGCCAAGGGCTATGGGTTCTTGACGGCAACCAATGCGAATGAAGACATTTTTGTCCATATGGAGGTCGTGCGGGCGGCCGGGCTCAGCGAGCTTCAGCCGGGGCAGCGGCTTCGCGCGTCCTATGGCCGCGGCACTAAAGGGCTGCTCGCCGCCGCGATTGAGCCGCCGCGCGAAAATTGATGCCTTGGTCGGATGACGGCATCGCCAGGCATGTAAACCTGTCGAAAATTTTAGGGCGTTGGCCTTCGTCCTGTCACGATGTTCGTGCGTTTTGTCTGTGAGCGCATGATGCGCGTCGTGACGGAGAGGATTCTCATGTTGAAATTATTTGGTGTCGCCAGTGGGGCGCTTTTGCTGACGGCCTGCACCGCGACGGGAAATGTCGAACGGAACGCGGCCGGTGGCGCTGCCATCGGTGCGGCGACGGGGGCTGTTATCGGAAATAATGTCGGTGACGGCGATGCGGGCCGTGGGGCCGCGATCGGCGCCGTGGTCGGGGGCCTTGCCGGGGCCGCCCGCGGTTCACGTCAGGACCAGGCGGGCCAGGGCTATAGCCAACAATGCCCGGGATCCCAGTATTGGCAGCCCTCGCCGGGGCAAGAGCGGTATCTCGATCAGTCTGCGAACCGCTATTACTATTATGACTCGGCTTCGGGCTACACCTATTGGGAGAATGGCCAGGTTCGCACCTGCTAACATTTCGCCCAAACTTAGGGATTGAGGAGCGCGCCTGCCATCATGGTGGGCGCCTTCTTTATGGGCGCGATATTGCTCCCCCGCGAAATTGGGGTCAAAGGCGGCGGCGTGACCCATGCGCCCCTCTCTCCCTCGGCATCTCCTCCGCCGATACATCCGTTGGTGATTCTCGTTCGGCCACAGCTCGGGCAGAATATCGGCGCGACCGCGCGGGCAATGCTGAATTTTGGGCTTAAGGGACTGCGTCTTGTGGCCCCACGCGACGGATGGCCGAATGCTGATGCCAAAGCAATGGCAGCCGGAGCGGCCGAGGTGCTCGATGGGGTCCGGGTCTTCGGCACCGTCGCCGAGGCGGTTGCCGATTGTCATTATGTGGTTGCCACCACTGCGCGGCATCGGGGCGTATTCTTGCCGGTCCACACCCCTGTCGATACGGCTGGGGAATTGAGAGTGCGGGCCGCCCGCGCCGAACGAACCGCCATTTTATTCGGGGCCGAAAAGGCCGGCCTTGAGACCGAAGAAGTGGCGCACGCCCATGCCTTGGTGACAATTCCGGTCAATCCCGCCTTTCCCTCCCTCAACCTGGCTCAGGCGGTTCTTGTGGTGGCCTATGAATGGGCGCAGGCCGCCGGGGCCGCACCGCTCTTTACCTCTCCCTATCAGGAGGATCCCGCGACCCAGGCGGAGCGGGAGCAATTGTTCACCCATCTGTCCACCGCCCTTGATCGGGCGGGATATTTCTATCCCTCCCATAAGCGTGAAGTTCTTTCGCATAATCTGCGCACACTTCTTGCGAATGCGGATCTTTCCCCGTCGGAGCTCCGTGTGCTGCATGGAGTGGTTCGCCAATTTGAGCGTCACCTTCCAGAAAAATCGCAGACGGACAAAAGCGTTCCCCAGGAAGAAACCGGTACAAACAATTAGCCAAGACACTGCACAAGGTGCCGACCGAGCCGATCGCCGCTGAGCCACGCGCCTTCGGCATCGCCAGGACCGAACCAATCACCGCAGGCGGCAAGGCCCCGTTCGTCATCGACGAGAAAGGGGGCGGGATGGGGGTTTGTGACGCGCGCATATCGCCATCGATGACTGGCCGACGCCGTCACCGCGGGCAGGTTGCCGATCAGGGGGGGGAGGGCCTCCAAGTGGAGCGGGGTCACCACCTCTTGTTCCGCCTCAAGATGATCAAGTGCCCAGTCCGCGGTACTGTGGATCACCCAGCGTTCTCCCGTTGGGCGCCCAGGCTTTGCGCTATTCCGGATGGCGAGCTCGATTGGCCCCCTCTTTGGACGGAGGATATGCGCTTCCCCCTGAAGGGGGGCGGCAAAGTGCACCATGGTTGTCCAGCAGGGGGAGGATCTGACCGCTGACGCTGCCTGGGCGAGGGGCCCGCCGACCGTCGCCAAGAGCTCTGCGACCTGTTCTGCTGGGATCGCCAAGACGAGGATGTCCGCAGCGCCTAGGGGCTCCCCTGTCTCGGTCAGCACGGGCCAAGCGCGATCCTCCCCTCGGGTCAGCGGGGCAATCCTCGACCCGAAAAGGACGCCTAATCGTTGGGCTGCATGCTCGATAGGGGTGCGCATATGCGGGGACCCGACCGTGACATGATCGCCCCCTGAACAGGGCCAATTTTGCGCTTGTCCTGAGGCGATCCACCGCTCCAATTGCGCCTGAAAATCTGGGTGCGAGGCGGTGAGGAAAGGCGTGCCGTGGTCGAACGGGCCAAAGGGAGGGCGCTTCGTCGACAATCGCCCCCCAGGCCCGCGTCCCTTATCGACTATGATCGGCCGATGATTCGCCGCCACCAATTGTTCGGCGCATGCCAGCCCCGACAGCCCCGCTCCGACAATGATGATTTTTGGTGATTCGCCGAGAGTTGGTGCCGACACCCTGCCTCCAGTCTCGCCCCACTGCCTTGGGCCGCCGTCTGGTCAGGAAGACCAGACCGTTCATGATGTCATTGATCTAACGCGAATGGAGATGGCGACCATCAAAGGTAGCCGTCCGCCATCAAATCCTTGATATGCACGACGCCGATTGGTTGACCCTCGGCAATGACGAGAATTTGGGAGATCGCGCGGGTCTCAAAAATTTCGACCGCGCTCGACACCCTCTGATGCGGGGCGATGGTGATCGGTGAGCGAGACATGAGGTCGGCCGCCGTTAGGCTTTGGACGTCCGTGTACCCCATAATACCGCGGCGCACGTCGCCATCCGTGACAATGCCTTCAAGAAGACCCGCCGCGTCGACCACGGCCACCGCGCCGACTCGCCCTTCGGAAATTTTTTGGAGCACATCGGTGAGCGGGGCCGCCGAGGGGAGTGTGGGGATCGTGCGCCCTGCCTGAAGGCCAAGATATTCCTCGATCCGCTGAAGTTGCATCCCCAGGCGCCCGCCGGGATGCCGGGCGCCGAAATCCTCTTTACTGAATCCGCGGGCGGTCATTGCCGCAACGGCAAGCGCATCCCCCAGGGCGAGAGTCATGGTCGTCGAACTGGTGGGCGCAAGGCCATTGGGGCAGGCCTCCGGGGTGCGAGGGAGCAGCAGGGTGACCTCCGCCCGTTTCGCCAAAAAGCTGTCGGGCCTGGCCGTCATGGCAATGAGCGGTACATGCCGCCGATTGGCATAGAGCAGAATGTCGCGCAATTCGCGGGTCTCGCCGGAATTGGAAATCGCAATCAGCACGCCCTTGGGGTCGAGCATGCCCAGATCGCCGTGGCTGGCCTCTGTTGGGTGGACAAAGAACGATGGTGTTCCCGTCGAGGCAAAGGTCGCGGCCATTTTTCGGCCGATGTGACCTGACTTTCCGACCCCGGTCACCACGGTAAAGCCCGATGTCGCTGTAAGGTGACGCACGGCTGCCGCGAAGGCGTCGTCGAGCTGCTCCCCGAGCGTGTGGAGCGCGTTCGCCTCCGTGGTGAGAACGGCGCGGCCTGTTGCGATGGTATCCGATGCAGAAACGTTTGTGGGCATTATCCAACCTTCTTGTCGCTGGAGAGCTTACCGGAGATGCGCCGGACGGCTCAACCATACATCGCTGCCCCCAATAGCGCGTCCGTTATGTGTCGTGAAACTGTCATCTTTTCCCATGGTGCCGCCAATTTCCGTCGATAGCTAAACGGAACATCTGTAAGCAGATAAAAGATGGGAACTGTGATGAACGAATATGTCATCAGATAACGGAGGAGGTTGGAGAAAGCCTCGTATCCGGGAGCTCATCAAGGGCGATGTTTCCTCGCAGAATGCCACTTTTGCGCGAATTGAGCGATTGGCCGAAAGAAAGCATAATTGTGGGATATTAGACACGATTATGCTCCGTGAGTCGGCGTAACGCATTTTTTTGCTAGATCGTGTTGCGGCGCAAAGTTTCTTAGTATTAAGTTCCCGTCATCGGCATGACCTGAGGAGCAGGGGGCATGCGTGTGCTAAAAAGGGGTTGACGATGTCATCATCGAAACTGACAGTATCGCTATTATCCGCAGTCAGTATGGTCGCGTTGGGGGTTTCCGCCCCGGCGATGGCCCAGGACGAGACCGAGGGGACAATTGCCCCGGTTGCGGAGGATACGATCGTTGTAACGGGCGCGCGGGGTAAGCCGCGGACGGTGAAGGAATCGCCAGTCCCGATCGACGTCTTTGATTCCGAAGATCTTGAGGATGTGTCGTTCACGGATGCGAATGACATTCTCCGGAATTTGGTTCCGTCATATTCGTTGAGCCGGCAACCGATTAGCGACGGGGCATCGTTCATTCGCCCGGCCAGTATGCGGGGCCTTCCCACCGATAAGACCCTGGTTCTTGTCAATTCCAAGCGGCGCCACCGGGCCGCTCTCGTGTCGATCGGGGGGTCGGGTACGCAGGGGCCGGACGTCGCCACTATTCCGGCCATTGCTCTCGAAAATATCGAAGTGCTGCGCGATGGCGCGGCGGCCCAATATGGCTCGGACGCCATTGCGGGGGTCATTAACTTCATTCTCAAAGAGGATCGTGAAGGCTTTAAGCTGACCAGTCAGATCGGGGAATTCTACGCCGGTGACGGGGAAGAGTGGATCGTGTCGGCGAATGCCGGCCTGCCCCTCGGACCGGACGGTTTCTTGAATGTGTCGGTCGAAGTCTCCGATGCTGAGAAGACCGATCGGAGTGAGCAATATTGCGAATCCTGGTGGTGCGTCGAAGAACAGGCGGCCATTGATCCTGTTTATGCGGCGGGGGTCGAATCGCTGTTCGGCGGCGAGAATGTGCAGCCCTGGGGCCGGCCCGAGGCAGAAGCCCTCCGGACCTTTTTCAACGCGGCGCTGCCCCTTGGGGGCGGGACCGAACTCTACAGCTTCGGGAACTATTCTGAGTCCGAAGCGACGGGGAACTTCTTCTACCGGTATCCAGGAAATGGGGTGATCGAAGATGTGCGTCTCGAGGACGGATCGATTTACAACCCCACGGAAATATATCCGGGGGGGTTCACGCCACTCTTCTCCGGCAAGGTCCTCGACTACTCCTTGGTCCTGGGGCTGAAAGGTGAGTCGGATAAGTTTGCGTGGGATCTGTCGGCACGGAACGGTCAGTCGGAAATCCAGTACAGCCTTGCCAATACGCTGAACCCGTCCATGGGGCCGATGAGCCCAACACGGTTCGAGCCCGGCAATCTCATCAACGAAGAAACCCAAATTCAGGCGGATTTCTCCTATTTGATGGAGGTGGGGCTCGCCAGCGAGATGGTGTTTGGCTTTGGTCTTAGTTATCTTGAAGAAAGCTATGAGATTGAAGAGGGCGAACCGGCTTCCTATGAAACTGGCCCGTATGTACAGTCCGATCCCTATGATTTCTGCCTTGAAGACATGTCCGGGCCGACGGCGGCTGGCGCGGGGATCGCCGATCTCGATTGTACGGATGCAGATGACCCCGTCTATAGACAGGTCGTAGACGGATCGAACGGATTTCCCGGCTATTCTCCTGAATTTTCAGGCATTTATGAGCGCGACTCCTATGCCGTTTATCTCGATCTGAGTACGGATATTACCGAAAAACTGTTCGTTCAGGGAGCGGTACGGTTCGAGGATTATTCCGACTTCGACAGTGAGCTGATCTATAAGGTCGCGGCGCGATACGCGCTCAGCGACGCGGTGGGGATCCGCGGCTCCTTCGGAACCGGCTTCCGCGCGCCGACACCGGGTCAGCAGGGGACGACCAATGTGTCGACCCGCTTGCCAAACGGGATCCCCGTGGCGACGGCCCTTTCCCCCCCCTCTAGTCCTTTAGCGCAAGCGCTTGGCGCGACACCGCTTGAGCCTGAAACATCCACAAACTACACGGCCGGTGTTACGGCGACGATCGGTGCCTTCGATGTCACCCTCGACTTCTATCGGATCGAGCTTCAGGACCGGGTAAACGCCATCTCGACTATTTCGATTGTCGATGATTGCGATGAGGAGACGGGTGGTATCCAGACAGACT
Source organism: Parvularcula bermudensis HTCC2503 (assembly GCF_000152825.2). Classification (NCBI taxonomy): domain Bacteria; kingdom Pseudomonadati; phylum Pseudomonadota; class Alphaproteobacteria; order Parvularculales; family Parvularculaceae; genus Parvularcula; species Parvularcula bermudensis. The sequence goes on from NC_014414.1 coordinate 1,676,981, forward strand.
GTCTTGGTTTCCGCGACAATCTGATCGATGCCGGGGCCGTTGGAGCTGAAACGATTGATGCGGCCTTCTACTTCACCAATGCCTTCGATACCATTACGGAAGGGTTCGACCTCGTTGTCACCACCGACAAGGATTGGGGCACTTACGGGTCGACCGACTTTACTCTGTCCGCAAACTATAATGAAACGGAGTTCGACGGCGAAGTAGACGAGCTCTTCAATGACGAATCGCAGTACGATTTCGTCAATGATGAGCCGAATTGGCGGGGGGTCTTTACGGCCAAGCACGAGGTTGGGGATATATCCGGTCTTCTGCGCCTCAATTATTGGGGGCCGTATGATAACTCAAATGGTAGCACGGCGCCGTTGACCTTCCAGGAATTCGATCCTGAACTCTTTGTCGATGCCGAGCTGAGCCTCGATGTCAACGATACCACACGGTTCAGCGTCGGCGCCCGGAACCTCTTTGACAATTACCCGGATGAGGGGGAACTCGGTGAGACCTGCTGTGGTCGGATCTATCGCTCCGACTCGGTCGTCGACTGGCAGGGCGGCTATTACTACGCCAAAGCAACCCTGACCTTCTGATCTCGGTCTAAGGGGGAGCGTAGGGTGAGGCGGTATCGTCGGGGGGCGGACCGCCTCACCTTCGTTTGTGAGTTCCAGTGTGTATATAGCCGGATTAGTGGTGGACCTGGTCCGGTATCTTGCTCAAGATCGATCTTGGAAGGGACCAAATTATGAGCGTATTTCTCAGTCGTCGGAATCTATTGAAGGCCGGTGCGGCCGGGGCCGTTGTGGGCAGTGCCGGGATGGGGGGGCTCGCCGCCGCGGAGGTCGCGGCGAAAACCGCCCCCGCCGTCAAGCTGGGCCCAACAAAAGGCATGGCGCGCCTTCAGAGTAATGAGAATCCCTACGGTCCTAGTGAGAAAGCCCAAAAAGCGATCGCCTATGCCGGCGAAATGGGGGCCTATTATGCCGGTGCCGCGAATATGCAGCTCGCGGAAATGATCGCCGAGCGGAATGGGATCACCCCTGAACATATCGCCTTGTCGACGGGGTCCGCCGAAGTGCTGTGTGCCGCGGCGCTCGCCTACGGTAAGAAGGGCAAGATCGTGGCGCCCGCTCTCTTCTTCGATCCCACGGTCCGGTATGCGGAACGTAAAGGGGCGACGATCGTTCGGGCGCCCATGGGCCCTGACCTCAGTGTCGATCTCGACGCCCTTGAGGCCATGGTCGATGACGAAACGGCCCTCGTACAGATCTGTAATCCAAATAACCCGACCGGTGAGCTGATTGATGCGGATGCCTTGCGGGCGTTCACCAAGCGGGTGTCGAAGAAGACGACGGTTTTGATCGACGAAGCCTATAATGAGATCACTGACGATTCCGATACGAACTCCATGGTTGATCTCGTGCGTGATGGGCACGATGTGATCGTTGCCCGGACATTTTCGAAGATATATGGTATGGCGGGGATCCGTCTTGGCTATACGATGGCCGCGCCGGAAACATCGGCCATGCTGCGTGACCATGTCATGTCCTGGGTCTCTGGACCGGCCCTCGCGGGGGCGATTGCCTGTTACGAAGATCCGGCTTTCATGAGCTTCTCTCGGGCGAAAATTGTCGAAGCGCGCGATATGGTTTCCACGGCCTTGGCCGAGAATGATCTTGAAGCCTTGCCCTCCGCAACGAACTTTATGTTCGTCAAACTGCCAGGGGACGCGAATGTCTTCCGAGATAAAATGGCAGAGCAGGGGGTATCGATCCGCGGTGTTTATGGCGACCACGTCCATTATTCGCGGGTATCCATGGGTTTCATCAAGGATGTCGAAAAATATTGTAACGCGTTGCCGAAAGCGCTCGAAGCGTAATCGGTCCGACATCAGATAATCATGACCAAAATGGTCGTTCAAGGCCGCCGATGAGGAGGCGCGATGTGTCCTTTCCCGGGCGACGGGCATGGATCAAAGGCGCGCTTGGCGGTCTTGCTGCCTTTTCTGTGGTTGGGAGTGGGGGGTCGTCTCTCCATGACCGGCCGGAGAGGGGGCACTCAATCCTTGGCGGGGGAGTGGTCAGGCCCTTGGCCGGGCGACAGGTTCTCGTGCTGGGGGCGGGCATTGCCGGTCTCAGCGCCGCCTATCTGCTCGAAGCCGCCGGTGCGTCGGTCACCTTGGTCGAGGCGCGCAATAGAATTGGGGGACGGAACTTTTCCGTTCGCGATGGCATGCTCTTGCCCCACCCGGACGGCACGCGCATTGCGCGGCTGCCCACTGCGGGGAGGGTCGAGGCGGGCCCGACTATCTTCCTCCCGTCGCACCGCCACGCGCTTTTCTATGCACAGGCCTTTGAGGTGGCGCGGGAGCCGATCGGCGGCGGCGCGTACAGTCGAGAGGCAGAGCCCTGGCGGCCCATCGCCGGCATGGCGGCGTTTGCAACGGCGTTTCATGACCGTCTCGCCGCAAAGACCTTGTTCATGCAGGAGGTTCGTCGCATCGATCAGTCTGCTGAGCGGGCCGACGTCACGCTACAGGATCGGCTGACAGGACACGTCCAAGCGGTGTCGGCGGACTTTGCCGTCGTGACGTTCCCCGTGGCCCTCCTGGCGTCATTGCCGATGGCGATAACCGACGAATTTCGCCATTTTCTCCGGATGCGGTCTGCACAGACGATCTCCCTTGTGAGCGATGGCAGTCGAACAGCGTCGCGGTTCGAGGGAAGTTCACTTGCGACCCCGCTTTTCCGATCCGTCCGCGGCATGGGGAGGGAAGGGCGCGGCCCGCGGGGGGGCGACGTCGTCGTGGACTGGCAGGCCCAGCCCTATTCGCGTGGGGCCTTCGTTCAGGATGGGGGCACAGGGCGAAGAGGGCCCGCGGCAATCGGGCAGGGGCGCCTTCTTTTCGCCGGGGATGGGGTCTCGGATCTGCCCGGCTGGCAGGAGGGGGCCCTGCGCTCTGCCCATGCTGCAGTGAGTCAGATCTTCAGCCATGCGCCGGTGCAGGCATTACATGTGCCGGTGCAGGCGTTATAAGTCCGCCAGGAAAGGCTCGCCTTCCGTCGGACGGGGGGCATTTTTCCCCTAAGGGGAGGCGCGGCAGATGATCGAACTCGAATGGCCTGGAAAATTGACCGGGCTTGTTGGGGATGGCTTGGATACAACTCCCCCTGACAGAAGCACAGACGCGTGACACAGCAACGGCCACCCCCCGGCAGGCGCGCTTCGTCAAACGCCACCTACCGCGCTATGGGAGCTAATGAGCTGCAGTCCGTTCTGAGGGAGTGTTTTGCCGCATATGACGGCCGTTCGCCCGCCCTTTTGTCGGAGACCGCGGACCGCTTTCGTGAACGCGAAGGCTTTCTTCAAGCTGTCCTTCTGCTGGTGGCTGATGAGCACCGAATGATCTCTGAAGGGGCGACATGGGTTCTCAAATCTGAACTTGAGAAGGGCGCATGCTTGGACCGGGCGCTTATGGCCCGGCTCATCGCTGATTTAGACAAGTTGACCGCCTGGCAGGCGAAGCTTCACATCTGTCAGATCGTCGGCCATTTCGTTGTGCCGGAAGGCGACCGGGAGACGCTGCGGAGATGGCTGATTGGGCTGCTCGATGCAGACCGACCGTTCTTGCGCGCCTGGGCGCTCGACGGTTTATGCACCCTCCCCGATACACCGGTGGAAATGTTCCTGGACCGATTGGAACAGGATGACGCCGCCTCGGTTCGGGCCCGGGTCCGCAAGATAAAGCAGCGGATTGAAAGACGCGGCCCAAAGCGTTCTTGAGCGCCATTCACGAAGAGTTTCGTTCGTCTCTCAAAAAGCGAATGGCATGACGCCGAAAGATGTCTGGGGGGACTGAACGGAGAGCCCCCGGAGCCATGCGCTCAAGTAGGCGAAGCCGGTAGCGCAAGATGGAAATTGGCGGACGGAGAGGGAGTAAGTTCGAACTCCAGTATCCAAAGACGCGACTGCGTCCCGGCAGGTCAGGCCGCCCCCGCGGAGCGCCTTCGGCGCGTGAGCGAAAAAGCGCTGGCGGACAGGAAGGGATTCGAACCCTCGAGACGATTCCTCGCCTACTCCCTTAGCAGGGGAGCGCCTTCGACCACTCGGCCACCTGTCCATCGCCCAGAAACCAGCTATTGCGATGGTTGGCAAGCCGCCTTGCGATTGCCGACCGGGTAAACTTGCGTGCCGAGGTCGCGATCTGGGGCCGTCCAACCCCGCTGGCAGAAGAGCTGTGGATCGGCTAGCTCCTCGCGGTGACCGACTCTCAAGCCCAAGAAGCCAATCGCCTCGCCGCGCTGCATCGAACCGGTATTCTCGACACCCCGCCGGAGGAGACCTTCGATCGGTTCTGCCGGATCGCGGCCAATGCGATCGATGTCCCGGTGGCGCTGGTCTCCTTGGTCGATGACCACCGCCAATGGTTCAAGGCGCGGCTCGGCATCGATGATCCCGAAACCCCGCGCGAAATCGCCTTTTGTGCCCATGCCATTCAGAACGACGATCCGTTGGTGGTCGAGAATGCCCTCGAGGATCCCCGGTTTCGCAGCAATCCGCTGGTGACGGGGGACACCCATGTCCGGTTTTATGCGGGCGCACCGATTATCCTGTCGGGGGGATATCGCCTTGGCACTGTGTGCGTCCTTGACACCAACCCCCGGCAAATATCCGAGGGTCAGCGACAGATCTTGGTGGACCTCGCTGGGCTGGCGGCCCGAGAACTGGAGATCAGGGCCGGCGCGGCGTTTGCCGAGGAACGCCGGGAGATCGCCGAGGAACGGGCGATGTCCGCTGAATTGGTCGCGAAGGAAATGAACCACCGCATGGGCAATCTTTTTGCCCAGGTGTCCGGCCTCGTTTCCATGGCCGCGCGGGAGCACGATTCACCGGCGGATCTTGTCAGTGCCGTCAGAGAGCGGGTGATCGCGCTTAAGTCCGTGAACGATCTGCTCGTGGAGCAAAAATTTCGCGGCGCCAGCCTGCGGGATGTGGCCGAGGCCGCCCTCGCGCCTTTGATCGGCGAAAAGCTCGGTGAAACGGGGTTGGTCATCTCCGGCGACGATCTGCCGCTGAACGATAAGGCCGCGTTCAATATTGCGCTGGTGCTGTCCGAGCTTGGCACGAATGCCCTCAAATATGGGGCGCTGTCCGATCGGGGGGGGCGGGTCAGCCTGTTCTGGCAGCGCGAAGGCGAGGTGCTTCGCCTGGTTTGGCAAGAAAGCGATACCGGCGATTGGGGCGCCCGCCCCCCGCACCGGCAGGGCTTTGGCTCCTTGCTTCTCGATCGGGTCGCGCCGGCGGGCCTTATGGGACAGGCCGCGCGGCGCTTTACAGAAGCGGGGTATTCCTATGAGCTCACGGCCAAGCTTGCCCATATCACGCAAGAAGGTCTGCTGGCCGACAGCGTGATCACCTCGTCATGATCGGGGCATCATAATCAGGGCATCGTAATCACGAGTTTTCCCGTGGCGCTCCGGCTCTCAAGTTTTTTGAGCGCCTCCGCCCCCCGTTCGAGGGGGAAGGTCTCGGTGACCCTCGGCTGGATGGCGCCATCGGCCACGAGTTTCTTTAAGAGAGTGAGATTGGCCTCATGTCCCTTGGGGTCGCGTTGCACCGCCGCCCCCCAGAAGACCCCAACGATCTGGCAGCCCTTGAGCAGCGGCAGATTGAGCGGGAGTGTGGGGATGCCGGCCGGGAAGCCGACCACGAGATAGCGGCCTTCCCACGCAATCGCGCGGAGGGCGGGTTCGGCATAGGGGCCGCCGACGGCGTCGTAGATGACATCCGCCCCGTTTTTCCCGCAGGCTTCTTTGAACGACGCCGACAGCGCTTTTTGATCGTCGCGGGACAGGTCACCTTTTGGATAGACGATAGCCTCATCGGCGCCGAGCTCTTTGACGAAGTCGGCCTTTTCTGTCGACGACACCGCGCCGACGACGCGGGCGCCTATGGCCTTGCCGAGTTCGATCGCTGCGGATCCAACGCCCCCCGACGCCCCAAGAATAAGCAGGGTTTCCCCCTCGGCCAGGGCCGCCCGATCCTTCAGGGCGTGCAAGCTCGTGCCATAGGTCATGACAAGGGCGGCCGCCTCCTCGAAGGGCATGTCGCCGATGGGAAAGGTCGCTGCGGCCGGTGCGGCGGCATGGGTGGCAAAGCCGCCGCAAGGGGCCAAGGTGGCGGCGACCCGGTCCCCCACCGATAGATGGGTCACGCCCTCGCCAAGGGCTTCGACCACCCCCGCCACCTCATTGCCCGGCGCAAAGGGCCGCGGCGGTTTGAACTGATAAAGATCCTTGATGATGAGGGTGTCGGGGTAATTCACCCCGGCCGCTTTCACGGCGACGATGACTTCCCCTTTGCGTGGAGAGGGCGTCGCTTGCTCGATCAGGCTGAGCGTTTCGGGCCCGCCGGGGGCCGTCGACATGAGTGCTTTCATGATTTCCTCTCTTTTCCGCAGCAAGGTAAAGCAGGGGACCGCGCGCCCCAAGATCCGGACCGAGGAGAATTCATGCCCGCTGTCCAGTCTCGATCCTATGTGCTGGGGTTGTTGACCCTCGTCTATGTGTTCAATTTCGTCGATCGCCAGATCTTGGCGATATTAGGGCCGGCCATCATTGCGGATTTGGGGCTGACCGACGGGCAGTTCGGATTGCTGACCGGCTTTTATTTCGCCTTTTTTTACACGGCCTTGGGCCTGCCCATCGCTTGGCTGGCCGACCGGATGGACCGGGTAACGATTGTCTGTATCGCCTTGGCGGTATGGAGCGGCTTTACGGTCTTGACCTCCCTCGTTCAGAGTTTTGCGGTTCTGGTCCTTCTGAGGATCGGGGTTGCGATCGGCGAAGCGGGGGGAAGTCCACCGAGCCACTCAATCCTCTCTTCCCTTTACGCCCCTCGGGAACGGGGGCGTGCCTTGGGGATTTATGCGCTCGGCATCCCCTTGGGCGGGATGACGGCCTATTTCATCGCGGCGGCCATGGCGAGCGGGGGGACAATCGATTGGCGCGCCCTGTTCGTCCTGATCGGCCTGCCTGGAATTGTCCTTGCGATTGTGTTGCGGCTTACCGTGAAAGACCCGCCGCGGGGCGTCACCGCGGGAGCCGCGAGGCCGCCCTTTTTCGCCGCGATGATCAATCTCCTGAAGATCAGATCCTATCTCGGCGCCACACTTGGCATCGGATTGGCGAGTTTTACCGGCTATGCGGTGGCGAGCTTCATCGTGGTGTACGCCGCCAGGACCTATGACCAGCCGCTATGGTTGGTGCTCACCGCTTTCGGTCTCATCAACGGTCTTGCCTATGGGGGCGGCACCTATCTGGGGGGCGTGCTCGCCGATCGCTTTGCGGCGCGCTCGGTCGCCTATTATGCGCTGGTGCCTGCCGGCGGGTTGATGCTGTCGGTGCCGTTTTTGCTATTGACGCTGTGGACAAGTCACTGGGGAATTTTTCTCCTCAGCTTCTCAATCTTCATTCTGGCGACCGGCATCTATCTCGGTCCGACTTTTTCCCTAGCTCAGACCTTGGCCCCCCCAGGGCTTAGAGCCTCCTCCTCAGCGGTGATGTTGTTCTTACTGAACCTTATCGCCCTCGGTCTGGGACCGACCTACACGGGATGGATATCGGGCGTTTTACAGGCCGGAGGGGAGGGGGCCGCCCCCGCCGAGGCCTTGCGTATCGCCCTGACAACCCTGTGCATCGCCTCGGCGGGGGGCATCGGCGCCTATTTGTGGACAGCAAAATGTCTACCGCAGGACTGGACAGCGGAGACAGGGGAATAAATCCTTTACATATTGGGCTGAACATCTGGAAAACATCGAGCTATTGAAGCTGGCGAATCGAAGTCCAACATAGTGAAGACCGCGCTGTTATGGCGCTCCCTTTGTTGGACAATGCGCTTTTGTGGTGAGGCGTTGTTCGAAAACTGCCTATTTAAGGAGTTTGCATGACTGAGCAGTTCCGCACTTTCCCCGTTCTGCCTCTGAGGGATATCGTGGTCTTCCCCCATATGGTCGTCCCCCTTTTTGTCGGCCGTGAGAAGTCCGTTCGCGCCCTAGAGGTTGTGATGGAGGCGGATCGCGAGATCCTGCTGGCCGCCCAGAAGGATGCCAGCGATGATGATCCGGGCGGCGATGATATCTACACGGTCGGCGTCATTGCCCGCGTCATCCAGCTTCTCAAACTTCCCGACGGAACGGTGAAAGTGCTGGTCGAAGGCGGAAGCCGTGCTCGGATCGTCTCCTACGAGGACAATGACGATTATTTCGAAGCGACCGCGGAAACCCTCGAAGAAGCCGAGGGCGACAGTGTCGATGTCGAGGCCCTCGTTCGATCCGTAAACACCCAATTTGAGAACTATGTTAAGCTGAACAAGCGCGTCAGCCCCGAGGTGATTGTGTCGATCGGACAAATCGAGGATGCGTCCAAGCTCGCCGACACCGTCGCCTCGCATCTCAATCTAAAGATCGCCGAGAAGCAAGAATTGCTTGAGATCGCCGATGTCGCCGCCCGATTGGAAGCCGTTTACGGTTTCATGGAAGGCGAGATGAGCGTGCTTCAGGTCGAGAAAAAGATCCGCGGGCGTGTTAAACGTCAAATGGAAAAGACCCAGCGTGAGTATTATCTGAATGAGCAAATGAAGGCCATTCAGAAAGAACTTGGCGAGGGCGATGACGGCAAGGACGAACTGGCGGAGATCGAACAAAAGATCGAGAAAGCCAAGCTGCCGAAAGAAGCTAAGGCTAAGGCCGAGGCAGAGCTGAAAAAGCTGCGTCAGATGTCGCCGATGTCGGCGGAGTCCACCGTGGTACGTAATTACCTCGATTGGCTGACGTCTATTCCGTGGTCGTCTAAATCCAAGATCAGGATCGATCTCGACAAGGCAATCAGCCAACTCGACGAAGATCATTATGGGCTGGAAAAGGTCAAAGAACGGATCTTGGAATATTTGGCCGTGCAAAAACGGACCAACAAGTTGAAGGGACCGATCCTGTGTCTCGTCGGGCCGCCCGGCGTCGGGAAGACGTCCCTTGGCAAGTCGGTGGCAAAAGCCGTCGGTCGCGAATTTGTCCGGGTCTCCCTCGGGGGGGTGCGCGACGAAGCGGAAATCCGTGGCCATCGTCGGACCTATATCGGCTCCATGCCCGGTAAGATCATTCAGTCGATGAAGAAGGTGAAGAAGTCGAACCCCCTCTTTCTGCTCGATGAAATCGACAAGATGGGCCAAGACTTCCGTGGCGATCCCGCCTCGGCCCTCCTCGAAGTGCTCGATCCGGCGCAGAATGATACTTTCTCCGATCACTATCTCGAGGTCGATTACGATCTGTCCGACGTGATGTTCGTGACGACGGCGAATTCGCTGAACATGCCGCAGCCCTTGCTCGATCGGATGGAGATCATCCGGATTCCGGGTTACACGGAGGATGAGAAGGTTGAGATCGCCCGCCGCCACCTCATTCCGGCCCAGTTGGAAAATCATGGCCTGAAAGAGGGGGAGTTCGAACTGACGGATGATGGTCTGCGCAATTTGATCCGTCTGTACACCCGTGAAGCCGGGGTTCGGAATCTGGAACGCGAATTGGCGAATTTGGCGCGTAAGGCTGTGCGGCGTCTCGAACAAGGGGACGAAGCGGGGACGGTGGTCGTCAATGCCGACTCATTGCCCGATTTCTCCGGGGTGACTAAATATCGCTATGGCGAGATCGAAGGCGATGATATCATCGGTGTCGTGACGGGGCTTGCCTGGACCGAAACCGGCGGCGACATCCTCAAGATCGAGGCTGTGAAAATGCCCGGTAAGGGGCGTATGACCCCCACGGGCAATCTGAAAGACGTCATGAAGGAGAGTGTCTCTGCTGCGGCGTCCTATGTGCGGTCGCGGGCGATCGAGTTCGGCATCAAGCCGACCGAGTTTGATCGTCGGGATATTCACATTCACGTGCCGGAGGGGGCAACGCCAAAGGATGGCCCTTCCGCCGGGGTGGCGATGGCTGCGGCTATCGTCTCGACGCTGACGGAAATTCCGGTGCGGAAGGATATCGCGATGACCGGTGAGATTTCCTTGCGCGGACGGGTGCTGGCTATCGGGGGGCTGAAGGAAAAGCTTCTGGCGGCGCTCAGGGCCGGGACGAAAACCGTCCTGATCCCCGCGGAGAACGAAAAGGATCTCGCGGAGATTCCCGATAATGTCAAAAATGTGCTGGAGATCATCCCGGTGGAACATGTCGACGATGTGTTGAAACACGCCCTGACCGGGCCTTTGACGCCGATTGAATGGGATGAAGCGGCAGAGGAGCTTGCGGCTAAGGCGCGGGCGGCACAGACGGTCGATGACGGTCCGGTCGTTGTGACGCACTAGAGCATTTTCAAGCGAAGTGGGCACCGGTTCGCGTCAAGAAAATGCGGCAAACGAAGACTCGGCGCATTTTCAAGCGAAGTGGGCACCGGTTCGCGTCAAGAAAATGCGATGAAAAAGAACGCTAGAGCCGTTTCACAGCTAAGCTTGATGTGAAACGGCTCTAAGCTGGTCCGTGAGGGATCAATATTTCTGACACTTTAAGGATCATGGCCGCCCCCCTTCGGGCGGTCTTTTTGTTTTGCCTTGGCTGGCGAAGGGGGGGCTAGCGAAGGGGGTTGGTACCTGGTGCAGGAGAGTTCCTGGTGAGGGCTCTACCGTCGACCGGCGATTCGTCCGGGCTGGCGTAGCAATAGGCGGTGGGCCAGATAGTCTGGGTCCGCATCGATCAACCCATCGGCAATGAACGGCGCCTCGGAGAAATGGGCGAGGGCGACCCCCGCCTCGAAACAGCCTGAGATAGCGGCCCCGATCCGGCGCGACGTGTCGAATTTGGTGATAATGGCCCGCCTCACGCCCACATCGGCAAAGGCCTGGATCCAGTCGACATGCTCCTGAAGGTCGCCGGAGGCCGGGATGACGAGGATCGGTTCGGCCCCCAGAACATCTCGAAAGGCGCGCATCGCCGCGACATCGGCATTCGCATAGGGGCTGACCCCCGGGGTATCGAGAACCAAAGGTTCGGCGGGGCGGTCATGACGGAGGATTTCCGCGACATGGTCCGGGTCCTCAATCGCCCAGAACCGCGTATCAAGGGCCTCGGCATAGGTTTGCATCTGCTCGATGGCGCCGGCGCGACCGATATCGGCACTCATGAAGGCAATCCGCCCGCCTTCATCCGCGGCGCGCGCCGCCAATTTGGCGGCGCAGGAGGTTTTGCCCGCCCCCGTCTGGCCCACCAACATGATCGGCGCCGGCGGAAGGGGGGCCACCGGCGCAAATCGCAGGGTGTCGGCTAAGGCATCGGACAGGCGTTCGGCGTCGGTCCGGCCCGTGCTCTTTTCAATCGTTGTGGCCAGGCGATCGAGAAGGCCGGCAGAGAGGGATTGCCGCCCGATCAGTTCCTCAAGATAGCTCCGCGCGGGATTGGCGTAACGGTCAGAGCGGTCGAGATGGCGGCTGAAATCTCCGCGCAGGGAGGACATCGCGCCCCGGCGCGCGCCCTGCTCAACGCGGCTGCCGAATTCGCGTTGATCGCCGAAACGGGTCGCCTCGACGGTGACGTCTTCCCCGCCGCCAAGGGAGGGGGCGGGTTTGGGCCGTGGAGCTCGACCGAACAGACCGCCGCTGCCCTCGCCGTCGAGGGGGGTGCCCTTGCGGATTGCTCTTAATTCTACCTGACCATCGCTGTGTCGTCGGGTGGAGAGCACAACGGCGTCGTCGCCAAGGGCGGCGCGCATTAACCGCTTCGCCTCGTTCACCGTCTCGCCTGTGAAGGTCTGGTAGCTCATGTCCCCGCCATGGTGTGACATTATCTTCCTAACGTCTCTACGGCAGGGATGGAAGGGAGGGCGTTCTATCAAGTAAATTGAAAAAGCTGCCCCGTCCCAAGGGACCAGGCAGCTTTTTCAATTTTCTAACGCCGATCCGGTCAACGATATTGTTGAATTCGCGTCGCTCTCAGCCCCTGCATGCCATGCCGATCGATGGCTTTCTCCCAGGAAGCGTATTCCTCGCTCGTGAGGTTATATCTTTGACAGGCGCTTTCGAGGCTTAAGAGTCCGCCCCGAACCGCTGCCACCACTTCCGCCTTTCGGCGGATCACCCATCTTTTCGTCGAGGCCGGTGGAAGATCCTTGATCGTTAGCGCGCTCCCATCGGGTCCGATAACGAAAGGCTCTTTTTTCTCCACTCGGACCTGTCTAGCGAACGCATCCATCATGGCTACTACACAACTCCCACTGATCCCAAGTTCGTCAGTCTTGACTGGATCATCTCTACAGAATTGCTCTGAAGAAACGGCTAAGTTGAATGGTAAACAAAGAGTATGTTTAACGGCCTTTTCTAATATATTTGTTCCACAGAAGAACACTTGTCTCGTCACAGGTCACCAAATCTTGCCGAAACATGAATAGCGGCCATGCGCGGCCGGATGGTCGCGAAGAAAAAATCAGTGATGGCGAGCGAGTTGACGCTCCCCCCGGCGGGCGCCATGGGTCGTGTTCAATCCATGGATCAGGATGAGGAGACGGGCATGACCCCCTATCGAACCCACACTTGCGGTGCCTTACGAAAAGGCGATGTGGGGTCCAATGTGACACTCTCTGGTTGGGTTCACCGAAAGCGCGACCATGGGGGACTGTTGTTCATCGATCTTCGGGACCATCACGGCCTTACCCAATTGGTGATCGAGCCCGAGGCGCCTTTTTTCGCCGAGGTCGAAGCGGTCAGAGCCGAAAGCGTGATTTCCGTCGAGGGCGAGGTGATCGCGCGCGGGGACGAGGTCGTCAATCCGTCGCTGCCGACTGGAGAGATCGAAATCCGGCTGAGCCGGTTTGAGGTCTTGAGCGCGGCGGGGGATTTACCGCTGCCGGTTTTCGGCGAACCCGACTATCCAGAAGATATCCGCATGCGCCATCGCTATCTCGATCTGCGGCGAGAGACGATGCACAAGAATATCGTCCTTAGGTCCCGCGTGATCAGCCAATTGCGCAAGGGGATGGAGCAGCGGGAATTCACCGAATATCAGACGCCGATCCTCACCGCCTCTTCTCCCGAAGGGGCACGGGACTTTCTTGTTCCCTCCAGGTTGCATCCCGGCAAGTTCTTTGCGCTGCCACAGGCGCCGCAGATCTTTAAGCAATTGATCATGGTGTCGGGGTTTGACCGCTATTTCCAGATCGCCCCCTGCTTCAGAGACGAGGATGCACGGGCTGACCGTTCGGCGGGGGAATTCTATCAGCTCGATCTCGAGATGAGCTTCGTTGAGCAGCAGGATGTCTTCGATGCAACGGCGCCTGTCATCCATGAGGCCTTTGCCCTGTTCGCAGGCGACCGCCGTGTCGATCCTTACAAAGAGTGGCCGCAAATTCCCTATGCGGAATCACTACTGAAATACGGCAATGACAAGCCTGATCTCCGCCTGCCGTCGAGCCTCGACATGCAGGTGGTGACCGAGCATTTCAAAGGGTCGGGCTTCAAGATCTTTGCCTCGATCGCCGAGGATCCCGAACAGCAGATCCGGGCCATCCCCGCGCCCGGCGGCGGCAGCCGGGCCTTCTGTGACCGGATGAATAGCTGGGCCCAGAAAGAGGGGCTGCCGGGCATGGGATATATCATGTTCGATGAGGCCGATGGCAAAGGCCCGGTGGCCAAGAATATCGGCCCTGAACGGACGGCCGCCATCAAGGCGCAACTCGGCCTTGGGGCCGGCGATGCGGCCTTTTTCGTCGCGGGAAAGGTCGAAAGCTTCGAAGCCATTGCGGGCAGGGCGCGGGTCCAGATCGGGCGGGAACTTGGCCATCTCGACGAGGACCGGTTCGCTTTTGCCTGGATCGTCGATTTCCCGATGTATGAATGGGACGAAGAGAATAAAAAGGTCGAGTTCGGCCACAATCCCTTTTCAATGCCGAAAGGGGGACTTTCGGCGCTGGAAAAGGCCACGACTCCCGAGGCGCAACTCGCCCTTAAGGCCAATCAATATGACCTTGTATGCAATGGCTATGAGCTGGGGTCGGGGGCGATCAGAAACCACCTGCCGGAGGTTATGTATCGTGCCTTTGCGATTGCTGGATACGGTGCCGATGTGGTCGAGGACAAATTCGGCGGTATGCTGAATGCCTTCCGCTACGGGGCGCCCCCCCATGGCGGCGCGGCCTTCGGTGTGGACCGCATCGTCATGCTTCTGGCAGGTGTTGAGAATATCCGAGAGGTGACGATGTTCCCCCTGACGCAGAATGCGGAGGACTATCTGCTCGGCGCACCGGCGGAGGCGAGTGCCGAGCAGCTCAAAGAGCTTCACATCAGGCTTGCCAAACCAATCGCTGAGAAAAAAGTCCCTTAAGTCGCGACGGCGCGAAGGGGATAGGAGAGACGTCAATGACTTTTATGGTATGGGCCGCCCTTCTGTTTGCGGCTTCGCAGGATGTGTCGGCTGAGGGGCCCATGCCGGCTCCTCAGGACCGGATCGTGGTGACCGCGACCAAGCGCCCCCAACCCTCGACGGCGGTGCCGGCGAGCCTCGATGTTCTCACCGGAGAAAGCCTTAGGGCCGGCGCCCCTCTCATTCACGGCGAAGAGCTGGCCAATCGACTGAGCGGCGTGCAGGCCGTGGTCGCCAATGGCAGTCAAATCGCGTTTCAGATCCGCGGCATCGGGGCGATCGATCACCAAGCGCTGACGCCAGGCGCGGCAGCGATCTATCGGGACGGGGTTTTCCTTGCAACGAATGTCCAGACCGGCCCGCTGCTCTATGATCTCGACCGGGTCGAGGTGCTGAAGGGGCCGCAAGGCACGCTCTATGGGCGGAACGCGTCGAGCGGGGCGATCAATCTCGTCAGCGCCGGGCCCGATCGGACGGCAGGCGGCTATCTCGAAGGCACGATCGGGACCGACGATCTTTTCGATGTCAGCGCCGCCGTGACCGGCCCGCTGACCCCGGCCCTTGCCGGAAGGGTGGCGATCCGCGCCGTTTCCCAAGGCCCGACCCTCGACAATGTGGCGGTCGATCCCGATCAGCCTCTAGGGGGGGACGATGCGGGGGGGAGGACGGAAGATATCGGGGTGCGGACCAGCCTCGCCTGGCAGGGAGGCGAGGGGCAGCGCGCCCTCTGGCTGGCTCACTACGAACATGCCGGCGGGGTCAATCCAGCGCCGCGCAATTCTTCCCTTGGACTTGAGGACCATGACATCTCGATCGGGCCCGATGGTATTCAGGACCGTGACAATCATTTCTACGGCACAAGCCTTGAGTGGACGGCGCCCGTCTTCGGCGGACAAGTCGTGTCCCTTTCGGCGTTTGAAGGCTATGACCAGGCCTACGGATTCGATTTCGACGGGACCCAGGCGCCCTTCGGCGATCCGACACTGAACGCCAATCTCTTCTACGACCGCGAGTTCTGGCAGGTCAGTCAGGAGGTGCGCTTCGACAAAGAGACGGCCTGGGGTCACCTGTTGGTGGGGGCGCAGACATCCGCCGATGATTTCCGTCAGGATTATCTCATCTGGTGTGGCGAGTTGAATCCAACGACGCTGTTGGGGACGTGTCGCTATGTGGGGGCGCCGGGGCGGGTCGGCTCGACCCCCGCATCGCCGGGAACGGCGACGACCCTCCTGACGGAGATTGACCAAGAGCGTCTGACGGCTGCCCTGTTCACGGACAATGAGATCGCGCTGACGCCTCGTCTGTCACTCCTGCTCGGAGCGCGCTATAGCTGGGAGCGGATCGAGGGGGAGGGGTCGGGGCG
Source organism: Parvularcula bermudensis HTCC2503 (assembly GCF_000152825.2). Lineage (NCBI taxonomy): Bacteria > Pseudomonadati > Pseudomonadota > Alphaproteobacteria > Parvularculales > Parvularculaceae > Parvularcula > Parvularcula bermudensis. The sequence continues at coordinate 1,692,733 of NC_014414.1, forward strand.
TCACATCTTCGACGATGGCACTGTCGCGTTCAACAATCGTGACGACGTCGGACCGGCAGTGGGGGCCAATTCGATCATTGAGAGCCGCGTCAACGGCAATATCGGCTTGAGCTATCGCCTCGCCAATGACGGGCTCTTCTACGGCCGGATCTCCACAGGGTATAAGAGCGGCGGCTTCAATGGGGAGGTCCAGAACAATGCGACCCATTTCCAGGACGAAGGGCTGTTCGCGGCGGAAACGGTGACCGCCTATGAGGTGGGGGGAAAGGGCCCCCTTACCGATAGTCTGTCGGTGGACCTGGCGGCCTTCTTTCTCGATTACGATTCGCCGCAGGCCAGGATATTCGTGACCTTTCCGCTTCCGGACGAGACGTCGATTACATCGAATTCCCTGTCCAATCTGGACGCGGCGATCGCCTATGGCCTTGAAGGAAAGGTCGATTGGTCGCCCAATGACACCGATTATGTTCAGCTTGGCTTGACGCTTTTGACAACGGATATTCGTCAGGCGACGAACGTCTCCGGGAATGCCGAGGCATTTGACGGCAATGATCTCCCTTTTGCGTCCGACACAACGGCCACGCTGCTTGCGCATAAGGAAATCCCCTTGCGGGCGGGCGTTACGCTCTCGCTGGATGCCGATGCGAAATACCAAAGCGCCTTCTTCCTCGATGCCGAAGGGCTGAACGAGCGACGGCAGGACGCCTACACCCTTTTGGGGGCCAGTATGGGGCTGCGCTTTGACGGTCCGGGGGTCGAGGCCAGCCTTTGGGGGCGTAACCTGCTGGACGAGGATTACGCCGTCTCCGGCTATGGCTTTATCGGGTACAATGTCTTTGTCGGAGACCCGCGGGTGATTGGAGCAAGCCTCAGAAAAGACTGGTAAGGCCGGGGGGCTGGAAAGCCCCTCTCTCGGGCCTAAATCACAGCCGAAGACGTCTGGGAGCCTTTTATGACCATCGAAACGCGGACGATCGATTATACGCTGGACGACAACGTATACGAAGCGCTGATCGCCAAGGACAAAGATCTGACGGGGCCGCGCCCCGGGGTCATGGTCTGCCACGCTTGGGGCGGACGGAAATCCCACGAAGAGATGGCCGCCAAGCGCTTGGCTGATCTTGGCTATGTGGGATTTGCCGCGGATGTCTATGGCAAGGGCGTGCGGGGCGACACGATCGAAGAAAACCAGGCGCTGATGACGCCGCTGATGGAGGATCGTGAGGGACTTCAGGCGCGGCTGCGGGCAGGGCTTTCGGCCCTCGCCGCCGACCCCGCCGTGGATGAGAAAAAGCTTGCTGTTGTGGGGTACTGCTTTGGCGGTCTGTGTAGCCTCGATATGGCGCGCACCAACGCGCCGGTTCTGGGATGCGCAGCCTTTCACGCGGTGATTGGTCAGCCCGGCGTCCCCGGCGGGGAGCCGATCAAGCCGAAGGTCATCGCCTATCAGGGCTATGAGGACCCCATGGCCGATAAAGAGGCGCAGCGGGGATTTGCTGACGAGATGACCGAGCGCCAGGCCGACTGGCAACTCCATTTGTTCGGCGGCGTGAAACATGCCTTTACCAATCCGGATGCGGATAATGATGAGCTGGGCCTCAAATACAACGCCCTGGCTGATGCGCGGTCCTGGTCCAGCTTCACGCGGTTTCTCGACAATCTGTTCGCGTAAGGGGCTCTTTGCCTAACGGGGGCGTCGCTTACCGGGCGATCAGGGTCAGCCGCCCTGTTCCCGGCGCGGGGGTATGGTCGGCCGCGGGGACATTTCTGGACATGGGGCTTGGGGGTAAGGGCAGCCTCAAAAGGATCCCCTCGAAAGCAAGACACTCCGCTGCGACCAGGCCGGTCTCGATCAACGCTGTCTGATGAGGGGGGTGAACGAGCCATTTACACGTATGGCTTGCCAGAGAGCTCTCTTGGCGTTGCAGGGCACTGATCATCTGGACGAGGGCGATCTCGTCCTGTGACGCGCTCAGACTGGCGGGCGCATGAAGACGGATACGCTTGCGGCATCCACGGTCAAGCGCTCGGGCCAGGGCGCCGATGGAGCGGGCGAGGCCGGCCCCGTCCGCCCCGCGGAGGCAGAGGCCATGGGCGCAGCGGTTCTCGCCATCTTGCTCCGTCACAATCACCCGCAGGAGATAGAGGAAGAGCGTCGACCCCCGGTCGAGGGACGGTGGGCCGTCCGCGGGCCTGTCAGAACTGAGCATAGCGACCTCCTTTTTGCTATTAAGAATGACTCTCAATATAAAGGCAAGGGGAAAGGGCAAGGGGAAATGCCGGTGAAGGGGAAGAATAGAGAGACCGGACGACGTGCCCGACCGAGAGCGCGCGGCGGGCGAGGGAAAGGAAGGGCGGCCTGTGCCCTGGGGGGGGCGGGAGAAGGGCACCGATACTGAGGGGGGAACCGGCTATTTCTGTCGTTGCGACATGGACAGAGCCCGGCATCTTGGCCGAAACCCCATGGGGCGGCGGCGTCAGCAAGGCCCTAAAGGGACACCGTGACAATACACGAGGATGAGACAATAGGACGAGCCCGACCGTTCAGCCCTCGTCACAGTGTCTTCCTTAGGTGAAAGAGGGCCACTCGCTGAGGCCCTTCATTCCTATTGGCCCGATAGACGAGATTTTATCGACGATCCATCGGCGCGATTAACGCCTCGGTAACGCTATTCGCCGATTCTTTAAGGCGGGAAGCCTTTTCTTTGCGAGGAATCATATGCCACTCAACCTCACCGCGCCGGATCTCACCGAGCTTTCGCCCCGAATTAGCGTGATCGGCGTTGGCGGTGCGGGGGGCAATGCGGTCAACAATATGATCGAGGCGGAACTCGACGGTGTCGAATTTATCGTGGCGAATACGGACGCCCAGGCCGTCGGTCTCGCAAAAGCTCAGCATCGGCTTCAATTGGGCACCTCCACCACCCGTGGCCTTGGCGCCGGATCGCGGCCCGATGTCGGGCGTGAAGCGGCGATGGAAAGCCTCGACGAGGTGATGGACCTCATCGACGGGGCCAATATGCTGTTCATCACCGCAGGGATGGGCGGCGGCACCGGGACGGGGGCAGCCCCCGTCATTGCGGAGGCCGCGCGGGATCGGGGGATTCTGACCGTCGGTGTGGTGACCAAGCCGTTCCAGTTCGAGGGCGCTCGCCGTATGCGGATAGCTGAGGCGGGTATTGAGGAGCTGCAAGATAAAGTCGATACGCTTCTCATCATTCCCAATCAAAATCTTTTCCGGCTTGCGGACGAAAACACCACCTTCGCCGATGCCTTCGGCATGGCAGACCAAGTTCTCCATCAAGGGGTCCGGGGGATCACCGATCTGATGATCGTGCCTGGGCTCATCAATCTCGATTTTGCCGACGTCCGGTCGGTGATGAGCGAGATGGGCAAAGCCATGATGGGCACCGGCGAATCGTCCGGTGAAGGACGGGCCACAGAGGCTGCGCAGGCGGCAATCTCGAACCCGCTCCTCGACGAGACGTCGATGAAGGGCGCCCGAGGGGTCCTTATCAACATCACCGGCGGTCTCGACATGAAACTCTTCGAGGTTGACGAAGCGGCCAACCGTATTCGGGCAGAAGTTGATCCGGACGCCAATATTATTGTCGGCTCGACCTTCAACCAAGAGCTTCAGGGAACAATGCGCGTTTCCGTGGTCGCCACCGGGATTGAACGGGCGACCGCACCGGCGGAAATCGTGACCACGACGGCTCGGGCATCGACATCTGGCGACCAGCGCGCCGCCCAGGCGGGCACAAGCGCGACGGTCACTGCGGGGCGGGCGCCCGCCCCGGTGTCCGATGGCCGGTCGGGCCGTCCTGTGCCCCCTGAACCGCCGATTGGCGAGGTTCACGACCGTATCCGCCGGATGCTGACCGAAGATGCTCCGGTCCCGTTGAAGCCAGAACAGGCGCTTCCAGAACAAAAGCCCAATCCGTTCCGGAAATCCGCCGCAACGACCATCGACCAGGCCATCGGTCTTCTGAAGGAGACCTTTGTCAAAGGAGTTGGCCCCTCCGAAGCCGAGGGTATCCGGCCGACCCCGGTGACCCGCGATGCTTTCGCCGATCATGAGGAGGAAGATCTCGACATCCCGGCATTCCTCCGCAAGCAGGCGCAGAAATAAGACGCCTGGATGATCCTTCCCAAAAAAAAGGCGGGCCGCGGCCCGCCTTTTTCGTTTGTGATCACTCCACCAATCAGAACTGGGTTCTGAGGGTCAGGCGTGCATTCATCGGCTCGCCGGTCGAGATATTGTTTTGATTATGCGCAGACGGATAATAGGTCTCATCCGTCAAATTCTCCACGTTGAGCTGGAGTTCCAAACGGTCATTGACCAGATAATAGGCCGCCGCGTCGACCCGCGTATAGCTGGGCAGTTCAACGCTGTTGGCGATCGTCGCATATTGAGCCGATTGGTGATGCACCCCGAGGCCAAGGCTGAATGCGTCCGACAGATCATACCGGTTCCATAGGCTGACCATGTGCTCGGGCACCTGCGCCAGATCCCGATCGGCGTCTTGGCCATCGACGACGCGCCCGTCCTCCTTGGCGTCGAGATAGCTGTAACCCGCACTCACCGTCCATTGCGGTGTCAGCCGCCCGGCAAGCTGGATCTCTGCACCGTGGGTCAGTCCACTGATCAAGATTGTGTTATCCGGATCGTCGGGATCGACGGTGGTGCCGCTGTCTCGCTCAAGACGGAACACGGCCCCGGTGAGGCTGAGATCAGGGCGGAGATCCCATTTGAACCCAACCTCGATATTTTCAAAAACTTCGGGGTCGAGCGCTTCGCTGCTCGGGGTAAGGCTGAGGAACTGGTCCCCAGAGCGCGGCAAGAATGACCGGCTAAAACTTGCATAGAGCGAGGCTGAGTCTTGCGGCTTGTAGATCACCCCCAGCCGTGGGGAGACTTCCTCGTCAGACCGGCTGAGGCGCCCATCATTGCCGTCCGCACTACCATCGAGCAGCTCAAGCCGATCCAAAGCGTCGATATCGAAGCGATCATATCTCAGCCCGCCGATGAGTTTGACGCGGTCGGTCAGATCGATCTGATCCTGAACGTACAAAGAGGAAACCTGGACGTTCGACCGTCTGTTTCGTGTGTCTGACGGGAAGGAAAACGTCGGAATAGACAGGGGATCGCTCAATCCAAAGGTGATTTGGTCATCTGCTGTATCCGCAAAAAAGACATCCCGGCGGGCATTGTCGGTATCTTGATCGGTAAATTCCGTCCCGATGAGGAGGGTGTGCTGCAAGGGGCCTGTGGCGAACTCGCCGACCAGATTGGCCTGGGCGATAAAGTTCTGCCTGTCGGTCTCATCGCGGTAACCGTCGAGGGAGACGGTCGCCGCGGCCGGGTCGATCCCGATCGGGTAGAGGTTTTGATAGAGTTTGTCATAGTCGGCATATTGAAGGGTCAGATTGCTTGACCATCCTTCGGCCAGGCTGCGGTCGATCCGGCCTCTGAAAATATGAGCCTTGAGCGTTGTCGTATTGGCGTCGGGACTGCCGAAAAAGGTGTCGTGGAAGCCCTCGACCGGCTCACCGCCCAGGGACGGAATGCCCCGGTCAACGACACGCTCATCCTCGACGAATTCGTAGGAAAGAAGAAGCGTGGTGTTGGGGTCGAGGTCCGTGGAGAATGTCGGATTGATGGCATAGCGATCGCCCTCGAACACATCTCGATGATTTTCGAGATGCTCAGCATAGGCATTGAACCGTAACGCCCCGGCATCGGTGGTGGCGATATTCGCATCGACTGCCACCATCGCGCCACCGAAGCTGTCCGCCGAGACCTCTCCCCGGGCGAATGTCGTCTCTGCGACGGGCGTCTTGGTCACGCGATTGATGACGCCGCCCCCGCCGCCGCGACCGAACATCAGCGCGTTGGCCCCCTTCAGGATCTCGACGCGCTCCAGATTATAGAGGGGACGGAAATACTGAACATCGTCGCGGAGACCGTCGATAAAGAAGTCGGCTGTCGTGTTCTGTCCCCGGACGGTAATCTGATCGCGGTGACCTTCGCCCTGACCGACGGAGACGCCGGGGACAAAACGGACCACATCCGCAAGATCGGTGAAGGCTTGGTCATCGATCTGTTCTCTTGAAAGGACGGTGATGCTTTGCGGAACATTGACCAAGGCTGTCGGGGTTTTGGTCGCGCTTGATAAATCGGTCGCCCGGTAATCGCCGCGGACCGTGATAATATCGGTGGTGCCGTAAGGCGCCGGCTCGTTCGACGCTGCGGCGGCGCCCCCCGTCGCCATGGTGGCGAGGGCAAGGCTGGAGACGAGGGAGGCGGATAGGAGGGAGGGGGGGAAAGGAGTGGGCAATGACATCGTACTACCGCTCAAGATTGCGAATGACTTGCAAAATCACCTCGCGAAAATGAGAGCGATTGTCAATTGCAAATAAGGGACCCAGATAGCGCGAAGCTGATCCCGCGCCCGGCGCTCAAGTTTGGTGAGGGCGAGGCCGGTGAGGGCAAGTCCGGTGGGGGCAAGTGGTCTCGCCCGTGCCCTCGGGGAGTGGTAGAGGCGAGGGATGAGTGAACTTTCCCTTCTGATCGGCGATAAATTTTCCTCGTCCTGGTCGTTCCGCCCATGGTTCTTACTGACGGTCGCAGGTATTCCTTTTGCGGAGGACGCCATTGAACTTGACCGTCCGACGACCAGAGAGACCCTCAAATCGCGGTCGCCGACGGGCTTGGTCCCCGTCCTCCGGATCGGCGATCTTGCCGTCTGGGACTCCTTGGCGATCATGGAAACCATCGCGGATCGTTTCCCCGAGAAAGCCCTATGGCCCGCCAATGCCGATGCGCGCGCCATAGCGCGGTCGCTGGCGGCGGAGATGCATTCGGGCTTTTCTGCGCTGCGCACCGTCTGGCCGATGATGTTCCACCGTCGGGACTTGCGTCACCTGACGATGGGCGGGGTTCAAAAAGACATCGACCGTATCGAGACGATCTGGACCGAGGCCAGGGACACATATGGGGCCGGGGGACCGTTTTTGTTTGGGGCGTTTTCCGTCGCCGATGCGATGTATGCGCCGGTGATCTCTCGTTTTGAGACCTATGGCCCGGTGGATCTCAACCCCACCTGCCGCGCCTATATGGCAGCGGTGAAGGCTTTGCCGGCCTGGGCCCAATGGGCAACTGAGGCCAGTGAACAAGCGCACGCACGGGGGCTATTATGAGCGATGACAAGAAACAGCGAGCGGCCGCAGCGGCCCTGGCGCATGTGCGGCCGGGCATGACCCTCGGTCTTGGGACAGGATCCACCGCCGCGCATTTCGTCAAATTATTGGGCGATCAGGGGTTTGAGGGACAGGCAATCCCGACATCCGAAGAGACCGCTCGCCTGGCCGAAGCGGTGGGCATTTCCCTGATCACCCCGGACGAGACCACCAGGATCGATCTGGCCGTCGATGGCGCCGACGAGGCTGACCCAAGCGGCGCCCTGATCAAAGGCGGGGGCGGGGCGCTGTTGCGTGAGAAGATCATCGCCCAGCAGGCGCAGACATTCATCGTGATCGCCGATGACGGCAAGGATGTGGTCCAGCTCGGACAGTTTCCGCTGCCGGTCGAAGTGACGGGGTTCGCCGTCGGTTTGACGATCCAGGCAATAAGATCGACTCTCGCCGCCCTCGGCTATGAGGACCCATCGCTGACCCTGAGGAGGGGGGAGGGCGGTTTTTTCCAGACCGACGGGGGACATTTGATCGTCGATATCGCCTTGGGCCGGATCGACGAGGCCGAGCCGTTGGATGCCGCGTTGACCATGATCCCCGGGGTGGTCACCACGGGATTGTTCGTCGGGCTTACCGACCTGATGATCTTCGGCACCGAAAGCGGTGTGCGGGAAGCGGTTCCCACCTAGAGCATTTCCAAGCGAAGTGGGCACCGGTTCGCGTGAAGGAAATGCGATCACATAATCCAGCGCATTTCCAAGCGAAGTGGGCACCGGTTCGCGTGAAGGAAATGCGATCACGTAACTCAGCGCATTTCCAAGCGACCTGGGCACCGGTTCGTGGGAAGAAAGGCGATCAACCCAAAACCTAGGACGTTTCACGGCTCCGATTGACCAGAAACGATGCGAGATCGCTGTGCGAGGCGCCTGCTTGAAAGGAGCGGTATGGAACAGACAAAGGGCGAGACGACGCCTTATGACGAGTTGCTGGCCGCCATGCGCGCCTATGGCGACGCCGCGATGGAGAATTTGGTTCGGTGTCGTGCCCTTGGTCGGGCGCTGTCCGATGGTTTTTCGGCCTATCTTGGGGCGCCGGGGCCCTGTACCTCCCTGGTCCCGCCCACCGGCCCCTTCGACCCAAGCAGGGATTACGGCGATGAGGCATTCTCCTTCAGCCAGCGGGAGGTCGTGCGCCTTGAGCCTATCGTCTTTGGCCTCTGCGTGATTGTACCGCATGAAGAGGACTCCGGGACTTTATGGCTTCGGACCGGAATCAAGGCGGAGGTAAGGGGAGGGCGGTTTGACGTTTATATCGCCCATCAGCCGCGCCTCCGTGTGCCGCTTGAGTTCGGCGACCATCTGACCCCGGTTTATGACACCGTGAAGACCGAACTCTTGTCGCTGTTCAATCAGGATCTGATGCACTTCAACGACGAACGGTATAATGGGGGTATCGGGTTCGTGCCGCAGACTTAACGATCTCGCGGGCTCGATTCTCATTATCGGCGAGGTCGATTGGGGCTTCGCCGGTTCTCGGCTATGCCCCGCTGCAGGAGGAATTCTTGATGGCCTACGATTACGACCTCTTTGTTATCGGTGCCGGTTCGGGGGGGGTCAGGGCGGCCAATCGGTCGGCGAAGTTCGGGGCGAAGGTCGCCATTGCCGAGCAAGCCGATGTCGGGGGCACTTGTGTCATCCGGGGCTGTGTGCCGAAGAAACTGATGGTCTATGCTTCTGAATTCAACGACATGATCGGCGACGCGGCGGGCTATGGGTGGGAAATTCCCGACGCCCGTTTCGACTGGGCGACCTTACGCGACCGGATCCAAACGGAGTTGGGGCGTCTCTCGAGCCTTTATATCAAAGGGCTCGAAGGTAACGGTGTGACCCTTTTTCAATGCCGTGCCATCGTAAAAGATCCGCATACAGTCCACCTGGCCAGCGAAAATCGTGATGTCACGGCGGAGAAGATCCTCGTCGCGGCCGGCGGCGTGCCCTTCCGAGATGATGAGGCGGATCCCGATAGATTGGGAATTGTTTCGGACGATGTCTTTCACCTCGACAAGCGGCCCGACCGATTGGTCGTCGCCGGCGGCGGGTATATCGCGATTGAGTTCGCCCATATTTTCGCCCGGCTCGGGACCGAAGTGACCCTCGTCTATCGCGGTCATCGCCTGCTCCGTGCGTTTGACCGAGAAATCTCCGAGCGGGTGGAACAAGATCTTATCGCGAGCGGCATTCGTTATATTCCGAATACGATCTTTGCGAGGATCGACCGTGACGGCGATGATAAGACGGTGGAGCTGACAACGGGGGAGGTTCTTCGGACCGATGAAATTCTGTGGGCGATCGGTCGCCGTCCTCGGACCTCTGGCCTTGGCCTTGAGGATTGCGGCGTCGAAAAGACCGCGAATGGCGCGGTGATCGTGGACCAGGATTATCGTACTGCTTGTCCCAGTATCTTTTCCCTTGGGGATGTCACCGACCGGATAAACCTCACACCGGTGGCGATCAGGGAGGCCATGGCCTTTGCGTCGACGCAATTCGGCGGCGAGCCGAAGCGGATGGATTATCGCCATGTTCCGAAGGCGGTCTTTTGTCAGCCGCCGGTTGGTTCCGTCGGGATGACCGAGGATGAGTGCCTTGACGAGGGGCATCGGATCGACGTGTTCGAGGCCGATTTCCGACCGATGAAGAATGTGCTCGCGGGCAATGACAAGCGCATGTTGATGAAATTGATCGTCGATGCGGAAACCGACCGTGTTCTTGGGTGCCATATGGTCGGGGAGGCGGCGCCGGAAATGGTGCAGATTGCGGCGATCGCCGTAAAGGCGGGGCTTACTAAAGCGCAGTTCGACGAGACCTGCGCCCTTCACCCGACCTCCGCCGAGGAACTCGTGACCCTGTCATCGAGCCGGCCGGGGAAGGCGTCGACCTAGGGGGCGCCGATCTCGCCGGGTCGGGGCCGGTTAGGGGCCGGTTCGTCATTGCCCCCTGGCGTCCTTTGCCATAGCGTGCTGAGGGTATGCGGGATCTTGGGGTGGCGGGGCGCAACAATGACCTCTGAAATTGTGTTGATGAACCGGCAGGCCGTGGCCATGGCCGCCGACAGTGCGGTCACGATTTCGGGCCCGAATTATCTCAAGACCTATCAGAGTGTCGATAAGCTCTTTCCGCTGGTGACCGATCAGCCCGTCGGCGTCATGATCTACAATAATGCCGAACTGATGGGCATGCCTTGGGAAACGATCATCTCCATCTATCGGGACCAGGCGCAGGGGCGAAATCTCGACAGCGTCGATGCCTATGCCCGGGATTTTATCGCCTTCTTGAACGGCAATACGGACCTTTTCCCCCAGGACCACCAGGACAAGGAATTTTTCAAGCACATTGCCGTGGTGATGAGCCTGATCGCCAGCGATTTTGACTATTACGTCGCGCAATTCACCGCCGCCCAGGCCGGCAGCCTGAGGGACCATGTGTCCGCGATCTTCGAATTCGTGGTGGCCCAATTGCACGACGATTATCAGATCAATCTCGATGACAGCCCGCGGGAGGATCTGCCGGCCTTTCCGAAGGGCACGGGGGACCAATTGCGACGGCGCTATGGCGGGCCCATCGCCGACATTATCGACAGCCTCATTCTCGCCCTGCGCCAGGATCATCCGGCCCTGTCCGTCTCCGAAGGGACGCGGCGCCAACTCGAAGAGATTGCGGTCCTCTCGGTCGTGAAGGATGCGTTCTTCGAGCACTATACCGGGGTTGTCTTCGCAGGGTTCGGCGCGCGGGAGACCTTTCCCTCCATGCGCAGCTATCTGACCTCGACGGTGGTGCTCGGGACGGTGAAGAACCGGCAGGACCGCACCGCCGCCGTGACAGCGGAGAGTGGGCCGGTGATCCAGCCCTTCGCCCAGGATCGCATGATCAGGACGTTCTTGACGGGCATGGATCAGGGGCTTCGCTATTTCCTCTTCGGTCAGACCCTTCGCCTGGCCACGACCCTGGTCAGTGATGTCGTTCAGCAAACGCCGGGCTTGTCCGAGGAACAGCGTCAGCGCCTTGCGTCTGACTATTCGGAGGGAGATTTGGGACGGTCGATCCAGGCTTTTTTCGGGTCGATCGACGAATATTCCTACCTCTCCCACACAGGCCCGATCCTGCGCGCAATCGGCAGCCTGCCGAAGAAAGAGCTGGGGGAGACGGCGGCTTCCCTCATCAAGCTCAACGGGTTCCAGCAAAAGGTGATGCATTCGGTGGAAACGGTTGGCGGGCCGGTGAGCCTTGCGACCATTACCCGCAATGAGGGTCTCGTTATGGGCAAAGAAAAAGCGGAGCTCTGAGCATGACTAAGGATCGTCTCGCCCAGATTTGGCAAGGGTTTAGCGAGCGCAGCCGTCTCGATCTTTCCGGGGTGAGGATTGAGGAGGGGACAGCCCCCCTTGATCGGCCCAGTGCCCGTCAAGAGCAGCCCTCGTTTCAGATGCCCGACGCCGCCGGCCAGCGGCGGCGCAGCGTCGGCGCTCCTGACCAAAGAACCAAGGCACCCGATCCCGTGGCGGCGGCCCTGATGGCCTTGCACGCCGATGACGGGGCGCCGAGGCGACGCGGCGGACGACAGCGCACACCCATGGCCGCCGCCGGAGATGACGTCACGGTCCCCCCGGCACCCGCCGTCGACGCGCGGGTGTTCGCCGACCTCGCCGCGACCCGGAACAAGACGACCCGGCGGCCGGCGGATTACCTCACCTATGCCGCGGCCCGACAAGAAGAGTGGCTGGCCAAACGTCGCCGCAAAAAATTCCTCGGCCTGTTTTAGGCGGTTTCCAGACAACCGATGCTTGGGGGGCGTTCGCCTTACCCCGCAAAATGGGTCATGAGGGACGGCAGCAGGAACACAGCGCCGATCCCAAGGGCGAGATAGGGACCAAATTTGACGGCGGTATCGCCCCTCAAGCGGCTCCGTTGGCTGAGCAACGTGCCGATCAACGCTGCCAAAGAGGCGATGAGGAGGGCGGGCGGCAGGCCGAAGGGCCCGAGAAACGCCCCCCCTAGGGCCACCATCTTCACATCCCCGCCGCCCAACCCTTCACGACCGCGCAACAGACGATAGCCGCCCGTCAGGGCAAGCATCATCCCCCCGCCGATCGATAGGCCAAGAAGCGCCTGGAGGGGGGAAACAAAGACCCCAAACGCGCTGGCGCCAAGGCCAAGAGCGATGAGCGGTAAGGTGAGGGCATCGGGCAGATAGCCGATCCGCGCATCGATGACCCCGAGGGCGAGTAGCCCGAGGAGGAAGAACAGACCGATCACCAGCGCCGGAAGGTCGTCGACAAAGGCGAGACCGGCCAGGAGGCCAAGGGCGGCGCCCGCAGCTTCCAGCAACGGGTAGAGAGCGGGCACCGATACCCCGCAGGCGCGGCATCGCCCACGAACCAGGAGATAGCCGATCACCGGCAAGACGGCAGTCCACGGCAAGGGCGTCAAACATGCCGGGCACCGGGACCGCGGCCCCCATAACGACCATCCGCCTCTTGGGGGGGGGCCCTCGAGAAGGCCGAAAACATAAGGGCCTCTGGTGACGAGCACCGTCAGAAAGCTCCCGCCAAGGAGCCCTGCCAGGGTGGAAGCCGTCAGAAGAAAGACAAGCGCTGCATGCATTCTGACTCCTGTGAACAAGCGTCGGGAGGGGGATGGGGCAGGATGGCCCGACGTGGCGTGATCTTTTTATCACGAATGTCAGAAGTGGCAGTGGCGGAAAAGGGAAATTGCCGCGGGAGGTGAGAATGACGGATGGATGTCACAAAAGTGAGAAGAAGGATCCCTAAGGGGCACATTGGAGGGGGGGCTTCCCCTTGTCATCTGTTCATTCTGCAATCTGCCTTAGGGGGCATCGCATGACATCCATCAATTCTATCCGCGGCGGTCTTCTTCTTACCTCCGCCTGCGCCGTATTGGCGGCCTGCTCCGGCAGTGGTGAAGTCGCAAATTCCGGTGAGACCGGCGACGTCATCATTGGCGGTGGTTCCGGCGGTGGAGCACCCGTCGTCGCCGACGGTGAAATTAACTTCGTGACGTCCGGCTGTCCCGACCAAACGGTTGAGGAAACGGTGACCATCGATGCTGGCAACAGTGAGACGGTCGACATCACCGCCTGTGTGATCCGCGGGACGATCCTCGAAGATACGACCCTCGACAATGGCAACCTCTACGTCATCGACGGCCGCGCCTTTGTGGGCCAGCAAGCGATTTCCGGCGGGGTCCTGACCTCGACGACCCCCGTCACCCTCACCATCGAAGACGGCACCGTGGTGGCCGGTCTGACCCGCGGCGACGGGTCGACGGACGGCTCGATCGGCACGCTGATCGTGACCGCCGGCTCGCAAATCGACGCCGACGGCACCGCGACCTCGCCGATCATCTTCACCTCGATCCAAGACCTGGTCGACGCCGATCTCGCGGCGGGTGACATTTCTGCGGTTGAGGCAGCTTCGGACGGTCTTGTCCTCGGTGAATCCGACGTCGTCGGCCAGTGGGGTGGCCTCGTCATCAACGGGTTCGCGCCGATCAACGATTGCGCCAATGGCGATGAGACGCCGCAAGATGCCCAGGCTGAGTGCGTCAAGGACGGCGAAGGCGGTTCGGGCTTCTTCGGCGGCGACCAACCGGCAGACAATTCCGGGACCCTTCGCTATGTTCGCGTTCAGTATGCCGGCTTTGGCATCACCGCGGATGACGAGCTGAACGGGATCGCCTTCCAGGGCGTCGGCAGCGGCACGACCGTCGACTACATCCAAGTTCACAATAACGACGATGACGGGGTCGAATTCTTCGGTGGGACGGTCAATGCCGACCACGTGGTCATCACCGGCGCCGGCGACGACTCGATCGACTGGACCGATGGCTGGACCGGCTCGATCCAATATGCCGTCGTTGTGCAGACCGACACCCCCGCCACGAACCGTGGGATCGAAGGCGACAACCGGAACGGCGATAACGACGTTCTGCCGCAATCCGACCCGGCCATCGCGAACTTCACCTTCGTGACGAATTTCGCCGGCGATGCGCCGACCGATGCGGATGACGGCATCAAGCTGCGCCGCGGGACCCTTGCGACCCTCGCAAACGGCATCGTGGTTGGCTTCGAAGGTCAGGGCTGTGATTTCGACGATCCGTCGGCGGCCCAGGACAATGGGGAACGCCCCGAGCTCTTGTCGATCTTCACCGCCAATAACGACGCGGCCTTTGACGGCGATTGTGAGCCGCTCTTCACCGCGACGGGCAATGGCAATGTCGCGTCGGCCGGGACGACGCTGAACGGTCTCTTCTCCGGGCCCACCGAACAAGCGGTTGCGGCGGCTGACCTCAGCGCCTTCACCCAGTTCGACAATGTCGACTACATCGGCGCCTTCGACGACTCTGTTCAGACGATCGAAGCCAGCTGGCTCGCCGACTGGGTGCTGGCGACGCCGCTGCCGAACGAAACCTCCGATGACTGCCCTGTCGGCACCACCGAGAGCACCGAGGCTGTGCCTGCTGGCCGGACCGAGGCAAATATCTGCGTCCTGCCGAAAACCATCACGCAAGACACCACGCTGACCCGCGGCAATCTTTATCAGATTGCTGAGGACTCCACCTTTGTGGGGACCGATGCCGGCCCCGACGGGGACAACCCCTTCGCCGGTGCGGTGTCTGTGACCCTCACCATCGATCCGGGCGTCACCGTGTTCGGCGAAGCCCGTCCGGGCGTCAGCGCCGACGCGCTGATCGTCACCCGCGGCAGCATGATCGAATCCAACGGGACCTCGGCCAATCCGGTCATCTTCACCTCCCGCCAGGATGTCGAAGGCACCGTCGGTGAGTTCGAAGTCGGCCAGTGGGGCGGCATCGTGATCAACGGTCGCGCGCCGATCAATGACTGCGCCAATGGCGATGAGACCCCGCAGGATGCGCAGGTCGATTGCGTCAAGGACGGCGAGGGCAGCTCGGGCTTCTTCGGCGGCAACAAAGCCGACGATGACTCCGGCAACCTCACCTACACCCGGGTTCAGTATGCGGGCTTCGGCATCACCGCCGATGACGAGCTGAACGGGATCGCCTTCCAGGGCGTCGGCAGCGAAACCGATGTGAACTACATCCAGGTCCACAACAATGACGATGACGGGGTCGAATTCTTCGGCGGGACGGTCAGCGCCAAATATGTTGTGATCACCGGTGCGGGCGACGACTCGATCGACTGGACCGATGGCTGGATTGGCAACATCCAATACGCCATCGTCGTGCAGACCGATACGCCGGCCACCAACCGCGGTATGGAAGGCGACAACCGGAACGGCGACAACGACGTTCTGCCGCAATCCAATCCCTGGATCGCGAACTACACCTTGGCCACCAACTTTGCGGGCAGCGCGCCGACGGATGCCGATGACGGGATCAAGCTTCGTCGCGGGACCCGTGGCCTCTTCGCCAACGGCATTGTGGTGAACTTCGAAGGTCAAGGCTGTGACTATGACGATCCGTCGGCGGCCCAGGACAATGGTGAGCGTCCCTCGCTGTTCTCCAACTACATGGCCGGCAATGCGGCAGCCTTCGACGGCGATTGCTCGCCGCTCTTCAGCGCCACAGGTGCCGGGAACGTTGCCGGGACCGACTCCACGCTCCTGGCCGATACGGACGGCACGGATGCAGCCCTGCTGCCGAACACCGAGATCACGACCTCGGTGACGGCCTATGACACGGATGGCGCCGCGACCGGTATTTCGGGTCGCGACGGGTTCTTCGATGACGCGGATTATCCGGGTGCCATCGAAAACGACGACGACAATTGGTACGTCGGTTGGACCTTCGGCCTGTAATCAACGGGCGGGTGAGTGGCGCCTCTTCGGGGGCGCCACTCCTCATATTCGGTGCACATTTCGCCCGAGGGGCATTTAGAGGTAGGTCATGAAAAACGTTAACTTAGTGCCTTCGTTGGCGCTTGCCCTCGCGATCAGCGGGGCCTTTGGCACGGTCGCGGCGCAAGACGACGTGATCGTCGTGCGCGGCGCGCTCGTTCCCGACGAGAAACGCGCGACGTCGGAGATATCGAGCCTTCTTGAGGCGGAGGATTTCCAACGCCAAGGCGACTCCGATATTGCGGCGGCGCTGCGGCGGGTCACGGGTATCTCCGTCATCGATGGGAAGTTTCCCGTCGCGCGGGGCCTGAACGAGCGATATTCCTCAGCGACCCTGAACGGCATTCCGCTTCCGTCGCCCGAGCCGCTTCGCCGGGCCGCTCCCCTCGACCTCGTGCCGACCAGCGTTCTTGCCGGATCTTTGGCCCAGAAAACCTTCTCGCCTGAATTTTCTGGTGAGTTCGGTGGTGCCGCCATCGACCTTCAAACCGTTGGTGTGCCGGACGAGACTTACTTCTCAGCGTCGATCGGCTTCGAGATCGATACCGTCAGCACGATGCAGGATGGCTTCTTCTATGACGGGTCCGACACCGATGTGTTCGGCTTCGACGATGGCCTCCGTAACCTGCCGGGCCTGGCGGATGCCGCCTTCCGGAACGGGGTTTCCTCGGTGGGACAGGACACCCTCGACCTGGCTTTCGATCAAGACAAGACCCTGCTGATTACCGGCGAAGACGTGCCGGCGAGCGGGTCGTTCAGTCTGACCGGTGGCCTCGTCGTCGTCGACAATGGCGATCTGCGGATCGGGACCACGACCTATCTTGGCTATTCCAATGAGTGGGAAAACCGCGACGGGTTCCAGAACCGGACCGAAGACACCGATTTCAGTGACATCCAGACTCGGGTCGAACAGGATTTCCTCGAAACCCGTCAGACGATCGATCTGAACGCGTTCAACACCACCGGATTCGAATTCGGCCCGGATCACGAACTCAACCTCACCTCCTTCATCCTCCGCAGCACGCTGAAGCGGGCGCGGATCAGCGAAGGCTTTGATGAGGACCGGACGTCCGACCTTATTCGTCGTGAGTTCAGCGACTATATCGAGCGTGAAGTGTGGCAAGCGCAGCTGTCCGGTGAGCATTTGTTCCCGGATCTTGCGGATCTCGAAGCCTCTTGGCGCGTGGCTTATGGTGAGGCCGAGCGGTCCTCGCCCTATGAGCGTCTGACGAGCCGAAGCCAGGCGGTGGGGTCGGATGAGGCCTTCGCGATCCGTCAGGGTCTCGGACGTCGCGCCGGTAACGAGCTGAACTTCGCTGAGCTGACCGACGAGAACTTCTACGCCGGGGTCGATTTCGTTTTCCCGGTGATGCTGTTCGGCGGCGAAAGCAGCATTAAGTTCGGCGGCGCCTATGAAGAGCGGGATCGGACCAATCTCCGTCGCGACTTCAGCGTCTTTATCGATGTCGAAGATGCCCTCGCCGACAGCCGGATCGATCTCATCTACTCCGACCCGGTGGTCTCGACGGATCGGGTGAATTTCGTGCCTGATGCCACCAACCAGTTCCCGGATACGTCCGAGGCCTCCCTCGAGGTTCTCGCGGCCTATTCGGCGTTGGATGTCGAGTTCAACGAGTTCCTTCGCGCCTCGGTCGGGGTTCGTTTCGAAGACTCCACCGAGGAATCATCGGTGGGCCTCACCAGTGATCCGGCACTCACCTCCTTCGAACCGCTTGAGGAAGAGTACTTCCTTCCGGCGGTGACGGTGACCTGGAACCCGGTCGGTAACATCCAGGTTCGCGGGGCGTATTCGCAAACGATCACGCGGCCGCAATTCCGGGAATTGGCCCCGACGGACTTCATCGATCCCGATATCGATGTGACTCTTCAGGGGAACCCGTTCCTCACCAACTCCGAGATCGAAAATTTCGACGTGCGCGCCGAGTGGTATTTCGGTCGCGGTCAGTTCGTGACCGTCGGCGCCTTCTATAAGGACATCGATAAGCCGATCGAACAGTTCTTCACCGGCCAGGAAGGCGGCGCGACCTCCTTCTTGAACGCGCCGAAAGCGACCCTCTGGGGCTTTGAAGCTGAGTTTGAGCGGACCTTCGACCTGAGCGCGGCGTTCGAAAACGGGTACTGGATCGGTAAGGAATTGTTCCTGTCGACCAACTACACCTACTCTGACTCCGAGGTTGAAGTGGAGGATGGGGAGACCGTCATTCTCAACAACCGAGTGGACAATACCCCGCTCGTTGTCGATGCCACGGACTTCGTCGTGGACGGACGGTCCTTGGTGGGACAATCCGACCACCTCTTCAATTTCCAGCTCGGGGTTGAAAATGTCGATACCGGTGCTTCCGTCACCGGCCTTTTGAACTACGCCTCCGAGCGGGTGCTGTTCGCTGAAGGTAACGACGCGTCGGCCCTTGCGGTGCTGGAACAGCCGCCGGTCACCCTTGATCTGGTCATCAACCAGCCCCTCGAGGTTTCGGGTGGCACGTATGATCTGGGGATCAAGGTGCAGAATATCCTCGGCGACGACTTCGATGCCTACCGCGAAGACGATGCCGGGACGAAGGCCACCTTCTTTGAGTATGACAAGGGCACCAAATTCTCGGTCAGCCTCAGCCGCGATTTCTAAGGCGGTCTGATCTCTATTGAGAAAGGCGGGCCCATGAGGCCCGCCTTTTTTGTATTCGGCTGTCGGCCGCCTCTGTCTCGCCCTAAAGAGGGCGCTGTCATCTGTCCTCTCTGGAAAAAAGAGATGTTTACCGTCTTGACGTACGAAAAACTCACAAAGTTTTGAGTGGCGAGCGGGGGAATGACATGAGAAGGCAATCGGGCAGTGCGCAGGAGATATGAGCTTGTCGCAGGACAGTAAGTCGGCGCGCGAGCAAGCGCTTGGAGGGGGGAGAGCGCTTTTCTCCCTCACCGCGCGGCCTTTGCCGTCATCGCTGTCGCCGTCGCGCCTGCTTACTGGCGTCAAGATCGGCTTGGTCGCTCTTCTCGCGATCGTCGCTGCGGACTTTGTGTTCGCCCTGCTGACGCCGTTGCCCAAGCCGTTGGCCGAGACCCCGGCGCTGGATGCCGAGGGGGAGGTCGATTTGTCGATTTTCGCCCGTTACGACCCGTTTTTCGGTCAACCGGATCCCCCCCTTCCTGAAGCGCCTGCGCCGGTGACTGAAGAAACCAGTCTCGACCTCATCCTCTTTGGGACCTTTGTGGGCCCCAATGCGTCGGCGATTATCGGGCCGAACCCGCAGACCCAAAAACTGATCCGTCCCGAAGAGGAGGTCGCCCGTGGGACCGTTCTTGAGGAAGTGCACACGACCTATGTGGTGTTACGCCGGGACGGCCGGCGAGAAACGTTGACCCTGGAAAATCGAGAGCGGCGAGAGGCTTATCGCGATGCGCCGCCCCCGCCTCAGCCCCCGTCGTCGGTGCGCAGGGCGACTGGTCAGGAAGTAGTAACCAATTTCACCCCAGAAGAGGCAGAGGCGTTCGGGGATTTTTCAACCTTTCTTCGGCTTCGGCCCGATCCCGATGGCCGGGGCATCCGTCTCTATGCGGGGGAGCAGCCCCAGCTCTTCCAGGAATTCGAACTTCAAGATGGTGACCTTTTGGTCGCGATCAACAACCGGCCGGCGAGCGATATGCGGATTCTCAGTACCCTTCCCGATGCCATGTTACAGAACGGTGGTGTGACGATCACCGTAGAACGGAACGGCCAGCCGGTCTCTCTCACCCTCGACCCGGCGAGCTTAATCCAGTGATTGTTCAGCGTTCGGCCTTACTCCCCACCGCCCTGTCTTTGCTCCTGGCTTCAGCCGCGGCAGCGCCAATGACGGCGGGGGCTACCCTCGTCGTCGCGCAACAGGGGGCCTATCAACTCAATTATGAGGGCGCGGACCTTGCCCAGGTCGCCCAGGATGTGGCGTTTCAAACGGGCCGGGTCTTTGTGATCGATCCGCGCGTTTCGGGGCGGGTCAATATCGTCTCCCCGCCGGGCAGCGCTTTGAGCTCTGACGAAGTTTGGGCCGTCTTTCTGGCGACCCTCCAGGTCAATGGCTTTGCGGCAGTGCCGATCGGCGAGCGCGAATATAAGATCATTCCGGCGAACCAGGCTTCCCGAGATGGGGCGGCGGCGGGCAGCGCAGCGGTGGGAACGACGGTGACCCGAGTGGTCCCCCTGCAATTTGTCCCGGCGGGGACGGCGGCGGCCAATCTCCGCGCTCTTGCGGGAGAAAACAGCCTCGTCACCCCCATCGTCGAAAGCAATTCACTGATTATCGTCGATACGCCGAACAATGTCAGCCGTCTGTTGAGCGTCGTGGATCGGATTGATGTCGATAAGTCCGTCGTCCGCTCAATTCCCCTGGATAACGCCGCCGCCAGTGAAGTCGCCGCCACCTTGTCGGAGATCGTCAATCGGCCGGGGGGCCAGGGCAGCCGACAATCATCGGTGAGCATCGTCGCCGTCGATGCCTCGAACAGTGTGGTGCTGCGCGGTGAGCCCGAAGAGATTTCTCGCCTCGTGCCGATCATCCGCGAACTCGACAGTCCTTCGCGCAGCCAGGTGGCCCTCGACACGATCTATCTCAACCATGCCAATGGGGCCCAGATCGTCCCCCTCATCCAAGCGCTCCTCAATGAGCCGATCACCGTTGCCGTAAGCGGAGAGGATGATGAAGGGCGGGTCACGACCACGCAAAGCGGTCGGCAAAACAGCGGACCGCGCGCCAGCTCGATCGCTTTCCATGCGCCCACCAATTCTCTGGTGATCAAGGCGCCCCCCGAGACACAGCGGCTGATCCGGGGCATCGTCAGTCGCCTCGATATCCGCCGTCCGCAGGTGTTGATCGAGGCGGTGATCGTCGAAATCGCCGATACCACGGCCCGCGAACTTGGCGTGCAATATGTGTCGGGCGGGGCGGGCCTGCCGCTCTCGGCGGCCAGCTTCAGTTCGACCCGGCCGAATGTCGTGTCGGCGGCGGGCGCGGCCCTGTTCCTGAACGAGCAGGACGATAACGACAATGTCACCACCATCACGACGACTAGTGCGAATGGCGACGTCACGGTGACGGAGGGGCAAAGCTATGATGCGAACGATCCCGACCTCGCGATCGCCGGCCAATTGGTCGAGGCGGCGGTGCAGGAGCTGCTGAATTTCAATGGCTTTTTGTTCGGTGCCGGGGGCGAGACGGGGGATGGCGGCGTTTATGGCGTGCTCTTGTCCGCGCTACAGTCTGACAGTCAATCGAATGTGCTTCAGGTGCCCTCAATCGTGCTTCTCGACAATGAGGAGGGGACCATTCAAGTCGGCCAAGAAGTGCCCGTGGTCACGGGCGAGGCCGTGGGCTCTGATTTCCAGGGCGGCTTCCGGCAGATCGAGCGGAAGAATATCGGCAACATCCTTCAGGTAAAGCCGCAGATTACTGCCGGAAATACGGTCCAGCTCAAGCTCAATCTAGAAGTGTCCTCGCTCGGCGCTTTTGCGCCCGATGCGCAGGGGCCGATCACCAATGAGAGTATCCTCGACCTCACCGTGTCAGCGGAGGATGGACAAACCCTTGTCCTCGGCGGGCTGGTCGACAAGGACCGTCGGCAGACGGAGAGCAAGGTTCCGGTGCTCGGCGATATTCCGCTGCTTGGCAATCTCTTCAAGGGACAAGCACAGTCGGATCAAGAATCGACGCTGATGATCTTTATTCGCCCGACGATTCTTCGGGATGCGCAGGCAGCGGACAGCGTCACGGCGCGCAAATATGATTATGTCCGGCAGCAACAAATGCGACGCTTGAGAGAAGGGCAAAGGCCGCTTCTTGATACGGTGGTTCAGGACTATATCGGTCCTGGGGCGGATTATGTGCCGAGCCAGCCGGCCCCCGATCGTGCCGCCGAAATTGGGATTGCCGACCCCGCCGCCACGGACGCCGCCGACACCGCCGGCGCAGATGGGGCCGCACCGGAGGCGGAATGAGCGAAGCGACAGCATCCCCTTCGTCGGATCCGGCTGAGCCGGATATCCGCTTCACCTATGCCTTTGCCAAGGAAAATGGCCTCATTTTATTGGGGAAAGAGCCTGACGGTCAGTTGGCGATCGGCGCACGGGCAGGGGAAGACGGCAAAACCGCGGCCAGCCCATGGTCCCTGGCGGAGGCTTGGCGGGTGGCCGGTAATCGCGCCCGGATCGATCTCTTGCCGGCCGACATTTTTGAGCGGAAGCTCTCCGAAATCTATTCCGCCGAAGGGCTGACCGCCGCGACCTTCGACGGCGCGGATGATGAAAATGATTTGACCGAGTTGGCCACAGGCCTGCCGACTGCCGCGGATCTTCTCGATACTGAGGATGACGCGCCGATCATCCGGTTGATCAATGCGTTGATTGCCGAGGCCGTAAAGACCCGTGCCTCGGACATTCACATCGAACCCTATGAGACAGAGCTCTCGATCCGCTTGCGGATTGATGGTGTGTTGCGTGAAGTCCTGTCTTTGCCGCCAAAGCTCACGCCCGTTCTGACGAGCCGCATCAAGGTGATGGCCCGCCTCGATATTGCCGAAAGCCGAGTGCCGCAGGACGGCCGGATCAGCGTCGCCCTCGCCGGGCGTCTTGTGGATGTCCGCGTCTCGACGCTGCCCTCCCGGTTTGGAGAGCGCATCGTGATGCGGTTGCTCGACAAGGCGCAGGCCAAGCTCGATCTCGACACGCTCGGCATGCCGCCCGACATTCTCAATCGGTTCAAAGGCTTGATCGGTCGGCCGAATGGCATCGTTCTGGTTACCGGCCCCACGGGGTCGGGCAAGACCACCACGCTCTATGCCGGGCTCACCCTCCTCAACAATCCAGGGCGCAATATCCTGACCGTTGAGGATCCTGTCGAATATGCCCTCGATGGGGTTGGTCAGACCCAGGTGAACGCTAAAGTGGGGATGACCTTCGCCACGGGGTTGCGCGCGATCCTTCGTCAGGACCCTGATATTGTCATGGTCGGCGAGATCCGCGATGTGGAAACGGGCCAAATTGCGGTCCAGGCGTCTCTGACCGGCCATTTGGTGCTGTCGACGGTGCACACCAATTCCGCCGTCGGTGCGATTACCCGCCTTAAGGATATGGGGGTTGAGCCGTTCCTTTTGTCCTCAACGCTCGCCGGGGTTCTTGCGCAGCGCCTTGTGCGCCGATTGTGCGAAGCCTGTAAGACACCCTACACAGCCTCACCTGCCGATCTTGAGCTTCTCGGACAGCCGAGCGGGGCCGACGAGGTCACGCTTTACCAACCGGTCGGGTGTGCCCGGTGCGGCGGTGTTGGCTTTGAAGGGCGGATCGGCATCTATGAGCTGATTGTGGCGGATGAGACCTTCAAATCCATGGTGCATGACGATGCTTCGGAACAGGAGATCGCCGCCCATGTCTTCACTGACCACCCGACCCTGGCGCAAAGCGGGTTTGCTCACGTTCTTGCCGGTCGGACTTCCCTGCAGGAGGTGCTTCGCGTGGTGAAGGAGGGAGACCTCGCCCTGTGACCTCGTTCCGATACGAGGCCGTTGACGCCGGCGGCCGCCGCCGAAAAGGCACAATCTCCGCTGACACGCAGCGACGCGCGCGCAAGGACCTAATGGGCAAGGGGCTGACGCCTATCACGGTCCAATCTGTAAGCAATCGGACAAAATCCTCATCCGAGCGTCATCGACGGGGGCCACGGGCACAGCCCACGGAGGTGATTGCCGCGACCCGGCAGCTTGCAACCCTTATCGACGCCTCCCTGACGGTGGAGGAGGCGCTGAACGCGGTTGCCGGACAGAGCAAGGGCAAGCCCATCGCCGACATTCTGTTGTCTGTCCGCATGCGTATTATCGAAGGGTGGAGGTTGTCGGATGCGCTGGGCGAGTATCCCAAGGCGTTCTCGCCGCTCTACCGGGGGATCGTTGCGGCGGGGGAAAGCGCAGGCAATCTGGGGCCGGTCATGTTGCGCCTCGCCGATATGCTCGAGAAAAACCGGGCCATGGCGTCAAAGGCGATGTCTGCCCTGATCTATCCGGCAGCCATCATGGTGGTGGCTGTGCTGGTCGTTGTCGCCCTGATGAACTTTGTCGTTCCCCAAGTGGTGGAACAGTTTGTGGGGATGGGGGAGGACCTGCCCGCCGTGACCAAGCTTGTCATCGGCGTGTCCGACCTCTTTCGGGAGTGGGGGCTTCTTCTCCTCGTGCTTGTCCTGGCTCTTGGCGCCGGTGTCTGGCAGATCCGGCGACGGCCTGAGACCCGTTTGAGATCTGATCGCCTCCTCTTACGGCTGCCGATCCTTGGGGGGCTGCTACGTGAACTCGACGCCGCCCGCTTTGCGCGGACCTTGGCGACCCTCTTCGCCTCCGGCGCGCCCCTCCTCGATAGTTTGCGGGCGGCGAAGCGGACCGTCACGAATGCCTATATCGCCGATCGGCTTGACCTGACCATGACCAGCGTGCGTGAGGGGGCGTCTCTTTCGCAAAGCTTGCGGCGCGCCGATGTCTTTCCGCCGATGATGGCGTCAATGGTGGCGGCGGGGGAGCGATCCGGCCAGCTCCCTGATCTCCTGGACCGGACGGCAAGCCAGATGGAGGAGGGGTTCGACCGCACCGTCACTGTTGCCCTAAGGCTTCTCGAACCGGCAGTTATCGTATTGTTAGGCGGCGTGGTCCTCCTCATTGTGCTCGCGATTATGCTACCGATCCTGCAAATCAACAGGATGCCGCTCTAGGGATCGCGCGGCACCGGAGGCGTATTCATGGCTAGCTCTATTCCCCATCGTCGACAGGCCCAGCGGGGGGTGACTCTGATCGAATTATTGGTCGTTATCGTCATTATCGGCGTGTTATCGACCATCGTTGCGGTCAATGTGCTGCCTGCCGGCGAGCAGGCGCGGCAGCGCACAACTGAGACCCAAATCGACATGATCCGCAGTGCGATGCAGCAATATCGCCTCGACCTTGGGACCTATCCTAGTCAGGATCAGGGGCTTGAGGCCCTTATCCGGGCGCCCCAGGGCCTTACGCGCGGCGAGCGGTATCGTCCGGGGGGCTATCTCGACGGCACCCGTGTGCCGGAGGATCCATGGGGAAATCCCTATCAGTACATCATTCCCGGGGAGAACGGGGTGCCCTTCGAAATTTACTCGTTCGGACCCGATGGGCGCGCAGGCGGTGGTGACGATATCAGCTCGCTCCGATAAGGCGGCCGCGCGCGGCGTCACTCTGGTCGAGCTCTTGGTGGTCATGGCCATCCTGGCGCTTATGACGGGCGTGACCCTGACGACGATGAGGCCGGGGCGGGAGACGCTTGAGGAGGACGCGCAGCGCCTCGCTGTTTCGATCAAGACCCTCTCCGATCTTGCGGTGACGACGGGCCGGGCTTTTGGCCTCGATATCGAGGAGGGCGCGGTGATGCGATACAGCTATGGCTCTGAGGGGTGGAGCCGGGCCGGGACGGAAACGGCCCCGTCCGATGTGACGCTGACGCTTCTGACGGCGGAGAGCTTCGATTATGGCCGACGGGCCGAGGACGACACGGCCGATCGCTTCTTTCTTCAAGATCGGGCGGATGAGGCCGACACGTCCCCCCCCGTGCCGCCACGGGTCATCCTCTCCCCCGTCGGCGAAATAACGACGTTCAGCTTACGGCTCGAAAAAGGGGATAGGGCCATGCTTATCGTCAGCACAGAGACCAGTCAGGTGGAGATTCGCGATGCGCCGCGCTGAACGGGGCCTCACGCTGTTGGAAGTTTTGGTCGCGATCCTGGTCCTGTCGTTTGCGGTGGGGGCCACACTCCGGCTCATCGGCCAGGAGACCGCGAATAGTGTGGCGCTACGGACCAATATGCTGGCCCGCATCGCCGCGGAAAACGTCATGGTCGATGTCATGCTCGCGGCCCGTCAAGGTCAGATCCTTGAAGAGGGAAGCACGCAAATCGGTGAGCGGACTTTTCTTTGGGCGGTCGAGCGGACGCGGCTCTTAGAGGGGGTCGATGAAGTCACCGTGGTCATTCGCGATCCGGAGACAGACCAGGATCGATCCCTTGCCAGCCTTTCCACGCTTGAGATCGGGCGGCGGGCGCCATGACCGGACAACGGGGCCTGACCTTGATCGAATTGCTCGTTGCCCTTGGGATCTTTGCGGCGATCAGCGCTGCCATGGTCGGGACCATGGACCTGGCGACGGGGGCAAAGGAGAGAACGGAGACCGTCGCCGAGCAGCTCAAAGGGGTCGAGCGTATGCGGGGGATCCTTCGCGCGGATCTACAGCAAATCGTGGTTCGGCCGGTGCGGGAGCCCGATTTTGCCGCACCAGTGCCCGTCATCCTTGGCGGTCTCGACGCCCAGACCGTCTTTCCCGAAGGGGAGGAGGGCGAAGTCGTCCATCTGGCCTTCGTGACCAATGGCTGGAGCAATCCTGGCTACCGCGAACCGCGCGCGTCTCTGCAGCGGGTCATCTATCTCAGCCGGGGCGGTCGGTTGATCCGCCGAACCCGCCCCTATCTCGATGCGCTGCGGGAGACCCCAAGTCGAGATCAGATCCTGTTATCCGGGGCCGAAGACATCGCGTTCAGTTTTCCTGGCGCAACATTGGGGACGTGGGTCCCAGACTGGTCCGAGTCGGGGAGCACCATTCAGCTCAAGGCGGTTCGGGTGCGCACGGTGTTGCCGGAGCTTGGGGCCATCGATCATCAATTCTGGGTGGGGGGGGGATGACCGACACAGTCACACCGCCGGTTCGCCGGCCACTTCGCGCCCAACGGGGACAGCGCGGGGCCGCGCTGATCATCGTCTTGATGCTCGCGGCGGTCCTCTCCTCCGTCGGGCTGGCGATCCTGCTCCAGTCTCGGGCGACGACGGAACGCGTGATCGCCGCCCAGACCCGGGACCAGGCGCATTGGGCCCTCTTGGGGGCGGAGCGGGCGGCGCTCGGCTATCTGGCGCTACAGGCGGTCCAACGGCCGGGGATCGATATTCCGTCTGAATCCTGGCTTCAGGGCCCCCGTCGCATACCGGTGCAAGAGGGGGAGCTCGAAATTGCCTTCAGGGACCGGTCGGCCTGCTTCAACGTGAACGACCTTGTCAATGCCGGAGAGGATCGGTTGGTCACCGACGAGGCTGCCATTGAGCGCCTTGGCGCGCTGGTCGCCAGTCTCGGCGGGTCGCGCCAGGCGGGGGAGGCGTTGGGCGCGGCGCTCGCTGATTTCATCGATACGGACAATGAAACGGGCCGCGGCGGGGCAGAGGATGGGGCCTATAGCTTTTTCGACCTGCCGCACCGGACCGCCGGGACGTATCTAGCAGATGTCAGTGAGGTGCGGGCGGTTTCGGGCTGGTCGGCGACGGTCGTCACGCGCCTTGCGCCGACCCTGTGCGCGCGGTTCCGTCATGCCGAAACCGGTCCTTTCAACATCAATACGATAACCCCAGAGCAGGCGGTGTTGCTCAGCATCGCGCTCGACCAGCGGGCCGCCCCCCAGGCACTCTCCCGGGTGATCGAGGCCCGGCCCCCCGATGGATGGGAAACCGTCGCGGACTTCCTCTCCCTCCCGGTATTCAGCCAGCTTGATCCCCCTTTGGAGGACACGATGGCGGATCGATTGTCGACTGAGGCCACAATCGTAGAGCTTTTTTTGACCTATCGCGCGAACGGAATGGTTTTCGAAATGACCTCTCAGCTAGAAAAGGCGGCGAATGGGGCCTTCGTCGTGACATCACGGCGGTTGGGGCCGCGGGACTGAGGACGTATGACCAAGGCCATCATCTTACTACCGTCGGCGCCTGAAGGGGGGGGACTCTGGGCGATCGGAGATCGCGAAGGGGTGACCCAGTCGGGCGACTGGCAGGGGGGGGACGCGCTGCCCATTGAATTGGTGGTGGCTGACGATCTGACCGTCATTCTGCCCGGTTTGAAGGTGGCGACGCGGCGGCTTGCTTTGCCCGTTACGGGGGACAAGGCGTTGGAAAGTGCCGCCCGGCTGGCCTTCGAGGATATTCTCGCCGAACCGGTCGACCGTTTCCACTTCGCCTTTGGTGTCACCGGCCATGATGGGCGGCGGACAGTGTCGGCGATCCCCATCGACCTTATCGAGGGCAGCCTGGCCTATCTGCGGGAGCTGGAATTGGGCCCCACTGCGATAACGGTCGACCATCTCGCCATTGCCGGTGAGGATGCACGCGATCATTTGCTGTTCTCGGAAACAGCGACCGTCGCCTATTTGAGTGACGGCGCGTTCACGGTTCCCGCGGAGATGGGCGCGGATCTTTTGGCGCTGATGCCCCTTGCGGCCAATGCTGATGTGACCGCCGCCGGTGGTCATCCGCCAAAGGGGGGCGGTGCGGACCGATCCCTGCCGGATCGCGATGCCCTGGCCGCCTATTGGTTTGGGAAGGTGATGGCACACCGGCCCCCTAATGCCCTTCGCGGCCGCTTTCGTCGTCGCACGGACTGGCGGGGCGTTGGCAAACGGGTGCGCATGCCTGTCGCGCTGAGCCTTGGGGTGATCGCGCTATGGCTTGGGGGAGTGGCGATCGAGGGGATGAAATATCAGCGGGTCGCCGATCAGCTCTATGACGAGGCGGCGGCGCGGTTCAGCGAGGCGTTCCCCGCCACCCCGATCCGTGATTTGTCCCGCCAGGCGAGCCGCCTTGGGGGGGGCGCGACGACCGATCGCTTTTTGCCGCTCTCCAGTCGCCTCGCCGCAGCGCTCGAGTCCCATGATGAGGTTCAACTCGAAGGCTTAAGATACGGCCAGGACGGAGAACTCGTCGCCGATCTCCGCTTTCCGAACACGGCGGCCCTGGAACAGGTTCGCGAAGACCTCAGGACCGGCGGGATCACCGCCCGCGAAGGGGAAACGATACGCCGGGAAGCGGACGGATCTTCAGTGGGCCAGCTGTTCGTCGGAGGGGCGCAATGACGGAATTTTGGTATGCGCGAAGCGTGCGGGAGCAGCGGATCATCCTGGCCGGCGCTGGGGCGCTCCTGTTGCTGATCTTCGTCCTATTGGTGGTGCAGCCCCTGATCGATTATCGCCGGACGGCAATTGCCGATCATCAGCGTGCCATGGACACTTATCTGGCGGTGACCCGCGCCGTCAGTCGCGCGTCGGCAGGCCCGGTGCGGGAGCCAAGTGTCCTTCGTTCCACCATTGACCGCGTTGCCCGGGAACGGCAAATCGTCCTGACACGGACGGCCATCGACGAGGATGCGGTTGTCGTATCGACCGGCGGTGTGACCACGGCGACGTTGATGAATTGGCTCGATACGCTAAGGGACGAACATCATATCGCCGTGCGCGATGCCCAAATTCGCCCGGCAAGCGCCGGCAACGGGGTGACCGCACGACTGACCCTGGGAGCGACCCCCTGATGACCTCTCGCCGGTTCCTGTATTCGGGGCTGTTTGCGGCAATTTTTGCTGGGGCCCTGGCGGTGAAGATGCCTCTGGCTCTCGCCGTCGATCTGGCCGGGATCCCCCTTGCGGCCGAAAAGATCGAGGGCACCATCTGGAACGGCCGGATCGAGGGGGCTGCCTATGATGCCTATCCGCTTGGTCGGGTCGACGTTTCGGCTCGTGCCCTGCCATTGCTGCTGGGTCGCCTCTCGGCGCATATAGACGTCGATGGCCCTTTTTTACGGGGAGGATCGGATATCGCGCTGCGCGGTGAGCTTATCACTTTCGCCAAGGCCGAACTGAAGGCGGATATGGCGCCCCTGGCTCTTGATGACGCCTTCGGCCAGCCGATGGACGGTTTTGTGCGGGTCGCCACCGACGCTCTCGTCCTCGCGCCCGATGGATGTCGGCGGGGGCGATTGCACCTGGAGACCGATACGTTGGAGCGAAGCGCCAAGCGATATGGCGGGAAAGGCTTCTCCCTGGCCGGAGAAGGACAGTGCGAGCCGGAGGGGGGACGGTTTGTTCTGCCGCTGACGGGGTCAGGTGAGGAAGGGAAGATTTCCGTCGAAATCGCGGTGTCGCCTCGGGGATATGAAACCCGTACCGTCATCGCCCCCACCGATCAAAAGCTCGCCTCGGCCCTCGCCGCCTATGGGTTTCAGCGACAGGGCGATCAATACAGTCTGGTCCAGCGGGGTGAGGTGTTTTGAGAGCGTGCCGGAGATCCCTTGCGCTGGGGGCGCTTTCCCTGACGCTGGTCGCCTGTGCGGGGGGGGTGGCCACCAATCCGTCCACCGATGTCAGCGCGCGTCTGGCGGCGGTTCTCCCGGTGAGTTCAGCGACCGAGGCGCCGGATCTCGATGCGCTGGGGCGATATTCGATCCCTCAAGGCCGCTGCGGCCTCGTTCTGTGGACCCTTGCAGCGGGAAAGGCTGTCCCGGTCTTCCAATCCATTTCCGGTGGGGAGACCACGATGAAGATCGAGGGGACCCCGGTTCTCCTATTACAGACCGGCCAGGCCGGTGAGGCGCGGGTTGGCATTCCGGCCTTTCAGACCTTTGAGGCGATGACCCCCAGCAATGGACGTGTCGACATTGAAACCCGGGCCGCCTGGGGCGTGGGCTTTCCCGGCGGCGCCTATGTCGAGCGCGGGACCATCACCCTGACCGGGGAGAATGGGTGGAAACGGGTCCTCCCTATCGCTGGAATCGCTGGGTGTCGGGCTTAAATAGGAAGGATAGCTGCGAAAGATCACCTTATCGCAGTGCAGCACGTTGCTCCTTGGAGGAAGACTAAGTAGCAAGGGAGTATTGGGCGAGAAAAACACAATGCACCATGGCCATCAATGCGCCGGGCACTCCCAAGAGGGGGGCTTTGGCGGACACCATCATCACGGCAGCGATGATATGATGCGTCTCCGCATCGCCCTGGCGATTATCGTTCTTTTCGCCGCGGTCGAGATTGTCGGCGGGGTGCTGTCCGGATCCCTCGCATTGCTTGCGGACGCTGGCCACATGGTCACCGACGCGGTGGCGCTCGCCCTGGCGCTCGGCGCGAAATATCTTGCTCAGCGGCCTGCTTCTGACCGCTTCAATTTCGGTCACCAGCGGACCCAGGTCTTGGCGGCATTTCTAAACGGCGTCGGCCTTTTTCTCCTGATCGCCTATTTGCTGGTCGAAAGCGTCCATCGGATGGCGGAGCCGGCAACGATCGAGGCATCGACGATGTTGAACGTCGCTGTCATCGGGCTTTTGGCAAACATCGCGGCGTTCTGGGTCCTGCAAAATGGGACCGACGATGTGAATATGCGCGGCGCCGTTTTGCACGTGATCGGCGATCTCCTGGGCTCGGTCGCGGCGATCGTCTCGGCCATCATCATCTTGTTCACCGGCTGGGTCGTGGTCGATGTTCTCGTCACCCTGCTGGTCTGTGGGCTGATCGCGCGTTCGGCATATGCCCTTGTCAAGGAAACCGGGGTCGTTCTGCTTGAGGGGGCGCCGCAGGAGATCGATCCGACCGATTTGCGGGATGTGATCCGCCGCGATGTCCGCGGCGTTACCGACGTCCACAATGTCCGCCTTTGGATGCTGACCCCCGGCGCCAATCAAGCCACCATGCATGTCCGGGTGCGTGACCCTTATCAGGGCGACCGTATCTTGGAGGACATCAAATCATTGCTGGCGGCGCGGGGCATTCTCGATTCGACGATTCAGATCGAAATGTCGCCCCCTTCGGTCTGGTCACCCTCAACGATCTCAGCTCGCCCCGCCGAAGCGCAGTGTCCGGACGAGGCGGTCAGGGCCCGGGAGGGGACGGACCTCGGGGGCATTGCGCCGATCCCTAGCTGAATAAGCGTGAGCGTCGTGGGGGCGCTGTTCGTCGGTGTGCAGCCTTGCGGTCTTGCGCCACCTAAACCCGGTGACGCAGCAGTCGATCGGTGGCGGCGGGAATGACCCCCTCCACGCCGTCGACTTCGACGATATCGGTCATCAATTCGGGGTCGGCAAAACCGCGATCCACCATGTGCTGCAGCAGCGTGACAAAGGGATGCCAATAGCCCTCCACATTGCAGAGGATCAGCGGTTTGCGGTGCAGATTGAGCCGTCGCCAGGACAGAAGCTCGACAATTTCTTCCAAGGTCCCGATGCCCCCGGGGAGGGCGCAGATCGCATCACTGCGATCGAACATCAGCATTTTTCGCTCATGCATGGTCTCCACCACTTCGTGATGGATGTCCTCAAGGATTCCTTCGATTTCGGTCAGGAACCGCGGAATGACGCCATAGACCTCTCCCCCGGCATCCCGGGCGGCCGACGCGGTGATTCCCATCAAGCCTTTTTCGCCGCCGCCATAAACAAGCTCGGTGCCGTTCTTCGCCAATGCTTCACCGAGGGCCCGCGCGGTCTCGCCGAACTGACCATCATCGCCGCTTTTCGAGCCGCAAAAGACACATAGCGATTTTAGTTCGGCCATATCCAAGGTTCCTGGGTGGTGAAGATGCGCAGTTTGGCGCAGAGATGCTAATGCAGAGTTGGCAAGCAACCAATTAAGGGATCGTCCACTATGCGCGTCCTGCTTATCCTCGTCGCCCTTGTTGCCATCGGCGCCTTCATTTTTCTCCGCCCCCAAAACGGGGGGGATCAGGAACAGGGGGAGGCGCCGCCGGCTCCCACGGAAATGGCGTCCGCCCCCGCCGAAGACGATGAGGCACCGTCGACCGAGACGGTGGCGTTACCGCGCTTTGACTTGGTGCGCGTCGATAGGAGCGGGCGGGCGGTGACGAGCGGTCAAGCCGCGCCGGGGTCCACCGTGGAAATCCTGTCGAACGGAACGGTCGTTCAAGAGATCAGGACCGGCGCGGACGGCAATTTCGCTCGGGAAATCGATACGCCCCTGTCAGAGGGGGCGGTGGAGCTCAGTCTTCGGATGATTACCGCCGATGGCATGGTGGTAAATGGGCCGGACACCATCATCATCTATGTACCCGAACGAGAAGGGGACAGCCCCGTGGTCCTGCGCACCACCCCGGGGGGGGCGACGGAAATTCTGCAACGGGCGAGCGATCCGGCCCCAGGGCTCGGGCCGCTCTCGATCGAGACCATCGATTACGATGCCGGGGGCAATGCGATTTTCTCCGGCCGGGCAACCCCCAATAGCGTCGTCCAGATTTTTGCGGGGCGCCAAGCGGTGGGCTCGACCCAGGCGGATGGCCAAGGGCGCTGGACCCTCTCAAGTACGATTCCGCCGGGGCGATACACCCTGCAGATTCTGCAGCTGAACGAGGACGGCTCACCGGCCTATGCGCTTGAGGTCCCCTTCGAACAGGCCGCGCCCGAAGACATCGTTCTGCGCGATGGCGCCGTTGTGGTTCAACCCGGCAATTCGCTGTGGGTGATCTCCCGCTCGGTCTATGGTCGCGGCGAGCAATATACCGTCATCTATGAGGCGAATGAGAGCCAGATCCGCGATCCCGATTTGATCTTCCCCGGACAAATTTTCAGGCTCCCCGAGGAAGATGACACTGACGACGCGACGGCGCCGTAATTTTCGTGACGTGGCGCCAAACTTCGGCCCGCCTCAGCCTGACGACGCGGGGCCAGGGCCTCACGGATATTACCTCGCGGGTCTCAACCGAGCTTCGGGAGAGCCTTATTCGAGATGGGGCTGTCACCTTGTTCGTGCAGCACACCTCCGCCTCCCTCATCATTCAGGAGAATGCGGATCCTGACGTCCTTAGTGACCTGTTGAGCGCGTTTGACCGGCTCGCGCCGCGCCAAGAGCGCTACCGCCACGCGGCCGAGGGGCCGGACGATATGCCCGCCCATATCCGGTCCGCCTTAACGGCAACCAGCCTGACGATCCCCATTCTTTCGGGGGCCCTGACCTTAGGGCCCTGGCAAGGGATCTATTTGTTCGAGCACCGTGACAGGCCGCATCAGCGTCAGGTCATCTGCCAGTTTATCGGCGAGGTCTGAGCCTGCCTCCGCTTGCTTCCGGGTGCCAATAGATACCTATAGGATCGACTGTCCCGTCGACGCCCAGTCCTTGACGAAGGCATCAAGGCCCCTATCCGTCAACGGATGATTGAGAAGCTGCCAGAAGACCTTGGGCGGAATCGTCGCGACATCCGCCCCCAATAGCGCCGCCTGGGAGACGTGATGGGGCCCCCTGATCGAGGCCGCGAGGATCTCGGTCTCATATCCTTGTGCGTCATAGAGGGCACGGATATCGCCGATCAGCTCCATTCCATCGGCCCCCAGATCATCGAGGCGTCCAACGAAAGGGGAAATGTAGGTGGCGCCCGCCTTTGCCGCCAACCAGGCTTGGTTAGGGGTAAAGCAGAGCGTCACATTCGTGTTGATTCCGTCCTCGGACAGATCCTGGCACGCCTTCAACCCATCCCAGGTCAGCGGCAGCTTGACCACCACATTCTGGGCGATGTCGGCGAGAATGCGTCCTTCCTTCACCATGGTGGCCGCTTCGGTGGAGGCGACCTCCGCTGATACGGGCCCCTCGGTCATCTCGCAAATGGCGGCGGTGACCTCCTTGAAGTCCCGCCCCGACTTCGCGATCAGCGAGGGATTGGTCGTCACGCCGTCAACCAGCCCCGTGGCGAAGGCCTCTTTCAGCTCTCCGGTATCTGCGGTATC
Organism: Parvularcula bermudensis HTCC2503; assembly: GCF_000152825.2. NCBI lineage: Bacteria > Pseudomonadati > Pseudomonadota > Alphaproteobacteria > Parvularculales > Parvularculaceae > Parvularcula > Parvularcula bermudensis. The sequence continues at coordinate 1,727,375 of NC_014414.1, forward strand.
GATAAAGATCTTCATCAGATCGTTCCCAGGTGACATCGTCGCCCGCTGCTAGCTGATGCCGGCGGAAGACGGAAGGGTGAGGGCGGCGGGGAGATCACACCGCGCGTGCCGTCATCCCGTCGCCGCCAAGGCAGGCCCATGGCTCAACTCCTCATCGTCTACCACTCCTATACCGGGGGAACGCGTCAAATGGTCGAGGCCGCTGCCGCCGCGGCGCGGGGGGAAACAACCGTCGAGGTCAAAAAGGCCGACGCGGCAGGCCCCAATGATCTACTCGCCGCCGACGGGTATATGTTCGCCGCGCCCGAGAATCTCGCGGCCATTGCCGGCCGGATGAAGGACTTTTTCGACCGCACCTACTACCCCGTCCTCGGCGCCCTTGAGGGACGACCCTATGCGCAAATGGTGTGTGCGGGGTCGGACGGCGAGAATGCCGTTCGCCAGACGGCCCGCATCGCGCAGGGCTGGCGGCTCAAGGCTGTCCATGCGCCGATCATTGTCTGCACCCATGCCCAAAGCAAAGAAGAGATCTTGGCGGAAAAGATCATCGCCCCTGAGGATCTCGATCGCTGTGCGGAGATGGGAGCCACCCTCGGCGCCGGCCTTGCCATGGGGATCTTCTAGGCGGGGACTTTTAAGCGCGGGACTGGTGTCCTTCCGCAGGCACATCTCCAGGTAGAAGATCAGTATTTGATCCATTCCATATTGTCATTTCCCGCCGTAGCGCGATAGCGTGCTAACTTCACCGGATAGTGATGGGGGATAATCGTGCAAAAATCGATTTCGAGCGGATATATGCTAAGTTGTGCTGCATTTGCGATCTTGGCGACGCCGATGGCTGCTGCCGCCCAGACAATGCCGGAGGCGACGGCCGCCGGCGCAACCCAGGAAGATAAGGTCATCGTGACGGGGCGTCGGGTGTCCGGGGTCTTCGATGCCATCGGCGCAGATCAGGCCAGTGTGACCGTCGGCGTCACGCGCGAGGAGCTTCTCTCCGCCCCTGCGGGCATCTCAGGGCTCAAAATGCTTGAGACCCTGCCGGGCTTTAACGTCCAAACCGATGGGGCCTTGGGCCTTTATGAGTTTGGGAATTCCGTTTCGGTGCGGGCCTTCAGGCTGCCGCAGATCGGTTTCGTGCTCGACGGGGTCCCCATGGGACGCTCGGACGCCTTTGGGGGCAGTCCGATCTTCCGGTATGTGGATAACGAAAATCTGGGGTCGGTGATTGCGTCGCCGGGGGCGGGCGATGTGTCCCTGCCCAGCTATTCGTCCCTTGGCCCGATTGTCTCCTACAACACCACCGATCCCGCCGAGGAGTTCGGCGGGGTGCTGCAATACACGATCGGGGATTTCGACCTCGAACGCAGCTTCATCAAGCTAGAGACGGGCCGGATCGGCGGCTTCACCGGCTATATCAGTCGCTCCAAGACAGACAGCAATCTGTGGCGGGGGCCGGGGTCGATCGACCGGGAACATATCGAAGCCAAAGCGAAATACGAATTCGACGACGATACCTATCTGCGGGCCATTTATGTCGCGAATGATTTCTTCGACTACGATTCTCCCTCCGGGACGGAAGCGACATTCGATGCCAATTACGGCTATGCCTATCTTGCGACGGTCCCAAATGATTGTATCGAGCCCGATCCGGGGGTCTTTGACTACAATGGTGACGGGACGATCGATGGTGACGATTTTACCCCCGTTTTCACCCAAGGGTCGTGTACGCAATATTTCGAAGACCGGATCAATGTTCGCCAGGATGCGCTTTATGGCGTAACCTTCGCGACCGATATTACGCCGTCGGTCGACCTCGTCCTGACCTCCTATTTTGAGGACAAAGACGGGTTTGGGGTCTCCCCCGACAGCTATTCCAATTCGCGCGGCATCTATGTCGATCAGGCCGCGGCGGGGCTGCCCGTCACCCATCCGCGCGGTGTGCAGTACGGCTTGTCCGAAGTCGGGGGCGAGCGCCTTGGCATTCTTGGCGGGGTGAGCGTCGAGGCGGGGAACCATCTCATCGAGCTTGGCGGTTGGTATGAGGATGAATTCTACAACCGGACACAGCTACGGCTCAATAATTCAGGCGGCAGCGCCGACGGCGAGGTCCTGTTCGATGAGGTCGCCTATTTCCGCCGGAACTATCAAAGTGTTCGTCAGACGACGCAATTCTACGTCAAGGACACGATCAGCCTGCTGCAGGATCAGCTCACGCTGGAAGTCGGGGTCAAAAGCCTGAATATCGAGTACACGCTCGACGGCTACCGCGACTACGCCGATTACGAAATCGATGGTATGCCGGGCTATGGACCGCAATATGTCGAAGCGGAGTATGAGGACAATTTTCTGCCCATGGTCGGCGCGGTCTATCGCCTGACCCCGACGGAACAACTCTTTGCGTCCTACGCTCAGAATTACGCCCTTCCCCAAGGGGCTGATAGTGTCTTCTCCACCGCCGTCAGTTTCGACGCCCCGCCGCCCGCCGCCGAAGAGTCGGAGAATTTTGAGATCGGGATCAGGACGAACAGACCCCAATTCTATGGGACGGCGGCACTCTACTATACCACCTTCGATAATCGCCTGGTGCAAGGGAATGTCCTCAATCCGGCGACGAACGAACCCGAGGCCTTCTATATCAATGCCGGGGAGACCGAGGCCTATGGTTTTGAATTGGCCGGGGTTTATCAGCCCGCCCTGTTTGAGGATTTGCTCTACTTCAACGCAAACCTGACCCTTAATCGCGCGACCACAAAGGATGGGTTCAGCGGCAACGAGGCGGGAAGTTTGCTCGCCGACAGCCCGCAGATTTTGTTCACCGGTGGGATGACCTATGAACCGACGGATTGGGCGGTCGCCAATCTGTCGTTAAAATATACCGGCGAGCGCTACGCCGATTATAATGAGCAGTTCGAGATTGATCCCTTCACCGTGGTCAGCGGCTATCTCGATCTTGGCGGGCCGAACAGCTTCGGCGTTCCGGAGAATGTCAGCCTGCGGTTCAATGTGGATAACCTCCTCGATGAGGAAGCGTTGTCCTTTGTCTTTGCCGGCTCTCCTTTCTACCGTCCGTTGAACCCGCGCACCTTTCAGGCGACCTTGCGGGTGGAATATTGAGGAAAGGGGGCAGGCGGGCGGGGGGCGCCTTGTCCCCCAAGGGGCCTGCCCCCGGCAAGGGGCCTCCTGCCGGATTGTCGAACCGCGGCGGGGGGGGCTGCCTAATTTAATTGCGTGGGGCAGCAGCTCGACGCAATCGATCGTTGATGGCCTTGCCCAGCCCATCCTCTGGGATGGGCGCAACGGCGATCGGCCTGCCATGGCGATCGAGCTCTCGCATATGGGCAAACAGATTGGCCGCCGCCTCAATGAGATCACCGCTTGGCGATAGATCGAGGGTCGCCCCGGGGGTGCCGCCAAATCCCAGCAGCACCTCGTCTTCTGTCGCCGCCTTGGCGTCGAGGCGGACGGCGGCATCGGGGGCGTAATGACTGGCCATCATGCCGGGGGCATCGATCCCGCCGCCGGGCTCGGCGAGCGGTTCGCCGAGAATTTCCTCGATTTGCTGGGCAGTGATCCCGCCCGGCCGGAGGAGGGTGGGGCGCTCCCCCGTCAGGCCGACAATCGTGCTCTCAAGTCCCACTGTGCAGGGGCCGCCATCCAGTACCGGGATGTCGGTGCCGAACTCGGCGACGACATGGCCTGCAATGGTTGGGCTGATCCGACCGGAACGATTGGCGCTCGGTGCCACGATGGGGCCGCCAAAGACGGCCAGAAGCGCGCGCGCCACGGGGTGCAGCGGCGCTCTGATGGCCACGGTATCAAGACCGGCCAAGGCGATATCCGCGACCGGGCCGCCGCGTTTGGAGGGCAAGACCAGGGTCAGAGGTCCCGGCCAGAACCGGCTGATCAATTGGTCCGCGCGGGGCTCCATCTCGGTGATATGGGCGGCGTCCCGGCGGTCCAAGACATGAACGATCAACGGATTGAAATGCGGTCGCCCCTTGATTTCATACAGCCTGGCAATGGCTTCGCCCTGGGTCGCATCCGCAGCGAGGCCATAGACGGTTTCGGTGGGAAGGCCGACAAGACCGCCCGAGCGGAGCTGCTCTGCGGCCTTATCGATGGAAAAACGAAACGATACAGTGCTCATCGACCGCGTTTTATCGCCGCGAAGGCGTTTCGCCCACTCCCCCTTGCGGTGAAGAGCCGCTAAAGCGATCAAGACAGTGTATAAATGACCGAAATGTCGAGGAGGACACGTTATGCCGTTCGCAACCCCCGTCCGGGACATGCAATTCATACTCGAACATGCGGCGAACTTCGACGCCGTTCGAGATATCGGAGCCTATGACGATCTTTCCGAAGAGATTATCGATGCCGTTCTGACCGAAGTTGCCAAGCTCGCCGATAATGTGTTTGCGCCGCTGAACTGGACGTCGGACCAGCAAGGCGCCCGCTTGGAAAATGGGCAAGTCTACACGACCCCCGGCTTCAAGGAGGCGTATCAGGAGTATGTCGAAGGCGGCTGGAACGCCGTCGCTTTCCCTGAGGAATATGGCGGGCAGGGAATGCCCTCGACGATCGCTCTTGCGGTCTACGACGCCCTCAGCGCTGCCTGCATCAGCCTCTCCATGGGGATGAGCCTCACCCAGGGCGCGGTGAAAGCGCTCCTTAAATATGGCACGGACGAGCAGAAAGCGCTTTATCTGCCGAAGATGGCCACGGCGGAATGGTCGGGGACGATGAACCTCTCCGAACCCCATGCGGGGTCCGACCTCTCGCAACTGAAGTGTAAAGCAGAGCCGGTCGGTGACGGGACCTTCAAGATCAAGGGGACCAAGTGCTGGATCTCCTATGGCGACCACGATCTGACCGAGAATATCTGCCACCTCGTTCTTGCCCGTCTCCCAGATGCCCCCGAAGGGACCAAGGGTATTTCGATGTTCCTGGTGCCGAAATATCGGGTCAATGAGGATGGGTCCCTCGGTTCTCGGAACGATGTCAATATCGTGTCGATCGAGGAAAAGCTGGGGCAGCATGGGTCGCCGACCTGTGTCATCTCCTTCGGTGACGATGATGATTGCCTCGGGACCCTTGTCGGCAAGGAGAATGAGGGCCTCAAAAACATGTTCGTCATGATGAACTCAGCCCGCATCGATGTCGGCATGCAGGGAACCTCGGCCTCGGAGGCGAGCTTCCAAAAAGCGCTGCAATATGCCCAAGAACGCCCCCAGGGGCGGCCCTATGGCGTGCGCAGCGGGCCGCAAGTGCCGATCTACGAGCATCCCGATGTGCGTCGTCAGTTGATGACCATGCGAGCGCTGACCGATGCGAGCCGGGCGCTCGGCTATGCGGCGGCTATTGCCCATGACATCGCCGAAAAAGCCACGGACGAGGATGTCCGCCGGGCGGCGAAGGAGCGTGAGGATCTGCTGACCCCCCTCGCCAAGGCCTTCCCCACCGACCGGGCGATGGAAGTGACCAATCACGGCATCCAGATCCATGGCGGCATGGGATTTGTCGAGGAAACCGGCGCCGCGCAGTTCTATCGCGATGCTCGGATTACGCAGATCTATGAGGGGACGAACGGCATCCAGGCGATCGACCTTGTCGGCCGGAAACTCGGTATGGGCGAGGGCAAACTGGCCTTTGACTTCATGGACGATATCAGCGCCCTTTCCCAGGAACTGGCCGACAGTGACAATGCCAGTCTCGTGGCCATCGGGAAAGCTCTCGACACGGCGGTGAAAGAGCTTCGGGATACGACCGAATACATGATCAAGGCGATGTCTGGCACCGCTGAAGACGGCCTGGCCGGGGCCACCCCTTATCTCGACCAGTTCGGCTATGTCGCGGGGGCCTATTATCTGGCGCGCGGGGCCAAGGTGGCGGCGAAGAAATCCGCTGAGGGCGATGATCCTGAGTATCACGACACCAAGGTCCATATCACCCGTTTTTATACGGACAATGTGCTGCCCAGGGCGACGGGGCTCATCCCCGCGGTCAAGGCCGGTGCGGAGACTGTGGCGAAACTCGACCCCGAAAAGCTCGCCAGCTAAGGGCGAGTGATGCTGCGCAAATCCTAAATGGCCGCGCGCGGCATCGCCTTGAGGCCTATTCCTCAGTACGGACCATAAAGGGCGGGGGGCGATAAGACCCTCCCGCTTTTTTGTTCCGCTCGCCCCCCCCCGTGGGTGGAGGGTCAGGGGAAGGGGTCAGACCTCCTGAATGGCAAAGGGCACGGTCAGCCACAGCGACAGGGTCGCCTTGTCCTCATCGATATCGGTCCGATCGATGGTCACATGGGTCGACATGAACTCGATGATCATTTCGAGCTCTTCCTCCGGCGTGGCGGGGGGCTCGTCAAACGTGCTCAAAAGTCTCAGAGCATTTGCGGTGATCGGATCGGCATTTTCCACGACATCTTGAATGGCGTTCTGAATGTTCTCGAGCTGATCATCGTCGAGATTGATATTGATGGCATCGGCAATCAACTCGTTCGTAGACGCTTCATTATCAAGACTGGAGTCAATCGCCAAAAAGACGATCGTTGCAATCGGGCCGAGCAATAGCCCGCCTGGAACGAAAAAGGCGAGGATCGAGGCGATGATAAAGCCATCATTCTGATGGCTCTGCTCGGTCACGACGGTCTGAATCCCCACAAGGCTGGTGAGGTCCCTGACCCAGTCCTGGGTCATGTTGGACGGCAACATCCGCATTTCGATGGTGAAATCGAGCTTGCTGTCGAACCAAAGAAACGTATCGGGCGCGATCACCCGGCCTTTGATTTCAACGAAGCCGTCCTTGAAATCGGAGGTGATCGATTCGAGCCGCTTGCCGCCCTCAAGCTGGGTGCCCGCTTGCTCTTCGATCTGGGCCCGGAAGTTTTCATCGAGCAGCTCGAAACTGAAATTCAAGAGCAGCGGACGGTAGCGGAATTCGTCGCCGGTGAATTGGCGAATGGGAATAAGGCCTGACCGGTGAAAGACGCGTCCATCGTCCCGAAAGCAGGCGACGATCGCGAATTCTTCGTAATCGTCCGTAATGTCCTCAATGGAGAAATTGCCGTCTTCGTCGGTTTCCTGGACCTGGATGACGGTCATGAAATCCGCCTGATCGCTGGCGCCCGCGAATTTGCCGTAGACAAGCACATCGACAGGCTCGCGTATTTTCGCGAACGGCGTCGCGCCATCGTTTGAAATCCGCCGGAAAAACCCGGTCAATGTCCGGTGATCATCCCCGGCACTCAGCTTGATCGCGCTGTAAACGAGGTCTGAAAACTTATCCTCTCCAAAGCCCGAAATCGTGGAGCGGAACGGCCACGCCGATCGAATGAACTCAGCAATCGTCGTCCAGCCGCCGGGCGGCCGCGCATCGAGAAAGCGCTGGGCGACCGTATCGCCGATGGCGCTGCCTTCCCCTTCTTCGGCCCGGCCAAAGCCAGGGCGGTCGACGATGACGTCAAAGTCGCGCACATCGTTGAAACTGTTGAGAAGGGTGATGATTTTGCGCTCAACGGTCGTGCCGAAAACGGCAGCGGCCGGAATGAAGCTCTGACGGTCCATAGATCACGTTCCCTCACCTTAGGCGCGAAAGTGTCGCACATCTTTCCCGTAAAGAAAGAGATTCTCGCACTAACCGGCAGCGTGCGGCCCCATCGGTGGCGATTAGGGCCGTAGCTAACCCCCGCCGCTCATGTGAGGGGCGAAGGCTTGGCGAGATCAGCGGCCCTTTGCCGATGCAAGGATTTGCGCGTAGGAAGCGAGATATGATCCCCGATAAGGTTAGCCTCGATCTGGCTCTCTTTTTGCCCATCTACGGGTGGCTGCTGCTTATCATCTGGGCCCGGTATGTGTTCATGGCGGGGATCGTACACAAAAGCCTCTGGCGCCCGGATGCAACGGTCAGGACGGGCAGCGCGCTCACGGGACGGGCGCCCGGCGCGGCGGCGATGTGGCGGGAAGCGAAGACGTCAATCGGGGTCTCGCTCATCTATGCGCTGCCCGCGGCGGTCCTCTTCTTTCTCTTCGAGCAGGGCGGAACGGCGCTGACCAGAGAGATCGGCGGCCTCGGCGACCTGTTCTGGCAACCGGTGGCGCTCATCCTCTACCTCGTGCTCCACGACACCTATTTTTACTGGACCCATCGGGCCATGCATCATCCGCGTTTGTATAAGGCGACCCACCACACCCATCACATGTCAAAGCAGCCGACAGCCTGGGCCTCGTTCTGCTTTTCACCGGCGGAGGCGCTGATCGGGGCGGTGATCGTCCCGGCCCTTGCCTTCGTGATCCCGATCCATGTCGCCACCTTTCTGCTTCTGTTGAGCCTGATGACCTTCAGTGCGGTGATGAACCACGCAGGCGTGGAGGTCTGGCCGCGGCGGTTCCTGGATGGGCCGATCGGTCGCCATCTCATCACGGCTCGGCACCACAACCTCCATCACACGAAGTTCCAGCGCAATTTCGGTCTCTATTTTCGGTGGTGGGACCGCCTGATGGGGACGGACAGTCTGGAGGGGGACCCCGTCAGCGAGGCGGGACGCGATAAGATGGCGGTTCGGGTGCCGGCAAACGCGCCGCTCTAAGCGGACTTATTCAAACAGGCTCGAGACGCTTTCCTCATTCGCGATCCGCCGGATGGCTTCGGCTAACAGGCGGGCAACGCTGATCGTCTTGATCTTTTCCGATTGCGCCTTGCGCGCTTGGTTGCCGATGGAATCCGTCACCACCAGCCGATGAAGATTGGTCGCCTTATTGATCCGGGCGACGGCCTCGCCGGAGAGCACGCCATGGCTCACATAGGCTGAGACGCTCGCGGCACCTTGCTTTGTTAGGGCATCGGCGGCGTTGACCAGCGTGCCGCCCGAATCGACGATATCGTCGAACATGATGCAGTGGCGTCCGTCCACTTCGCCGATAATGTTCATCACCTCAGCCTCCCCGGGGGCGAGGCGCCGCTTGTCGACGATCGCGAGGTCAACATCGCCCAGCCGCCGCGCGAGAGTGCGTGCCCGCACCACCCCGCCGACATCGGGCGAGACGACGCACAGATCGCTGAGGTCGGGGCCGAAGGTCTGGCGGATTTCGTCCTCCATCACCGTCACGGCGTAGAGATTGTCCGTAGGGATATCGAAAAAGCCCTGGAGCTGACCGGCATGGAGGTCGACGGTCAACACGCGATCGGCACCGGCTGTGGTAATCAGGTTCGCCACCAATTTGGCACTGATCGGGGTTCTCGGCCCGGCTTTCCGATCCTGACGCGCATAGCCAAAATAGGGGATCACCGCCGTGATGCGACTGGCGCTGGCGCGCGACAGGGCATCGATCATGATCAGCAATTCCATCAGGTGCTTGTTGGCCGGTTCCGAGGTCGATTGGACGACAAACACATCCTCTCCCCGGACATTCTCGCCGATTTCGACGCGCACCTCCCCATCGTTGAAGCTCTTTACCAGGGCCTGGGCGAGGGGCACATCGAGGGTCTTGCCAATGGCTTCGGCGAGGTCGGGGGTCGCGTTACCTGCGAGGATCTTCATACCGGCGCTCCGCTAGGATGTGACAAGCCCATGACGTTGCGGCGCCGAACTTTCAAGTCCGCCCCGCGACAATGGCCGACATATTTCGCCCGAACTGCGCCTGTCCCGCTTGCTGCGCGGCCCGATAGCTGAACCAGCGATCGGCATGGGTGAGGGTACAGGCCCCGACAATGTCGATTTGCGCGGTCACCACCCCCGCATCGGCCAGCCGATCGAGGGCAAAGCCGACATGGTCATAGGTATATTTTCCCGAAACTGCCCGCGGGACGAGGTGACGCGCGGCCTTGGGGTCGGCGGCCAGGACAAGATCGGCGAGGTCCTGCCCGGCTTCAAAGGCCGGCGCCCTCAGACAGGGGCCGATGGCGCCGACGATCCTCTCGCGGACCGCCCCTTTCTCGGCCATCACATCAATGGCCGCCCCGATGATCCCCGCAAGGCTGCCGCGCCATCCGGCGTGGATGGCGGCGACGAGGCCCGTGCCGGGGGCGGCGAGAAGGAGGGGGAGGCAGTCGGCGGCGAGGACCCCAACGGCAAGGCCTGGGCAGTCGGACACAAGGGCATCGCCTTCCCTGACCGGGGCGTCGGGGGCGGGGGCCGTCGGCACGAATACAGCCTTTGCGGAATGGGTTTGCTTGAGGGTCACAAGGGCTGTGGCGCCTAACGCTGAGCGCACACGCTCTCGGTTGGACTGCACCGCGTCTTCACGATCGCCGCTGCCATAACCGGTGTTGAGACGGTCAAAGGGGGGCGTGCTGACCCCGCCCTCCCGGCCGAAAAAGCCGTGGGGGCGGTCTTTGAGACGATCAGAGCGAACAAAGGGTAGAGGGTCGGTCATGCCATCCCCGGCGGAACCGGGCTCCCTGGGCTCGTCAGGCACAGGACCTGGAACAGGGTGCCCATCTGATCCTGGCCCACCAGGCGCTCGACTTGCTGTGCGATCGCCGCCTTCGCTGCGGGGTTCGCCCCTGCCAATTGGTCGGCCCGCGCGGGCAGCCCCAGCGCCGTCAGGAAGCGGCTTTGCGAGATCGGGCCATAGACGCCGAGGCCGCCCCGGCGAGCGGTGTCGGCAAGGGCCGCAAAGTTCACATGGGCGGTCAGATCCGCCTCCCCCGGCAGGGCCAGGGGATGGTGGAACTGGTGATTTTTGACCGCTTGAAACGTATCCCCGCTGCCCCTGCGCCCCGCCCCGTAATCGATGATCAGCACCAGCCCCGGCGCTGCGGTCAGGCGCGGGATCAGGACCTCGATGAGGGCGTGGGCCGGGGCGCAGGTCTCGACTATTTCCTCGGGGGGGCCATGGGCGGCGGCGCCGGGGGGCGGAGAATACGTCTCTTCGGAGAGGCAATAGGCGAGTTGCCCCGGCATCTCCCCGGTGGTGACGAGCCGTTCCCGGAACAAAGGCCCCGTCCCTGCCCGGACGAATTGCCTGATCGGGAGGCAGTCGAAAAATTCATTGGCGATGAGCAGCAGCGGCCCCGAAGGAAGAGCGGCGGCGTCCTCGATCCACCGGAGGGGCAGGGGGGGCGAGGACAGGGTTTCCCGTTGGCGGGAACGCAAGACTGGTGAGGTCTCAAGGAGAACGGCCTCGGCGGCCTCGAGAAAGTCGGGCCGTAGCTTGGCGACCCGCAGCATATCGGCCATCAAGGTGCCGCGTCCCGGCCCGAACTCCGCCAAGGTGACCGGCCGGGGGGCCGCCATGGCGGCCCAACTTGCCAACAGAAAGCCGCCGATCATCTCGCCGAATAACTGGCTGATCTCGGGGGCGGTGGTGAAATCTCCCTCAGCCCCCAAGGGATCGCGGGTCATATAATAGCCAAACTCAGGATGGCCGAGGGCCTCGGCCATGTAGGCGCCCACGGAAAGCGGGCCCTCTTTGTCGATTCGCTTCGCAAGGAGAGGCGCAAGCGGTGTGGGGGTCACACAGACGCCCCCCCGCGGTGCCGCGTCGACCACCAGAAGAGCCACGCCCCGGCCAGGACCATGGGAAGGGAGAGCATCATGCCGCGCGTCAGAAATCCGATCGGTCCGGCAAAGTCATACGTGTCGGGCTCACGGAAGAATTCGACGAAAAACCGCGCCGCGCCGTAGCCTGAGAGGAAGAGGGCAATGGTGGCGCCGGGAAAGCGGAGGAGGCCGAACCGGGTGACGGCGACCCTTAGAATGACGAACAAGACGAGACCTTCGAGCGCCGCCTCATAGAGCTGGCTGGGGTGCCGGGGAACGGCATCGGCGGCGTAGCGCCATTGCTCCGCCAGAGGATCGTAGTGGGACGGAAATGTCACCGCCCAGGGAACATCGCTCGGCCGACCGTATAGCTCCGCATTGATGAAATTGGCGATACGACCGAAAAAAAGACCGATTGGTGCCGCGGCAGCGAAGAGGTCGCCAAGGGCAAGGGGGGAGACTTTTTCCTTGCGGGCGAAATAAACGGTTGCAGCGGCAACCCCTAAGGCCCCGCCGTGAAAGGACATGCCCCCCTGCCAGATCGCCAGGGCCGGCGGGAACGGCAGAAAGCCCAAGACCGGCTCCCACGGTGCCCACAGCAATTCGGGCCGATAGAACAGGACAAAGCCAAGGCGACCCCCGAAGATGATGCCGAGGGTGACGTAAAAGAGGACGTCGTCGAGCTGGTCGTTCCCGATCGGCGGCTGGGGGTGGCGCGATTTCGGCCCTTGCCAGAGTTGGGGCTTGCCGAGGAGATGCCGCAGATACATCCAGCCCAGCACAATTCCTGCAATATAGGCGAGGGCGTACCAGCGGATCTGCAGCGGCCCCAGACTGAAAAAGACTGGGTCAATATTAGGATAGGGCATGGGAGGAACGACCCGCTGCAACTTGCACCCTCGCCCTTTACCGCCGCCTTCGCAAAGCGCAAAAGGCCATATCGCGTTCGAGCCGACAGGAGATCCAAATTATGCAAACCAAGAACCCTGTGCTCGATGGTTTGGCCAAAGCGGTCTCTGAAGCGGCGGGAATGGCCGACGGGGTCCGTCGGGAGGCCGAGACGGTGATGCATTCCCAATTGCAGCGGTTTCTCGCCGAGAACGATCTCGTCACCCGCGAGGAGTTCGAGGCGGTGCAGGAGATGGCGGCCAAGGCGCTCGACGAGCTCGAAACCGTCAAAGCCGAGCTGGCGAGTCTGAAAAGCGGCGCCTGATCAATTTTCCCCCATTCTCGTCGCAGAGCTTGGTGGGCCCGACGAGTCAGGTCCAAGTCGGCACTGCGCCGACCCGGGCTAGATCGTCCCAGTGTGGAGTGTGAATCATGAGCGAATTCGCAATTGCCGAAGATCCGATGAGTGCAGATCCCCTCGATACGGTGGAAATCTTCTGCCGGCGGGCGGATATGGATGCCGAACGGATCGATGATACCGAACTGCATATCAGCCTCTCCGGCTCGTGGCGGGAAGTTGGTATTTGGTTTGGGTGGCGGATGGATGCCCAAATGCTGCAAATCGGGGCGCCCCTCGAATTGAAGGTGCCCGAGGCGCGCCGCGACGAGGTCTGTCGCCTGTTGACCCTGGTCAATGAGCGGTTGTGGCTCGGCCATTTCGATCTCGATGGGGAGATCGGGCTCATCTATCGGAACACCACCGTCCTGCCGATCGCCCAGGGGCTCGACGATTGCCAGGCGGAAATTCTGGTGCGCGCGGCCCTCGATGCCTTCGACCGGTTCTTTCCGGCGTTCAATTTCGTCGTCTGGGGCGGTGAAACGGCCGACAAGGCGTTTTCGAGCGCCATTTGCGAGACGGCGGGCAACGCCTGAGACGATGCCGGTTGGGGCCTTGTGGTTTCCGGCCCGCCGCCCTTAAGGCGGGGCCATGACCAATAAACTCTCTCTCCTGCTCGTCGGCGCCGGTAATATGGGCGGCGCTCTTTTCACTTCTTGGGTCGAGAAAGGCGTCCTTGACCCGGCACGGTCGGCGATCTCCGACCCCAATCCGTCCGATGCCGTCATTGCCCTTGCCGAAAAAGCGGGCATCGCCATCAATCCCGAAGACGATCAACCCTATGAGGTGTGTGTGCTCGGGATAAAACCGCAGCTCTTTGGCGCCGTCCTGCCCGATCTGCAGTTTGGCGGCATGAATGACGCCCTCTTTATTTCCATGGCGGCTGGGACGAGCCTTGGGGAAATCGGCAAGCTCCTTAAGGGGCAGGCGCCCAATGCCCGTCTTGTGCGGACGATGCCCAATCTGCCCGCCGCCATCGGCGAAGGCATGTCGCTGCTTTGCGCGGGCGAGGGCGTAACTGACAAGGACAAGGCCGCCGCGACCGCCCTCATGGAGGCCGCTGGGCAGGTCGTTTGGACCAAGACAGAAGACGATGTCGACCGGTTGACCGGTGTGTCGGGCAGTGGGCCGGGCTTTGTGCTCTATGTGGTCGAAGCCTTCGAGGCGGCGGCCAAAGCGCAAGGGGCGAGCGACAGCGATGCGCGCTTACTGGCCGAACAGACGATCATTGGTACCGCGCTCCATCTCTCGCGGGATGGTCGGACCGCTGCTGAATTGCGCAAGGCGGTGACCTCTCCCGGCGGCACGACGGAAGCGGGCCTCAATGTGTTGATGGCGGATGAACGCCTTCACCGTCTGATCGCCGAGGCCGTAGAGGCGGCCTATGACCGAGCTCAAGAATTGTCGAGCTGAGTGATGGCCGAGGGGACGTTGCTCGTTCGGCATCCCGTCTACGGCGCGCATGAAACGCCCGAAGGACACCCCGAGCAACAAGCGCGCTACACCGTCCTCGAGGCGTTGTTCGACGCGAAGGATTTTCCCGCGGCCGATCAGTTGGAGGCCCCTCTGGCCACGCCTGAAACAATCGGGCTTGCCCATCAATCGGCCTATATCGACGCCGTGATCGGTGAACAGGCGTCCCCCCGGCTCCGCGCCCTCGATCCGGACACCTGGATGGGCCCCCATTCGCGGGAGGCCGCGTTGCGGGCGGCGGGGGGCGCCGTCGCTGCGGTCGACGCGGTCTGCGAAGGACGGGCGCGTAATGCCTTTGTCCCCTGTCGACCGCCGGGGCATCACAGTGTCCCCGACAGCGCTATGGGGTTTTGTCTCTTTAACAATGCCGCCATCGCGGCCCTTCACGCCCGCCACGCCCATGGCCATCGTGGATTTCGATGTCCATCACGGCAATGGCACCCAAGCGATCTTCGAGAACGATCCCGATGCTTTTTTCGCCTCATCCCATGAATGGCCGCAATATCCAGGGACCGGTCGCGTCACCGACCGAGGGGCGTTCGGCCAATGCCACAACGCGCCCCTCGAGTCAGGGACGGGCGGGCGAGCGTTTCGGCGGGTGTGGGGAGAGCGGTTGCTGCCGGCCCTTCGGGACTTTGCGCCGGAGATGGTCGTTATCTCTGCGGGGTTCGATGCTCACCGTGAAGACCCCTTGGGCGGTCTTGATCTCACCGAAGACGATTTTGCGTGGGTGACCACCGAAATCGCGGCCGTGGCCGCCGAGACCGCTGGCGGCAGGGTCGTCTCGGTTCTGGAAGGCGGCTATGCCCTCGACGCTTTGGCCCGTTCTGTTGCAGCGCATGTCGAGGCCCTCGCCAACGCCGCCGCACACCGCTAGGGCGATGCAATGGCGGGTAAAATCGTAACCGTGCGGCACGGGCGGCCGAATGTGGATCGCAATGTGCGTATCTCGGCACGGGAATATGGTGAGTGGTGGGCGAATTACGATCTGGCGGGCTTGGCCCCAGATCAGTCCCCGCCCGACGATTTGTTGGCCATCGCCGCAGAGTGCGATGTGATCATCTGCTCCACCATGCCGCGGGCGATCGAGACCGCCGCCTCCCTTGTCCAGGATGCCCGGATCGTGCCCCAGGATGCGATCTTTGTCGAAGCGCCCTTGCCGCCGCCGCCGATCCCGTTTCTGAAGCTGTCACCGACCAATTGGGGCCGCGTCAGCCGCGTCTTCTGGTTCCTTGGCTATGCGCCGAAGGGGACGGAAAGCCACCGAGAGGCCCGCCGGCGGGTCAGGAAAGTTGCCCAACGGCTGATCGACTTTGCTGCCGAGGGCAATAATGTCCTGCTCGCCGCCCATGGCTATCTAAACTGGATGGTCGATGGCGCGATGAAACGCCGAAACTGGCGGCGTCTGTGCCATGTCGGCGACAATCATTATTGGTCGTACCGAATCTATCGCCTCCACAAGGCGTCCGCTGACCACCATGAGGAAAAGAGGAGGGTGGCCGATCCCGCCCCTGCTGCTGAATGACCCAAGACGTAACGACCATGAGTTTCGAAAGTGCCCTGAGTGAACTCGAAGGGATCATCGAGCGGCTCGAAACCGGCGATGTCCCTTTGGAGGAGTCGATCAATCTCTATGAGCGGGGGGCGGCGTTGAAAGCGCATTGCGACAAAAAGCTCAAATCAGCCCGAGAGAAGATCGAGAAAATCGTCCTCGACCCAGAGGGAAAACCGACGGCCGAAGCCGCATCCTTCGATTGACGCCTCGGGATCGTCGTCACAAAACCGCCGTTTTGCCCGAATGAGTGGCAAGACAGCGCGCTTTACCGACTTGCTTTCCGGGCGGTTCGGAAAACATAGTCAGGATTACGTTGGGAGACATTATGCCTGTCGATACACCTCTGCTCGATAAGGTGACCCTGCCTCAAGACCTGCGGGCGCTTGAGCGGTCACAGCTGACCCAATTCGCCGATGAATTGCGAGCCGAGGTAATCGATGCCGTTTCCGTCACCGGCGGGCATTTGGGCGCGGGGCTCGGCGTGGTCGAACTCACGACTGCACTGCACTATGTGTTCGATACGCCCACGGATAAGATTATTTGGGATGTCGGCCATCAATGCTACCCTCACAAGATCTTGACCGGCCGCCGCGATCGCATCCGTACCCTCCGCCAAAAAGACGGCCTGAGCGGGTTCACCAAGCGGACGGAGAGTGAATACGACCCCTTTGGCGCCGCTCATGCGGCGACGTCGATTTCCGCCGCGCTGGGCATGGCGGTCGCGCGGGATTTGCGTGGGGACGTTAATCGGGTCGTGGCGGTCATCGGCGATGGGTCGATGTCGGCGGGCATGGCCTATGAGGCGATGAACAATGCCGGCGATCGCGGCAAGCAACTGACCGTGATCCTCAATGACAACGACATGTCGATTGCGCCGCCTGTGGGGGCGATGTCCGCCTATCTCGCGCGGGTGGCCTCGTCGGATAAATATCACGCGTTCCGAAATCTTGCGAAGCAATTGGCCAAGCGCCTCCCAAAAGGTCTTTATACCTCGGCGGAGAAGTTCGAAGAATATGGCCGCGCCTTTGTCACCGGCGGCACCATGTTCGAGGAACTTGGGTTCTATTATGTCGGGCCGATCGATGGCCACAATCTCGATCACCTCGTGCCGGTTCTGGAGAATGTCCGGGAGCTGACGGACGCGCCGGTCATGGTGCATGTCGTGACGCAAAAAGGCAAAGGCTACGCCCCCGCCGAATCCGCCGCCGACAAATATCATGGGGTGGCGAAATTCGATGTCGTGTCGGGCAAACAGCATAAGCCCAAACCCGCCGCCCCGAGCTATACGAGCGTGTTCGCCGGCCAGCTGATCAAGGAGGCGGAACGGGATGAGCGCGTGGTGGGCATTACCGCCGCCATGCCCTCGGGCACGGGGATCGATAAGTTCATGGAGCGGTTTCCCGATCGGACCTTCGATGTGGGGATCGCCGAACAACACGCCGTCACCTTTGCGGCAGGCCTTGCCGCCGAGGGGATGGTCCCCTTTGCGGCGATCTATTCGACCTTTCTCCAGCGGGCCTATGACAGTGTCGTTCATGATGTGGCCCTGCAGAACCTGCCGGTGCGTTTTGCCCTCGACCGGGCCGGGCTTGTGGGGGCCGATGGCGCGACCCATGCCGGGGCGTTCGATATCGCCTATCTTGGATGCCTGCCGAATATGGTGCTGATGGCCGCCGGGGATGAAGCCGAATTGGTGCATATGACCCACACGGCCGCCGCCTTTGACGAGCATCCGATCGCCTTCCGCTTTCCGCGGGGGGAGGGGCAGGGCCTTGAATTGCCCCTGACGCCCCAGCTCCTGGAGATCGGGCGGGGCCGCATCCTGCGCGAAGGGGCAAAGGTGGCGCTGATCGCCTATGGCGGACGCCTTGCTGAATGTCTCAAAGCGGCGGATCTTCTTGGGATGCGCGGGCTGTCGACGACCGTGGTCGACGCCCGGTTTGCCAAGCCCCTCGATGAGGATCTGATTGCCCGTGTCGCGGCCGATCACGAAGTCGTGCTGACGGTCGAAGAGGGGTCGATGGGGGGCTTTGGCGCGGCCGTCCTGCATTTCCTGGCGCGGATAGGGCAGCTGGACAAAGGGCTCAAAATTCGTACCCTGACATTGCCTGACACCTATCAGGATCAGGCAAAACCCGCCGATATGTATGCTGAGGCCAAATTGCAGGCCGAAAATATCGCTGACGCGGCCATTGTGTTCTTTCAAGGGGTTGCCTTGGCGACCGCCGACGGCGGCGTTTAACGATCAGTATGCGCCTCGACAGCTATCTCGTCGAGGCCGGCCATGTCCGCAGCCGTGAACGGGCCAAAAAAGTCATCGGCGACGGCTATGTCTGGGTCAATGGGGTTCAGGTGCGAAAGGCAGGTCGCTCTCTTCAGCCCACCGATCGTGTCGAGTTCCGCGGGGAAGATTTCGCCTATGTCTCCCGGGCGGCGTTCAAACTCTTGGCGGCTCTTGAGGCCTTCTCCTTTGATCCGCAGGATCTCCTGTGCCTCGATATCGGAGCTTCGACCGGCGGGTTTACGCAAGTCCTCTGCCTCAAGGGGGCGCGGCGGGTATATGCCGTCGATGTCGGCCACGGCCAGTTGGCCCCTGAGGTCGCGGGCGCGCCGCCCGTCATTAATCTCGAAGGCGTCAATGCAAAGACCCTCACGCGCCATGAGGTGCCCGAGCCCATTTCATTCCTCACCTGTGACGTCAGTTTCATCAGTGCAAGGAAGGTATTGCCCGCCGCCATGGCGCTGTGTGGCCCTGAGGCCATCGCCGCGATCTTGTTCAAACCGCAATTCGAACTGGGCCCCGGCGCGATCGGCAAAGGAGGGCTCGTCACCTGGGACACCGCCGCCGTGGAAAGGGTCGTGCGCGAAGACATGACATCGTTCCTTTCCGAGCAGGGATGGGACCTCATTGGTTATCTGCCGTCGCCCATCGTCGGGGGGGATGGGAATGCCGAATGGCTTGTGGGGGCCCGCCGTGCCTAATCGTCCACGTCGCCACGGGTCGGGCGTGCCGCCCCCCGCCCTCAAGACCGTGATCATCGATCGACTGGCCGCGTCCGGGGAGGGAATGGCCGGGGATGTCGCCCTTCCCTACACCTTGCCCGGCGAAACGGTCCGTGCCCGCCTCAGCGGCAAACGCGGGGAGATGGAGGCGGTCTTGGCTGCTGCGCCGGCGCGGGTCACCCCGCCCTGTCCGCATTTCGGTCCGGGGGCGCAATGTGGCGGCTGCGCGCTACAGCACATGGATCGGGCGGCGTTGCTGGCCTGGAAGCGGGCGCGGGTCGAGGCGGCGATGCTGCGCGCTGGGTTCGCCGTGCCGCCGGTGCATACCCATCAATCGCCGCCGCGCAGCCGTCGACGGGCGCGTCTGGCCCTACGCCGCTTTGCCGATGGCCTTCATTTCGGATTTCGCCAGCGGCGCTCTCATGCGGTCGTGCCCATGGAAGTGTGCCACATTCTCACCCTGCCGCTGTTTACCTGCGCCCGGCGTTTTGCCGAGGCCGCCGAGGGCCTGCTGCCCAAAGGGGCGATCAATGCCGATCTTGTCCTGACGGAGACCGATACTGGCATCGACCTGATGATCCTCGGCGTCGATGAGGGGGGACTTGGCCTCGCAGAGAGAGAGGCGCTGGCCAATTTTGCCGAAGTGGCTGATTTGGCGCGCCTTTCGGTGGGGGAAATCCCCTTGGTCACGCGTACCCCGCCCGCCATGCGCTGGGGCAAAGCGAGCGTCCCCGTCCCCCAGGGGGGATTTTTGCAGGCGACGGCGGATGGGGAGGCCGCTCTCCGAATGGCCGTGTGCACGGGGGTAGGCGCGGTGCGGAGCGTGGCGGATCTGTTTGCCGGGATCGGCACTTTCTCCCTGCCCTTGGCGGCGACCGGCGCACGGGTCCTCGCCGCCGAGGGCGCCCCCGATGCCGTCAGCGCTCTCAGGACGGGCGCGGCCAGCGCTGGACTCGCCGTCGATGTGCTGCGACGCGACCTGTTCACCGATCCGATTGCGGCCGAGGATCTTGCTGCCTTTGAGGCCGTGGTGTTCGATCCCCCCCGGGCCGGGGCGGCGGCCCAGGCCGCGGCGATTGCCGAGGCGGGGGTGCCCCTGGTCGCCGCCGTCTCGTGCCAGCCGGGTACCCTGGCCCGTGACCTGAGGGCGTTCAGCGCGGCCTATGACCTCACTGCCCTGACGGTGGTGGATCAGTTTCTCTGGTCGGGCCATATTGAAGTGGTGGCGATTTTACGCCGCCGACATGTCAACTCGTCCTAATGCGTGGTTTCCCATGACAGATCGCCCTTCGCCGATACGCAATGGTCTCCGCCTCGCTCAGTATAGCGTGGGGCAGTCGGCAAAGGTCGGGTGGTACACCGCGCAATATCTTGCCTCCCGCCACGCCGCCGGGCCCTTTACTTCACCGGGAAGGGTGCCGCGACCTTACCGGGCGCGTCCCGCCCCCCCGCGCGAGGTGCGTCGCGCCTTTTTCCGTCTCTTTGCGGAAGAAGCGGCGGATATTGCGGCGGGACGGTATCGCGTGCCCGCCGACCTGCGGACCCCGCCCGACCTTAGGGCTCTGCTCGCCCAAGCGCGACGGTATTATGAGGAAGCCGGGACAATTTCGCGGCGCGCCCATCGCCGGGGCGGTGCGGTCGAGACCCGCAAAATCGCGCCGGCCGGGCTTCCGTCCTATTACGTTCAAAATTTTCACTTCCAAAGCGATGGGTGGCTGAGCGACCCATCGGCGGAAATCTACGACACCCAGGTGGAGAGCCTTTTCACCGGGGCGGCCGATACCATGCGGCGCCGGGGGCTGCCGCTCCTGCTCGATGAAATCGATCGCGTGGCCGGTGAAGAGGGTCGCGCGCCGGTCCTCGTCGACATTGGCTGCGGCACCGGGCGATTACTCGCTGACTGCCTGGTCAATCGGCCCCATGTCGATGCCTTCGGACTCGATCTGTCCACCGCCTATTTGCGCGTGGCGCGGAACCATGTGGGCAGGGATCGCGCGGCATTTATTCAGGCCCCGGCGGAACAATTACCCTTCGCCGATCACAGTGTCGATATTTTATTCAGTGTCTATCTCTTTCACGAACTCCCCGCGAAGGTCAGAGAAAGAGTGGCCGCCGAATTTTCCCGCGTCCTGAAGCCGGGCGGCTATTATTTACATATCGACAGCGTACAATATGGCGATACGGCCATGGATATCATGCTCGAGGGATTTCCGCGCGCCGTGCATGAACCCTATTATGACGCCTACTGCCGTCAGGATCTCGACGCGCTATTTGCTTCCGGGGGCTTTGCGCGGGTCGAAGGCGATGAACGCATCGCCTTCTTGACCAAGGTCACGCCGTATCGTCGGTGTGAAGCCTGATGGCGACATTCGCCTTGGCGACGGGCTTTCCCGCATCGCTCTGAAATCCTGTGAGCTCCAGAAAGACCAATCGCGTCCCCCGCTGGATCACGACGGCACGGCCGAGCAGGTCTTCGCCCTTGGCGGGCCTTAGAAAATCACAGTGGACGCTGACGGGTTTGGCGGTGATCGTCGGGCCCCCTCTGCCGCGTATCTCGGCGAGGGCGCAGACCTGGAGGAAACTCGACACCACCCCGCCATGAATCGCGCGGATGGCGGGGTTGCCGATATGATGTTCAGCAAAACTCAGCCGGTAAAGGAGCCCATCATCGTCAATACTGGCGCTAAAGGCGAGCCATTGCAGCACCGATGACCGGTCCCGCCAGTCATCGATGCGAGCGATCGCGGCGTCATTGGCAGGCGGGAAGAAATCGTCCGTCATAGGCGGGATCCCTTGGCTTTTGAGGCTTTGCGGCTTGTCCCCACCATAAAGGTCCCATCTGCTTGCGCGATGGCCCGGCCATCGGCGGCGGTGACGAGACCCTGACAAAACGCGACCTGGTCGATGATCGAGGGGCACTGCGATCGGAACCGGAGCACCTCGCCCGGCTGCGCGTCGCCGAAGAAATCGGTTTTGAGATTGATCGTTGCGAGGGTCTCGAATTTGTCCATCGCGGTCCAGGCCGTCATGGCCAGGATGGTGTCGAGCAGGATGGTGTAGAGCCCGCCAAACACAGGGCCGTCATCGGCAAAGACCTCGGGCATGGTGGCGTCGACCTCAAGCAAGCCGCGGCTAAAGGTGACCGGGGTGACGGGAATGGTTCTGAGCAATTCGTGCTCGGTTTGGGCGTGCTTATAGAAGCCCTGGAGGGCCCACATCACCCCTTCATTGATACGTGTGTTCTCGTCTTTGTCGCTGGTGTCGGTCACGTCGTGCCTTTCAGCTTTTCTTCCTCATATTGAATACCCCAACCGATGAGTTGACGCCAAAGCGCCTCGACCAGAGGGGCCGGCAGATCGGTGCCGTCCGCCCGCTCGACCACGCGGTCGATCACCTGTTGGATCCGCCATGGCACCGTCGCCTCGGCCGGATTGGTCTTCAATTGCCAGGCCCGATCGACATAGGTCCAGCGCTCGGCCAAGAGATCCACGAGCGCATCGTCGAGCCGGTCAATTTCGGCGCGGACAGCCGTCATATCGGCGCAATCGGCGGGTTTGGTCATCGGTCTTCCTCTGTCTTGACTCGGGCACCGGCCTCTAGGGTCCGATGTACCGGGCATTTATCGGCTATTTCGAGCAGTCTCCCGCGTGCCTCATCGGACAAGTCGCCGTCCAGTCGGATCCGTCGGGTGAACTCATCGATCTTTTGCATGGGACCTTCATCGGGGTCAGCTTCTTTGGCGTGCACCTTGGCATGGGACACGACACAGCTCGCCCGTTCGAGGGGAAGCTGCTTACGCTCAGCATACATTCTGAGGGTCATCACCGTGCAAGTGCCAAGGGCGGTGGCGAGAAAGTCATAAGGGGAGGGGCCGCTGTCCAACCCGCCCATCGCTGTCGGCTCGTCGGCGATCAGGCGATGGGCGCCGACCTGCACAAAACACTGGAATTGACCGAGGGCCGTTTCCTTGACGACCACATTATTGGCAGCGGCGGTCTTCTCGTCTTTTGCGGGGGCTTTAGGGAGATAGCGGCGCGCCCAGGCGGCGATAACGCCGGCGACATAGGCGCTATCGGCCTTTTGGCTGAGAAGGTGATCGGCTTGATCGAGGCTGACAAAGCTCTTGGGGTGCTTTGCGGCAATGAAAAGATCCGTCGCGTTGTCGATCCCGACGACCTGATCGATGGGGCTGTGCATGACGAGGAGGGCCGCATCCAGCGCCGCCGCCGCAGCGGGGATATCATGGCGTCCCAAATCGTCGACGAACTGTTTCTCGATGGTGAAGACCCGATCCGCGAGGGAGACATCGGCTTGCCCCTCCGCGATGATGGTCGCGAGTTTATCCCCGAAATGACCCGCCACATGCTCGACACTGGCGGGGGCATTGATGGTCACCACCGCTTTGACCTCCGGGATGCGCGGCCGCACCGCCAACACCGCCGCGCCGCCTAGGGAATGGCCGATAAGAAGGGAGGGGGCCTGATAGGCTTCCCGCAGAAAATCCGCCGCCCGTGTCAGATCGTCGAGATTGAGGGAAAAGCTCGTGCGGCCGAACTCTCCCTCCGACTCCCCAAGGCCGGTAAAGTCAAAGCGCATCACCCCGATCCCCTGAGCCGTCAGGGCCTGGGCGATATTCCGGGCCGCAAAGATGTCCTTTGAGCAGGTGAAACAATGGGCGAAGAGCGCAAACCCCTCGATCGTGCCGGCGGGCAAATCGATGCGCGCTGAAAGCTGAGCGCCCGTTGCGCCTGTAAACGTGGTTCTGATCGGTCGTATCGACATTTATGCGCTTTCCTATCCTAGGTGAGCGACAGATATTCGCGAAACCGGCTGCGGTGGTTAAGCGAAAACACAGCGCCGCTGAGGGCGGGTGCGGGCGGGGGCGACGCCTCCCCCCTCAGGAAACTGCGCAGCGCATAGGGGTAGAGGAGATGCTCAACCGCATGGATCCGCCCGGTAAGGCTCTCCCGCGTATCGTCGGGATCGCGCCGAACGGCGCCCTGGGCCACGATGTCGCCGGCATCCACTTCGCTGGTGACGGTGTGGACACTGGCCCCGGTGACCGAAACCGAACTGGCGAGGACTTGGCCGATGGCATCATACCCCTTGAAGGCGGGAAGGAGCGAGGGGTGGATGTTCAGCATGCGCCCTTCCCATGCCTTGGTGAAGGACGGGGTGAGGATACGCATGAACCCCGCCAGGCAGATGCAATCGATATCGTTCTGGGTAAGGACGGATTGCATGGCGGCATCGAAGGCGGCCCGACTGGGATAGTCGCCATGGGGAATGACGACCGACGGTATTTCTGCCGCGGCCGCCCGCTCCAGCCCAAAGACGCCCGGCCGATTGGACAGGACGAGCACGATTTCAGCGGGATAGTCAGGCGATCGGCTCGCCTCAATCAAGGCTTGGAGATTGGAGCCGGACCCCGAAATCAGGACGGCAACACGCTTTTTATCGATCATGAGGGGACGAGGTCTCCGATCACCCGCGCCTCGGTGAGCGCAGAAAGAAGCCCATCGACGGCGGGCGGTGACGCGATCAGCACCATGCCAATGCCGCAATTGAAGGTTCGGCGCATGGCCGTCTGCTCGATGTCGCCCGTCTCGGCCAGCCAGGCGAACAGCGGCGGCAGAGTGAGGGCTGTCTCATCGTAGCGAGGCCGGAGAGATGAGGGCAGGACCCGGGGGACATTCTCCGTCAGGCCGCCGCCGGTAATATGCGCCATGGCTTTAAGGTGACCGGCCTCGGCCAAGGGCAGGCAATCGCGGATATAGAGCCGTGTGGGGGTTAAGAAGGCGTCGCCGAGCGAGGTCTCCGCGAAGGGGGCCTTATCGCTCCATGCCATACCTGAACGCTCAACAATTTGGCGAATTAGAGAATAGCCGTTCGCGTGGGCGCCGGAGGAGGGGAGGCCGATCAGGACATCGCCCTCCGCCATCAGATCGGGGCGCGGCAGAAGGCCCGTCCGTTCAGCCGCCCCGACGCAAAAGCCCGCCAGATCATAGTGCCCCGGTCCATAAAGGCCCGGCATTTCGGCGGTCTCCCCACCAATCAGCACCATCTCCGTCTCTCGACAGGCCGTCGCGATCCCTTCGACGACACTGGCGGCCACGGCTTCGTCGAGCTGACCGGTGGCGAAGTAATCGAGAAAGAAGAGGGGCTTGGCGGCCTGGGTGAGAATGTCATTGGCGCACATCGCGACAAGGTCGATCCCGATCGTGTCGTGCCGTCCCATCGCCTGGGCAAGCATCAGCTTGGTGCCGACCCCGTCGGTCCCCGACACAAGAACGGGGTCTTGAAAGCCAGTGGCCTTGAGGTCGAAGACGCCGCCGAACCCGCCCAGATCACCGCCGCTTCCCGCTTGCTTGGTGGCTTTCGCCAAGGGCGCGATGCGATCCACGAGGCGGTTTCCCGCTGCGATATTGACCCCCGCTTTGGCGTATGGATCCTCCGCCATGCTGTCTCCTTCGTTCAAGCCCAAGGGGTGTAGGCCGTTCCGCTGGGTTGTCGAGGGGAGAGCGCGGGGCGTCCCTCTGCCTTACAGGTTCGTCAAGGTGACCGGGGCGGCGATCACTGCTAGGGGGCGGGTCTGGTAATGAGATCAGGATGATGATCGTTCGTCTATTTTCCCTGGTGATGGCTATCGCCCTCTTCGGCGCGGCGGGGGCATGGGCCCAGTCCGGGCCCCAATCTATCTTCGTGGTTGCCGAAGTCCCCGTCGCGGCGGAAGCCGAAAGTGCGGCGGCGGCGCAGCGCTTGGCGCAGGAAAAGGGCCGCCGAAAGGCCCTTGATATTCTGTTGCGCCGTCTGACGGCCGAGGAGGATTGGGTCTATCTGCCCGAGCTTGCCGCGGGTCAGTCGGCCCGCGCCACCGGCGTTATCGCCGAAGAGGCGGGGATGACGCCCAGCGGCCGATCAGCGGTCACCATCAATCCAAGCGATGTGGCGAGTTTGGAGGAGGGGTTCTCCATCTTCGACGAGAAATCCTCGGCCTCCACCTACCAGGCGCGGATCACCTATCGGTTCAGGCCGATGGCCGTGCGACGGCTGCTCCAGGATGCCGGCCTCCCCTATAGTGACCAGCAAGCGAGACGGGCCTTGATCGTCCCGGTGCTGAAGACTGACCGAGACGTCTATCTTTGGGAGAGTAAGAACCCCTGGGCGCGGGCATGGCTGGCCCGCCCCCTCACCAATGAATTGACGCCCCTTGTGCTGCCCCGGGGGGATCGGGGGGATATTGGCACCGTGGAGGCGGAGGAGGCTGTGGGCCTTGAGACATCAGGGCTTCAGGCCCTCGCGCGACGCTACAATGTCGGTCAATTGCTGGTGGCGGTCGCCGATCTTGAGGAGCGGGACGGGGTATTCGAATTGTCGGTTCGCCTTATCGATTCAGGAATCGACAGCCGCGCCGTCAATCGGCCGGGCGGTGCGCAAAGCAGCGAAGCGGCGCTTTATGATGATCCCGACGGGTATGGGGCGACGGCGGCTCGCCCGGCTGAGTCGGGACGGGGGACAGTCCTGACCGAGACGTTTTTTCGCGGCGAAGCGGGCGATTTCCCTGCCCTTGCGCGGCGCGCCGTCGAGGGAACCGTGGCGGCCTATGCGGCGGGATGGAAAGAACGAACACTCGTCGATCACGCCGATATTCGCCAACTGACCCTGACCGCCTGGTTTGGCAGTTTGGATGAATGGGCGGATATCCGTTTGGCGTTGGAGAAGACCCCCCTGGTCGTCGCCATGGAGGTTGGGGCGTTCAATAATGAAAATGCGATCATCGATTTGTCGATCACCGGGCGAGAGGATCAATTGATCCTGGCTATGCGCCAGGACAATCTGGCGGTATGGCAAGCGGTGGACGGCCGGTGGAACATTGCTGAATTCGACCGCGCCGAGCAGGTGCAGCAGACAGTCAATGAGGTCCGTCACCGTAACGAGACCCCGGAGGGTGGCCAATGGTCGGGGCGCGAAGAGCGGGCACCTCTTTCGGTGGACAGCGCGCTGTCGTCGGCGGAACAACGGTCCTCGGCGCCGGGCCTCTCCGGCGGACCGATCCAGTTAGAACCGAAGTCGGGGCCCGAGCGACCTCTCCCCGGGTCTGAGGACGCCATCCCCACCGAGGATGATTTCGGCGCAATCTATTAAGGACCGTGTCCCAACCATCTCTTCCCTTCCCCGAAGCGCCGATCGTCCCGCCGTTTCATGAGGGAGCGGCGACAAAGGCGGCGCTCGCCTCGCTCAATGCCTGGTATGAGAGGGCGCTGAGAAGCGGGGCCGAAGGAGGCGGGCTTACCCTCGCCGTTCTGTGGGGGGGATACGGGGTTGGCAAATCGCGTCTCGCCGCGGAATTCGGGCGGCGCGTGGGCGCAACCTTTTTGGCGGGGCCGACACTTTCGGGTCTGCCGCCGCGTTCGGCTCTTCCGCTTGTGGTCATCGACGATGCCGACCAAGCGTCGCTTGGGGCGCTATTTGCCTATGTCAACGCGGCGCTATCCCGCCCTCAGCCGACCTTGGTCATCGGTCGCTCGCGCCCTGGGCGTTGGGGCGGCGGCGAGGACGAAACCGGCGTGCAGGATTTACGCAGCCGGCTTATGGGGGGTACGGTGATCGAGCTTGATCCGCCTGAGCAGACGGCGATCATCCAGGTCTTGGCCATCGCTCTTCGGGATGCCGGGCTGACCGTTCCTCCGGCGCTGATCGAAGAGACAGGGGGCCGCCTCTGTCGCCGGTTCGTTGCGCCGCTCACCATTGCCGCGACGGCCCGACGCTTGGCAGGTCCCGGAAAAACGCCAAGATCCTTGTTGGAGCAGGCATTGAAGAGTAACCCCGAACAGTGCGGTTGACCACGCAAGGAGGATCCGGTGGAGGCAAGCGAAGTATCTAGCGACGCCGTTGAGGGAGAGCGCTTCTCCCCCGATGATCATGTCGATCTAACAAGCCTCGATTTTCAGAATGCGGATCGCTTTATCAATCGTGAGCTGAGCTGGCTCGACTTTAACATGCGGGTTCTCGAAGAGGCGGAGAACACCGCCCACCCGATCCTGGAACGTCTGCGCTTTCTGTCGATCTCGGCCAGCAATCTCGACGAATTCTTTATGGTGCGGGTGGCGGGCCTGGTCGGTCAGGTGCGCGCCGGTGTCACCCAAAGATGCCAGGACGGACTGACCCCGAAAGAACAATTGCGGGCCGTAAGCGAGCGGTCGGCGGAATTGATGAGCCGCCAGCAGGCCTCCTGGCAAACCCTGCTCCCGCTTATGCGGGAAAGCGGCGTGGCGGTGCTGTCGGCCGATGAATTGACGCCCAGCGAGCATGAATGGTTGGAGCAGGAATTCCTGACCAATATCTTCCCCGTGCTCACCCCATTGGCGCTCGATCCAGCCCATCCATTCCCGTTCATCCCCAATCTCGGCTTCGTCTTGTGCTTTGAGGTGGAGGGGGCCCATGGCTACGAAGCGGGGGCGCAGTCAAACGTCAAGTTTCTGCCGGTTCCCAGTATGATCAAGCGGTTCATTCGCTTGCCGAAGGATCCGGACCAGGATCTTCAGAACAAGGAGCAGGTCCGCTATATTTCCCTCGAGCGCACGATCCTGCAATTTCTTCACCATCTCTTCCCCGGCGGACAGATCACCGCCCAAGGGGCGTTCCGGGTGATCCGTGATTCCGATATCGAGGTCGAAGAGGAGGCCGAAGATCTGGTTGCGGTCTTCGAAACGATGCTGCAGCGTCGCCGGCGGGGTGAAGTGATCCGCCTCAAGATGGAAGCGGATATGCCCTTCCGTCTGCGAGAATTGATCATTGATCGATTGCGGGTTCACCCCAAGGACGTGGTCTTTGTAGAGGGGGTGATCGGCCTCGCCCAGACCTCGCAACTTATCGCCTCGGATCGCCCCGAATTGCTGTTCCCCCCGTTTGAGGCACGGTTTCCCGAACGGATTAGGGAGCATGGCGGCGATTGCTTTTCCGCGATTTCGGCAAAGGACATCCTTGTCCATCATCCCTATGAGGATTTTGACGTTGTCGTACAATTTCTGAAACAAGCGGCGAAGGATAAGCAGGTTCTCGCCATCAAGCAGACGCTATACCGGACTTCGTCGGACTCCCCGATCATCGCGGCATTGATGGAAGCGGCCGAGAACGGCAAAAATGTCACCGCTCTCGTCGAACTGAAAGCGCGTTTCGACGAAGAAGCGAATATTAAGTGGGCACGGGCGCTCGAACGGGCGGGGGTCAATGTCGTCTACGGATTTGTCGACTATAAAACCCACGCCAAGCTGTCCTATGTGGTGCGCCGAGAGGGGGAGCAAACTCGCTCTTATTGCCATTTGGGGACGGGCAATTATCATCAGATTACGGCCAAAATATACACCGATCTTGCGCTCTTCACGACCGATCCGGCTATCGGTCGCGATGTGGCGAAGATCTTCAACTATGTGACGGGGTACGCCAAACCCGATGATTTCGAGGCTCTGTCGATTGCGCCTCTCAATCTGCGGGAAACGATCTACGCGCATATCGACCGGGAAATCGCCTTTGCCCGGTCGGGGAAACCGGCCGGTATTTGGGCGAAAATGAATTCCCTCGTCGATGGGAACTTGATCGACAAGCTTTACGAGGCAAGCCAAGCGGGCGTGGAGATCGACCTCGTCATCCGCGGCATATGCTGTCTACGGCCGGGTGTGCCGGGCTTTTCGGAGAATATTCGGGTCAAGAGTATCGTTGGGCGGTATCTGGAGCACAGCCGGATCGTGGCGTTCGGGAACGGCGAAGAATTGCCGTCCGACAAAGCGAAGGTCTTCATCTCTTCGGCGGACTGGATGCCGCGGAACCTCAATCGTCGGGTCGAGGTTCTATGTCCTGTGACGAATGAAACGACGCATAATCAGGTGCTCGACCAGATTATGGTCGCAAATTTCAAGGACGAACAGCAAAGCTGGGAATTGAAAGCCGATGGACGATGGGTTCGAGGTGTTCCGGGCGCCGAGGACCCCTTCAATGTCCATGCCTATTTTATGACCAATCCCAGCCTGTCGGGAAGGGGGAGGGCGCTTCAAGAAGAAAAGCCCCGAACCCTGAATATTGACCATTGATGCCGGATCACCAGATCGACAGTGATGTGCGACGGCGTGCGGTCGTCGATATCGGATCGAATTCAGTGCGCCTCGTTGTATATGAGGGGCCCCTGCGGTCACCGATCTCTATCTTCAACGAAAAGGTTCTTTGCGGTCTTGGCGAGCGCGAAGTTGGGTCTGGCAATCTGCGGGATGAGGCGATGTCGGAGGCGCTGTCCGTCTTGACGCGGTTTCGGAGCCTTCTCGAAGATTGGTCGTTGTCGGACTATGTGGTCTTTGCCACGGCGGCGGTGCGGGACGCCCCGAACGGTCCGGCTTTCCTGGCGGCGATCCGCGATATCGGTCTCAACCCCCGGCTGCTGACTGGGGATGAGGAGGCGCTTTACGCCGCCCTCGGTATATTGTCCGGCGCGCCGCGCATCCTCGCTCTGCCCCATGGCGCGCTCGCGGGGGATATTGGCGGCGGCAGCCTCGAAATCAGTCATATCCATGCCGAGGCGCCCGATAAGGTCGGTAAGCGGATCTCCCTACCCCTTGGCGGGCTTCGGCTGGCGGGGCAGTGGGCGGGGGACCGTGCGGGGGCGGCGCGCTATATCGAGGCTCAATTGGGCGCCGTCAAATGGCTGCGAAAGAGTGAGGCGAGGGAGTTGCACATGGTCGGGGGGGCCTGGCGCGCCCTTGCCCGGGTGGCGCTGAACCGCCGTGGCCATCCATTGAAGACCTTGGACCGATTTGCCCTATCTGCGGCGGAAATGCGGTCCATTTGCCATTTCGTGGCAAAGCAGAGCATCGAAAACCTCGAGGTTATGCCGGCCGTGCAACGGCGTCGCGCCCCCACTCTTCCCTTTGCGGCTTTGGTACTGGACAATGTGCTGACGATTACAGGCGTTGAACGGATTGAAACCTCGTCGAGCGGCGTGCGGGAGGGGATCTTGTTCTCCACCTTGGATGAAGCGACCCATGAGGAGGATCCACTGCTCGAGCTTGCCCGCTATTTTGCGATCAGGTTCGGCGACGCCCAGGCCAGGGACGAGGAGGCGATGCTGACGCTTCTGCGGCAAATCATGCCGGGTACGGAGCGGCGGGAGGAGCGCTGGCAGCGGGCGGTCATCGCGATGGCCAATCTGGGCCTTGTCTTTCAAGCGGATGCCCGACCGCAGCAATCCGCGCAAACCGCTCTCACCCTGCCACTCCGGGGGATCGGTCATCCTGGGCGGGTCTATATCGCCGCCGCCATCGCGGCCCGTCATGGGGCGGGGGTGGATGATTTCGCGGCCTATCTTCCCGTCGATCTTCTCGATGCGGAACAGGCTGAGCGGGCGGAAATCACAGGCGCGGCGCTGAGATTGTTCCTTACCCTGGCCCCGGCGGATAGCCGCCTGTTAAGGGATATTCGCATCGAGGGGGACGGTAAGGCACTGCGTTTGATCGGCCCCGTGGCCGACCATTGGGGGCGCGGCCCCGAAAAGCGTTTGGTCCGCCTTGCCGATCTCTGCGGCGCCGAAGCCGATCTTCAGCTCACTAATTGACGCAGGTCATCCCTGGACGTCGATAAGCCTGACGCTGCCCCGGTCGAGGGCGAGGGCGATCCGCCCGTGTTTCAGTTTGAGGGCCATCTCGCCGAAGACCTCTCGCCGCCACCCTGAGAGGGCGGGGACATCGGCTTCGTCATTGAGGGCGATGGCTTCAAGATCCGCTGCACTGGCCAAGAGCTTTGGCGCGACCCGATGCATCTCGCTCTGACGTTTGAGCAAGACCCGGAGCAATTCGAGGACATCGGCCGGGGCGGATCGGTCATCACGCTTTTGCGCGGGCGGGATCGCCCCTTCGTCCATCCGGTCGGCGGCCGCTAGCGCGTCAAATAGCGCAGTGGCGGCGCGAGATCTTTCAAACCCCGACGGGATCGCGCGGAGGGCGGCCAGTTCTTGGGCATCTTTCGGTTTCGTTCGGACGATTTCCATCAGGCCGTCATCCTTCATGACCCGATTTCGCGGCGTGTCTCGCGCGATCGCTTCGCGCTCCCGCCATGCCGCCACCGCCTTTAGGAGGGCGCGATCACGTTGCTTCAGGTTTCGGACTTTGATGCGGCGCCATGCCTCGTCAGGGTCCGTATAATAAAGGGTCGGGTCATTGAGCTGGGTCATCTCCGCGTGGATCCACTCAAGGCGACCCTTCTCTTCGAGCTCCGTGATAAGCGCCTGATAGGCGTCGACGAGATGGGTAACGTCGCCGAGGGCGTAGGTCAGTTGCTTGTCCGACAGCGGCCGTTTCGCCCAATCGGTGAACCGTGATCCCTTATCCACTTGCGCACCGGTGACCTCACGGATCAGCGCTTCGTACCCCACCTGGTCCCCATGCCCACAGGCCATGGCGGCGATCTGCGTATCGAAGAGGGGGGCCGGGACCTTTCCCATGAGCTTATAGAAAATCTCAAGATCCTGTCGCGCGGCATGGAAGACCTTGAGCACGGACGGATCGGCCAACAGCTCAAGGAAAGGGGCGAGGTCGAGGGCCGCCGCCAATGGATCGATAATCGCCGCTTCCTCGGTCGAAGCGACCTGAATCAAGCACAGCTTTGGATAATAGGTCCGCTCCCGCATGAATTCGGTATCGACGGTGACGAAGTCATGCTTGGCGAGGCGACCGCACAGGGCGGTGAGGTCCTGGGTTTGTGTGACAATATGCATGTCCGCCC
The DNA here is from genome assembly GCF_000152825.2 of Parvularcula bermudensis HTCC2503. Lineage (NCBI taxonomy): Bacteria > Pseudomonadati > Pseudomonadota > Alphaproteobacteria > Parvularculales > Parvularculaceae > Parvularcula > Parvularcula bermudensis. The sequence continues at coordinate 1,759,934 of NC_014414.1, forward strand.
TGTTAGCAGACGCGGAAACGGGGGGATAGCTGGCGCGCGGCGCGGCACGTCTTATGCCGGCGGCGCACTCGGCTTCGGCAGAGAGGGCATGCGCGACCGGCGCAGGCGGGTCGCCCCGTCGTCGGTGTAATAGGCACGGGCCAGATACTCGCTGCCCCCGCTCGGTGCGCGTACATCTTCGACGAACCACCATTCGCATTGTGTCCGCTCATGGCTGACATCGACGAGGCAATATCCGCGTTCGGTCAGGTTCAGCCATTTCAGATGCGGCATGGCCGCGACCCCCAGCCGGTCGATCACGGTGGAGGTCTCGACGCCCGGGATCGAGGGCGAGGTGACCGATGAGGTCACAAACTCAACCGCAATCGATCCCTCGCCGGTGAACCGCTTGTAGGTATCGCTGTCATAGGGAGCGAGGGGAACATCAAAGGCCCAGGAACTATGGATATCCCCCGTCAGCACGGCGAGATTCTCAATGCCGCCGCTGACGATCGTATCAAGCAACCGTTCCTGGGAAGCGCCATAGCCATCCCACTGATCGGCGTTGAAGGCGATATCGGCCTTCTCGACATTCTCGCCGATCAATTTCGAGAACATGACCTGCTGCCCCAAAAAGCGCCAGCGCGTGCCGGAGAATTGCGAAGCGATGAGGCAATCGGTGAGCCATTGTTCCTGCTCCGGGCCGAGCAGGCTGCGGGAGGGGTCGCCGATGTCAGGGCCGATGATGCCGACCTGCTCGTCGCGTCCGTAAAGACGGGTGTCGAGCATCAAGAAATCCGCCAGATCACCGTACCGGGCGCTTCGCCAGATCCGTTGGGTATCGGGGCCGACGGCCTCCGCCTCATTGGTGATCGGCGAGGGGAGGGCGGTCTCCCGGATCGGTAACCATTCAAAATAGGCACGAACCCCAGCCGCCCGCCGGGTTGTCCAGTCCCCCTCGGTTTCGGGGGTATGGTTTTGGGCGCCGTCCCGCCAGGCATTGTTGGCGGTTTCGTGATCGTCCCACACGGTCATGAAAGGGTGCTGGCGGTGCGCTTCCTGCAAATCGGGGTCGGTTCGGTACAGCGCGTATCGTGCGCGATAATCGTCGAGGGTGACGATTTCCTTCTCGGGCAGCAGCGCCCGACCCTCGAGCTGGTTGTCGCCGAACTGCCCTGGTCCGTACTCGTATATATAGTCGCCGAGATGGAGAACGACGTCGAGATCGGCACGGTTGGCAATGGCGCGATAAACGTGAAAATATCCAGCGTTATAGTGGGAGCACGAGACAAAGGCATATCGCAGGCGATGGGTCGCGGCGCCGGGGGCCGGGAACGTCTTTGTGCGTCCGATGGGGGAGGTATCGAATGTCCCCTCGATCCGGAAATCGTAATAATAGGTTCGATCGGGCAGTAACCGCTCGACATCGACCTTGACCGTGAAGTCACGGTTGATCGTGGCGGCGGTGATGCCTTGGCCCACAATCTGGGTCATCAGAGGGTCTGTGGCCATTCGCCACCGGACCAGCAGATTGCCGCGATCCTCTTCGCGGGAACGAGGGGTCACCCGCGTCCAGATGATCACGCGGTCGTGGCGGGGATCGCCCGAGGCGACGCCGTGGCGAAATCGGGTGAACGGGCCGATGCCCGCAAGGGCCGGCGAGGAGAGCGCGGGGGCCAGCGCCGCAGCACCAAGCCCACCCAGAACGGTGCGACGATGAATCAATGGCACGACACTAGTCTCTCCCTCAGCCCAATCGGGGTCTACCATGCCGGAGCCCGCTCGCAAGCCATCATCGGTCCTCCCTTGGCGTAGAGAGGCGCTTTGGCGTTCCGCCCGGCGCGCGCTACATGAGGATAGGTCAACAAGGACAAGATCATGACCGCAGATGAGCACAATGGGACGCCCCGGGCGCTGACCCCAGCCCCCTCCTATGACCTGACAGGGAAGGTCTGTTTCATGGCGGGCGGTACCTCCGGCATCAATCAGCGGATCGCCGAGCGATTTGCGACGGCCGGGGCCAAGGTCTTTGTCATGTCCCGTAAGCCGGAAAAGGTTGAGGCGACGGTGGCCCTGTTACGCGAAGCGGGGGCCGAGTCCGATGGACAGGCGGCCGATGTGCGGGACTATCAGGCGATTGAGGCCGCGGTCGAAGCCTGTGCCGACCGGTGGGGCCCCTTGGATATGGTGCTTGCGGGCCAGGCGGGCAATTTCCCCGCCGGGGCCGCCCAGATGTCGGCGAATGCCTTTAAGTCGGTGATCGACATTGACCTCTTGGGGACGTTCAATGTGTTTCGGGCGGCCATCCACCGATGTCGTCGACCCGGGGCGGTCTTTCTCACCATCTCGGCACCGCAGGCGACCCGCCCCTATCCCTATCAATCCCATGTCTGTGCGGCAAAGGCCGGTGTGAACATGCTGGTCAAATGTTTGGCGATGGAATGGGGGCCCGTCGGGGTGCGGGTCAATGGGATCTCGCCGGGGCCGATCGACGGCACCGAGGGCATGGATCGTCTCGCCCCCAACGAAAAAATGCGGGAGACCTATCGCAAGCAATTGGCCCTCAGAACATTTGGCGATCGCGATGATATTGCGGATGCGGCCCTGTGGCTTTGTTCGGGGGGCGCCGACTATGTCACGGGGACAATTCTTGAGGTCGAAGGAGGCACAACCCTTGGTGACGCCTCGTCGGTGTTGACCTTTTGACACCATCCGTCGCTCGCCCGCGCCCCGCCGACCTCTTATATCCTGCGCGAAGGCGTTGCTGCACTTTCGACCTATGCTAGCAGCGCGCAACAGGGCTCCCCGGGTTGCGCCGCCCTGCCTGCCGAAGAAAGGACCGATATGACGATCCCCGTTCTGATGCCTGCTCTGTCTCCCACCATGGAGGAGGGGACCCTGGCCAAATGGTTGAAGAACGAAGGGGATCAGGTGTCCGCCGGTGACGTTATCGCCGAAATCGAAACCGACAAGGCGACGATGGAGGTTGAGGCCGTCGACGAGGGGGTCCTCGGCAAGATCTTGGTGGAGGCGGGGACCGAAGGGGTCAAAGTCAACGCCCCTATCGCCGTTCTCCTCGAAGACGGGGAAGATAAAAGCGATATTGACGAGGCGGACCTTTCCGCTCCCGCGGCGGCCGACGCGGCGCCAAAGAAGGGTGACACTGACAAACCCAAGACATCGGAAATCGATCAGGACACAAAGAAAAAAGCGCTGCCCGACAAGCCCTCCCGCGCCTCGGCGCAAGCGGCGGCGCCCGAGATCCCGGACGACACGCCGATGGTCGAGACCACGGTTCGCGATGCGTTGCGCGACGCGATGGCCGAGGAGATGCGGCGGGACGAGCAGGTCTTTGTCATGGGAGAGGAGGTTGCGGAATATCAGGGGGCCTATAAAGTCACTCGGGAGTTGCTCCAGGAATTCGGGGATCGACGAGTCGTCGATACACCGATTACGGAGTATGGCTTCGCCGGGCTCGGTGTCGGTGCCGCCTTCGCCGGGCTGCGACCGATCGTCGAGTTCATGACCTTCAACTTCGCCATGCAGGCGATCGACCATATCATCAACTCGGCCGCCAAGACCCGCTACATGTCCGGGGGACAAATGGCCTGTCCGATTGTGTTTCGGGGGCCAAATGCGGCGGCCTCGCGCGTGGCGGCTCAACACAGCCAGGACTATGCGCCCTGGTACGGCCATGTTCCCGGATTGATCGTCATCTCGCCCTATTCGGCGATGGACGCCAAAGGGCTCTTGAAGGCTGCGATCCGAAATCCCAATCCCGTGGTCTTTCTCGAGCATGAATTGCTTTACGGCGAGAAGGGGGACGTGCCTGAGGCGGAGGATTTTGTCCTGCCCATCGGGAAGGCGAAAATTGCTCGGCAGGGGAAGGATGTGACCATCGTCTCTTATTCCCGCGGTGTGATGTTCGCCCTTCAGGCCGCCGACCAACTGGCGCAGGAAGGGATTGAGGCCGAAGTCGTCGATCTCCGCACCATCAGGCCGATGGATGTCGAAACGGTCGCCGACAGTGTGCGAAAAACAAATCGCCTCGTCACCGTCGAGGAGAGCTGGGGGCCGATGGGGATCGGCGCCGAAATTGGATGGCAAGTCACCCGTGCCGCCTTCGATTATCTCGACGCCCCCCCCGAGCGGGTGACGCAGGAGGATGTCCCGCTTCCCTATGCGGCAAATCTTGAGAAGCTGAGCTTGCCCAACGCCGAGAAAGTGGTGGCCGCGGCAAAACGCGTTCTCTATCTGGACGATTAAGGGCCGTTTGCGGAATGTTCGATTTCCTCTTCAATCTCGAAGGCCGAATCTCTCGCAAGGGGTATTTGCTGGGATATCTGCTCCCCTACTTCTTGGTGCCTCTCGTCAGCGCTTCGCTTCCCTTCGGCTCCCTCGCCGGGTTTTTGTATCTGTGGCCATCCTTTGTCGCGGTGCCGATCAAACGGTTTCACGATATGGGGGTGTCGGGATGGTATCAGATGGGCGTCATCGTCCTTTTGTTCCTGGCGGGGCTTGTCTCTTTTCAAGGGGTGGTGGATCGCCTGCCGCAGAATGACTTTGACGCGATGTGGGAGATGCTGAACGATCCGGCGGTTGTGAGCCGACTGATGGAGGAGGCCCCCCGGTTCGCCCTCGGACAAGGCCTGCTCTATCTCGTTCTGATCGCGCAGTTTTTCCTGTTTGCCCTGAAGCCCGGGGATCGCGGACGGAACCGCTATGGCAATGATCCCTTGAACGATGGAAGGGGATTTGCCGATTGAGCCGCTGGGCCAGAATATTCGCGCCGCGGGGCCGGGCCGGACGTCGGGAAATGGCGTTGGTGACGGTCACGTTCTTGATCTTTGGGTCCCTGGTCGGCGCGGCACCCGCCGGTGTGCTTGGGGGGCTTGGGGTTCTTTGCCAAGGCGTGCTCCTGTGGCTCGTGTCGATCAGTGTGCCGATCCGGCGATTTCACGATATGGATCGGTCTTGGTGGTGGCAGGCCCTCTTTCTCGGCGGCGCCGCCTTTGGCCTTCTGGTGATGCAGATGGGGATTGCGACCGCCTCGGCGGTGATCGGCGTTGCGCCCTATGCGTGGGTCGCCGACCCCGCGACTTTTCAAGCCGCACTGGAAGCGGCCAATGAGGGGCGGGCGGTCCCGATCGACCCCCTCGACCATACTGTCATGGGGGGCTTCGCCTTCGCCCTCATTTTTGTTTTGACCGGGTTCGGATGGCTATTATTCGTTCCCGGATCGCCTGATGCTAACCGGTTCGGTTCGCCGCCGGGAATACGGGAAGGATAATTTATGCCGATGCCGATCCTGATGCCCGCCCTGTCTCCGACGATGGAGGAGGGGACCCTCGCCAAATGGATGGTCGCGGAGGGGGACAAGATCTCTTCGGGCGATGTAATCGCTGAGATCGAGACCGACAAAGCCACGATGGAGGTCGAGGCGGTCGATGATGGAATCGTTGGCAAGATCCTCGTCGAGAGCGGCACGGAGGCCGTCAAGGTCAACCAGATGATCGGTGTGCTCCTTGAGGAGGGGGAGAGCGCCGATGATATCGATCTTGAGGCGCTTCGGTCCTCCGTCCCAACTGACGCCGGGGAGGATAATGGCGCCGCGAAGAAGGACGCGGCTCAGTCCTCCAAAGAGGCGACCTCGCCCCCTAAGGAAAGCCCGTCTGAAAGTCAGGAGCCGTCTGCGGATCGGTCGGCGCCATCGCCGACCTCAACGCCGTCGGGCTCACAGTCATCGTCCGCCGACGCGAAGGCCGAAGGTGAGCGGCTTTTCGCCTCGCCCCTCGCCCGCCGCATTGCCGAGCAGGAGGGGCTTTCCCTGCCCCTGATCGAGGGGACGGGGCCACGGGGGCGGATCGTCAAGCGGGATGTGGAGAAGGCGCTGGAGGAAGGGCAAGCGCAACCCGATGGCAAAGGGGCGGTGGCCGGAGCCGGCGGTGGGCTCGACCCCCGTCTCTACTCGCCGGAAACCTATACCGCCATCAAAAACGATGGGATGCGGAAGACCATCGCGAAGCGGCTCAACCAGAGTTTCAATCAGGAAGTTCCGCATTTCCCCCTCAATATCGATATCGATCTGACCCAGCTTTTGGCGGCGCGGGAACGTATCAATGCGGCCTCCCCCGAAAAGGGGAGCGAGGGGACCTATAAGATTTCGGTCAACGATTTTATCGTCAAGGCGAGCGCCCAAGCCCTCATGGTCGTGCCGGGCGCCAATGCGAGCTTTACCGAGGAGGCGATCCTTCGCCACCATCACGCCGATATCGGCGTGGCCGTCGCCATCGATGGCGGCTTGATCACGCCCATCGTCTGGCGGGCGGAAACCAAGGGGCTTCAGGCGATCTCGGAGGAGATTCGGGACCTTGCCGGTCGGGCGCGGGATAAAAAGCTGAAGCCTGAGGAATATCAGGGCGGCACCTTTGCCGTCTCCAATTTGGGCATGTTCGGGATCAAGAGTTTTGCCTCGATCGTCAACACGCCCCACGGGGCGATCCTTTCCGTCGGCGCGGGGGAGGACCGGCCTGTGGTCCGCAATGGGGAGATTGTCGTGCGGCCGATAATGACCGTCACGCTCACCTGCGATCACCGAGTGGTGGACGGCGCCACGGGAGCGGAATTCCTCGCGGCCTTTAAGCGGTTTTGCGAAGAACCGGCCTCAATGCTTCTCTGATAGGGGCCGGCGGTCGGTTCAGGAGGGGTGCCACGCCTTTGCGCTGCCCTCTGCGGGGGCGGGCGGGGGCGCGGCGGGGGCGGGCGGGGGCGCGCGTCGCTGTCGCAGCTCATCGCTTAGGGACAGGATCGTGTCCGATCCGGTCCGCTTGAACGCAAAAGGCAGAAGGGCGTGGATCAAACAGGCAAGCCCGCCACCGATCATTAACAGGCCATATCGGCCCGCGTGACGGGCATGTTCGGGGTAGCTTTCCCCCACACTGGCCGGGTGCTCCCGAAAGAGCCGGGCGAGGATCGACATGGCAGAGATCCTATTGCTGCTTTGATCAACGCTGAAAGCCTATGCCGATACGTGCTGCACTGCAAGAGAGCGGCGATAAAGCGGTCACGCGCCCGGTGGATATAGCGGAGGGCGGAGCTGTAGGATCGCTATCGGCGTTACCCCAAAGCTCGCTAAGAGGGGATGAGTGACGGAGGAAAAGCCATGGGTGAGAACACATACGACGTGGTGGTGATCGGCGGTGGACCGGGCGGCTATGTCGCGGCCATCCGGGCACGGCAATTGGGCCTGTCCGTGGCGCTGGTGGAAAAGGAGCATCTGGGGGGGGTGTGCCTCAATTGGGGCTGTATTCCGACCAAGGCGCTATTACGGACGGCGGAGATCTATACCGCAATGTCTCATGCGGCGGCTTATGGGCTGAAGGCGGACAATATCGGGTTCGATCTCGATGCCGTGGTGAAGCGCTCACGCAAGATCGCCGGTCAATTATCCTCAGGTGTCCGTTATCTGATGAAAAAGAACGACGTGACCGTCTATAACGGAACCGCGCGATTTGTCTCCGCCGGCGACGGCGCCGCCGTCCTCCATATCACCGATAATGAGGGGGGTGGGGAGGAGATCAGGGGAACCCATACCATCATCGCCACCGGCGCGCGTGCCCGTACTGTGCCCCAGGCCGGATTGGCCCCGGATGGGGACAAGGTGTGGACGGCAAAGGAAGCGATGGTCCCCGATCAGTTCCCCGATCGCCTGCTAGTCGTCGGTTCGGGGGCCATCGGGATCGAATTTGCCAGCTTCTATAATGCCCTCGGCGCGGAGGTGACGGTCGTCGAACGTCTCGACCGGATCTTGCCGGTGGAGGATGAAGAGGTATCCGCCTTTGCGCGCAAGAGCTTTGAGGGGCGGGGGATGCGCATTCACACAGGCGCCAATGTAACGGGGCTTGAGAAATCCGATGCCGCCGTCACCGTCAGTCTTCAGACGAAGGATGGAGACACAGTGACCGAAACCGTCGATCGCGTGATCGTGGCCATCGGCATTATCGGCAATACGGAGGATATCGGCCTGGAAGATATCGGTGTCGAAGTGGCCAACGGCCATATTGTCGTCGACCCTTATCTCCGAACGTCGGTCGAAGGGGTTTATGCGATCGGTGATGTGGTCGGCCCCCCCTGGCTCGCCCATAAGGCCAGCCATGAGGGCATTATCTGTGTTGAAGCGCTGGCGGGGGAGGAAGAGGTGCATGCCCTCGATGTCAGCGCCATTCCGGGCTGCACCTATTGCCAGCCCCAGATCGCGTCCATTGGCTTGACCGAAGCCAAGGCGCGGGAAGAGGGCTATGACATTAAGGTCGGGAAATTTCCCTTCCAAGGCAATGGGAAGGCGATCGCTCTTGGTGAGCCTGAGGGGTTTGTCAAAACGATCTTCGATTCAGTCACCGGCGAATTGCTTGGCGCCCATCTGGTCGGGGCAGAGGTCACCGAGCTGATCCAGGGGTTTGGGATTGCCAAGACCCTGGAAGCGACCGAGCAGGAACTCTTCCATACGGTCTTTCCGCACCCCACGCTCAGCGAGATGATGCATGAGAGTGCCCTCGATGCCTTTGACCGGGTGATCCATACCTGAAAAAGGATCAACGTCTCAGGGGGGATGGCGCGGCCCCGCGGCGGCGCCCGTCAGGGCAGGGGGTGGTGGCCGCGCCGCGGCGTCGGGCCATATCTAATTTCTGGTTCTGGTCTTCGGCAGACCCCGATTTTCGGCTGGGGGGGGCGGCCCCGGCGGCGGGGGCGCGAAGGATCTGAAACAGGAACTTTACACTGTCCAAATTCAACAATAGTGTCCGCGAGACATCCGTGGCGACACGGCCAAACTGAAGTAGGGAGACGACCATGTCTTTTGATGGAAAATACACCATAATCATGCAGACCCCGATGGGCGAACAGCAAGGTGGGCTCGAGCTCACTCAAAACGGCGAAGAGCTGACGGGCTCCATGGAGCAGGACGGCGAAGCTGAAGCGATCAAGAATGGTAAGGTCGAAGGCGACGTGGCGAGCTGGGAAGTCGACATTCCGCGCCCCATGCCAATGACCCTCACCTTCCAAGGGAAAAAAGACGGCAGCGACATTACCGGTGCCGTGACGCTCGGCTCCTTCGGCGAATCGACCTTCGAAGCCAAAGCCGTCTAACTAGGCGTCATGCCTTACCGGCGATTTTGCCCCCGGCTCGTTAAGGGCCGGGGGTTTTCGTATGGGGCCTCTTATCGCCGAGCGCGCTTGCGACGACCTCTCTAATTGACCCTCGCGGTTTGCCCCAGGGGGCGGCGACGATTAGATTGAAGGGACAGGAGATCTTCATGGCCCAATCCCCCTCTAACGACACTATTTCCGGCGATCAGCTTCTCGAAGATTATCGCATGATGCTGCTGATCAGGCGCTTCGAAGAGCGTGCCGGCCAGCTTTACGGGATGGGACATATAGGGGGGTTCTGTCACCTCTATATCGGGCAAGAGGCTGTGGTCACCGGGCTCGAGGCGCTGCGGGAAGAGGGGGACCAGGTCATCACCGGCTATCGCGACCACGGCCACATGCTGGCCTGCGGCATGGATCCCAAAGGGGTGATGGCGGAACTGACCGGGCGCGATGGCGGCTATTCCAAAGGCAAGGGCGGGTCGATGCACATGTTTTCGACCGACAAGGCCTTTTATGGGGGGCACGGAATTGTCGGAGCGCAGGTGCCGATCGGTGCCGGGATCGCCTTCGCCAATAAATATCGCAAAAACGACAATGTCTGTTTTACCTATTTTGGCGATGGGGCAGCCAATCAGGGACAGGTCTTCGAAGCGATGAATATGGCGGAGCTTTGGGACTTGCCCGTGGTCTTCGTCATTGAAAACAATCAGTATGCGATGGGAACGGCGGTCAAGCGCGCGTCCGCCGATACCCATCTCTGCCGGCGGGGGGCAAGCTTTGGCATCCCCGGCAAAGAAGTCGACGGGATGGATGTCGTCGCCGTACGCCAGGAAGCAAAAGAAGCCGTCGACCATGCGCGCAATGGCGGTGGCCCCTATGTCCTCGAAATGAAGACCTATCGCTATCGCGGTCATTCAATGTCCGACCCGGCGAAATATCGGACACGGCAAGAGGTGGACGATATGCGCACCCACTCTGACCCCATTGAACGGTGCAAGAAGCGCCTTCTCGATGGAGAGTATGCCGATGAAGAAACGCTGAAATCGATCGATACTGAGATCAAGGCACAAATCAAGGAGGCGGCGGATTTCGCGTTGGAAAGTCCTGAGCCGGCTTCAAAAGAACTCTATACTGACGTTGTCGCATAGATCGGGCAAGGGCCCGCATGTCGTCTATTGCCGCTCATCGAGAATGAAGCTCGACAAGGCCGCGATGTTGGCCCGCCTACTACTATTGGTTGATGGGCCATTAAGTGCAATCTCAAGTTAAAAGGATGGTTCAAATCCACCTTTAGTGAATTTATATAAATTTAGTCCGATCCGGTTAGGCCCCAAATACGGGCTAGTCTTGCCGATGGACGGCGAGACCTTGGGCCCGGTGTCTTCATTGGGAGTAATAAAGTGGGTCGGTCAAAAAATCCCTTGAACAACATCTCGGTGGCAAAGCGCTTGCCAATGCTCATCGGGGGCGCCTGTCTCGTGACAGCCGGTTTCGCAGGCGTTGTCAGCTATCTGTCAGCGAAACATAGTTTGATAGAGGCCGCTGAGTTAAAACTCACCACAGCTTTGGATGATCGCGCCGGCGCACTCGATTCCGTCTTTGAAACGATCAAAGGCGACCTTGAGATCCAAGCGGCACATCCGCTCGTTAAGCAGGCGATCGTCGACTTCACCGCAGCCTATGATGCGCTCGGGCCGGGGGCGCAATCCTATCTTCAGTCCGCCTATATTCATGACAATCCCTTCCCGCTGGGGGAGAAAGACAGTTTGATGGCTGCCGATGATGGCAGTCGTTATAGTGACCTTCACGAGGCGTATCACCCGGTCTTCCGGCAACTTCTGCAAGAGCGGGAGTATTACGACATCTTCCTCTTCGATAAGGAGGGGGAGCTTGTCTATACGGTCTTCAAGAAACTCGACTACGCCACCAACCTCGTCAACGGCGAATATGCCGAGACCGATCTGGGCAACGCCTTCCGCGCCGCGCGGGATACGCGATCGCTCTCGTTCTTCGATTTCGCTCCCTACGCGCCCAGTGCAGGGGCGCCGGCCAGTTTCATGTCCGCGCCGGTCACGGACGATGCAGGTCAATTTCTCGGCGTCATCGCCTTTCAAATGCCGATCCACGGGCTTAACGCCCTGATGACGACGACCTACGGACTGGGGGAGACCGGTCAGACCTTGGCGGTGGGGTCCGATTATCTGCTTCGCAGCCAGTCACGGTTTGCCGAAGACAATACAATCCTCGTAGAGAAGTTACAGTCTCCAGCCATTGAGAAGGCCTTGAACGGGGAAAGCGGCGTTTCAACGTATACAGATCGAGAAGGCCGGGCGCTGGTCCAAGCGTTCAAGCCGGTCACGATCGTGGACACGCAATGGGCGCTGGTCGCGCAGCAGGCCAAAGACGAGCTCCTGGCCCGCGCTTACGCTTTGCGCAATCGCCTAATGATCGAGATCAGTCTCCTGGCTTTGGCCTTTTTGGGTCTGGCTATCTGGATCAGCCAAGGTATTTCGTTCCCCCTACGGAATATGAAGGATCATCTCGATCGCATGACGAAGGGCGACTATAAGGGGCAGGTGCCGTGCCGTGATCAGGGAGATGAAATCGGCGAGATTGCGCGGACCATGGCTGTCCTTACCGAAACCCTGGAGGAGGGGGCAAAAGACAGCGCGACGGCGGCGTTCAAGGGATCGGCCTTCGACAATGCGGGCAGCGCCATCGTTGTGATCGATCGGAAGCAGACCATTGTGTTCGCCAATCGCGCGGCCACGACCTTTTTTGCAAAGAACGAAACGGCTCTGCGCGACGCATATGGCGCTTTTAACGTCGACAAGCCGGTAGGCAGCCAACTGCCCTTCACGAAAGATGAAAACGTCGTCTCCTTTTCCACTCTGTCCAACGAACGGCAATTGCCCGTCGAAGTCTATGCTGAATTGGGCGATAGGGTATTTCGCCTCAACATCAGTGCGGTGGTCGATGGCAAGGGGACGCTGATCGGCAATGCGGTGGAGATGAAAGACGTCACCGTTTCCAGGGCCAATGCCGCTATCTTGGGGGCCGTGGAGGCGGAGCAGGCGACGATCACCTTTACCCCAGATGGAAAAATTCTCGGTGCAAACGAAAATTTCCTCGGTGCGGTTGGCTACAGCCTGGAGGAGATCAAGGGTAAGCATCACTCGATGTTTGTCCCTGATGAAATGCGGAAAACGGACGAATATCGTCGCCATTGGCCTCAACTTGCGAGCGGCGCGAGCATTAGTGGCATCTTCGAGCGGGTCCGTGCATCGGGTGAGCGGATCTATATCCAAGGGATTTATGCGCCAGTCCGCGACCACAAGGGGAACGTCACCAAGGTCGTAAAGATCGTCAACGATGTCACCGAATCGGAGCGGGCCCGCCGTCAGGCTGCCATACGGGACGAGAAAGTGTCCCGCGACCAGAGAAAGGTCGTCGAGGCGCTGAAAGAGGGTCTCAGCCGCCTCAGCGCGGGAGACCTGACCGCAAAGATTACGGAGGAATTCCCGGACGAATACGTCGAGATTCTCGAGAACTATAATCTGGCGATCGAAAAACTGAATGCGACATTGTCAGACATCGTCGTCAATTCGCGCTCGATCGATCAGAGTACGCAGGAGGTCAACCAAGCGGCCGATGATCTGTCCAAGCGGACGGAAAGCCAGGCGGCTTCCCTCGAAGAAACGGCGGCGGCGCTTGATGAGGCGGTGAAGTCGGTGGCGGACACGGCGGAGACAGCCGGCCAAGCCAATCAGATTGTCGAGAAAACAAGCAATGACGCCCGCAACGGTGGCGAGATTGTGAAGAATGCCGTCCATAAAATGGGCGAGATCGAAGCGTCTTCTTCGGAAATCTCCCAGATCATCGGTGTCATCGACGAAATCGCCTTCCAGACCAATCTGCTTGCCCTCAATGCAGGGGTCGAGGCGGCAAGGGCCGGTGAAGCTGGACGCGGCTTTGCGGTGGTGGCTTCTGAGGTGCGGTCCCTGGCGCAGCGGTCTTCGGATGCGGCGAAGGAAATCAAAGATCTCATTACCACCTCCTCGCGTCATGTTTCCGATGGGGTCAGTCTGGTCGGTCAGGCCGGTGAGGCGCTTGGTCGCATCGTCGAAGGGGTGAGCGACGTGACGGCCATGGTGACGAAGATCAGTGCTGCGGCGAAAGAGCAGTCCCGTGGTCTTGCGGAAATCAACACGGCCGTGGGACAGATGGACGAGGTCACCCAACAAAACGCGTCGATGGTCGAGGAAACCACGGCCGCCAGTCACCAATTGCGGCAGATGGCGTCCTCACTGGCGTCCTCGCTGGCGGCGTTCAATACCAGCGCTTCCTCCGGCGCGTCGGGGCCCTCTTCGTCTGCCGCCCCGGTGGTCAGGTCGCAAATCAAGCGGGCCGTCTCCTACGCCGCTGAAGGCAATACGGCTGTGGCAAGCGGGGGGGACGGCTGGGACGATTTTTGATCCCCGCCACATCCTAAGGGCACTCTCCGAGGGGGGCATGACCACGGTCATGCCCCTTTTGTTTAGCGGGGGCTGATCATCTTCTCGGGACGGACAATATCGTTGTAATCTTCCTCCGTCACAAAGCCGAGATTGACGGCCTCTTCCCGCAAGGTGGTGCCGTTTTTGTGGGCCTCCTTGGCGATCTTTGTGGCGTTGTCATAGCCGATCGTGGGGGCGAGGGCGGTCACGAGCATCAGCGACCGCTCCATCAGTTCCTTGATCTTTTCTTCATTGGCGGTGATGCCGACGACGCATTTCTCGGTAAAGCTCACCGCGCTGTCGGCCAGGAGGCGGATCGACTGAAGCGTGTTGAAGGCGATGACCGGCTTGAAAACGTTCAGCTCGAAATGGCCCTGGCTGCCCGCAAAGCTGACTGCGGCATTGTTTCCCATCACCTGGACGCACACCATGGTCAGGGCTTCGCATTGGGTTGGATTGACTTCCCCGGCATAATTGAGGATCCCGGCTCATTTTCCGGCAGGGAGATCTCGCCGAGGCCTGAGCGCGGACCCGATCCCAATAGGCGAATATCATTGGCAATCTTGAACAGGCTGACGGCGATCTCATTAAGGGCGCCATGGGCCTCGACCATCGCGTCATGAGTGGCGAGCGCCTCGAATTTGTTGGGGGCCGTGACGAAGGGCAGTTTGGTAAAACTGGCGACTTCTTCGGCGAATTTTTCGGCGAACCCTGGTTTGGCGTTAATCCCCGTTCCCACGGCCGTCCCGCCCTGGGCAAGGGCATAAAGACGCGAGAGCACGCCTTCGGCTCGCGAGATGCCATTGTCGACCATTGCGACGTAGCCAGAAAATTCCTGGCCGAGGGTTAGCGGGGTTGCGTCCTGAAGATGGGTCCGGCCGATCTTGATCAGGTCTTTATAGGCTTCAGCCTTGTCGTTCAGGGCATTGCGCAATTGCCCAAGGGCGGGGACGAGGCGGTGCACAATTTCCTCGGCAGCCGCAATGTGCATGGCCGTGGGAAACGTATCGTTCGAGCTTTGGGAGCGATTGACGTGATCGTTGGGGTGGACGGGATCCTTGGAGCCGATCTCGCCGCCGAGAATCTCGATGGCCCGGTTCGCGACGACCTCGTTCGTATTCATATTCGATTGGGTGCCCGAGCCGGTCTGCCATACCGATAGGGGGAAATGGCCGTTCAACTTGCCCTCGGCCACTTCGGTCGCGGCATCGACAATTGCGTCCCCGATTTTAGCGTCGAGATTGTCGAGGGCCATATTGGCCTTCGCCGCCGATCGCTTCACCACCCCAAGGGCCCGCACCAGGGGGGCCGGCATGGTTTCGGTGCCGATGGCAAAATTGATCAACGAGCGTGCCGATTGGGCGCCGTAATATTTGTCGACCGGAACCTCGAGGGGGCCAAAGCTGTCGGTTTCTGTGCGTGTGTCGGACATGAGGGGCCTCGATGATTGGATATGAGGGCCCCTTTAAGGCGTGTTTGGCGGCCCGTCACGGTCTCTCGCATAATCCCCTTTAGGCAGGCAGGGGCAACTTTGGGCAAGGGCCCCGCGCGGGGCGGGGATCAGGGCGTCCTCATCTATTTTTTCGGGCGCGTGGCCGAGGGAGGATCTGAGGCCGGAAACGTATCCTCAAGGCCCTCTTCGAGTTGTTCTTTAGGCGTGAGCGGCCGATCGGCCTCGTTGTCCGACTGGTCGGGGGAGGGGTGGTCTTGGGCGGTGGGGTCTTGCGAGGTGGGGTCGGGGGTCATTGATTAGCTCCTAACGCTAGGGCGGTAACGTCAACGGCCCCGGGGCTGTTCCTGGACGCGGATGGGGCGCCGCGCGAACGGGCGGCACCCCAAGGGGGCTAGGGCGGACCGGCTTGCGCCACCCGCACACTGGTTTCGGTCAGCCCGTCACCAGTTTCCAGAAGGTGTCACTGTCAATCAAATCAAGCAGATCGGCGAGGACCCCGAGGGCAAACAGCGTGATGGCGACCGATTTCGCTATTCGCCGCCTCGGTCGCCGTGACCGTTCGGGCTGATCGATAGTGATGCCTTCCGGATCGAGGATGATCGTGATCCGGCCCTCCGACTGGGGAAGATCGTCGAGGGCGTCTTTCACGGCTTTTTTGACGGTGACCCAATCTTCCTCGCGGATCTCGTGGGCGATGGCTCGGTATCGTCCGAAATCATATCGATCAAAGCGGTCCATTTTCATTCTGCCGGTAGGCACCTCCGGTTCGTATTATTGACGGCTTAGAGAACATCTTATTTGATTATTAACCGACGCACCAGACCTCGGGACTTCGATATTCGGGTTTTTCCCCAATATGGAACGGAAATGGTCAAAATTATCTCGTTTTTGGACACATCCCTTATGGAGAGTCAGGTGGGGGGGAGGGGGCATCATCGCCTTCGCTGGGGAGATGATGGGAAAATGTGGGAAAAGATGGGTAATCCTGTTGACGAAAATATTCTCGAAGAATAGCTTGTGCCTTACGCCAGATGGGGCGCGCCCTATCTGGATTTTATTCATTCCTAACGGCGGAGCCCCCGGGGGGAGTATGCGCGGATATTGTCGTATAGCGGCAGAGAGGCTTGTCTTCTTGACCAAGCCGAACGCTGCGTCGCGCCCCTTGGCAGGTTTCGGGTCGAGGAGGATTTCATGGCAGTGACAGCACGGACTTCGGACTTTGAAAAGAAGACGTTCAACCTACCCAGCTCGGTGATTAACGATTTCCCAGAGCTCGCCGAGCGTCTCGGGGTCGCCTCCGACACCGATGTCGTTCGGACGGCGATCCGCCTTCTCTATTTTCTGCATCACAATATCGAGGCCGGGGATAGTCTGCGGATCTGTAAGGCGGATGGGCGAGAAATCGACGTCGCCATGTTTCTGCGCTGATCCTTTCCCTCCCTCTTTCATGATGACGGGCCCCCCATGAGCTCAGGTCGAGGGCGTGTGCGCATCAAGGTCCAAGGCCAAGATGCCCTCATTCTGATCGATGGGGTAACGACCCAGACCCGTGCTCTGAAGAAGATCGTATCCGCCCATATGCGGCGGCAGGTGGCCTTTGTCCGGCCAGCCTTCGGCCCCTTCGAGGCGCGGATTTGGACAAGCGTCCTCGCGGAGACTCGGGGCCATCACGATGTCGACAATATCGCAAAGGCCGTGCTCGATTCCCTTTCGGGTCATATCTGGCGGGATGATCGCTAGGTGGTTCGGTTGATTTCCGAGCGCTTCATCGGACCGCAAAACAGAATTGCCGTGCGCGTGCGTCCCTTGGCGCAGGGCCCTGAGGCCCTGCCCCTCGACGAGGGATTATTCGACCTCTGATCCAGACGATGCCTCGTCTTGCGCGTCGTTTGCCCCCTTTGGCGCCTCTGTTGACGTTTCGAGGTCGTCGGGGAGCATTTCCTCCACCGCGTCAGTGACCTCTTCGGCTTTTTCCGCGGCGGCGGCGGCAGGGGAAGGCGTTGTCGCGCCTGGGGCGGTGGGGGTGGCCATGGAAGGGGCCGTCGCCGCCGTCAGCGCCGATCGATCGCCGCTATTGTAATAGGCGATGAGGGCGGTTTGCTTTTGGCTTTCTTTCTCGATCTCGTTTTCGACCTGGGTTCGATAGGTCTCAAGACGCGCAAACGCATCCGCTACCCGCACGGCTGACTGGGCATCCTTACCCGACATCAGCGCCTGCTCCTTGGCTTCGATGACCCTGCCAAGCAATTGGATCTCATCCCAGCGGGCGACGATGCAATTCTTATAGGCGCGTACCCAGTCAGGGTGCACCGAGTAGGATCCGTAGGTGTCACCGATCAGGGCGGTCATCTGCAATCGAAGGGTCTGACAGCTGGCCAATTGCGTATCGACCTCGCCGATGCGCTCGGCCAGGGCGATGGGGCCCAGCTCCTCAGCTTCCGCGTCGTTTATGACGCTGGCCGCCTCAACGGTCTCAGGGGGCCCGAAATACGTCCCCGCGATCTCTTCGGGGCCGTTATCGATACCGGGCGCGGTGGGTTGGGTGACCAAAAAGACGGCCATCAGGATGGGCATGGAACTCATCATCGGGAAATACCTCTCACAACCCCTCTAGGCTGGCGCGTCCTGCGCCTGCGTTCAATAGGCGTTGGCGCCGCTCTTTGGGGAGTGGCTGAGCGCTTTATGCAATTGCACCCGAAGGACATATCCCGTCGCGATGAGACCAAAGAGCCCCGCGGCGCGAATCCCCAGAATAATCCCGTCCTCGGGGAGCATTTTGATGCGATAGGCGAGGTAGGGCGCGATCTGATCCATCGAATAGCCGGACAGGGCCATGGTCAGATACGGCCAGGATCGATCCACCATGAACGCCAGCACCGCCATTTTCAGGGGCAGGAACCGGCGTGAGCAGAGCAGGGACGCAATCAGCCCAATCCACAGCGCACGGCTGAGGTCTGCGCCTGAAAAGGCGATCGAAAGGGCATGGGGGACGTCCAACATCGTACCGCCTGTTTGCCGTAAGAGTTCCTAAAGAGACGTCAATTCTCCACAACGGCCTTTGGCGGCGTGAGAGGGGCTATACCCCAGCGAAGTCGGCGATCAGATTGCGAATACCGGCATCAATATCGCGCCATTCAGACAGATATTCTTTTTTGAATTTATACTTCACCGACACGGTCCGGCTGAGATCGTAGGTCCGATAGCATTCGGACGGGATCACGCCTGAGGGGTCCTCCAAATAGCAGAACAGGACCGCCATTTGTCCATCGCTCGCCTCGCCCAAGAACAGTTCCTTGTCCGTATATCCCGATGGCGCCCCGGTGATCTCTCCCGCCGATTTGAAGCGATAGTGCGTCAGTCCGTAGTCGAAGGGCTGCCCTTCCTGATCGGCCAGATGCGGCTTATACTGAATTTCAAGCCGATCGGCTTCCGAGAAGGGGAGGGGCGCTAAGGCGATTTCAATATCGATCCGGCGACTATCGGTGGCATTCTCGATAAAATCCCGGCGGCGCGAGGGGGTGAAGCCGTCGAAGCGTGGCCAGGAGGCAAAAAGCGCCAGGACCTCGCGGTCGCCGTTCCGCCGATCCTTGGGGTAAAGTGTGTAGTTCGCGGGCACCTCGAAATCGATGCCCCCCACCGTTGCGGTGATGGTGTCGTCCGCAATGGTGGGGCGGAGCTTGTTCCCGGCGATTTCTTCGACGTCCGGCCCGAAATAATAATAGAGGAAGACGGCACTCAGCACGAGTGTTGCGACCAACAGCATGAGGGGATAGCGCCAGGAATTCTCTTCCCGGACTTCTTCGCCGCCGATTTGATAGCTACCCTGCGCCATGAGCCTCCAAAACGCTGTCATCTCCGCGCCTCGCGCCATCGGCGCTGTAGACGCAGGATAGAAACTGCCGCCGCTGAAGGAAAGGCATCGCAGCTCGATTTTCGGTCGCCGCGCCAACCGGGCGCGTATCGCTCTCTACAGCATGCCTTCTTGACCAGCGCCATGACCGCCCTTAGTCGCCTAGGTCGAACTTGTTCCCTATCGTAGGAGAATACGCCATGTCCCAGTCCTTCGACGTCGTAGTCATTGGGGGGGGACCTGGCGGGTATAATGCCGCCATACGGGCCGCGCAGTTGGGCCTCTCGGTGGCGTGTATCGAAAAGCGCCCCAGCGGGCGGTTCGGCGGCACTTGCCTCAATGTCGGCTGTATTCCTTCAAAAGCGATGCTCCATGCTTCCGAGGCCTACGCTCATGCGAAATCCCATCTGAAGGAGTTGGGCGTCAAGGTCTCCGGCGTGGAACTCGATCTTCCCGCCATGCTCGGCCAAAAGGATGACGCGGTTCAGGGGCTTACGGACGGGATCGCGTATCTCTTCAAAAAGAACAAAGTCACGGGCCTTAAGGGGCATGGGCGGATCGAAGGCCCTGGCAAGGTCATTTTGACCGACGAGGACGGTAAGGAAGAACCGCTGAGCGCCTCGACGATCGTCATCGCCACCGGCTCGTCGGTCATGTCACTGCCGAATGTCGAGATCGACGAAGACGTGATCGTCTCCTCTACCGGGGCCCTTGAGTTGAAAAAGGTGCCCGACCACATGGTCGTGGTGGGGGGCGGCTATATCGGGCTTGAAATGGGCTCGGTGTGGCGCCGCCTTGGGGCCAAGGTGACCGTGGTCGAATATCTCGACCGCATCACGCCGGGTATGGACGGTGAAGTTTCCAAACAATTCATGCGTATCCTGAAGAAACAGGGAATGGAATTCAAGCTCGGCACGAAGGTGACGGGGATCGAGAAAACAAAGCAAGGGGCCACCCTGTCCCTGGAACCCGCCGCCGGCGGGGAAAAAGAGACCTTGGAAGCCGATGTCGTCCTGATTGCGATTGGGCGGAAGCCGCATACTGAAGGGTTGGGGCTCGACACTGTCGGCATCAAGACCAATGACCGGGGGTTCATTCCGGTGGACGATCATTACCAGACCGGTGTCGATGGCATCTATGCCATCGGCGATGTCACCCCCGGTCCGATGCTGGCCCACAAGGCTGAGGACGAAGCCGTCGCGGTGGCCGAAATCATCGCCGGCAAAGGCGGTCACGTGAATTACGATGTGATCCCCGGCGTGGTCTATACCGATCCCGAAGTCGCCATGGTCGGCAAGACCGAGGAGCAATTGAAGGATGAGGGGGTCGCCTACAAGGTGGGGAAATTCCCCTTTACCGCGAATAGTCGGGCCAAGACGAATCACGAAACGGACGGCTTTGTGAAAGTGCTGGCGGATGCCGAAACCGACAAGGTTCTCGGTGTTCATATGATCGGCACCGGGGTCGGCGAAATGATCGCCGAAGCCTGTCTTGTGATGGAGTTCGGCGGCTCTTCGGAGGATATCGCCCGCACCTGCCATCCTCATCCGACCCGTACCGAAGCGCTGCGTCAGGCGGCGATGGGGGTCGAGGGCTGGACGATGCAAGCCT
This sequence comes from Parvularcula bermudensis HTCC2503, assembly GCF_000152825.2. NCBI lineage: Bacteria > Pseudomonadati > Pseudomonadota > Alphaproteobacteria > Parvularculales > Parvularculaceae > Parvularcula > Parvularcula bermudensis. Next base: position 1,780,470 of record NC_014414.1, read on the forward strand.
AGGCCGGGCACTGCGTTGCGGATCACGGCGATGCACCCGGCCAGGGAAGGGAGCCTGCGACCTTGTCACGCGTTACGGGGAGTAAGGAGGCCCCATGGCAACGTCGTCGGACAGTACAGATCCCCTCGAAGACATTTTGGACGAGGCCATCGATAAGACCGATGGGGGGTGCGCCTCGGTCCAGGATATTCTTGACAGTTTCGGCAGCCAGTCCCTGGGGCCGGTCATCCTGCTGGCCGGGATGATCGTGATCATTCCAGTGATCGGCGCCATTCCCGGCGTGCCGTCTATTGTCGGCCTGTCGGTCTTCCTCTTCAGCGTTCAATTTCTCGTGGGGAAGCGGTCGATTTGGCTCCCCGAGGCTATTCGCACCGCATCGATTGAGCGCCAAAAGCTCAAGACAGCGCAGGAAAAAGCGGCGCCGTTTCTCCGTTGGGCCGACACGCTTTTTACCGAACGGCTGACCTTTATGTCGTCATCGGTCATGGAGAGGGTGTCGGCGGGGGTCGTCACCGCCCTGGCCGCCGCGATGATCCCTATGGAGCTCATTCCCGGGGCCGTTGCCGTGCCTGGCTGGGCAATGATCTTTTTCGGGGTGGGTCTGATGGCACGGGATGGGCTGATGCTGATCCTCGCCTTTCTGGCAAGCCTCGGCACGGTCTATTTGATCGCAAGCGTCCTCCTCTAACCGGCGCCGGGGCGAAGGGGGCTCAGACCCCCTCCTCTTTGGGGAGGTCGATGGCGCCCAGGTCGCGCACCAGCGGGCGCCACCAAGTCGGCGCCGATCCAGCGGCATAGACCGCCGGCGCGTCCCACCCCACCGCCGATTTCGGCCAGGCGGGATCGGTCTTCTTTCGCCCGATGACATGGAGGTGGAGCTGCGGCACCATATTGCCAAAGGCGGCAAGGTTCATCTTGTCCGCCTTTACCCGGGCCGACAGGGCCCGCGCTGTCTCGTCCGCCTCGTCCCACAGGCGCGCCCGGTCGGGAGGCGCCAAGGCAAAGCTTTCCCGCACCCCCACAAGGCGCGGCACGAGGACGAGCCAGGGGAACCGGTGCTCGTTTCTGAGCAGAAGGCGACAGAGGGGGAGATCGGCCATAGCCAGCGTTTCGCTCGCCAGCCGCCGATCGAGACTCCATCTGGTCATCGGGGAGCAATCTCCTTAACGTTTCTGTGACGGTCGCGTTCGGCCCACTCGCCTTGTGCATTCTTAGGAGCTTCGGTCCATGGCCCTCAATCTTCTCATCCCCTTCACGCTCATCGGGCTGTTCGGCATGGCGATCGCCTTGTTCCGTATGCGGAATCAGCCAAAGGGGCTCTATGTCCTTTTCTTTGCAGAGATGTGGGAGCGGTTTTCCTATTACGGGATGCGGGCGCTGTTGGTGTTCTATCTCACCAAGCATTTTCTTTTTACGGACGATGCGGCGTACGGCATCTACGGTGCCTATACGACCCTCGTCTACATCATGCCGGTGATTGGCGGGGTATTGGCGGACCGGTATCTAGGTCAGCGTCGAGCGGTGACGATCGGGGCGATCCTCCTTGTGCTTGGCCATCTTGGCATGGCGATCGAGGGGGAGCCGGTCCAGCCGGGGGGCACCGCGGACGGCACCATCCTCAATATCTTCTATCTCTCCCTGGCCCTCATCGTCATGGGTGTGGGGTTCTTGAAAGCCAATATCTCGACCATTGTCGGCGAGCTTTACGCCAAGACCGATCCCCGCCGTGACGGCGCCTTCACGCTATTTTACGTCGGCATCAATTTGGGGGCGTTTCTCGGCGCGATCTGGGCGGGCTATCTGGGCGAGGTCCATGGCTGGAAATATGGCTTCGGCCTGGCCGGCGTGGGAATGTTGCTCGGGCTGATCGTCTTCGTTCTCGGCAAGCCGCTGCTCAAAGGGGCGGGAGAGGCACGGGACGAGACGCTTCTCAATGCCAAGCGCTTTATGGGGCTTTCGACCAAGTGGATGATCTATCTGGGGACCTTGATCGTGACCCTCCTGGTCTGGCTGGTGGTGCGCGATCAGGCGGTGGTTGGGGTTATATTGGCGCTGACCGGGGCGATCGTCGTTGGGTATGTGCTTTATCGGGCGGTCTTCACCCTTGAACCTCACGCGCGGGACCGGATTTTTGCGGCATTGATCCTCATTTCCACCCAGGTCCTGTTTTGGGCGCTGTTCGAGCAGGCGGGGTCGTCGCTGAATATCTACGCCGATGAGCAGGTCGACCGCACATTGTTCGGCGCGGAAATCCCCGCTTCGGTCTTTCAGTCGCTCAACGCGTTCTACATCATCTTCCTGGGACCGATCTTTGCCGCAACCTGGGTGTTCCTTGCCAACCGCAACCTCGAACCGACCGCGCCGCAGAAATTCGGCCTCGGCGTCATCCAGCTGGGTCTTGGCTTCCTGGTCCTGGTGTGGGGGGCAGGGGGGGCCGATGCCTTAACGCCGGTCCTGTTCCTGTTCCTCATCTATCTCCTTCATACAACGGGGGAGCTTTGCCTCTCCCCGGTGGGCTTGTCGGCGATGACCAGGCTCTCCGTGCCCAGCATGGTGGGCTTGATCATGGGGACCTGGTTCCTGGCCTCCGGGGCGGGGAACTTTGTGGCGGCGCTCATCGCTCAAGCCACCGGGTCAGGCCGTATCGAGGGGGCCGATGCCCTCGACCCCGTGGCGCAAAAGGCCTTGGTGATCGATGTCTACCAAACCGTCGGCTGGGTCGCCGTGGCCGTCGGGGGGGGGCTTTTGGTCGTGGCACCGCTGATCAACCGATTGATGCACCTCTCGACCCTGACCGACGATGAATTGCCGGGCCTTCACGCGCATCAGGCGGAAATTCCGGTGGACGAAACCCCGCAAGGGGGAACCACCCGCCCCGTCTGATCAGATCGGTCATTGTCGTCGGTGTCGGCGCTGTGCGAGCGCTAGGCGCCGGGGACGTCGCTCAACCGCGCCACCGCCGCGTCGGCGAGCGCCGGCGTGGCCGCCAGGATCACGCGCCCGCCGGGAAAGGCCGGTGTCACGGGGTCGCCGGTCCAGGTGACAGCCCTTCCCCCGGCCGCCGTCACGAGGGCGGCGGGGGCGGCAATATCGTACCAGTTCAGCGCCGCTTCCACGGCGAGATCCATTTCCCCCATCGCCACCAAGGCGAACCCATAGGCGTCGAGCCCGAAACGGCTGACCCGGCAGTCATGGGAGAGGGCGTCAATCGCAGCAGCTTCGCTGGCCGACAGATAGCCGCCTTTATTTCGGGGGTCGGTGACCAGAAATCGGGCGTCGGCAAGGGTCTGACAATCGCTCGGCGCCACTGTCTGTGGGGGGGCTTTTGCTCCCCGCTGATAGAGCGCCCCGTGGCCGACGATTCCAATCCATCGCTCCTCGGTAAAGGCTTGAGAGATCGCGCCCGCATAGGGATGCCCCTCGACCTCAAGACCGATGAGAGTGGTAAAGACTGGGATGCCGCTCATGAACGCTCGGGTGCCATCGACGGGGTCGAGAACCCAGCGGATTGCGTCTTCGCCGACGGTTTCCCCTTCCTCTTCGCCTAAAATGCCGTGGGAGGGGAATTGGCGTGCGATTTCTCTCCGCAGCGCCCGCTCGGCGGCCCGGTCGGCCTCCGTGACCGGGTCAAAGCCAAACCGATCCTTGTTTTCCACAGCCGTTCCGCGTCGAAAGCGGGGCCGGGTTTCGGAGTCGGCGGCGTCGCAGAGAGTTGCGAAAGTCCCGAACAGCGCATCAGGAGAAGGCAGCATGTCGCGCTGCTATCGCCGTGAGGCGCCCTCGGCAAGCCATCCTTCGCGGAGATTAGGCGGCCCCCGCGAGGGTCTTGGCGAGATCCAACAGGCGACGACGGGGACCTTCCTTCAGGCCGTAATAGGCGCGGATCAGATCGATGGTTTCTTTGTTGGTCAGCACTTCAGGCGAAATGGTATCGGCCTCGGCTTTTGCTGCCGTGCTCTCTTCCATCTCCGGGCTCGACAGGCCCTCGAAAAAGTAGCTGACGGGAACCTCCAACGCTTCGGCCAACGCCCAAAGACGGGAAGCGGAGACCCGGTTGGCACCGGATTCGTATTTCTGGATCTGCTGGAATTTAATTCCAACACTTTCGGCCAAACGCTGTTGCGTCATGCCGAGGAGGCTGCGTCGTTGCCGTAACCGGCGGCCGACATGACTGTCGATGGGATGGGCCATCTGTTTGTTCTCCTAGGGTCTAACTCAGTGACCCAAGGAGAATTTCAAAGACTGTGCCGAATGCCCGCCGGTCGGAAATCCTTTTGTGCCAAGGATTTTTCACAGCGCCTCGAATTCGACTAAAATTCGAATTAAAATCCAATCAAATCCACGCTAAATGTAAGGCTATGGTCTTCATCAAGGCCGTCTTCCTCACGATTTTCGTACTGATAGGCGAGGGACCAGGTCAGACATTCATCCGCCCAGCGCAGGATAAGACGCTGTTGAATCGTTTCGCTGAGATTGAGATTTTCCAGCCAAGTTCCCCCCAAATCCAACCGTTCGGAGAGGGCGTAATAGACCCCGGCCGTGAGGAACTCGTCCCGTTCTTCCTGGGAAAGCAAGTCGTTATTGTCGACTCTTAAGTAATTGAGTGTGCCCGCAAACCGATCGCGTTGGCCCCTAATATCCGTTTCGATCCGGCGAAGGGTGCCGTCCTCGTCATCGACGCGGAATTGGGTCGCGGCGGCGAAATTGTCTCTGAACGACACATCCACCTCCCCCACTATGTCCGAAGATGTGTCACCTAGGCCGGTGTCCTCGAGAAATTGACTGGAGTCCTGCGCCCGCCATTGCTGTCCGACGGATCCCCCCACGGACAGCCCGTTCGCATAAATCGCGGAGGCGGACAGCCCGAGATTGATCCGCTGGCCCTCTTCCCAAAGATCGTCGCCGGTCGACTTGATCCAGTCGAAAAGGGTCACGGTATCGAATTGGAAAAACGCGCTGTCTTCGTTGAAGATGTCGTCTGTGTAGTCCTCGCGCGGGGCGATCACGAGCTGCGCCCGCGGTTCAATGATGATGCTGACGTCTTGCGCAAACCGGGCAAGCGGATAGGACCACTCGACCCCAGCGGTCGGTAAATACCGGGTCGAACTGAAGGCATCCACGAGGCCTTCATTGGGGAGGAATTCCCGACATTCCTCATAGGTGGTGAACTGGCCGCCGACAAAGGCGCCATCGCGGCATTCCTGAAGCCCCTGATCGGCGTCCTGATAGCGATAGGCGTCGCCACGGACCTCGGAGAACAGGCGCAAGCGATGACCGCCGGCGGTCAAATGGGTCTTCTCGTAGCTTGCCCGGGCGATGGCGCGCGCTGTGTCGAGCCCGGCGGGACGATGTAAGACGAGCGCCTGACCACCAAGGGTGAGGGTGCCGCCAATACCAGGAAAGGGATAGCGCCGCTCATGGGTAATGCGCGGCAGGGCATCGGCCATGAAGTCATTGTCCTCGGTCGGTCGCAATGACTGAAACATCAACGCTCTGATATCGGTGAACGAGTCCGCGGTATCCCGCGTGAACGCCAATTCGTTCTCGAGCCGGTCGGGCTGGAGAATATCGACCGCTTCCTTGAGGGCGCCATCCGGGGCGACGTCGTAGGTGCCGAGGTAATTCTTGTCGGAGACAAGGTCGATATCGACGCTTGCCACCCATTCGTCTTCAAGATCCGTCGCCGCTTCGGCGAACACATGCCATCTGGGGCCGACTGTCGTGTCACCCAGGGCCCGCAATTGATCGATCTCGCTGCCGCTGAGGTCGCTCTCGATCAGCACAAGACCTGTCTGTGGATCTCTGATCACCCCCTCGGGGGAGATCATCCCCGCCTGGATGACGGCGCCCCCCTTCGGGCTCAAGACCCGGTACTCGCCCTTCATCATGGTGCCGAGATTGGTCATGTATCGGGGGGAAAAAGTGGCGTCCTGGTGGTCTGAGATCGCAAAGTAATAGGGGATATCGATCTCGAATCCGGTGCGAGAGGAGGTGCCGAGGGAGGGCGGTAGGAAGCCACTGACCCGCTCGACGCTGGGATCGGGGAATTCGAAATAGGGTGTATAAAAGAGCGGAACGCCGAAAGCCTCGAAGGTGGCGTGGCGGAACCTGATTTTCTGACCGTTGGTATCCTGAATGACCCTCACCGCCTTCACTTGCCAGGTCGGCGGGGTGGCGCTGCCGTCCTCATCGCAGACCTCGCACGCGGTGTAGGTGCCCCGTTCAATGGTGTTCACCCCATTCGCGCCACGGGTCACGGCGGCGCCGACCAACCGGCCCTGCTCCCCCAAAAGGGCGCCGAAATTGGTCGCCACCCCCTGTTTCAGATCGCCGGTGAGGTCCACTTGATCGGCATAAAAGCTTCGGCCGTCGGCGGTCGTGACCACGACCTCACCTTTGGCGGTGACGATATCGTTGATCGGGTCATAGATGAGGGTGTCGGCCAGCAGCCGTTGGTCGCCTGCATAGGCTTCGACGCCGCCCTCAGCGACGATGGGAGAGTTCGCCGTCTCGCGGTAAAGCGTGTCGGCGCGGAAAAGAACCGTTTCCTCGGTGGCAATCTCCGAAGACTGTTGCGCTGTGCCGACCGTCGCAACAGTCAGGGAGAGGGCGGCGATACTCGTACTAAGCAAAGTCATCAAAAAGGGACGCGGGGGCCAGCTACCCTGCCGGTGCTGGCGGTTCGCGCCCCGAACGGCAAGGCTTTTTCCACGATGAGCGCGTGCTGCTCTTTGCCTAAACGCCCCGTCGGCCACGCCGTCTCCATTCGTTAACCGCCGTTATCCATCTTCGCGGTAGAGGAGAAGAGTTACCGCAAAGAGAACAGCGAGCAGGGCCGGGGCCCATGCGGCGAGGCCCACAGGAACGATCGCGGCCTCGGCAATGGCGGCTGAAAGTTCCGACAAAATGAAGAGAAGAAAGCCTGCCAATATGCCCATTCCCATAAGCAGGGCCGTGCCGCCCCCCCGGGCATTCATGCCCAAGGCAAAGGCGCAGGCGAGGATCACCATGGCTGCAAGCTTCAGCGGTAAAGACCATAGAGCGTGATAGCGGAGGCGAAATTTGGTCGTCGTCATGCCCGCATCCCCCATCAGGCGGATCGTTTCGGGCAATGCCCAGACCGACAACGTGTCGGCGGTTTGACGGTCCTGATCGAGTAGGCGCAGGTCGATCGCCACGGGCACCTCGATCTCAGCTTCGATCTGTGGAGCGGTCGTCGCAATGCTGGTCGAGCGGCGGGCTTGCATAAGGCGAAGGACTTGAGCGTCGATCAGCGCCCGCGGGGCATCGAGACGCTCGATAAAGGCCCCGTCCTGGGTTCGGCGCCAAACGGTCACTTCCTCCAGTACCGGATCATTCTCACGGTACCGTTCAGCGTGAAGAAGAGCGATGCCGTCGCTTCCGATCTCATTTTGGCGGAGCCAGAGATGAGGTCGCTTGGCGGCAGCCTCTTCTCCGCTGCGCGCCTCGTTCTTCACGGTCTGCGCGGTCTCGGCAAGGCGGGCGGCAAGGGGGTCGAGGGTTGTGGCGATCAAGAGACCCGCCGCGACAGCAAGGATCACGGGAGGGAAAATCAATCGCCACACCGACAGTCCCGCGGCCCGTAGAACGGCGATCTCTGACATTCGGGCCATCTGGCCATATGCCCAAAGGGTTCCGAAAAGAAAAATGAACGGGCTGAGGCTGAGGATCAGTTGCGGGGTACGGAGCAAGGTCAGCCTGAGGGCGGCAATCGGCCCGGCACCGGGAATCCGCGCAATATCCCGCATCGCTTCGATGAGGTCGACCGACACCACAATCAGCCAGATGACGAGGAGGAGGCCTAACACCCCCCCTAATGTGCGCTTTGCCAGATAGCCGAAGGTGACGGTCATGCGGTTCCGGTCCTCCCGCGCTGAAGACCCGCGGCAATCACCAGCCTCGTCCCCTCAAGCCGGACAAGACCGCTCAGATAGACCGATCCGAGAAGGATCACCGCGAGGGGAACGATATATTGAAGCCCGTTCAACGCCCCAAGATCCGCGGCGAGCCCCTGGAGAAGAAACCCGCCAGTCCGCAAAAGGAGGGCACAGCCGATCGCCATCAAGACCTGCTGACCATATCCGCGGCGCGATATGGGGGGGGAGAGGAGAAAACATAAGGCGACCACGGCAAGGGCCGGGCAATAAAGAGGCGTTGCCAGCCGGGCGTGGCCGGCGGCGCGGTAACGGTCGGCCAGGCGGGCAATCGAGGGGTCCGAAAGATCGGGATTGAGAAGCTGCGAGACCGTCCGCTCGGTCTCATCGAGGCTCCGGCCCCCCGACCCACGGTCAAAGGCGGCAAGGTCCACGGCGGTTTCGATATAGCGGAAGACATCGACCCGCCCGGTCTCGCGATCGCGATATTGGACCGTCCCCTCGATCAACAGGAGCTTCGGGCCGGTTTCCGCCATCTGAAAAAGCCCCCGCTCCGCCGTATATGTCTTGGTCTCGCGGGGGTCGGAGCTGTCATTGATGAACAGGCCGATGAACTGGCCGCCGGGCCGAACCTCTTGGGCGAACACGGTAATTTGCGCGGTGGGCTGAACGAACACCCCTTCGCGAATGAGGCTTTGAGCGATGTCCGATCGGACATCCTCAACGGTCTGGCGGAGTTGGCGATAGGTCTTTGGCTGGAGATCGGCGTTGATATAGAGACTGACCAATGCGGCCAAGATCGACAGGACAAGCACGGGCCTTGCCAGACGTAATCGCGAGGCGCCGGCCGCCCGCATGGCGGGCAGCTCACTGTCCGTCACAAACAGGTTGAGGGCGTAAAGAACGGCGGCAAATACCGCGAAGGGAAGAATCACCCCCACAAGGCTGGGGATGAGGAGGACGGTCACGCGGAGGAAAGACAACAGGCTTCCCCCATCCTCCACCATCAAATCGACCCGTTGAAGCATCTGGGTGAACCAGATCACGGCGGTCGTGCAGGCGAGGATCAACAGGAACGGGACGGCGACCTGTTTGAAGATATATCGGTCAAGGAGGGTCAAAAGCCGGGCTCGATGTTGCTTATCGACAAGGGGTTGGCCTTCGCGGCAAGAAGCCGTCCGATAGCACGCACAATACCGACGCGTCACGCGTTCGCCGAAGAAGGAGGTCGATGACCATATGGAAATCCGTTTCACCGATGAAATGCCGAAAACCGGGCTGGTGGTTGTGCCGCTGTTTCAGGGCGCTGTCGAAGGTCCCGCCCTCGAGGCCGTGGATGCGGCCAGCAACGGGGCTGTGATGCGGGCCGTGAAAGCCGCGAAATTTCGAGGGAAAAGCGGGGAGACGATGACCCTGCCCGGGCCCGTCGGCCTTGATGACGCGGTGATCGTGCTGATCGGTCTTGGCAAGGCCGAAGATGTCGAGGCCTCCCTGGCGACGGGGGTCGGCGGGAAAGCCTTCGCCCAGGCGAAAAATAATATGGCCAGCGTCAGTCTTCTCATCGACGGCTTGTCGGTCGCCGGTGAGACCGGCGCGACTCTCGCGGTGTCGGCCGCCCTTGGGGCGACGCTACGTGCCTATGAATTCGGCAAATATAAAAAGAAAACAGCGGCGACGGATCGTGTCGCGGTCGAGCAATTCTCTATCGTCGGGAAAGGCATTGCGCATGCGGCCGAGGCCTATGAAGCCGAAGCCGCAGTGGCGGAGGGGGTTGCGCTGGCCCGCGATCTGGTCAGTGAGCCGCCGAATGTTCTCCATCCTGAGCATTATGCCGATCGGTGCCGTGAACTCGAAAGTCTCGGTGTCAACGTCACCATTTTCGATGAGGCGCAGATGGCCGATCTAGGCATGAATTTGCTGCTTGGGGTCGGGCAGGGGTCGGTCCGCGGCTCCCGTATGGCGGTGATGGAGTGGAAGGGCGGTGCCGAAGGCGAGGCGCCCATTGCGTTGGTCGGGAAGGGCGTGACCTTCGATACTGGGGGGATCAGCCTCAAACCCCCGGCAGGTATGGAAGAGATGAAATTCGATATGGGCGGGTCGGCCGCGGTGGTCGGGGCCATGAAGGCGCTCGCCGGTCGTAAGGCGAAGGCGAATGTGGTCGGGCTCGTTGGTCTTGTCGAGAACATGCCCGATGGAAACGCGCAGCGACCGGCGGATATCGTCACGTCGATGTCCGGTCAAACGGTGGAAATTCTCAATACCGATGCGGAGGGGCGGCTCGTCCTGGCCGATGTCCTCACCTATGCGCAAAAGACCTATCACCCCAAGACGATTATCGATCTGGCGACCTTGACCGGGGCCATTATCATTGCCCTGGCCCATGATTTTGCAGGTCTTTTTTCAAAAACAGATAGCCTTTCCGAAGCATTGTTGGCGGCGGCCCATAAAACTGGGGAGGAATTGTGGCGAATGCCTGTCGGAAAAATGCATGACGAAATGATAAAATCCGACGTTGCCGATATGAAGAATGTTGGGGGAAGAGAGGCGGGGTCTTCGTCCGCTGCAGCTTTTCTTGGAAAATTCATTGAAAATGGTGTAGAATGGGCCCATCTAGATATTGCGGGTACTGCCTGGACAAAAAAAGATCTCGATATCTGTCCTAAGGGCGCCACAGGATACGGCGTTCGGCTTCTTGATCGCTTTGTGAGAGAAACTGGCGAGGCGTAAGTCGGCAAGGTTCGCAAGTGTGTTGAGTGGGTAAAATCTGTATCAGGTGCGTAAATGGAGGAAACAGTCATGAATATGCGACATCGACTTTCTGCTGGTCTTGCGGCTCTCGCCCTCGGAGTGGGCGGAGCGTCCGTCGCCGCTGCGCAGAATGCTGAGCCTTTTTTGGACTATGAGGCGCTGAAAGCGTCGCTTGCCGACAAGCCACTTGTGATGAACGCGGATCATGGGGCGGTAGGCTTTGTCGCCACGTCGTTGATCGGTTCGAAAGTTCGCGGCAGCTTTCAGGATTTCACGATGACCATGTCTGGGGGTGAGGGGGGACAGATCCTCGTCAGCGCGGAGTTCCGTGTCCCGACGATGGAGATCAATCGCCGTCGTAATCTCGTGATGAGCGAAGATTTTCTGTATGCTGATCGGTATGATACCATCACCTATCGTGGGGCGCTCGACCCCGATAGCCTGATAGATGATACGCCGATGACCGGGGTCGTTCTTGGTGAATTGACGCTCCGCGGCACGTCTCAGCCAACGCAGCTCATCGTTGATCTGACCTGCGACGATATCGTTGATTGTCCTGCTTCCAGCCTCGTCATCAATGGGGTCATGGAAATCAATCGACAGGATTTCGGTATCACGTCCATGCCTGGTATCGTGCGCAACGAAATCGAAATCCCGATCGGCGGTCATTTCCGTCCGCAAGTCACGGATTGATGACGGGCGAATAGGTCCCAATAGTGCCCAACAAGGTGACCGTGTCAAGGAAAACGCGGTTACTGACGTTCTTGTCTTGACGGCGCCAGGGGTTCTTGGAAAACTAACAACCTAAATTGACGGCAACCATTAAAAAAACGCCGTTGTGGAGGAAACAGATATGTTGACGAAAAGATTTTCGACCGTCCTGTCGGCGGCTCTCATGGGTGTTGCTGGCTTTGCGCTGGCGGCAGGGAATGCGAATGCGGGTGCCGCCGCCGCCGTAAGTTCAGAATTTGCGAGCCGGATGCATGCCACCGTGGCAACGGCGCCGATGACGATGGCCGAGGACACTGGCTCGATTGGCTTTGTGGCCTCCCAGCTCGTCGGCGGCAACGTCAAAGGGCAATTTACCGATTTCGACGCCGTGGTCAGCGAAGACAGCACTGGCCGCCTGTTTCTCTCGGCGAAGCTCAATGTGCCGACCGTTGAGGTGAATAAATTCCGTGGGATCGTCATGGGCGACGGTTTCTTCGCGGCGGATGAGTATCCTGAGATTTATTATGAGGGGTACGTCGATCTCGAAGGGGTATCGCCCAATGGCGAGGGGACGGCGATCGTGAATGGCAACCTCACCATCCGTGATATTTCCAATCCTGCGCAGATCACGCTCAGCATCGATTGCGCCGGTCGGACGAGTTGCCCCGAGCAAGGGCTGACCGTCGTCGGTGACATGAAAATCGACCGTCAGGCATTCGGGATGAACGGCATGCCCGGTCTGGTCCGTGACGAACTCGTGATCCCGATTTCCGGCAGTCTGCTTCCGCAGGTGGCTCAATAAGATCGGCAGCCGGGCATTCCCTCCTCGCCGATATTGGCGGGACGAACGCCCGGTTCGCTTTTCGTGACCCGATGGGGCGAACGGTCTTTGCCGTTCGCCTCAAGGCGCGCGAATATCCCACTTTTGAAGAAGCGGTGGGAACCGCGATCGAGCATGCCGGTGTGCGGCCCGAATGGGCTGCCATTGCGGTGGCCGGTCCGGTTGAGAATGATCGAGCCCAGTTTACCAATGTGGATTGGTCTGTGAGCGCCGACTCCCTGCGGTCACACTTTGCCTTTTCAGAAGTCCATCTGCTGAACGATTTCGAAGCTCTCGGCCATTATGCGGCGACCCCCGATCCGTCTGGGCTTTTCGTGCTGCGCCGTGGACATCCGAGCTCTGGCGCGCCGAGGCTCGTCATGGGGCCCGGATCGGGCCTTGGTCAGTCCATCGCGATCCCGCGGGCGGGCCCCTTCGCCCCCTCGGTGATTGCCGCGGAGGGGGGGCATACCTTCCTACCCATTGCGACCGATGACGAGGACCGCCTGCGTGGTCGGCTTCACGCGGCGTTAGGTCACGCACCGACGACGGAGAATGTACTTTCGGGCAGTGGGCTTATGCGGCTCACGAGCGCGATGCTCGGGGAGAATGCAGCGGCCTATCCCAGTGCGGCGGCGTTGACCGGCGCGGCTCTTAACGGGGACGAGGCAGCTCGTCGGGTGACGACGCAATTCTTCAATTTTCTCGGCTCGGCCGTCCGTAATGCCCTTTATGCCACGGGGGCACGGGGGGGCGTTTTCCTGGCGGGCGGGATCGTCCCGCGATTGATCCCCCTTATTGCCGAAAGCCAGTTCCTCTCCCGTGTGACCGAAAACGATCCGTGCGGCGCTTATCTCGCAAACATCCCTATCACTGTGATCGTCGCCGAGGGGGCCGCGCTCGATGGTGCCTGGCGCGCCCTCGCGGCACATCGCTCTCTTTCAGGGGCGAACGGGGCCGCCCTCGGCTTCGCCTGAGGGGGGGGGCGGTCGAGCGCTCCTTCCCCGCAGATCTCCCCTCGGCTATCCCGCCGCGTCCGCCGATTGAAGAAATGTCGCGATCACTTTTTTCTGCCCTGCTTTTTCGAAGGCGACATCCACCTTGTTGCCTTCAAGGGCCGTGACTTCGCCATAGCCGAACTTTTGATGGAAAACCCGATCGCCCAGGGCAAACGGGCTGCTTCCCGGTGTGCTCGACGCCACAAGGCGCGCTGCGCCCTCAAGGGCTGGGGCGGTGCTGGCCCCTCTTGCCCGTTGGGCCCGCTGCCAGCCAGGGGTGCGATAGCTGCGCTCGGGGTCGGCGGCGATATCTGCAAAGCGGGAATAGGCAGGCAGCTCGGCGGCTTTCACCCCATAGAGACCGGGCTCGGACAGAACCTCGATTTCCTTCTCCGGTAGTTCATCAATGAAGCGCGAGGGGAGACTGGACTGCCAACGGCCATAGACCTGTCGATTCGCCGCAAAGCTGATATGGCATCTCTCCCGCGCCCGGGTCACGCCGACATAGGCCAGGCGTCGTTCTTCCTCGAGGCCCACCTGGCCATTATCGTTGATCGCCCTGCCTGAAGGGAAGATATCCTCCTCCCATCCCGGCAGGAAGACGACCGGAAATTCAAGACCCTTTGCGGCGTGGAGAGTCATCAACCATACCTGCCCCTCGCCGGTGTCGCCACTGCGTTCGGCCACGAGGCTCACATGGTCGAGATAGCCTTCGAGGGTTTCAAACTCCTCCGCCGCCTGAACCAATTCCTTGAGATTTTCCAGCTTCCCCTGGGCCTGGGCGGTCTTGGAGGCTTTCCAAAAGGCGATATAGCCGGATTCCTCAAGCACCGTCTCGACAAGGCGCCCTGGCGCCAGATCCGCCGCCGCGCTGCGCCAGCGGGCGATATTGTCCAAGAACTCCTTCAGAGCCGAGCGGCTTTTCCCTTTAAGTTCATTCGTTTCGAGGAGCGCCGCGCCCGCAGCGGACAGGCTGGCGCCCATCTGACGTGCCACTTGCGACAGCTGGGTCAGCGTTTTGTCGCCAAAGCCGCGCCGTGGCTTGTTGATGATACGGCTAAAGCTGAGATCATCGTCGGGATTCCGCACCAGCCGCAGATAGGCGAGGGCGTCGCGTGTCTCTTCGCGTTCGTAGAATCGCGGACCGCCAACAACCTTGTAGGGCAGACCGGCGGTGTTCAACCTTTCTTCAAAGGCGCGCATTTGGAACGATGCCCGGACGAGTATGGCAATGTCGGAGAGGGAGCGGCCCTTGACCTGGGCCGCTTCGATCTCATCGCAAATCACGCGCGCTTCTTCCGGGGCATCCCATACGCCGCGCAGGGTCACGGCCGCCCCGTGGTCGGCATCGGTCCATAATGTCTTACCAAGCCGATCCTTGTTATGGCTAATTATATGGGTCGCTGCGGACAATATGGCGCCGGTGGACCGATAATTCTGCTCAAGGCGGATCACTTTGGCCCCTTGAAAATCCTTCTCGAACCGGAGGATATTTTCGACTTCGGCTCCCCGCCAGCCATAGATCGACTGGTCATCGTCACCGACCACACAGATATTCCCGCCACTCCGTCCTTCGTCGTCGGTTCCCAAGAGGCGCAACCAAAGATACTGGGCAATATTGGTGTCCTGATATTCATCGACCATGATGTATCGGAAACGGCGGCGAAAGGCGTTGAGAATATCCGTCTCTTGACGAAAAATCGTCAGGTTATGGACTAAGAGATCGCCGAAATCCGCGGCATTGAAGGTTCGAAGCCGTTCTTGATAAGCAGTATATAGATCGATGGCACGACCGTCGGCAAATTGGAAGGCATCGTCCTTGGGCACCTCTTCTGGACGTAGCCCACGGTTCTTCCAAGCGTCGAGAACGCCGGCAAGGCCACGCCCCGGCCATCGCTTTTCATCCACGCCGGCCGCGGAGATCACTTGCTTGCACAGCCGGATCTGATCGTCTGTGTCGATGATCGTGAAGGCGGGGGTCAGCCCGACAAGTTCGGCATGGCGGCGCAGAATGAGCGCGGCAACCGAGTGAAAGGTGCCCATCCATCGCATCCCTTCGACCTGATCACCGACCAGGACCCCAACGCGCTCGCGCATTTCTCGGGCGGCCTTATTGGTGAAGGTCACGGCGAGGAGGTCCCACGGATTGGCTCGGCCAGAGATCAACAGATGGGCAAGCCGAGTGGTGAGGGCGCGGGTCTTCCCCGTTCCCGCTCCGGCCAGCATCAAGACCGGCCCCTCGGTGGTGAGCACAGCCTCTTTCTGGGGGGGATTGAGCCCCTCCAGATAGGCGGGAGCATCCGAGGCGGTGGGGGTAAGACCCGACAGGGCCCGTTCTGTGAGGGAAGCCATAGGCTTCATATAGGGCGATCCGCGTTGGCCCCGCTAGCCCCGAACAAGAACAAACTGAAAACAACGCTTGCGAGAGGGGTTGGAACAGGATAGGAACACGTAGGGAACAAAAAGGGATAGACTACCATGAATTCATCACCCACCATCGACCGCGTCCTCCTTCGCCTCCGCGATCTCGCTGGATTTGCCGTCTTGCTCGGCGTCATTGCGATCAACTTCGTCGCCTAGGGGAGTGTTGATAATCCGTCCCTGGTGACGCGGGAGAAGAAGGGCATAGTGTGGCAATGGCTAAGACATTTGTTCATCTCCACCTCCACTCGTCCTATTCGCTGGCGGAGGGGGCTATTCCCGTATCGAAGGCGCTTCAGCTGGCCAAGGGCCATCAAATGCCCGCCCTCGCGGTGACGGATACGAATAATCTGTTCGGCGCTCTTGAAGTGGCGGAGATCTTGAGTGCGGAGGGGGTCCAGCCGATCCCCGGCATTGAGCTGAAAGTGGCGACGGAATCGGCGGAGCCAGTGCGTGACGAGGCGGGTAATCTCGCCTCTATTGTTCTCCTCGCGCAAAATGCAGTCGGGTTCGAACGATTGATGGCCCTGTCCAGCGAGGCGTTTTTGACCCCGCTTGAGGGAGAAACGACCGGTGTGCCGCTCTCGGCAGTTCTTCAAAGGACAGAGGGCTTGATTTGTCTGTCCGGCGGGGCCCTCGGCCCGATCGATCGGTTGCTGGCGGAGGGACGGTGTTCTGAGGCGCTGGCGCTTCTCGATCGGATGGCG
Organism: Parvularcula bermudensis HTCC2503; assembly: GCF_000152825.2. Taxonomy (NCBI): domain Bacteria; kingdom Pseudomonadati; phylum Pseudomonadota; class Alphaproteobacteria; order Parvularculales; family Parvularculaceae; genus Parvularcula; species Parvularcula bermudensis. The sequence goes on from NC_014414.1 coordinate 1,796,770, forward strand.
GCAGCTTTTCCCCAACGGTTCTATGTCGAATTACAACGTCATCCGCACCATGATCGGACGGATCAGCAAGGGCGGTATCCGGAGGAGCGCGCGTTGGTCGAGGCGGCCTATGCGCGATCCTTACCCATAGTGGCGACCAACAATGTGTATTTCCCAAGTCCCGCAGATCATGCGGCCCATGATGCTTTGCTCTGTATTGCGGGGGGGCGATATCTGAGCGAGGTCGATCGTCGGCTGGTCAGCGAAGATCATTATTTTAAGAGCGCCGAAGAGATGTCGGGGCTGTTCAAGGACCTGCCCGAGGCGATCGAGACCACGGTGGAGGTCGCCCAGCGGTGCGCTTTCCGGCCCCGCACACACCAACCGATCCTGCCCAGTTTTGCCGGCGACTTGGCCGGGGAGGTCGCGGAGCTTCGCCGTCAGGCCGAGGAAGGCCTTGCAGCCCGACTGGCCGACATCCCAGCCGCAGCGCCGCACCAAGACTATTATGACCGATTGGAGCGGGAGCTTGGGATCATCGAAAAGATGGGATTCCCCGGCTATTTTCTCATCGTTGCTGATTTTATTCAGTGGGCGAAATCGGCGGGAATTCCCGTGGGGCCGGGCCGGGGGTCCGGCGCAGGGTCACTCGTGGCCTACGCGTTGACGATCACCGACCTTGATCCCTTGCGGTTTCATCTTCTCTTCGAACGGTTCCTCAACCCCGAGCGGGTGTCGATGCCGGATTTCGATATCGATTTTTGCCAGGATCGTCGCGATGAAGTGATCGCCTATGTCCGTGACCGCTACGGGGCCGACAGGGTCGCCCAGATCATCACCTTCGGTAAGTTGCAGGCCCGGGCGGTCCTGCGGGATGTGGGGCGGGTGCTGCAAATGCCTTTCGGGCAAGTTGATCGGCTGTGTAAGATGGTGCCGAACAATCCCGCCAATCCCGTGACGCTCAAAGAGGCGGTCGATGGCGAACCCCGGTTTCGGGAGGAGCGCGAGCGCGACCCGATGGTGGGAACGCTGATCGATACGGCCCTCAGACTTGAGGGGCTCTATCGACATGCGTCGACCCATGCGGCGGGCGTAGTTATCGGTGATCGTCCGTTGACAGAGCTTGTGCCTCTCTATCGTGATTCGCGGTCGGACATGCCCGCTACGCAATACAACATGAAATGGGTGGAGCCGGCCGGACTGGTCAAGTTCGACTTCCTCGGTCTCAAAACGCTGACGGTCATTCAACGCGCCTTGGATTTTCTCAAGGCGGATGGGACCGATCTCGATATTTCAGCGATACCGCTCGACGATCCGGCTACTTACGATATGTTGGGCCGTGGGGCGGCGATCGGTGTGTTCCAGCTTGAATCTGCGGGTATGCGGGCGACCCTTAAGGGGCTGCAAGCGGATTGTCTCGAAGATATCATCGCGCTGGTCTCGCTCTATCGTCCGGGGCCGATGGATAATATCCCTACCTATATCGAGCGGAAGGCGGGGCGGGAGCCGCCCGATTATCTTCATCCCCTTCTCGAGGACGTCCTGAAAGAAACCTATGGGGTCATCATCTACCAAGAGCAGGTGATGCAGATCGCCCAAATTCTCGCCGGCTATTCCCTCGGCGAGGCCGATCTTCTGCGTCGCGCCATGGGCAAGAAGAAAAAGGAGGAGATGGACAAGCAGAAGATCCGATTTGTCGACGGGGCGGCCGAGAAGGGCGTGTCGGCGGCGAAGGCCGAGGGGATCTTCGAACTGGTCGCCAAATTTGCGGGCTATGGGTTCAACAAATCCCACGCGGCCGCTTATGCATGGGTGAGCTATCAGACAGCCTATTTGAAAGCGAACCACCCCGCGGCCTTTTTGGCGGCGTCGATGTCGCTTGATCAGTCGCTCACTGACAAACTTTCAGTCTTCGTGGCTGAGGCGAAGCGGTGCGGCGTCGTGGTGGAGCCGCCCTGTGTGAACGAGTCTCAAGCGGACTTTGCCGTCTCGGGCGAGACATTACGGTACGCGCTTGGGGCGCTCAAAAATGTCGGGGCCGAAGGGATGCAGGTGCTGACCACCGAACGCGCGCGCGGCGGCCCTTTTCGGGATCTCTATGATCTCGCTGAACGGGTGGATCTTCGAAAAGTCGGAAAGCGGAGCCTTGAGCAATTGGCGCGGGCGGGGGCCTTCGATGCGCTGGGGGTCGATCGGGCATCCGCGATGGCTGCGGCGGATTTCTTGTTGCGGTACTCGGCGGCGGCGGCCGAGGAGCGCGGTAGTGCCCAGGCGGGACTTTTCGGCGGCATGGCGGAGGGGGAGAGCCTTGCTCGGCCCGCCCTGCCCCAGTGTCCGCCCTGGCCGAATGTTGAGCGTCTCGAGCAGGAGAGGACCGCCCTTGGGTTTTATATGAGCGGGCATCCGCTTGATGATTTCGACTCCCTCCTGGCGGCGAAGGGGGCGGTCTCTTACGCGGATATTGCAAGCGTGGTGGGAGAGGGGGAGTCGCGCCATGTCTGTCTGGCGGGGGCGGTGAACGAAGTCACCCGACGTCGTTCGAAGAGCGGAAAGCCTTTCGCATGGGTGCGGCTCTCTGATCGGTCCGGTGATTTCGAGGTGACTGTTTTCGCCGAGCTCCTTGAGGGGGCGGCGGATCTCCTCGAGCCCGGGCAATTATTGTTCATGGGCGTGACCGCTGAAGATCAGGATGGAGCCCTTCGGTTGACCGGAGAAAGCGTGCGGGCGCTGTCGACCATGGAAGCGGAGGGGCCCGGGGGGCGGCGCATGGAAGTCGTGGTGCAGCGACCAGAGGCGATTTACGAGATTAAATCCTGTTTGCAGAATCTAGGCGGGGCTGGGGGGCAGGGGGATTTGGTCTTGATCATTCCCGATCCGGCGCTCGATTGCGCGATCGAAGTTGCCGTTGAGGGACAAATGGCGGTGTCTGGCGCCGCAAAGAGTGCCCTTAAGACTATAGACGGCGTCGCCCAGGTCATCATTCACTAGAGTATTTTTCTAGCGAAGGGGGGAGCGGCTTGCATGAAGAAAATGCGATAAAACAAAGGCCTGGGAGAGGTTTCGCAACGCCGATTGTCCTTCAACAGCCTTAGAGGTGGTCCCGCGCCTTTGGCTGGGGTGCGCGCCCTGCGCCGCCGCCAAGGGCACTGGACGAAGAGGGCTGGCGCTGGCGGATGGGGCTCTCTTGCGTCCTCCTCAAGCGGCGCCTTGGGAAGGGATAGAAGGAGCGGGGAGAGGAGTCGGGAGCAAGGGGACGCGGCCCTGTCCGGTCGGAGATTTCAGGGCACAAGGCTCGCTGTTGACTTCCCCCATAGGATCGCTAAGCGCATATATCTCCCCAACAACCCGGTGTTTTTGAGCAGTGATTTGCCTGAGACGGCCGGTAGTGAGCCCGCCCGTTAGAGGATCCGTTCCATGCCGAAGTCTAAAAATCGCCGTAAGCCGAAACGGAGCCAGGGGAGTGCCCCGGCGAGCCCTGGGCGCCCCGACGCCGGTGCCTCTTCGGCCGCTACGGCGAAGTCGGTTCAGGGGGATGCGAAAGAAGCCTCCCCCGCCGCCAAAAAAGTGGGCCCAATCCAATTTTTCCGTCAGGTGCGGGATGAGGCGCTGAAGGTCACCTGGACGTCACGCAACGAAACACTGGTTTCGACGATCATGGTACTGATCATGGTGGCCCTGGCGTCGATGTTCTTTCTCCTCGTCGACACCGTCCTTCGGTGGATCGTCCCGATCATCCTCTCGGTCAGCGTCTAAATCAGAAGGAAACACCATGGACGCGAAATGGTACATCGTGAACGCGTACTCGAATTTCGAGAAAAAAGTCGCCGAAGCCATCAAGCAAAGTGCTGAAGAAAAGGGCCTCTCTCACCTTTTCGAAGAAGTCCTGGTCCCGACCGAAGAAGTCGTCGAAATTCGCCGTGGGCGGAAGATCAACACAGAACGCCGCTATTTCCCCGGCTATGTGCTTGTAAAAATGGTGATGAACGACCAGTCCTTCCACGTGGTGAATTCGACCTCAAAGGTAACGGGCTTTTTGGGCTCGGGGAAGAAACCCATTCCGGTAAGCCAGAAAGAGGTCGACCGGATCCTCGGAACCATGGACGAGCAGGAGCAGGTCCCTGCAAAGCCCGCCATCCTCTACGATATTGGCGAGACCGTGAAAGTGGTGGATGGTCCTTTCGCGTCCTTTTCCGGTGTCGTCGAAGACATCGATGAAGAGAATGCCCGGCTTAAAGTCTCGGTGTCGATTTTTGGGCGCGCAACGCCGGTTGAACTCGAATATAGTCAAGTCGACAAGGAGAGCTGAGGCGGCATCCGGCCCAAGCTCCCGACTTCGATCCGCTGACGCCCCTCGGAGCCCTTTGACGTTTCGGGGGGTGCGAAATAGGTGCCCTGTTAATCACAATAGGCACGAAAAAACCCGCCTCAAGTCAATGATGACGAAGAAGGCGGGTTTTGATCAGGATAGTAAGGAAGGGGAGGCTTACGCCGCGACCTCTTCGGCGGGGTCGCGCAGGACGTATCCCCGGCCCCAGACCGTCTCGATATAATGTTCTCCATCGGTGGCGGCGGCCAGTTTTTTCCGCAGCTTACAGATGAAAACGTCGATAATCTTAAGCTCGGGCTCGTCCATACCGCCATATAGATGGTTCAGGAACATCTCTTTCGTCAGTGTTGTGCCCTTCCGCAGGGAAAGAAGCTCCAACATCTGATATTCTTTACCCGTCAGGTGGACCCGTTGTCCGGAGACTTCGACGGTCTTTGCGTCAAGATTGACGGTGAGCGCGCCGGTCGTAATGACCGATTGGCTGTGCCCTTTTGACCGGCGGACAATGGCGTGAATGCGGGCAACCAGCTCGTCCTTATGGAACGGCTTGGTCATGTAATCGTCAGCACCGAAGCCAAGTCCGCGAACTTTATTTTCGGTATCCCCAAGACCTGTGAGAATGAGGATCGGGGTATTCACCTTCGCAACACGCAGCGATTTGAGAACGTCAAAGCCCGTCATGTCAGGCAAGTTCAGATCCAGAAGGATGATGTCGTAATCGTAGAGCTTGCCGAGATCGACCCCTTCTTCGCCCAGGTCCGTCGTATAGACGTTGAAACCATCGGACTTCAGCATCAGTTCGATGCTTTGGGCGGTTGCCCCGTCATCTTCGATCAGCAAAACGCGCATTCGGGTGCCCTCCAGGTCTTCGTCAAAGCCGCGACTATCGAAATTTTGTCATGGCGCTTACAGATCAAAGATTACGGGAATTTACTTTCTTAAACCTTAATGGCCTTGCAGGTGAGAAAGGATTGGTCCGCCAACTTTAATCGCCGGTGACATTTTTTAACGGTGATTTCCTTGTACACACAAGCCTCAGCGAGCGGAAATTCATCATTGCGCCGGCGTAGATGTTTAATGCGACCGCAGAAATCGAGGCTACCATATTTGTCCTTCGGAAGGAGAGCTAAATGCCATCGTTCGACGTGGTGTCGGAAGTCGACACATCGGAAATCAAGAATGCCATCAGCAATGTGATGCGGGAAATCGGCACGCGCTACGATTTTAAAGGATCGAAGAGCGAAGTGGTCGCCGAGTCGGCGACTGTGAAAATGTTCGCCGACGATGAGGCGAAATTGCGCCAGGTTCGGGAGATCCTACAGGGGCATCTGCAGCGACGCGGGATCGAACCGGGTCAATTGGACTACGGAAAGGTCGAGTCGGCGACAGGCCAGGCTGTCCGGCAAACCGTCACGGCGAAGGAGGGGATCGATCGCGACCTGGCCGGCAAGATCGTCAAGAGCCTCAAGGGATCGAAACTGAAGGTTCAGGTCGCGATCCAGGGGGAAGAATTGAGGGTCACCGGCAAAAAGCGCGACGACCTTCAGGCGGCGATCGCTTTCATCAAGGAGATGGGCATCGACCAGCCCCTTCAGTACAAGAATTTCCGCGACTGATCGGCGGGCCGTCGCTCTATTTCTTCCTGAAGCGATCGATCGATACGATGTCAGCCGACCCGCTTTGCGGTCCACTCGGTCCGTCATCGTCGGGCCCGTCATCGTCATTGTCGTCACGATGAGCGGGGCGGGATTTATCGCCCCGTGGCGTGAAGGGTTCGACCGATCCTTGGACGGTCGGCGCCGCCGTGTCGGTTTCGCCGAGAACCTCTATGGCCACCGGAAACTGGCGTGAATAGTTGACGCTGGGATCGGCGAATTCGGCGATTGCATCGAAGGGAATGATCAGTCGGTCAGGGACGCCCTTGAAGTGCAAGGTCACCTCGAACCGATCAGCATAGACCCGTAAGCCTTCGAACTGATGTTGAAGAACGATGACCATCCGCTCAGGATATTGCTCCCGCAGGGTGTCGGACATCTCCACCCCCTTCGCATTGGTCAGGAAGCCGATGTAAAAATGATGCTCCCCCGGGGGATGCCCGAGGGTCTCCGTTATTGACAACACGTCCCTTACGACGTTCCGCAATGCGGCCAGTTCGAGAAAAGTATAGTCAAGTTCGGAATCATCATCAGCCATAGTCGGCTCCTAATCGGTGCCGGAGGGCGGGTCCAGTGCGATCAGATGGGCGGCAAGCGCGTGGAACGCCGCTTGCGGCGCGATGTCCTTGCCGATGAGGGGCGGCTCGGCGAGGGCAGACCCAAGGGGCAGACGCGCCAGGATCGGTAAATCCACGGCGTTCTCGTCCAATGACGGGCCAAGGGGCGAAGGGCCACCGTCAAGACTTGCCATATTTTCGACCAGCCCCGCCAATGGGGTGCCGAGTTGCCGAAAAAGGCTGGCCCCGCGCCGCACATCGGCGAGGGCCAGGGGGCTCGGCGTTGTCACCAGGAGACCCAGATCGAGCACGGCCCGTTGCAGGAGCGTCAGATGCGCATCGCCAGTTCCCGGCGGGGTATCGATGACGAGCCAGTCGAGCCCCTCCGGCCATGCCGTTTCAAAGAGGAGCTGCTTTGCCGCCCCCATGACCATGGGGCCTCGCCAGGCAAGGGCTTTATCATCGCCGACCAGAAAGCCGATCGACATGAGGGCAAGGGGCCCTGCCTCAAGGGGGACGAGGCGGCCCTCCCGCGTTTCCGCCTTACGGCCTTCAAGACCGAAGAGGAGGGGTTGGGAGGGACCGTAAATATCAAGATCGAGAAGACCGACCCGGGCGGCGGGCCTGTCTTCGGTGGCCGTCGCGAGGGCGAGGGCAAGACGCGCCGCGATGGTGCTCTTGCCAACCCCGCCCTTGCCGCTGGCGACGGCCAGCACCCGTGCGGCATTGCCGGGGCGGCTTTTTTGCGGTCGTTGAGGCTGGGCGCCGGCCCCGCCGGGAGGGGGAGTGTCGGGACCTGTGGGAAGAGGGCGATGGCCATCGCGCTGCGGGGCGCGGTGGGGCGTTGATGGGGAGGGCTGGCCGTGGCGGGGGGCGACAAGGGTGACTTTTTGCGGCGCGGCTTGGTGGTTGAGGGCGGCTGACAGCTCGTCGATCTTGTCGGCGGTAAGGGCATGCCCCTCACCAAGGACGATGGTGGCCGCCTGGTCTCCCAGGACTCGACTTGGGGAAATCGTGACCGTCGCCCCGGGAACCCGGTCGTCGAGGACCGCCTTCAAATCGCGTTCGAGCCGGCCCCAACGCGCGGCGTCGCGAATCTTCGACCACATAGTCGACCTCCTCTGCTAGGCGTCTCGATGCGGCATTCCGAACGGTTTGCGTTCTTTCAACCGCTCCACATATAGAGAGTTCATCCGAATTTCCGGCGGGAGATCCTGAAACTTTTTTTGGCCGTCATCATGACGCCCCCTGGACCACGACCGATAATGAATGAGGGCCTAATAGGGGCCCCTTGGAAAGGATAGTACACCAGTACAATGCCATGGACGGATAAGCCCGGTGGATCGGGCAGCGGGAGCGGAAACGGAAGCGGACCCTGGGGAAGGCCAGGGGGACAGAATGGCGGCGACGACCGTCGACCGGCGGGAGGACGGCAATCCCCCGATCTTGAGGAATTGCTCCGATCGGGACGAGAGCGTTTTCGTCGCGGCGGGGGCGGCGGCAGCGGCAGTGGCGGGGGCAGTGACTTTAAATTGCCGTCCGGCCCGACCCTTGGCATCGCCGCTGTGGCGATCGTCTTGCTCTGGCTCCTCAGCGGACTTTACTCCCTGCCGCCGGGGGCGCGGGGCGTGGTCACGACCTTTGGCAATTATTCGGCCCTCACTGGACCGGGCCTGAATTGGCGACTGCCATGGCCGTTTCAGGATCATGCGCGCGTTCAGGTGGATCAGGACCGGTCGGTGACCATTGGTCGAGGGCGCCAAACCTCGATGGTGACGTCCGACCTCAATATCGTCGACGTTCAGATGACCGTCGACTATCAAATCTCCCCCGATGTCGGGCTGGCCGAGGGCGAGCTGCCCAATGCGGCAAAGTATATTTTCAATATCGAGAATCCTGACGGCCTGGTCCGAGCCGTGTCTGAATCCGCGCTGCGGCAAGTGGTCGGTGAAAGCGATTTCAGTCAGGTCATTGCCGAGAACCGGGCGTCGGTCAGCTTGCGGACCCAGGAAATCATCCAGGAGATTCTCGATAGCTATAGCAGCGGGATTGAGATCATCCGGGTCAATTTCGGTCAGGCAGATCCCCCCGAGGATGTCATTCCCGCCCAGCGTGACGTTATCGACGCCCGGTCCGGGGCGGAACAATTGGTCAATGAGGCCAACCGCTACCGAAATAACCGCGTGCCTCGGGCTCGTGGTGAGGCACGGGAGATCGAACTCGCCGCCGAAGCCTATGGCCAGCGGGTCGTGCGTGAGGCGCGCGGCGCGGCAAGCCGCTTCAACGATATCTATGCCGAGTATGTCCAAGCCCCCGATGTGACGCGGGAGCGGATGTATCTGGAAACCATGGAAGGGGTCCTTGGGACCATGAACAAGGTGGTGATCGACGACAATGCCGGTGGGGCGCTGCCCTATCTCAACCTCAATGAATTGGTGCGCGAAGGTCAGCGATCCCGCAGCGGGTCCACCCCGCCGGCCACCAACCAGGACACGACCGGAGGGCAACGCTAATGTTGACGCCAGCCCGTATCGCCATTCTGGCCGCGATTGGCGTGGCCCTGATTATTGGCAGCACGCTGTTTTTTACCGTTCAAGAAGATGAGCAGGCCGTGGTCCTCCAATTCGGGGCGCCGGTGGGGGAACCCATCAATGTTCCCGGCACCAATGAGGCCGGCCTGAACATGAAACTGCCATGGCAGAACGTCATCCTGTTCGACCGCAAAAATCTTGAATTCGACCTCCGCGAAGCAGAGGAAATCATTGTGCGGAACGAGGAGCGGCTGTTGGTCGATGCCTTTGTTCGATATGAGATCGAGAATCCATTGCTCTATCTCCAGACATTGGGCGCAACCTCGCAGGACAAGAACCAGATGCGGAACGTCCTGAACGACCGCCTGACACGGATCCTTTCGGAGGCGATGCGTGACCGTCTCGGCTCTCGGACGATCAGCCAGATTATCGACGATGACCGCGCTGAAATCATGCAGCTGATCAGCCAGGATGTGATTGTCGAAGCGCGGGAGCTTGGCATCAATGTCATCGATGTCAGGATTCGCCAGGCCGATTTCCCGGCGGAAAACGCGGCCCAGGTCAATCAGCGAATGATTTCGGATTATAATCAGCAGGCTGAGCTGATCCGGGCGCGGGGCGAAGAACGCGCACGGGAAATCCGCGCCGAGGCTGACAAAGAGGTCGTCCGGGTGAGGGCTGAGGCCGAAGAGCGTGGGCAGATCATTCGCGGTCGCGCCGATGCGATCCGCAACTGTATCTTTGCCGGGGCCTATCAAGGGGTCGAAGTCAACGTACAGACGATCGAACCGCCCGAAGAGGTGTCGGGCCTTGGTCAAGAGATCGCAGGTGAGGAAGCCATTCCGACCCTCAGCAGTGGCGAGGCGCAGAATTCGATTCTTCCCGAACCGACGGCGCCCACCTTGGTCGATGTTGAAGAGCAATTGGCCGAAATGTTGGGCATTACCTGCGAAATCCTCGGCAGTCCGACGGATGGGGATGCGTCTCGGCGTGAATTTTTCGCCTTCTATCGGTCCCTTGATGCCTATCGGACTGCCCTGGGGACGGATGATGGCACGACGATCGTGTTGTCGCCGGACTCGCAGTTCTTCCGGTACTTCAATAACCAGAACGCAAATTAAGCACCCACGGTCACAGCCTGTCCTGATCCGAAAAGGAGTGGCTGTGACCAGTTGCGTCGGGGGACCGTTCGTTTACCTTGCTTGCGTAGAAGAGTGGGCATGGTTTTGCGGAAAGTCATCCTCATCGTCCTTGCGGCGGTCATTCTCCCCCTCGACGCCCCGAGGGCGCAGGCCAGTCTTCGGGCGGCGCCGGATAATTTCGTCGAGCTGGTGGAAACGGTGATGCCCGCTGTGGTGAATATCTCCACAGCGCAGAGCGCAGCGGCGCGCGAAGCCGCTCTCCAATTGGGTCTGACCCGTAGCGAAGGCGTCTCCTTAGGGTCTGGCTTCATCATTGACCCGTCCGGCATCGTCGTCACCAATAATCACGTCATCAAGGGCGCGGCCGTCATCACGGTAACCCTTGAAAACGGGGCCGAATACAAGGCTGTGCCCCGCGGGGTGGACCTCGAAACCGACCTGGCGGTGCTTCAGATCGAGGGCGGCGCGCGTTTTCCCTATGTCGAGTTCGGCGATTCCTCAGCCATGAAAGTCGGTGAGTGGGTTGTCGCGATCGGCCAGCCCTTTGGTCTTGGGGGGTCCGTCTCGGCGGGCATTATTTCCGGCAAGAGCCGTAATCTCGACTCCGGTCTTTATGACGACTTTCTTCAAACCGATGCCGCCATCAATCAGGGCAATTCCGGGGGCCCCCTGTTCAACCTTCGCGGCGAAGTCGTCGGCGTGAATACCAGCATCATCTCCCAAAGCGGGGGATCGAACGGGGTCGGCCTCGCTATTCCCGGTCGTCTGGCCGAAAAGGTGGTGGGCCAGCTCATCACCTATGGGGAGACCTTCAGGGGGTATCTCGGCGTCTATCTAGAAGACGTAACGCCCAGTGCGCAGAAGCGCCTGTCGCTTCCTGGGGCCGAAGGGGCGCTGGTCGCAGGGGTTCCCACGGCGGGGGGGCCGGCGGCCCTTGCGGGGATCCAGGTCGACGACGTGATCGTGCGCTTTGACTCCCAGTCAGTGAAAACCCGCCGCGACCTCACACAATTCGTCGCCGAGGCGCAAATCGGGGAGGCCGTGCCGATCGAGGTGATCCGGCGGGGGCAGCGACTTCGTCTCAAGGTGACGATTGGTCGGCGGGAGACCCTGACAGTGCGCCGCAACGCTGACACGATCGAGCTGGCCGGTCTCACCCTTCAGGCGGCCAACACCGAAACCAAAACCCTCTATGGTCTCGATCCGTCGATTGAGGGGGCGGTGATTACCAATGTCAGCCAGACCAGCCCCTTTGCCGACATTTTCCGAGCCGGTGACGTTATTCGCGAGTTTGGCTGGCAAAAGGTCAGCGACCCGTTGAGCTTTGATGCGCTCCTCGAAACGGCGCGTCGCGACAGGGCCCGCCGTCCGGTCAGTGTGCTGATTCAGCGCGGCAATGACTATTTCGAAACCTTGGTGATGCCGCAGAATTGATCGACCGCAAGGTAGTCGATGTCCCTCGCGATTAACCATACCGAAGCCTCTTTCCGGTAGGGATAAAACGAGCTGCTGGCGACGCTGGCCTTTGGGGCGAAGCGTCCTATGTTTCCAGCAACAATAATAGAAGACAGGGTGGAAACCATGTTCATCGGTTCGATGCAGATTCCCGACATGTCCCGCGTTCCCGGCGACGGCCAATCCAAGCGAGTGTGCGAAACTGAGCGGGAGACCCCGCCCTCACTCCTCGATATGCCACAAACCTATGAGGATCTTCGCAGCGCGGCTGTCCCGTCACGCGGGCGAGCCGTCCCCCATGGGGGCGCCCAAGCGATCGCCTCCTAGAGCCATTTCAGTGCAATCGGCGTCATGAAACGTCTCTAGGCCTTTGTTTTATCGCCTTTTTAAGCGCACCGGTTCCGGCTTCGCTTGAAAAGGCTCTGGGCGTTATTCATGTCGTGCGCGTCGTCACGGGGCCCCTTGCCCCGGCGGCCCCCTGCGGCGCGAGCGCGCGGGGCTACGCCTTGCTCAAGGGCACGGTTTCGAGCGCCAGCGCGTGCAGCGTGCCGCCCATCTTTCCCTTGAGGGCTCGATAGACAAGCTGGTGCTGTTGCACCCGATTGAGACCGTCAAACGCCGATGAAATGATCCGCGCTTGCCAGTGATCATCGTCACCGGCCAGGGCGGTCAGTTCGATCTCCGCGTCGGGCAAGGCCTCCTTGATCATCGTCGTGAGTTCGTCTTTCGCCATCGGCATGGGGGACTCCTCCGTTTCAAAGCGCTGGGGCAAGGTTTCGCTGTGCAGGCGGTCCAGGTCAAAGACCGACATCCGATCCCGCCCATCGACGATAATGTCCTCGCCCCCGAACAAGCCAAGGCGTGTCGCCTGAATGCCGGCCATGGCGCATTTCAGCACGACCCGGTCCGCCGCCTCGGTCGGCAGGGCAAGGACGTAGCGGGCTTGGTCCTCGCCAAACCAGAATCCAGCCCGTCGATCCTTCACCGGGGTCGTCAGGGCCACCCCTTGGCCGGAGGCCAGCGCCATTTCCGCAATAGCCACCAGAAGACCGCCATCCGCGACATCATGGGCCGCGGTGATCTCGGTCTCGGACATCAGTTTAAGGACGAGATCCCCGACCTCGCGCTCCGCCTTGAGATCGACGGGAGGGGGGGCGCCGTCTTCGATCCCAAAGATCTCTCGAAGGTAGAGGGATTGACCGAGCCAGCCCCGGGTCAGACCGAGGGCGATAACGGCATCGCCCTCGCGCGCGCCATTGAGCCGCGTAACACTGTCGACCTTCCCGACAAGGCCCACCGCGCCGATGGCCGGCGTGGGGAGGATCGCTTGCCCGCTGGTCTCATTGTAAAGGGAGACATTGCCGGAGACGACGGGCATGGCGAGTGCCTCTGCGGCCTCCGCCATCCCCTCAATGCACCCCACAAATTGGGCCATGATGTCAGGGCGCTCTGGATTGCCGAAATTGAGGCAATTGGTGATCGCTAGGGGGAGGGCGCCGGTCGCCACCAAATTGCGATAGCTCTCGGCGACAGCCTGTTTGCCTCCCTCCTTCGCATCGGCCAGACAATAACGGGGCGTCACGTCGGTCGTGATCGCGAGCGCTTTCTCTTTGCCATGGATGCGGATCACCGCGGCGTCGCTCCCTGGGGGCACGACCGTATCTCCCATCACGGAATGATCGTACTGGGACCAGATCCAGGCGCGCGAGCAGAGATCCGGACACGCCATCAACTGGCCAAGGACGGAAACAAGAGAGGATCCAGCCGCATTGTCGGCGAGGGAGACGGCGGTCTTCGCGCTCTCGGTTTCGACGGACTCCACAATGTCGGTGGTGCCCAGATTGGCGGCGGCGGCGAGGAGACGGTCGACGATCTCGGCTGCGGGGTCGCCCTCGCCGCGGATATAGAGCTGCGCGGTCCGCCCCGCCTGGGTCAGTCCTACGCGCAGATGCGTTGGGGCGTCCTCTCCCACCGTTTCGGCAATCAGCGCCTCGATAATCGGGCCGAGGTCCTGCTCTTTTTGACGTAAAACCGCTTTTCCTTCGACCACGGTGACCGTGAGATCGGTCAACGCCGGGGGCGAGGGGGGGGGCGTATAGGGCCGGTCATAATTCGGGGCCGCATCGGCAAGGGGCCCAAGCGGCAGGTCGGCGACGACCTCGCCGCCATGGCGAATGACCAGACGGCCAGTGGCCGTTGTCTCCCCTATGACCGCAAAATCGACCCCCCATTTTTCGAAAATGGCCGCAGCTGAGTCTTCGTGTCCCGGCCGCAGAACCATCAGCATACGCTCCTGGCTCTCTGACAGCATCATCTCATAGGCCGTCATATCGGCTTCCCGCTGGGGGACCCGGTCGAGATCGAGGTCGAAACCGCCTTCTCCTGCGGCGGCCCCCTTTGCGGCCATCTCCACGGAGGAGGAGGTGAGACCCGCCGCCCCCATATCCTGGATCGCCAGGATTGCATCGGTCGCCATTAATTCGAGGCAGGCTTCAAGAAGAAGTTTTTCCGTAAACGGATCGCCCACTTGAACGGTAGGACGCTTTTCCTCACTGTCTTCGCTAAATTCGGCCGACGCCATCGTGGCGCCATGAATCCCGTCGCGCCCGGTCTTGGCGCCGACATAGACAACGGGGTTGCCCGCGCCCTTTGCCGCAGACAAAAAGATCTTGTCCTGGTCGACGAGGCCAACGCACATCGCATTAACGAGAATATTGCCGTTATAGGCGGGATGAAAATTCGTCTCTCCCCCAACCGTTGGTACACCCATACAATTGCCGTAACCGCCGATCCCCGCCACGACGCCGGGCACCAGATGATGGGTAAGAGGGTGGTCGAAGGCCCCGAAACGGAGGGCATTCATCATCGCGATGGGGCGGGCGCCCATGGTGAAGACATCGCGCATAATGCCCCCAACCCCCGTCGCCGCCCCCTGATAAGGTTCGATGAAGGAGGGATGGTTGTGGCTCTCCATTTTGAAGACTACCGCTTGCCCGTCGCCGATATCGACGACGCCCGCATTCTCCCCCGGCCCATGGATGACCTGCGGCCCCTTGGTGGGCAGTTTGGCGAGATGGCGCCGCGAGGATTTGTAGGAACAGTGCTCCGACCACATGACCGAAAAGATGCCTAATTCGAGCAAATTGGGGTCGCGCCCCAAATGTCCGACGATATCGGCATATTCATCGGCGGTCAGGCCATGGGCGGCGATAATATCTTGGCTTTGGGCGGTCATGAAGGGCTGATGCCCAAGCTCCCTGATATGCGCAAGTGCGGTGAGCTATGCCGAGGCGTCGAGCAAGCCGCGGAAAAACAGCGCCCCGTCCTCGCCGCCCAAGCGTTGATCGATCGCGCGCTCCGGATGGGGCATCAATCCAAGGACATTCCCGCGCTCATTGGCGATACCGGCGATGTTACGGGCCGACCCGTTGACGTTTTCAACGTACCGAAACAGCACCTGCCCCTCGCCCTCAAGGCGATCGAGCACCTCCTCATCCGCTTGGTAATTTCCATCGTGATGGGCGACGGGGAAGCGGACATAGGGACGCGCGCCAAAGCCGCGGCGGAACGGTGAGGTTGTGGCCCCATCGAGGCGCAAGGTGCGTTGACCGCAGACAAAGTCGAGGGACTGATTCCGCAGCAGCGCCCCGGGCAATAGTCCACATTCGGTCAGGATCTGAAAACCGTTGCAAATGCCAATGACCAGGGCGCCGTCTTCGGCCCTCGCCCGGACAGCATCGATGATGGGCGCGTTTGCCGCGAGGGCCCCCGCCCTCAAATAGTCACCATAGGAAAAGCCGCCGGGGATGACGATGAGATCGACGGGGGGCAGGTCGGTTTCGGCGTACCAAACCCGTTGCGGTGTTGTGCCGATCGTGGCCTTAAGGGCCGTTTCGGCGTCTCGATCACAATTTGAGGCGGGGAAGACGATGACGGCAGATTTCATTCTGCCGCCTTTAGGCGGCTGCCCCCACGACGGCAATTTTCTTATTGATCGGGACGGTCAATTTCCAATGTTGCCCCTTTGGGCCCTGTGATCTGCACATCCGGCTCGTCTCCGGGGCCCTGGACGAAAAACATCCAGGCACCAAAAGCGACGATCGCCACAGCAACGGCCCCAAGGCCAAAGGCGACGGCGCTATTCGATCCATTATTGTTTCCAGACACCTGAGGCTCCTTCGCATTAGCTACCTCTCCTCTACGTTCGTCAGGGCGAAAAGTTCCGCCGGGGGAGGATGTGGCAAGTTCTGCGTGGCTGCCTAGGTGATGGAGGAGACATAACGGAGACTCCCATGACCCATCTGACGATCGTTTATCATTCAGGTTACGGCCACACCGCCCTTGTTGCCGAAGCCATCCGCGATGGCGCAATGAGCGTTGAAGACACCGAGGTTGCGTTGATTGAGGCGGCGGAAGCCGAATCCCAACTCGACCGTTTTGACGCCACCGACGGGATTGTTTTTGGCGCCCCCACTTATATGGGCTCGGCCTCCGCCCCGATGAAAAGCTTCATCGATGCCACCTCGAAACCGTGGTTCGAGTTGAAGTGGAAAGACAAGATCGCCGGGGGCTTTACCAATTCAGGTAATCTGTCGGGAGATAAACAGGGAACGCTGATCCAGTTTGTGGTTCTCGCGGCGCAGCATGGCATGATCTGGGTGCCCCCGGCCGCGATGCCTGAATCGATGACCAAGGATGATGTGGCAACGGGCGATCGCCAATCCATCAATCGTCTTGGTGCCTATGTCGGGGTGATGGCCCAGTCGGAGAATGCCGAGCCTGGTCCCGATAATCCCCCCAAGGGCGATATCGCCACGGCAAAAGCCTATGGGGTGCGTCTGGCGAAGGCGGCCAAGCGGTGGGGCCAGGGCACATTGTAGGCGACTGAAAACCTCTCGCCCCGTGATACGAAAAAGCCCGCTAAAAGCGGGCTTTTTTTATAGCGATGATCAAAGATGATTATTTGATTTTGCCCTCTTTGAATTCGACATGTTTGCGGGCAACCGGATCGTATTTCCGCACGACCATTTTCTCAGTCATCGTTCGCGTGTTCTTCTTCGTCACGTAGAAGAAGCCGGTTCCCGCCGTCGAATTCAGGCGGATCTTGATCGTTGTCGGTTTCGCCATGACGACAAAAATCCCAAAAAAGGGCCCGTTGGGCCAATTGCAAAGACAAGAGCCATGCCGAAACCAAGAGGCGACGTCAAGCGGCAAGAGCCTCTCACACGACAAACCTTGTGCGCGTCGGCTGGGCGGGTGCCTATCGTGCGGCGGCGGCTCCATTTGACTTATTTAAATGAAAATCAGTCGCAACAAAGTAAAAGACTCTGTTGTTGACGTGTCAGGTGAATTGAACCATTTCCGTTGTCAGCCGTTATTGTGGCAGAGACATCGAGGAGTATTGATAATGACTTGCAATGCCTGTGCTTTTTTCAATGAAATTGGATCCGAATGTCGCCGCTATGCGCCGCAGCCCGTTGATGCGGCCAAGGGGGAAATGAAGGCCAGCTGGCCGACCGTTGCCAAATCGGACTGGTGCGGTGAATTCAAACAAGACGAGGCTTCGGGCAAGAAATCGGCCTAAGGCGCTGACCGTTCTTCAAGGTCTAAGCCCGGTTGTCAGACCGGGCTTTTTTTTGCTTCGGGGGCGCGGGCTGGATCTCCCAAGATTTCGGTCTCATCCCGGTTTGCTGCCGCAGAGGTGCGAGGGAGGGGTTTTCCTGTCGTGGAAGTCCGATCTTGCATTTGATTATGCGAATGATTATCATCTTTGCATGATGATGATGCCTCTTCGTTCCATGACCCCGCCACCGGCCCTTTCGCAAGACGATCTCTGGCTGTTGTCGCTTCTGCGTGGCAGCTTCAGGGGGGAGGGCGATCAGGTTACCGCGCAGGTGCGGGCGTGGCCGGGCCGCGCCGAAGGGCGCATTCTTGGGTGGTCCATCGATCGACTGGTGGGGGTTCTGCGCACTGCGGGGCGGCGGCCGTTCGACGTTGGCACGGGACCGGCCCCTACCAGCGATGAGCGGCGCTTGTTGTCGGTCATCGACTGCCTCGCCGAGAGCCGCCCTCAAGCGGCCCAGCAGCAGGCCCAATGGCTGGTCAAGGGATCCGCCATAGGGGCCTTGTGTGAGCGGGCCGCGCCCCTCGCCAAATTGCCCCTTTACGGCGCGGTGGACCGCCGGCGGCGCCAGACAAGGGCCGCGTAACCGAGCAAGAGCGCAAGCAAGAAGACTTCAAGACCGGTTTGCCCGAAGGCACTGCGGCTGAGCCCTGCGCCGACCGGGCCGATAATGGCGCCAAGGCCATAGCTGAACACATAGCCCGTATTGGCGGCGGCAAGGTCTTTTCCGCCAAAGCTGTCCCCAAGAAGGGTCAGGCCCATCGTATAGATACCCGCCAGAAATCCTCCCCAGACAAAGAGAAGGGGGAAAAGGAGGCTGAGGGTCGGGCCGATCGCCACAAACCCCGCCGCCCCGGCGAGAGAGACCCCTGCGCACAAGAGAAGACCCCGGCGATGCCCTATGCGGTCGGCCAATCGGCCGAGTGCATATTGAAAGGTGACAAGACCCAAGCCGTAAACCGTGATCGCGCGCGCCCCGAGATCGGCGCCAAGCGCCTCCTCGATCGCATAAACGGGTAAGAACGTCAGAATTGCCGCCTCGGCCCCAGCAAAAATCGCCGCGGCGGCAAAGGTCGCCGGTGCTTTGGCGAGGATGGTAATGGCCCCGAAGAGAGGCGGGCGCTCTTCGCTGTCGACAGGGGGGGCGGGAGCCAACAGGATCGGCAGGCTGGCCGTGGCGAAAACGCTGCCGCCGATCAGAAAAGGTATCGCCCCAATCGTGCTGCCCCATTCGACCAATTGGGGCCCCGCCGCAAACCCTAGGGCCAGAAAGGTCGAATACATCCCGATAATGCGGCCGCGAGTGTCCCGCGTCGCCAGCGCGTTGATCCAGATCTCCGATCCGACGAACAGCCCCGCCCCGCCGATCCCGAATAAAAACCGTAACGGGTACCACAGCCACAACCGGTCCCCCACAAGGGCGAAGCCGGCATAGGTGAGAATCATCAGGCAAAGGCAGAGGGCCAAGAAGAGTTTGAGGCCGATGGGCTTGATCAGACGGGGAAAGAAGGGCGTGACAACAATCGCCCCTAACGCAGCCATGCCGGCATTGAGGCCGATGGCTTGATCGCTGGCGCCGTATTTTTCGAGAAATATCGAAAAGAGCGGGAGGGAGTGACCGAACGCGATGGCGGCCACGGAAATGGTCGATATCGCCGCGATCAAGCCAAGGTGTCGGTCCCGGCGGGATGGGGTGTCCATCATCTATATCTCAAGGCCGCGTCGCCGCGGTGGCTCATTGTTACGGGGCACGCCATCCGCGATGCGATGTCATGAAAAAAGCCGCTCCTGTCGGAGCGGCTTTCGACGATAAGAAACGCAAAAAGCGCTTATTTCATTAGGGTGACGGTGACTTCGGTCTCACCCATCACGTCGACTTCAGCCGGGCCAAAGGCGGGGGCACCGCCCTGCGCCGCGCCGGACAGGGCCCAGGGCTCCGTCGGAACGCCATTATCACCAAAGCCGAGGGAACCATCGCCATCGGTGTCCTGGAATACGGCCACCGCATAGGTGCCCGGTTCGACGTCTTCAAAGCTCAACGTGACGCTCTCGGCGGAGGCATCGGTGGTCGCCGCATAGCTGCCCGCGAGGGTTGCGAATTCTTCGGCGGTTTGCAGCACGGCCAGCACCTCGCCGCCATCGACTTCGACCCCTTCGACGGTCACGGCAACCATTGCCATGTCGTCGGTCATCTCATCCATGGTTTCGTCGGCCTCGGCCGCCATTTCGTCCATGGTTTCGTCAACTTCGGCCATCGCGTCTTCGGACGCCATTTCCACGGACTCCATGGTTTCTTCAGCAGCCTCCTGCGTGGATTCAGCCGCGTTCTCCATCGCCTCTTCGGCGTCGGTCTCTTCACCGCCGCCACAGGCAACAAGTGCGAGGGTGGCAGCAAAGGCAATCGGTGCAACAAATTTCATTTGGCAATCTCCCATAGGCCAAGACAGCATAACGGCTGATGGCGTGATCCGTTCAAGAACGAGATAACCCCTGACGCCCAACCGACCAGTGACAGGGGCCACGTAAACCATGTTTTGTCAAGGTCACGCCCCCCAAAGACAGGCCGCAACCCCGCATAAAATAAGGCGAGACCGGGGGTTAGGTCAGTCTTGACGCCGCCGATCTTTTTTCTAGGCAAGTTATCCAACAAAGGCCTTTTCGACCACAAACTCGGCCGGTTTGCTGTTTGAGCCTTCCGTCAAATCGAATCCCGCCACGCGGTCTTTCGTGTCGTTGATCATCGCCATCGACCCACAGATCATCACGCGGTCGGTTTGCGGGGACAGGGGGGGAACCCCCAGATGGGAGAACAGCTCTCCACTATCGAGAAGGGCCGTAATGCGTCCCTTGAGCGGATAATCCTCGCGGGTGCAGGAGGCGACGTAGCGCACCTTTTGCGGGGCTTCGTCCCCAACCAGCGGATCGTCCGCCAACCCGTCGATGATTTCCCGCGAATAGTCGAGTTCCGATCCGATCCGGCAGGTATGGGTAGCGATCACCTCGTCGAATTTCTCGTAGGTTTCCGGCTCCCGCAACAAGCTGGCGAAGGGCGCAAATCCGGTGCCGGTGGAGAGCAGATAGAGCCGCTTACCGGGGGTCAGGGCATCGAGCACCAATGTCCCCGTCGGCTTTTTCCCCACGATAATCTCATCGCCGGGGGCGATCTTTTGCAATTTCGAGGTCAGCGGGCCGTCCTCGACCTTGATGGAGAAGAATTCGAGTTCCTCGTCCCAGGCTGGGCTGGCAATCGAGTAGGCACGGAGAATGGGTTTGCCGGTCTCGCCGGGCAGGCCGATCATGACAAACTCGCCGGACCGGAAGCGAAAACCGGGATCCCTGGTGGTCCGAAAGCGGAACAGGCGATCGGTATAATGGTGAACGGACCGAACGGTTTCGGTGGTAAACGCTGACATCGGGGCCTCTTCTCTGACCGCTTTGCTGCCCGCCGCAAGGTGGGCGTCTTTAGGAAACCGGGGATATGGCGACGGGGAGGGGGGCACGGCAAGTCAGGGCTTCTCACGCTCCCACAAGGAATCCTTGCCTCAAAGCCGTCGGGGGACGACCAGCATGACCATGACGGCCGTGGAGACAACCGGTCTCCGTGCGGTCAGCAGCAGCCGCCGCTGCCTTCGGCGGCCTCTTCGGCGCTGAAGGGGACCGGTGTGCCGCAATCGGGGAAGATGCCGTAATGGGTGTTCCTATTGCCGAAGAACTCGAAATGCTCGGCGAACCGCGACAGCGCCAGCATGTCATAAGTGTTGCCGCACACAGGAAACATCTTGCCCGTTTCGATCCGGTGATGATCGTCGAGCACAAAAACGTCGGGGGCATGCTTCACCGTGCCGCGATAGATGACAGCCTGACCGTAATCCTCGCAGGCGGGCTCCAATCCTTCGAGATTGAAGAGGCGATAGGTCGCAGACCAGAAGCGCGCCTGGCCCAAGCGATCTTGCAGCACGTCGTTTTCCACTGTCAGGGGGCGAGAGGTGCAGAGCCGTGGATCGGCAAAGCCCGCTGCCTTGGCCATGGAAATGAAGTCATTCCAGTAAAGGGCGCCGCCCAAGCACTCGCCATAGAGCACGGGGTCGTTCCGAACGGCATCGGAGAGGCGGCGGTCGGCATAAACATCGGAGAAGTAGAACTCGCCACCAGGCTTCAGGAGCGACTTGACGTGGCGCAGCACCGCCAGCTTGTCCGTACATAGATTGATGACGCAATTCGAGACGATGACATCGAAACGCCCGGGGGCAAGACCGATCTGATCGAGCGTTTCGAGGGTGCCCTTGTAGAAGGACACATTTCGGAAGCCGAACTTTTCTGCGTGCCAATCCTTGCCGGCCTCGGCGACGGCAAGCTGCTCATCGGTCATGTCGACCCCGATCACCTCTCCTGTGGCCCCCACCATCTGGGCGAGGGCGTAGACATCCCTGCCCGATCCCGAGCCAAGGTCGAGGATGCGCGCCCCTTCAAGGGCGAGGGGGGCGATCAGGCCGCAGCCATAATATTTCGCCATGACCTCGTCGGAAATGTTGGAAAGAAGCTCCTTGTGCCAGCGCGGAATATCTTCGACCGTGCAGCAGGCATCGGTTTTGAGATCCTCGGATGCTTGCAGTGTCTTTCCATAATAATCGCGGACAAGTTCTTGATTCATGGGAGGCCTTTCTCGGGCACTTGTGGGATCTTGCGTATCGGCAAGGGGGAGTTAACGACGTTACGCCATGATGGTACGCAACGACGATATTCTCTCCTCGGGGTGGGGCTGAAAAAACTGTGTTACACCCTATATCTCGTGAAACGACGCCATAGGTTACAAAAGACAATGTTACTAACGCTGCTGAAAGCGAAAATTCATGGCGCGACCCTCACCATGACCGATCTCCATTATGAGGGGTCGATCGCCATCGACGAAGACCTTCTCGAGGCGTCGGGGATACTGCCCTACGAACAAGTTGATATCTGGAATGTGACCAATGGCGCGCGGCTGTCGACCTATGCCATGGCTGGTCAACGGGGGTCGGGGCAATTACTGCTGAATGGGGCGGCGGCACGCCTCGCCCATGTGGGGGATCGGGTGATCATCTCCGCCTTTGCCCAATTTGAGGCCGATGAGGTGGAGCGGCACAGGCCGTCCATCGTTCTCGTCAATCCGGATAATTCTGTAAAATCGATATTATAAGGACGGGCGCTGACCCGAAAGGTCCTTTCCGGGGCCCTAGGGATCGCACGAAGGAAGCGTAATGTTTGATCGGTTTGGGGCAATTGCCCTTTTGGTTGTCCTCAGCGCCTGTGTGAGTGACCCTTCGGTTTCTGCGCGATCGGGCGACGATGCGTCTCCAGTCGTTCTCAGCGACGATGATTTATCCCCCTCGGCCCGGCGATTCAAAACGGATCTGACCACCTTGGCGAGCGATGCCTATCAAGGGCGGGAGGCCGGCACCCCAGGCTATGACAAAGCCGTGGATTATGTGGTGGCGGCGTATGAAAAGATTGGCCTGGTGCCGGCGGGGGACGATGGCACCTATTTGCAGTCGGTGCCGCTGCGCCGCGCCTCTCTCGCCTTGGGGACAGCGGAATTCTCGGTGTCGGGCCAGCGATATCAGCGCTTTGAAGATTATGCGGTGGTTCCCTCCACCTATGAGACCACGGTCGATGTCTCCGGTGACGTTGTGTTCATGGGCTATGGCCTTGATGCACCGGTTTTCGATCAAACGGCCTATCGCGAGATCGATGTCACCGGAAAGATTGTCGCCGTGCTGCAGGGGGTGCCCGAGGGGTTGCCCTCTGAGGAGGCGGCTCATTTCTCGCGGCTCGACGTGAAGGTCCAAGCCGCCAGAGCCTATGGCGCGGCTGGCCTTATTGTCATTCGCCCGATCGGCGCGGAAAATAATACGGGTCTCGACCGCAGGGTACGTCGGCCGATGGAGCAGGTCATTCTCCCCGAAGACCGCCGTGGTGACTTGCCCGCAACGGCCGTCCTGACCCGCCCGGGGACGACCAAATTGCTGAAAGCGGCCGGGATCACCTCAGCCCAGCTCGATGCCGCCTCGGCGCCCTTGGCGCTCAATGTCAGCGTCCGGATCGTCGCGGAAACGGTTCACGAAGATTTTGCCTCCCCCAATGTCGTGGGAATGATCGAGGGAAGTGACCCCGAGCTGAAGGATGAATATGTGGTGCTCACCGCCCATCTGGATCATATCGGGGAGCTCCGCACGATTGCCGGGGCGGTGCAGGATGGCATCAACAATGGGGCGATGGATAATGCGTCGGGCATAGCGACCCTCCTCGAAGAGGCGCGGAAATTCTCCGCCGATAAGGAGCGGCCGCGTCGGTCCATTCTTTTCCTCGCATTGACCGCTGAAGAGAAAGGACTTTTGGGGTCGGAATATTTTGCCAACGCCCCGACCATTCCGCGGGAAGCCATGGTGGCGAATGTCAATCTCGACATGCCGATCCTGCTGCATGACTTCACTGACGTGATCGCTTTTGGGGCTGCCCATTCAAGCCTCAAACAGGTGGCCGAGGAAGCCGGCGCCTCGATGTCGATTACATTGACCCCCGATCCGGTGCCCGAGATGGTGCTTTTTGTCCGCTCGGATCATTATAATTTCGTGCGGATCGGTGTGCCGTCGATCTTCCTCTTCCTTGGCTTTGAAAATGGCGGCAAGGAGAGCTTCGAAAAATTTATGGCATATCATTACCATCAGCCATCGGACGAGTCTGACCTGCCGATTCTGTATAATGTCGCTGCCCGTTTTGCGGAGCTGAATTACCGAATCGCTAAGCAAATCGCCAATGCGGACGAGGCGCCGACCTGGAACGAAGGCGACTTTTTCGGTGACCATTTCAGCGGCGACGAGTAAGATCATTAGATAGATCAACGGATTATGCCGCTCCCTCGCGCGAGGCGAGGGAACGGCTTGACCCCGATGACCCATCGCTCAACATCTACGCCATGCTCGTCAATCTTCATGTCCAGGATATCGTTCTGATCGCGCAGCTTCGACTGTCCATCGGGGCGGGGCTAACGGCGCTGACGGGGGAGACGGGGGCGGGCAAGTCAATCCTGCTCGATAGTCTGGGCCTTGCCACCGGCGGCAAAGCGGATCGCTCCCTGGTCCGTCATGGCGCCGAGCGAGGCATCGTCGCGGCGACCTTCGATGTCGATCGCCGCCATGAGGTCTGGGCGGCGCTTGAGGAGGGGGGATTGTCGACAGAGGACGACACGATCACTCTGCGCCGTATTCAGTATGCCGACGGCAAGTCTCGCGCTTTCATTAACGATCAGCCCTGCTCGGTGGGACTCCTTCGGGCCGTGGGGGGGCGATTGATCGAAATCCACGGGCAACATCAGGCGCTTGGGTTTTTGGACGAGCGCGCCCATCGGCAATTGCTCGATCATTTCGGCGGCCATGAAGAGGCGCTGCGGGCGGTTCAATCGGCGGATGCGGCCCACCGGGCCGCGATAGCCAGCCTCGATGCGGCGATGTCGGCGGATCGACGACTGCATGAGGAAGCGGATTACCTTCGCCATATGGCCGAGGAATTGTCCGCTCTCGCGCCTCAAGCGGGAGAGGAGGCCCAATTGGCTGAACGCCGGGCAGTGCTGATGGCCGCCGAAAAGATCGGGGCCGACCTCGATGAGGCCGCGCATTTGCTCGAAGAAGATGGTCCAACGCGGCGATTGTCGACGGCGGCGGCCCAGCTTGAACGCGCTGCCGCCAGGCTCACCGAAGAGGGGGGAGCTCTCCTGCAAGCGGCGGTTGGCCGTATCGACGCCGCCCTTGCCGAGTTCGAGGCGGCAAGGGACGCCGTCAATCTGGCGGCCGGTCATTTTGCCGGCGACCCCGAGGAACTGAACGCCATCGAGGAGCGTCTTTTTGCCTTGCGTGCCGCGGCGCGGAAATATCAGCGACCCACGGACGCGCTCGTTCCCCTGCTGAACGAAGTGAGGGCTGCGTTGCGCGACCACCAGGAAAGTGAGGGGCGGCGAGACGACCTCGAAGTCGAGGTCAGAAAGACCAAAGCGCAATATGATGTGGCGACCGCTGCCTTGACGGCGGCCCGGCGACGGGCGGCCCGACGGCTTGAAAGTGACATGGCGAAAGAGCTCCGCCCCCTGAAGCTCGACCGTACCCGGTTCGTCGTTGAGCTCTCCGCCACAGAGGCAGGCCCCACCGGGACAGATCGGGTGCGCTTTATGGTGTCGACCAATCCCGGCCAACCGCCGGGGCCGCTTGGGTCGATCGCCTCAGGAGGGGAATTATCCCGCTTTGTCCTGGCGCTCAAAGCGGTGCTTGTGGCGCGGGAGGGGCGAACCGTGATCATATTCGATGAAGTCGATGCCGGCGTGGGTGGTGCCGTTGCCGACGCTGTCGGCGAACGCCTGGCCGGGATTGCGTCGGCCTCCCAGGTGCTTGTCGTCACCCACAGTCCCCAGGTCGCGGCGCGGGGCGCCGCCCATTTCCAGGTGTCAAAGACCGGCAAGCACGTTGTGGAGACCACTGTCCGTCATCTGACCGCCGAGGAACGGGTGGAGGAGATCGCGCGGATGCTGTCAGGCGCGAAGATCACCGACGCCGCTCGTGAGGCCGCCAAAGCGCTTCTCAGCGCGTCGGGGAAAAAGCCCAAAAAGAAGCGCGCGGCGTGACCGATCCAACGCTGCCCGAAGAATTGTCCGAGGCTGAGGCTGCGGATGAACTCGCCCGACTGGCGCATGAAATGGCGGCTGCCGACATCGCCTATGAGAACGCCGATCCGGTGATGACCGACGCCGCCTATGACGCCCTTCGCCGCCGCAATGAGGCGATCGAGGCACGGTTTCCGCATTTGCGTCGGGCGGACAGCCCCTCGCTCAGGGTCGGGACCGCCCCCAGCGGCAGATTTGCCAAGGTGCGCCATGCGCTCCCAATGTTGAGTCTGGATAATGCGTTTGCGGATGAAGATGTCGATGAATTTGTTACGCGAGTTCGACGATTTTTGCGGCTTGGCGAGGAAGAACCCTTAAGGCTGACGGCTGAGCCCAAAATTGACGGTCTGTCCGCTAATCTTCGGTATGAGGAGGGAAAGTTCGTTCTTGGGACGACGCGCGGGGACGGAACGGTCGGGGAGGATATTACCCGCAATCTTGCGACGATTGAGAATATTCCCGCCCGTCTTGAGGGGGCTCCATCGATTCTCGAGGTCAGAGGCGAGGTATATTTGGGTAAAGAGGCCTTCGCAGCGATGAATGACGCCTTTGCGGCCAGGGGCGAAAAGGTGTTTGCCAATCCCCGCAATGCGGCTGCCGGGTCCTTGCGTCAAAAGGATCCGTCGATCACCGCCGATCGCCCTTTACGATTTTTCGCCTATGCATGGGGGGAGGTGTCCTCTCCCCTCGGCGAGACCCAGACCGAGGCGGTGAAGCGTCTTTCCGACCTTGGTTTTTGCACCAATGAATTGATGGGCACCTTTGCGACGGCCAAGGAGGCCATCGCGCATTATCGTCATATCGAAACGCTGCGCGCCGCGCTCGATTACGATGTCGATGGGGTCGTCTACAAGGTTGATCGCCTCGATTGGCAAGAACGGCTTGGCGCCGTCAGCCGCTCACCGCGATGGGCAATCGCCCACAAATTCAGTGCGGAGAAGGCTGAAACGGTTCTCGAGCGAATCGATATTCAGGTTGGTCGGACAGGCGCCCTGACCCCTACGGCACGTCTACGTCCGGTGACCGTCGGCGGCGTTGTCGTCTCGAATGCGACCTTGCACAATGAAGACGAGATTGCCCGGCTCGATGTCCGGGAGGGGGATTCGGTTTGTGTCCAGCGGGCAGGGGATGTCATCCCCCAAATTCTCTCGGTTCTGACGGAAAAGCGACCGAAGGAGGCACAGCCCTATCGGTTTCCCACCCATTGTCCCGTCTGTGGCTCTGAAGCCGTGCGTGAACTGAACGAAAAAACGGGTGAACGGGATGTCGTGCGCCGCTGTACGGGCGGCCTTATCTGTCCGGCGCAGGGGATCGAGCGACTCAAGCATTTCGTAAGTCGGAAAGCGATGGATATCGACGGGCTTGGCGCCCGACAGATTGAGGATTTTTATGGGCGGCATATGATTGCCGAGCCCGCGGACATCTTCACGCTGCCGGCGCGTTATCATCAGGGCACGTTCGATGTGATCGGCACCTCGGATTTGAACAGCTATAAACGCCTGGCCCCCACCGCGACAAAGCCGGCAAGGTGGACCAAGGAGATCACGAACCGAAAATCTCTCGACAATCTGTTCGCCGCCATCGAGGCCGCGCGATCACGGCCCCTTGGCCGGGTCATCTTCGCCCTCGGGATTCGGCATATCGGAGAGATGAACGGGCGCCTGATCGCGCAAGGGGTGGAGACCCTCTCTGGCTTTTGCCGGCTTGGCGACCGTCTGGCGAAGGGGGACGAGGCCGCCCGTCAGGAGATGCTCGCGATCGATGGGATTGGCGACACGGTCACGGATGCCCTGGCGGCCTTTTTCCATGAGCCCCGCAACCGCGAAGCCCTGGACCGGCTGGCTGCGGAGATCAGCCCCGCCGCGCCGCCCAAACCCGCGCAAGACAGCCGTTTCAGCGGCAAGACGGTGGTGTTTACCGGCAAGCTTGAGCGCATGAGCCGGGACGAGGCGAAGGCGCGGGCGACGAGCCTTGGGGCAAAAGTGTCAGGGTCGATCTCCGCCAAGACCGATTATCTCGTGGCCGGGCCGGGGGCGGGGTCGAAACTGACCAAAGCGAAGGACCTTGGCGTCGACATCCTTACCGAAGATGAGTGGCTTGAGTTCATTTCGGACGAAGCCGTTTCAGTTCAATTGGAGTGATGAGCCGTCTTCTGTACTTCTGATCGCACCTCTTTACGTGGATCGGTGCCCATTTCGCTTGTGAATGCGCCGGCGACAGCGGGGTAGCATGCGGCGCGAGGTCTCTGTAAGAGCAGAAAAACGTCAAGTGTAAGAGCGGCGGTGCCGCAATTAGGGGAGGCACCTCATGGCCAAATACGATCTGAACAACAAAGTGGTCCTGATTACCGGCGCAACGGGGGGCATCGGCGCCGCCACAGCGCGGGAGCTTGCCAATAAGGGGGCTAATCTCGTTCTGGTCGATCTGGATGAGGAAAAGCTCAAGGCGCTCGCCGCCGAGTTTCAGCAGGGCCAGGCCCTCGTCGCGCCCGGGGACGTGACCGACGCGGCCCGGATGAAGGAAATCGTCGACGAAGCCGTTGCTACCTATGGTAAACTTGATGTCGCTCTCGCCAATGCGGGCATCGCCGGCAATCCGCCCTCAACGTCGCTGACCGCCTCGCGAGAAGAGGTCGAGAAGGTGATGGAGGTGAACATAATGGGTGTGTGGCGCACCGTTCATCCGTGCCTTGAGGAAATTGTCAAGAATAACGGCTATGTGATGATCACCGCCTCTGTTTATTCCTTCTTCAACGGTGTCGCCAATCTTCCCTATGCGACGTCAAAGGCGGCGGTGGAGATGATGTCCCGCTCCTTACGTGCGGAGCTCGCCGGGTCCGGCGCAAAGGCCGGGGCGCTCTATCCGGGCTGGGTCAAGACACCGATTATCGAGCAGGCGTTCGGCGGCAACGAGATTGCAACGAACATGATCAAAGGCGCCTTGCCGGCCTTTATGCGGACCCCCATTCCCGCCGAACGCCTGGCGAAGGCGGCGGTCAAGGGGATGGAGAAACGGGCGACACGGACGATCGAGCCGAAGTTCTGGGCGATGTTCTCCGCCTTCCGCGGTCTCTTCCAAAACGGCACCGATCTCCTTCTCGATGTGCATAAAAAGAATCACGGGCAATTGCGCAAACTCGATGATTGGAATCGGGAGCGCCTGGCCAAGCAAAACTCATGATCTCGAGCGCCACATGATGGGGGCGGTGGGGTCTGTGCGACCCCATTGACTTTAGGGCGGGCGCGCCCACCCTCCCAAATAGGAGGAATGCGCCAATGAGAAGAAGACAGGACCGCCCCCACCCCCAGGACCGCGACACTTTTTGGCTCGAAACGGCGTCGGTGCTCGACTGGATCACGATGCCGACGAAAGCGAGCGATGTGTCGTGGAAGGCAGAAGACTTCCGCATCAAATGGTTCGAGGATGGTGTTCTCAATGCTTGTGCTGAATGTCTTGACCGGCATTTAGCGACGCGCGGTAAGAAGACCGCATTCATTTGGGAAGGGGACGATCCCGAAATCTCTGAGACGATCACCTATGAGGAGGTCTTCGACCACGTTTGCCGGATGGCGAATGTCCTCAAGGCGCGGGGTGTCGACAAGGGAGACCGTGTCGTCCTTTATATGCCGATGGTGCCGGAGGCCGCCTATGCGATGTTGGCCTGCGCCCGGATCGGGGCGATCCATTCGGTGGTGTTCGGCGGGTTCAGTCCCGAGGCCCTTGCCAGCCGGATCAATGATTGCGGCGCCACAGCTGTTATCACTGCCGATGAGGGGCGCCGGGGGGGCAAGACGATCCCCCTCAAGGCCAATGTCGACCGAGCCTTGGAAAAGGCCGAAGGTGTCCGGCTTGTCCTCACCGTGAAAGTGACCGGGGGCGAGACTTCCATGGTGTCCGGTCGGGATCTGTGGTGGCATGAAATGCGCGATGAGGTCACCGCCGATTGTCCCGCTGAGCCCATGGCCGCCGAAGACCCGCTATTCATTCTCTATACGTCGGGGTCGACCGGCAAGCCGAAGGGCGTCATCCACAGTACAGGGGGCTATCTTGTCTATGTCGCCTATACATTCGGTCTCGTCTTCGATATCGATCCGGATAAGGATATCTATTGGTGTACGGCGGATGTCGGCTGGATCACGGGCCACAGTTATATGGTCTATGGTCCGCTCGCTCGCGGTGCGACATCGCTCTTGTTCGAGGGCGTTCCCACCTATCCCGATCCCGGCCGATTGTGGTCGGTGACGGAGAAACATAACGTCACCATTCTTTATACCGCGCCGACAGCGATCAGGGCATTGATGAAAGAGGGGGATGGCTTCGTCAAAGCCCATGATCGGTCGAGTTTAAGATTGCTGGGATCCGTGGGCGAACCTATCAATCCAGAGGCCTGGCGCTGGTATCATGATGTCGTGGGGGAGGGGCGGTGCCCGATCGTCGATACCTGGTGGCAGACCGAGACGGGCGGGATCATGATTACCCCGCTCCCCGATGAGCCGATGGATAAGCCCGGCTGGGCGACCGCCCCTCTGCCGGGTATCGAATTGAGCCTCGTCGACCAGGAAGGCCATCGCCTTGAGGGGGACGCGGAGGGACTGCTCCTCATCACCGCGGGCTGGCCGGGCCAGGCGCGGGGCGTCTACGGCGATCCGCAACGGTTCATCGATACCTATTTCTCTGCTTATCCCGGCACTTACTTTACCGGCGATGGGGCCCATCGGGACGCCGAAGGCGACTATCGCATCACAGGGCGGGTCGATGATGTGCTGAATGTCTCTGGCCACCGGATGGGCACGGCAGAGATTGAAAGCGCTCTTGTGGCGCATCCTGCCGTGGCTGAGGCGGCTGTCGTTGGCTATCCCCACGATGTTAAAGGCCAGGGGATTCACTGTTACGTGATCCTTCAGAGTGACGTTCAGGAGACCGACGATTTGCCCCAGACCCTACGGCAGCATGTGCGGCAGGATATCGGCCCGGTGGCAACGCCTGATCGTGTACAGATCGCTCCTGGCCTGCCAAAGACCCGCTCAGGGAAAATCATGCGGCGTATCTTGCGGAAGATTGCGGAGGGGCACCCCGACCAACTTGGCGACACCTCGACCCTGGCCGAGCCGGAGATCGTCGACACGCTTGTCGCTGACGCCCAACGCTTCACCAAAGGGGCGTAGCGTTCTCAATAATGAAAGGTGAGCTGGCCGTACCCAAATAGGGTGCGGTCGCCCTCAGGGCCACCTTCGACGGTGTCCAGGAACTCGCCGAAGAGGAAGGCTGAGGTCCCGACCTCCAGCCTGACATTTCCGGGGACGAGCCAGTACCGAACCCGCGTATCAAGCGTATGCCCCATAAAGGCGCCTGCGCTGCCGCTCTGATCGCGATAGCCCGCGATAACGAAGCTATCTGTATCCGATGCCAAAAACGCCGCTGAATAGTGGAGCCGCATATCGGTGCGGGGGCTGGGTTTTGCCGAAAAGCGGACCCCCGGGGCGGACAGATTGGCGGGGGTCAGGGGGCCGTGCAGCGATGTGTTGTTCAAATCGCCACGCCTCCCATTGAACAGACGCTCATATTGTCCGTAGTCATCGTCGCCGGGGGTCTCGTCGCCGGAAGCGTAATAATATTGCACGGCGAGGTGCGGCGACCAGGGCGCATCGAAGGTATAGCCGAGACGAGCCAAGCCAAAACTTGCGCGCGTATCTAGATCTTCCGTGTCGGTCGGGTCCGTCGTGGCCCGCCTTTTGCCCAGCCGAACGGCGCCTTCAAGGTCGAGGTCCCACTGCCCCCGGACCGGCGCTTTCAGCAACCGTGCCCCCGGCGTGACATAATGGCGGTTGGCCGTTGGCGTCCCGTCCGTATCGGTTTCGTCGAACCCATAAAGATAGACTTCCCCCCATAGGTCATCGACGATTGTCGGGGCGATATCCGCGCGCCGGTAATGGAGCGCCCAGAAGCGGCGGTTCCACTGCTCCTGATCGGCGACAATGGTATTATCCCTAAGGCCTTCGCGGTCTGTTGGGCGACGGTCGACCAGGGCGGCGAGGACAGCGTGAAATTCGTCCCCCGACGGAGTGGTCGATACCCAATGCACGCCGGTATAGGGCCGAATGACATTGGCGAAGTCGAAGCGGGCGATCTGCCGCCGCGATCCAATGGCGATGGTCTGTCGGCCGAGCGTCACTTCGGTTTCGGATTGGGGGCCAAGGATCCTTGGTCCTTCTACTTTGGCATAGAGCTGGAGCAGATCGAGGGCATTCACAAACCCTACGGAGAGGGGGGTGCCGCGATCGTCCAGATAGGTTCGACTGTCCTGAAGCTCGCCCCCAAAGCGCACCAGCCCTAAATCGATCGAGCCTTTCAGCAGGGTGCGGATGGCCAGAAGCTGATCGCTCCCCGTGCGTCCCTGCCGGAATTGGCCGTCGAGACTTTCATAGCGAAAGCGGGTCTCGCCCTCGATCTGAACCGCCTCGCCACCCCCCAGGGCGTCCGCCAAGCGCACTGGCTCGGCCTGGGCGGCACCAAGAAGCCCCCCGCCCGCACAGAGTCCCCCCGACAAGAGCGCCGACCATTGCGATCGCTTTGTCATATTGTTGCCCTCAAGGTGTTAGGATAGAAAACCATGATGGAAATTTCTCATGCCGTCGCAGCGCTTGGCGCCCTCGCTCAGCAAACCCGCCTGCGGGTATTCCGCCTGTTGATTACCGAGGGGGCCAAGGGGCTGCCTGCGACCGAAATTGCCGCGCGCCTGGGGGTTCGCCGCAACCTGATGTCGGCTCATCTCAGGGCGCTTCACCAGGCGGGCCTGTCGATCTCCCGCCGGGAAGGGCGGCAGATTTACCACGCCGTCGACGTGGCGGCCGTCCGGCATCTGTTGACGTTCCTCGTCCAAGATTGTTGTCAGGGGAATGCCGACCAATGTGCCTCGCTCCTCAATGACATCTTGCCGCTGACCGGCTGTAAGGGCGAAGCGTCAATGGGTCAAGAATTGTTGAACTAAAAGGGCGTGGCCCTCCCTTGATGGGGCGTCGGGTAAAACGGCCCTTCGGACGGGATCTGGCGGGATTGTGAGGGGGATGGGCACACCGTCCAGAAACCCTTGACGCTTACAGCCTTGACGCGGGCGCGCGGTCGGGGTCCATCTATTGCAAGGGCGAATGCAGCCACCTTAGCGAAGAGGAGATACGTGTGCGGGTAGCGATGATCGGGACCGGCTATGTTGGGCTTGTGTCGGGGGCCTGTTTCTCCGACTTCGGGCATACCGTGGTGTGCGTTGATAAAAACGCCTCCAAGATCGAGCGGCTCGAGCGCGGGGAAATCCCGATCTATGAGCCTGGCCTCGAAAAGCTCGTCGCCAAAAATGTGGATGCGGGACGGCTGAGCTTTACGCAAAGCCTGGCCGATGCCGTGCCGGAAGCGGACGCCGTGTTCATTGCGGTCGGCACCCCCTCCCGCCGCGGCGATGGCCATGCGGATTTGTCCTATGTCTATGCGGCGACAGAGGAAATTGCGGCAGCCATCAACGGCTATACGGTTGTCGTCACTAAATCCACGGTCCCCGTCGGGACGGGCAGCGAGGTCGAGGCGATCATCAAAAAGGTGCGCCCTGACTTTTTGCCGGGTACCCATTTTTCCGTCGCATCGAACCCTGAATTCCTGCGGGAAGGGGCGGCGATCGACGACTTCAAACGGCCCGATCGGGTCGTGGTCGGCGCTGAGGATGATAAAGCGCGAGAAGTGATGTCCGAGCTCTATCGGCCCTTGTTCATCAATGAGACACCCATCGTGTTCACCAATAGGACGACCTCTGAGCTCATCAAATACGCCGCCAACGCGTTTCTGGCGACCAAGATCACCTTTATCAACGAAATTGCCGATCTCTGCGAAAAAGTCGGGGCGAATGTCCAGCAGGTCGCCAAAGGCATCGGTCTTGATGGACGGATCGGGAAAAAATTCCTCCATGCGGGGCCGGGCTATGGCGGCTCGTGCTTTCCGAAGGATACGCTTGCGCTGGTCCGAACGGCCCAGGACCACGACAGCCCGGTGCGGATCGTCGAAGCGGTGGTCGATATCAATAAAAAACGCAAAGAGGGGATGGTCGACCGTGTGGCCGCTGCTCTCGGCGGCTCGCTTTCGGGCAAGACCGTCGCGGTCCTCGGCCTTACCTTCAAGCCGAATACGGACGATATGCGTGACAGCCCAAGCCTTGACCTTGTGCCCGGCCTGATCGCTGCCGGCGCGACTGTCAGGGCCCATGACCCCGAGGGAATGGGGGAGGCCAAGCATCTTCTTCCTGAAGCCGTCAATTATTGTGACGGCCCCTATCACGCCAGCGAAGGAGCTGACGCAGTGGTCATTCTGACCGAGTGGGAGAGCTATCGCGCCCTCGATCTCGACCGCGTCAAAGGCTTGCTCAACCAGCCTGTCTTTGTCGATCTGAGGAATGTGTACGATTCCGCGACAATGACGGCGAAGGGGTTTGTCTACAGTTCGATCGGCCGTCCCTGATCCCCCGGGCCTGATCCCCCGGGACGCCCTTGATCTGTGCACCACCGGTCAAGGGCGATGGCGCCCGCTGTCGCCGATTTGCCGGGGGCGCATAGCCCTCGACGGGCTTTGCTGCCGGGGGGGGCGGCCCGTTATGCCTTTTGTCCCCACCCCCCAATAGGAAAAGGGCGGCTGGCCGCTCTTTTTCGATCTTCATGGCATGTTGAGCGATGGGGCGCGCCGCTGAAGCGGCTACGACCAAAGTCGCTCTAGCGCAAAGCGCGTATCTGACGGAGTCTCTCCCCTGTCAAAATGCGTCCATAAGGGGCGCATACGGATGGGAGGATCGATCATGAGTGACGTCCAAAAAAAACCAAGACTGACGTCTGACGAAGCCAAGGCCTATTGGTCATCGGCGCTCCGTTTGACGGTCGGTCTCCTCGCGGTGTGGTTCGCCGTCTCCTACGGGGCCGGCGTTATTTTCCGGGAGTTCTTAGATCAATTTTCAATCGGCGGCGCACCGCTGGGGTTTTGGTTTGCCCAGCAAGGCGCGATCTATGTCTTCGTCGCCCTCATCTTTATCTACTGCTTTGCCATGAACCGGCTTGAGCGGCGCTATGGGCTGGGAGGCTAAGTCATGGATCAAACAGTCTGGACCTGGTTCTTCGTCCTTCTTTCCTTTTCTGCCTATTTAGGGATCGCAATCTGGTCCCGTGCGGGCAGTACGAATGATTTTTACGTCGCGGGGCATGACGTTCATCCGACAGTCAACGGCATGGCCACGGCTGCGGATTGGATGTCCGCCGCTTCGTTTTTGTCGATGGCCGGCCTCATCGCCTTTATGGGCTATGGGGGGTCGGTTTATCTCATGGGGTGGACCGGCGGCTATGTGCTGTTGGCGCTTCTCTTGGCCCCGTATTTGAGGGAATTCGGCAAATTTACCGTCCCCGACTTTGTCGGTGATCGGTACTATTCCACCTTCGCCCGCGTGGTGGCGGTGATTTGCGCCTTGTTCGTCTCTTTCACCTATATTGCAGGACAGATGAAAGGAGTCGGCGTTGCTTTCTCCGGCTTCCTCGGTGTGCCCTTTGAATGGGGGATTATCATCGGGATGGTGATCGTCTTTTTCTATGCGACCTTAGGCGGGATGAAGGGGGTGACCTATACCCAGGTGGTCCAGTATTGCGTGATGATCTTCGCCTATACCGTGCCGGCGATCTTCATCTCTCTGATCATTACGGGACATGTCCTTCCACAGGTGGGTTTCGTATCGAATGTTCGGGGAGAGGACGTCTCGATGCTGGCCAAGCTCAACACGACCCTTACCGATCTTGGCTTTAGGGAATATACAAGCACGGACAAATCAATGCTTGATGTGATCGCCATTACCGGTGCCTTGATGTTCGGGACGGCGGGCTTACCTCATGTCATCATCCGCTTTTTCACCGTGAAGAATGCCAAGGCGGCGCGGTATTCGGCGGGCTGGGCCCTTGTCTTCATTGCCCTGCTTTACACCACGGCGCCAGCGGTTGCCTCCTTTGCCAGGCTGAACTTTATCGACCAAGTCAATGGCGCCACCTATATTACCGACGATGTCGATTACGCCACCGAAGCGGCAGCGATCACGGCGGCTGGGGGCAAGCCCGTTCCGGCCTGGTACAAGGATTGGGAAAAGAGCGGTTACTTGCCCTTTGAGGACAAGAATGGCGACGGGGTGATGCAATATCGTGGGCCGAACAGCCCCGATGGGATCGAGAATGAGGTCAATCCCAATCGCGATATCTTCGTCCTCGCCAATCCGCAGATCGCGGCCCTGCCGGGCTGGGTGATCGGGCTGGTGGTGGCCGGTGGCCTCGCAGCGGCGCTCTCGACGGCCGCGGGGCTTCTGATGGTCATCTCCTCGGCGATCAGCCATGATCTTTGCCGGCGAACCTTGTTCCCAATGATGACCGACAAGACGGAGCTGCGCGTCGCGCGGGCTTCGGCGGCGGCGGCTGTCGTCGCGGCGGGATTGCTGGGGCTGTTTGCGACCTCTCTCCCCTTTGTGGCGCAGGTGGTGGCCTTTGCCTTCGGTCTGGCGGCGGCGTCCTTGTTCCCGATCATCTTTCTCGGGATCTTCTGGTCACGGATGAATAAGGAGGGGGCTGTGTTCGCGATGCTCTCCGGGCTGATCAGTACCTTCTGGTACATCGTCTACTTTAAGTTCGGCGGTGGCACCCCTGATCAGTATCTGTTCGGCGTGTCGCCCGAGGGGATCGGCTTTGTGTTCATGTTCATGAGCCTGGCGATCGGGATTGGGGTCTCGTTGATCACGGCCGCCCCGCCGCAGGATATCGTCGACCTTGTCGAGGATATCCGTATCCCCGGCACCCGCGAGCCGCATGGCATTGCCGATAAGGGGATGCAGCCTGACCGCGACTATGGGGAGGAGGGGCTCGCCCCCATCCCCGCCGAATAAGGCGCATCGACGTTTGGCGGACAAGGCCTCCACGACCTCCGCCAGACGTTCGCTGACCCCCGGCGCGCCCACGCCGGGGGTTTTCGTGTTCGGTCCCGACCTTTGGCGAACTTGTCTTGGGCAGGGAATATCCGTCACTGTGGCGGGAAAGGAGGCGGCGATATGCCGGTTTGGCTGATCCTTGGGGTCACTTTACTCTATGCCAGCGGGCTTTTGGCGGTGGCGTGGCGTCGGGATCGCCAGAGTGACGCGGGATCGCCGGCACAGCGGTCGACCGTCTATGCCCTGGCCCTTGGGGTCTATTGTACGTCTTGGACGTATTTCGGCGCCGTCGGCACCGCGACCTCCAGCGGCTGGGAATATCTGCCGATCTATCTAGGCCCGATCCTGGTCTTCTTGTTCCTGCCCGTCATCTTGCGGCGCATTTCCGAGGTCGCGCAAAAAGAGAGCATCACGTCGCTCTCTGACTTTCTTGCGGCGCGCTATGGCAAGAGCCGCGGTGTCGGGGTGCTCGTGACGCTGGCGGCGACGGCTGGCAGTCTTCCCTATATCGCCCTCCAATTGAAATCGGTGGGGATGAGTTTCGAAGCGCTGGCGCAAGGGTCGCAAGCGTCGGAGGCCTCCGGCGAGACCATCCTGATCGCCGCCGTCGCCCTTGCTCTGTTCGCCATTCTGCTTGGCACGCGCCAGTCCGATACGACACGGTATAATCCCGGCTTGATGTGGCTTCTGGCGGTCGAAAGTATGATCAAGCTGATTGCTCTGGTTGCCGTTGCCATTCTCTCTCTTTGGGCCCTTCCGCAGATCGCCCCCGCTCAAGCCGCTGCGGCCGCCGCCCCCTTTACCGCCACCGATGTCTCGGCACGGTTGATCACGATCACCCTTCTCTCCATGGCGGCAATCATCTGCCTGCCGCGTCAATTCCATGTCGCCATTATCGAACGTCAATCTGAGACCGATCTGGGCCGGGCGCGCTGGCTTTTCCCGCTATATCTGGCCCTGACCTCCGTCGTGGTGGTCCCCATCTCGATCGCCGGGACCGGGCTACTGCCGGCAGGCGTTCCCGCCGATCTCTACGTTCTAAGCCTACCGCTCTTTCTGGATGCGCCGGCCCTCGCCCTTTTTGTGTTCCTTGGGGGGCTGTCGGCGGCCGCAGGCATGGTCATCGTCTCTGTCATTGCCCTCTCGACGATGGTCACCAACGATGTGCTGGTCCCCGGATTGATGCGGGTCGGGCGGTTATCGAGCGTCTCTGGGAATTCGGGCACCCGGCTTGTGACCCTCAGGCGGTGGGTGATCGGGATCATCCTGGCCCTGGCCTATGGCTATACCCGGGTATCCGGCAGCGAAGCCCTGGCCCAGATCGGGCTTCTCTCCTTTGCCGCCGCCGCCCAATTCGCCCCAGCGCTGATCGGGGCGGTCTTTTGGCCCGCCGGGAAGGCAGCAGGTGCCCTGGCGAGCATTGGGCTCGGTATGGCCATTTGGGTCTATTGCCTCTTCCTGCCCTCGATCATCGGTGTCGAAACCATCCAGGCGGTCATGCCCGCCATGCTCGACCCCTACGGATTATTCGGCAGTCAGATCGATGATCCCCTGACCCATGGCGTGCTTTGGAGCCTTCTGGCGAATCTTCTGTGTTATATAGGGGTGTCCTTACGCCGGCCCGAACGGTTGCGAGACCGTATCCAATCGACCGCGTTTACCGGCGACCGAACGGTACGCTTGCCAGAGCAGGTGCCTGTGGCCCGGCAGGCGGAGGGGATCAGCCCAAATGGCCTTAAAACTCTGGCTGCGCGGTTCCTTTCGGGGGAAGCGGTCGATCACGCCTTTGCCCGCTTCGGGCAGGAGACAGGCGTCCTTACCGACGGCAATGGTCCCGCCGATTGGCGCTTGGTCCAACGGACAGAGCGGCTACTTGCCAGTGCGCTTGGCGCCTCCTCGGCCCGCGTGGTCATGGCCTCGGCCATCGGAGGGGGGGATGTGGCGTTCCGCGACCTTCTCGACATCCTCGATCATCGGACCCAGGCGGAACGATTCGATCGTCACATGCTGCAGGCCATGTTGGAGAATGTCAGCCAGGGGATCAGCGTGGTCGATGGCAGGCAGCGGTTGGTCGCCTGGAACTCCGCCTATGTCGAGCTTTTTCGTTATCCGCAGGATCTCCTCAGGATTGGGATCCCGATCGGGAAATTGATCGAGCACAATATCGCCAGGGGCTGGGTGGAGGATGGAAATCCCGCCCAGGAGATCCAACGGCGCCTTCAGCATATGCAACAAGGTCGGCCGCACTATTTCGAGCGATCCATGGAGGGGGGGCGGTATCTCCGCATTGTCGGCAACCCCATGCCCGGGGGCGGCTATGTCACGACCTTCACGGACATCACCGAGGATAAGCGCCGCGAGCAGGCTCTTATCGAAGCGAATGAAACCCTCGAAGAACGCGTCCAAGAGAGGACCTTCGAGCTGGAACGCATGGCCGAAGACCGCGACGCGGCCATGAAGGATGCGGAGGCCGCCAATGCGTCGAAAACCCGCTTTCTTGCGGCGGCAAGCCACGATCTTCTCCAACCGCTTAACGCCGCCCGACTGTTCCTCGGCGCGATCACCGCCCCGGATCCGCGCAACCATGAGCTTGTTGTGAAGACGGACCGAGCTATTCAATCGGCAGACGGATTGCTGAAGGGCCTCCTCGATATTTCCCGCCTCGACCAGGGGAATATCGTTGCCCAGCCCGTCAGCCTCCCCCTTAACCTCCTGTTTGAAGACCTTGTCGAAGAGGCGATTCCGATGGCGACTCAGGCAGGATTGCGGATCAGGATGGTGCCAACCCGCCATGCCGTATACGCCGACCCCCATTTCCTGGAGAGCATACTGCGCAATTTCATTTCGAATGCCCGTCGCTATACGGTGAAGGGCGGGGTCCTGATCGGCGCACGGGCGCGGGGAGACAGGGTCCGAATTGAGGTATGGGATACAGGGCCCGGTATCCCCGCCGACAAATTGCCGGCCCTGTTCGACGAATTTCGGTGTTTTGCGGATACGGATAATGCCGGGATCAGAGGGGCTGGCCTTGGCCTATCCGTCGCCAAACGCATGGGGGATTTGATGGGGGCCGAGATGACCGTTCGATCGACGGTCGGCAAAGGCAGCCTGTTCGCTGTCACCCTGCCCATGGCGGCGCCGCAGCCAAATCGCCTTAGGAACGCCACATCGCCCGCCCCCGTCGATCCGGGTGAGGCCATTCGCGGGCTGAACGTTTTGTGCGTCGATGACGAAAAATCGATCCGTGAAGGCATGGCGGCCTTGTTGGAAAGTTTTGGCTGCACCGTCTATCTTGCCGAAAATCCCGATCAGGCCATGGACCTCGTGACGGCAAAGCGGCCGGTGGTTGTCATCGCCGATCAGCGCCTCGGCACTCAACTGGAGGGGGCTGACCTACTCGCTGCTCTGAAGGAACAAGAGGGGGGCATGGTCTGTGCACTGCTGACGGCGAGTTCGGCGCCGGAGGTGTCGGAGAAAGCGGCGAGTATGGGCATCCCGATTTTTCGCAAACCGGTCGACCCGGCAGCCCTGAGGTCGTTTCTTGAGCGCGCCGTGATGGCGCGGCCAGAAGCAGCCGAATAGGGCGCTAGAGCCGTTTCAGGTCAATCGACGTCGTGAAACGTCTCAAGGCCCTTGTTTTATCGAGATATCTTCCCGCGAACCGGTGCCCATTTCGTTTGCAAAGACCCTAGAGCGCGACGGCCTCGCGATAGAGTAATAGCGCCTGGGTCCGGTTCGTGGCGCCGAGCTTTCGCATGATCGCGGTCATGTGCGCCTTCACCGTGGCGTCGGAGATCCCCATCTCGTAAGCGATTTGCTTGTTGAGAAGGCCAGCGGCGAGACCATTCAGCACCCGCCGCTGGGCCGGCGTCAGCTGGGCCAGGTTGCGGGCCGCCGCGGAGACATCATCCGCTGCCTGCGTCGCGGTGGGATACCATTCCTGTCCCTCCAGAAGGAGGGTGAGGGCCTCTGTCAATTGAGGAAGCGGCAGGCTCTTGGGCAGATAGGCGGAAGCCCCCAGGGTTTTGGCGGTGGCGAACGCTTCCGCCGTCTCTGTGGCTGACACGACCGCCACGCGCGCCGTTCTTGCGGCACTGAGGAGCCGGGTCAGACCGTCGAACCCTTCTGTATCGCTCATATTGAGATCAAGCAGGATCAGGTCCGTTTGCTCGCTCTCGCTGGTTGGGCCGATGATCGAGAAGGCTTCGGCCAACGATCCTGCCTGGATGGCGGTCACATTGTCGTGCCCGGTTCGTTCGAGGGCGAACTGCAGGGCATCGCGAAAGAGCGGATGGTCGTCGACGATCAGCACGCGTCGAGGCTGCGTCATGATTACCTCCCATCAGGTGACGTCTTACGCGTCACTCTTTTTCGATTTTTCTAATGCGCCCGGCGTCAGAGTCGAGGGCACTAAGACTTTGGTCGTACGCCCATTCGCCAATTTCGTCAGGCGGCCTCCCAGCGGATACTTCCTAAAAAATATGAGAAAAACAGGGACAAAGGGAACACAGGTGAAAAGCATTCTCACAGCACTGCTTGCTTCTGCCGCCATTACGCCATCATTGGCGTTTGCGCAGCAGGATACCGAAGATCTCAAGGCGCGGATCACCGCACTCGAAGCGATGGTTGAGGATATGAAGGCCGCCCTTGCGGCCCAGACCCCTGCGCCGACCCGTCCCGCCGTCGAAACGCTCGCCTCCGCCCCTCGCGGCGCGACCCCCCCGCCCGCGCCGGGCCCGCAGGTCCGGGTTGGCGGTTTCGTCGATCTCGATGCCCATGTGTCGATGCTGAGCGACGGGGCGTTTGCGTCCTCATCGATCGCCCGTGACTTCTATATCCCCGGTGCCACGCCGATTGGAGGGGACGATCAGACGGTCACGGATCTCACGGCGGAGGCCTCTCGCCTCTTCGTTGAGGGCCAACAGACCGTCGGAGAGCGGGAGGTCAAAGGCTATGTCGAAATGGACTTCCTTGGGTCTTTCCAGGGCAATGAGCGGGTGTCCAATTCCTATAGTCCGCGCCTGCGCCGCGCGTTTGTCAGTTCAGGTCCCTGGCTTGTCGGCCAAGAATGGACCACCTTCCAAAACACAAGCGCGATCCCGGAAAGCGCCAGCTTTCTGGTTCTGTCCGACGGGATGGCGTTCGTCCGCCAACCTCAAATTCGCTATACCGCCGGCAAGCTTCAGATTGCCCTTGAAAATGGTGATACGACGATCACGGATATCGGGGGGGGACGGATCGAAGCGGACAGCAATGCGCTGCCGGACATTATCGTGCGCTATAACGAAAAGGGCGCCTTTGGGAATATCTCGATCGCGGCGATCGGCCGCCAGTTGAGGGCTGATCTGCCGGGGTTTGAGGAGGACGATATCGGGTATGGCTTAAGCGTCTCGGGGCGTCTCAACGCCGGGGCGAAGGACGATATCCGCTTCAACCTCTTCGGGGGCGAGGGGCTTGGCCGATATGTCGGCCTCAACGCCGTCAACGGTGCGGCCATCG
Organism: Parvularcula bermudensis HTCC2503; assembly: GCF_000152825.2. NCBI lineage: Bacteria > Pseudomonadati > Pseudomonadota > Alphaproteobacteria > Parvularculales > Parvularculaceae > Parvularcula > Parvularcula bermudensis. The sequence continues at coordinate 1,839,199 of NC_014414.1, forward strand.
ATCCGGTGACCGGCGAGATCGAGGCGATCTCATCCTATGGCGGCTTGTTCGCCTGGCGACACCCCTTTGCGGGATCGGGCCGGATCAATCTTGGTGTTTCCGGTCTGTGGGCGGATCATCCCCCTTATATCGCGGGGAGCGCGACAAAGTCGGTCCAGTCGGCCTACGGCGCGCTGTTATGGGACGTCGCCGACAAGACGACGGTGGGCACGGAGTTGCTCTTCGGTATGCGCGAAAACGAAGCCGGTGACGATGGCACGATTACGCGTCTTACCTTTTCCACAAAATACGCATTCTGATCGCTGAAAGGACAGACCCGCATGGCTCATCTTGCTGAACAGACCGTTGCACCGGCTGAACGGGTCCATCCCGTTCCCGCCGATTTCGCCCAGAAGACCAATCTCGATCCTGCCGGCTATTTGGCGATGCGGCAGGAGGCGGAGACCGACCCGGTCGCGTTCTGGGCGCGGGAGGGGCAGCGACTTGACTGGATAGAGCCCTACACAAAGGTCAAAGACACATCCTTCGACCTACAGGATTTTCGGATCAAATGGTACGAAGACGGCGTTTTGAACGTCGCGGCCAATTGCCTTGACCGGCATTTGAAAACCAGAGGTGACAAACCCGCTATTATCTGGGAGGCGGACGACCCATCGAAAAGCCGTACCCTGACCTATCGCGACTTGTTCGAAGAGGTGTGCCGGTTTGCCAATGTGTTGAAAGACCTTGGGGTCGAACGGGGGGACCGGGTTACCCTCTACCTTCCCATGATCCCCGAAGCGGCGGTGGCAATGTTGGCCTGTGCGCGCATCGGGGCGATCCATTCGGTCGTCTTCGCCGGCTTCTCGCCGGAGGCGCTGGCGGGGCGTTTGATCGATTGTGGCAGCCAGGTGATCGTTACCGCCGACGGGGGCGTGCGCGGCGGCAAGTCCGTTCCGCTAAAAGCCAATGTTGATCGGGCGTGTGAGCAAGAGGGGGTGGATGTCCATTCCGTGTTGGTTATCCGCCGCACCGACGATCCAGTGAAAATGGTGGAGGGGCGAGACCATTGGCTGGAGGATTGTGCCGCCCTTGTCTCCGCCGAATGTCCCGCTGTGCCTATGGGAGCGGAGGATCCGCTCTTCATTCTTTATACGTCCGGGTCGACTGGGAAACCGAAAGGCGTCCTACATACGTCGGGAGGATATCTCGTTTGGGCCGCCATGACCCATGAATACGCCTTCGACCTCAAGGAAGATGACGTCTATTGGTGTTCGGCCGATATAGGATGGGTTACGGGCCATAGTTACATCGTTTACGGACCCTTGGCCAATGGCGCGACGACGGTCATGTTCGAAGGGGTGCCGACCTGGCCGGATGCCAGCCGATTTTGGCAAGTGGTCGATAAGCATCAGGTTTCGACCTTCTACACCGCCCCCACGGCGATCCGTGCCTTGATGCGCGAAGGTGACGCGCCCGTGCAGGCGACCTCTCGCAAGAGCTTGCGGCTTTTGGGAACCGTGGGGGAGCCGATCAACCCCGAAGCGTGGGAGTGGTATTATCGCACGGTCGGGGAAGCGCGATGCCCCATTGTCGATACGTGGTGGCAGACGGAAACCGGCGGGACGATGATGATGCCCATTCCTGGGACCACGGATCAAAAACCCGGTGCGGCGAGCCATCCCTTTTTCGGGGTCACCCCAGCATTGCTCGATGCGGAGGGCAGGGAACTGACCGGCGCTGCCGAAGGAAATCTCGTCATTCGCGACAGCTGGCCCGGCCAAATGCGGACGGTCTACGGCGACCATCAACGGTTCATCGATACCTATTTCTCCGCCTACCCTGGGAATTACTTTACCGGCGATGGCTGTCGTCGGGATGCCGATGGTTTTTATTGGATCACGGGCCGGGTGGATGACGTCTTGAACGTGTCCGGCCATCGGATGGGGACGGCGGAAATCGAGAGTGCCCTGGTGGCCCATCCCGCCGTCGCCGAAGCGGCCGTGGTGGGGTATCCCCACGACCTCAAGGGGCAGGGGATCTATGCCTATGTGACGCTGAAGGCGGGGCAGGAGGGCGATGACGATCTCCGTCGTGGTTTGATCCGCCATGTGAGGGCGGAGATCGGCCCCATCGCCATCCTCGATAAGGTCCAGTTCGCCCCCGGATTACCTAAAACCCGGTCGGGAAAAATCATGCGCCGGATCCTTCGGAAGATCGCGGAAAACAGCATCGATAGTTTGGGCGATACCTCAACCCTGGCGGACCCTGGTGTTGTCGATGAATTGATCGCTCATCGCTGTTCTGACATTGTCGCCTAAAAGGGCCCCTCGTCCTCTCTCCCATTCCCTTCGCTTGGCGCGGGGGGGAGGGGAGAGACCTCGGCATCGCCGCTGCACGGCACCGGCGGGTGTTGGGGCGCGTCTCACATCATCGGGAAGAGGAGGGAGGCCAAATTCTCCTGGAGGAGGCCATCATCGTCGGCAGACAGAAATTCTTTTAACAGCGTATCTGTCAGCGCATTGGCGATCCCGATGGTGGCGCCGAAGGCAAATAATTTGAGCTGATCGTCGGGGATGGTGGCAAACTGACCGGCAGCTTTTATCCGCCACAAAGGTTTTGCGGCGACATCGACAAAGGCGGCGAGGGCGAGACGCAGATCCTCATCCGCGAATCGGCTGACATCGGGGTTCATCATCACTGACCAGCGGGCAGGGTGGTCGGCCGCCCATTGCCACGCCGCCTTGACCTCTCGCCGTGCCGCTTCCTTTGGGTCGAGATCGCCGGCGGCGGCCTTCACCACCGTTGCCGTCAGGTCAAGGTATGCGTCCTTCACGATGGTCGAGAGCAGGGCGGCCTTTGTCGGAAAATGCCGGGCCGGTGCGGCGTGAGAGACGCCAAGATCCCGCGCTAACCTGCGCAACGACATGCCTTCGACCCCTTCGGCATCGATGACTTCGATCGCGCGGTTGAGCAAGGCGGTGCGCAAATTGCCGTGATGGTACCGGCCTCCTGCTTCCTTGGGATCGGGAGACATCTCACGATCGCTGTCTCCGGGGGGCTGCTCCGTCATCGGGGACCCCCGCACATTTTCGATGTTGACACTGTCATCATTTCGTGAACTTTATACCAATCAGGATTGTGTGCTGGATCGCATAGGGTTGTCCAGCTGCACCCTCAAAACTGAATGAAGCAAAAGACTTCAGCGATCGGGAGATGACGTATGCAATTTGTAGGCGTGAAAGACAATGGCGAGGCGGTCACCTATATTGATCGCAAGCGCTTGGGCTGGCTGAATGTATTTATTGTCCCCGCGGTGGGGCTTGTCCCCCTCACAATCTTTGGGTTCATCGATCACAATCCGTTGTGGCTATTGCTACCGACGCTCATCGTTTTCGGTCTTCTCCCTCTCCTCGATGCCCTCGTGGGGAACGACAGCCACAATCCGCCCGAAGAGGTCGTTCCCGCCATGGCGAAGGACCGCTATTACGATTATGTCCTTTACGCGACGGTCCCGGCCTATTTTGCTGCCTTGGTGATGGAAATGTGGGTCCTTGCGACCTTCGATATCCCCTGGTGGGCTGTCATTGCCCTGTTGTGGGGTATGGGAATCGTTTTGGGGAATACGACGACCATTGGCCATGAACTCGGTCACCGTACAGACAAGCTCAATCGATTTTGGGCCAAGATGGCGCTCTCTGTGTCCGGATACGGACACTTTACCGGAGAACATAATCGGCATCACCATACCTGGGTGTCGACGCCTGAGGATCCGGCGTCCGCCAAGCTGGGGGAGTCGGTCTATCGATTTGCATGTCGCGAATTGCCCGGCGCTTTAATCGGGGGGTTAAAACAGGAAAAGCGTCGTCTCGCCGCGAAGGGCCTGCCCTTTTTCCATTGGCGGAATGATGTGTTGCAGGTCTACGCTGTGACGATCCTGGTCGGTGCCCTTTTGATCGCGTGGCTTGGGTGGATTGTTCTGCCTTTTCTCATTATCCAACATTTCTTGAGCTGGTATGCGCTGACCCAGGTGAACTATCTGGAGCATTACGGCCTCCTGCGGGAGAAGCGGGAAAATGGGCGGTATGAGCCGTGCCAGCCGTGGCATTCCTGGAACTCAAATCACCTGGTGTCGAACGTCATCCTGAACCATCTCCAGCGCCATTCCGATCACCACGCCCATCCGGCGAGGCCATATCAAGCCTTGCGGGATTTCGATAATGTCCCGAGTTTGCCGACCGGCTATCCTGGTGCGCTCTTTCTCGTGGCCTTTCCGCCGCTGTGGTTTCGTATCATGGATCCCAAAGTCATGGCTTGGGCGGGGAATGATCCGCGGAAAGTCCATCTGAGCGAGGCGCGCGCGCGGGCCTATGGGGTGGAGGCGCCGCAACGCGTCCTGACCTGACGGGGCGTGCGCTCTATGGGGGCCTTGATCACCGACGCGTGTTGGGCGGTCAGGCCCCATAATCGGAGGCGCCGCGCGCCCGTGAGATCCAAAATGGCGTGAGCTGGGGAGAGGGGGTGAGCTCTGATCCCCAAAGCCGCGACGGCGGCTCGGGCGGTCAGCCCGCCCCATCGGAGGCGCCGCGCGCCCGTGAGATCAACAATGGCGGGAGCTGGGGAGAGGGGGTGAGCTCTGATCCCCAAAGCCGCGACGGCGGCTCGGGCGGTCAGCCCGCCCCATCGGAGGCGCCGCGCGCCGTGAGATCAACAATGGCGGAGAGTGAGTGACGAAGTTCGAACTCGGAGCCATGCGCTCAAGTAGGCGAAGCCGGTAGCGCAAGATGGAAACTGGCGGACGGAGAGGGAGTAAGTTCGAACTCCAGTACCCAAGGACGCGACCGCGTCCCGGCCGGTCAGGCCGCCCCCGCGGAGCGCCTTCGGCGCGTGAGCGAAAAAGTGCTGGCGGGGAAGGAGGGATTCGAACCCCCGGGACCGTGAAGCCCAACGGTTTTCAAGACCGCCGCATTCGACCACTCTGCCACTTCCCCAATATAGTCTCCCTCTATGGAGTCGCTCGCTCTTCGGAACAAGGGGGCGGCGCTCTCTGGTTCATTTGTCGATGCCGTCTGACCAGTCGACCTCGGTCACTGCCGTGCGAACCAGAGCAAGACTTAGGTGTTTTTGCGAGCGGGGCACGCCCATCACTCAAAGCGGTTGCCTATCTCGCCGGATAAAGCGCCTTTCCTTCTCAGAAACGCGCCCTTCAGCGTAGGCATGCAGGTCTATGGTGAGGCAACGGTTTCCTGCGGTGAAGAATCCCCGAGGCCGCTGCCTATTTGATCGCTTCATAGCGCGACAAAGCCTGCTTTCGGCGGTCGCTATGGTCGACGATGGGGTCAGGATAGGTCTCGCCGAGAACGATACCGGCATCCTTCAAAATAGCGGTAGACGCCTTACGGGGCTCATGGATGAATCTCGTCGGAAGATCCCTCAATTCCGGCACATAGCGGCGAATATAGGCGCCATCCGGGTCGAACTTTTCACTTTGAGTCGTGGGATTGAAGATTCGGAAGAAGGGGGCGGCGTCCGCGCCGCATCCGGCGATCCACTGCCATGAGGCGGTGTTGTTCGCGGGGTCCGCATCGACAAGGCAGTCCCAGAACCACCTCATCCCATCCCGCCAATCGAGCAGCAGGTCCTTCACAAGGAAACTCCCAACGATCATCCGCACCCGATTATGCATCCAGCCTTCAGTCCATAATTGCCGCATGCCCGCATCGACGATGGGGTACCCCGTTCGTCCTCGCTGCCAGGCGTTGAGGGCCTTCTTGTCTGTGTCCCACTCGAAATCGGTGAACTTTTCCATCAGCGGCTGGTCGCGCATGGTGGGATGGTAATAGAGAAGTTGATAGCTGAATTCGCGCCACGCGATTTCTGACAGGAACGACGTTCCCTGATCTTTGGGGATATCGCCTGCCTCCATGGCATCTGAGACACTGTGCCAGAGCACCACAGGGCTGATTTCACCGAAATGAAGGTGAGGGGAAAGCCGAGACGTGCGGTCCTGGTCGGGTCGATTGCGGCAGTCATCATAGGATGCCGCATCCGTGTCGAGCCATGCGCGCAGTCGTGCACGGGCGCCTTTTTCCCCTGGGGTCCAGACGGGCTCAAATCCTTCCGCCCAATTGGGGGACCGGGGCAAGAGGTTCCAATCGTCGAGGCGATCTGTCGACGGAAGAGATGGTGGGGCGTTCAGCTTATCCGTCCTTGGCAGGGCAGCCCTCGGCCCCTCCTTTTGCTGGAGACTTTTCCAATAGGGCGTATAAACTTTATACGGATCGCCGCTTTTTGTTTCGATCTCCCAGGGTTCATAGAGAAGGCGGCCGTTACAGCTTATGCCTTTTATCCCCATATCCTGAAGGGCGGATTTGATCTCCGTATCAGGATCGGTTTGCCATTTCATGTAGCGGCGGTTCCAGAAGACGTGGCTTGCCTTGATCTCTTTTGCGAGAGCAGGGACAATCTCGGTCTCCTTACCGCGCCTGAGGATGAGGGCACCCCCCCGGGTCTCAAGATCCTCCTTAAAGGCGCAAAGCGAATGATGCAGCCACCATCGCTGGGCGGCCCCCATGGCAAAATCGCCGGCGGTGGCGTCGTCCAGTACATAGAGACAGAGGACGGGGGCGCCGGATGCCGCCGCCTCGCGCATGGCGGGGTTGTCGTCGAAGCGCAGATCTTCGCGTAGCCACAGGATGACGGGATCGGTCATAGACGGCTCTCCTCAAGCGAGGAGGTAGCCGCCAGGTCGTCGGCGTCCAGCCCCGGGAACCGCTCTCTGACTTATTGCTGTTGTTGTTGCTGAGACTGCGACGATGAGCTGGTAATCGCCACCGAGGCCTTCAATGTCTCGTTGGATTGTCCGTTGATAAGGCCCTTGATCGGGGCGGCATCATCCGCATCGAGGCCACAAACGAGGCGAATATGTGCAGCCGTCGGACAGGTCTCATTCGATATATCAAACCCGACCCACCCCAGATCCGGGACGAAGCTTTCCGCCCAGCCATGGGTCTCGCTCAAATCCTCGTCCTGCCCCGCGTAATAATAGCCCGCGATATAGCGACTAGGGATGCCCAGATGGCGAGCCGCGGCGATGAAGACATGGGCATGATCCTGACACACCCCTGTGCCCTGCGCTAAAGCTTCGGCCGCGCTGGTCGCCATGCTTGTTGACTTGGACGTGTAGGCAACCGCTTCCCTGACCGCCGCGGAAAGCGCGTGCAGGGTCTCAAGAACGGTGTCGCCTTTGATGTCATCGGCAAGGGCCTCCACCGCGCTGTCCGCTGTGGTCAGGGGGGTTCGCCGAAGGAAGACGCCGCGCGGCATCCGCTCTTTCAGGCCTTTGATCACCCCCGCATCTTCCTCGCGGTTGATGACCCCCGTGGCGATGATCGACACCTCATTAGTGGGGCCATCATGGGCCCACAGCGCCTCGGGGATAGCGCAGGCATTTCGGTAACTCGGCTCAATCGCCGTTTCGTTGACGGTCACCTGCCAGGTGCCGATCTCTTGCGTGGCGTAGGAGGTTGGGAACAAACGCAACCGCATTGCCGCCCGCCCGCCGGGCGGTACATAAGTATAGATCGTTTGATGCCGGACGATCAGACGTGTCACGAGAAACCGTATCCTTCGGCGATTTGCACATGCAAGGAAAAGACCGATTGCAGAACATCCTCAAGAAACTCGTGCAGGCCGTCCGCGAAGATTTCATCCATCGTCGCCTTCGCCAGGCGAGACCGTAGCGCCGCCGCTGTGTCGTGACAGGGGTGACGTTGATCATAGAGGGTGGCCAGCCGATCGAGGGCGCCCCCGACCTCGTCCATGGCAAACGCAATCGACCGCGGAAAGGCGCGGTTGAGCACCAGAAGATCGGCAATATTCCAGGGCGTATAATCGCTGGCATAGATGTGGTAATACGCTCGCATGGCGGATGAGGCCAGCAATAGGCTTGTCCACTGATAAATATCGCGTCCACCGCCGGCCACGTCCCGTTCGGGTAAAAGCGCGCGATATTTGACCTCAAGGAGGCGCAGGGTCATGGCCGCCCGTTCAAGGGCACTCCCCAGGCGGACGAATTCATACCGGTCATCGCGCAGCATGGTGGTTTCAAGGGTGCCGCGGAACGTGGCGGTCCGTTGTTGGCACCAATCGAGCCAATCGAACAGGCCGGCCGAAACGTCGGCCACTTTAACATGGTCGAGGCGCCGCCAGCGATCGTTCAACGCCTCCCACATCGCGGTGGTCATGGCAGCCCGCTCCGCCCGGCCATTATTTCGTGCCAGCGTAATGCAGGAGCGAACCGAAATGCCGTTTTCTCCATCGAGCAGCAAGTGCTCAAGAGCTTCGGCCTGGTCGGGCATATCCTCCCGCTCGGGATCGGACGGTACCCCCGCCGCCCGGAGCACCGATTGCCAATCGCCCCGTTCAGAGGCCCCGGGCAACATTGTCATCCGGGCGCCCATATCGAGCAGGCGGGCGGTGGCGCCACATCGCTCGACGTAGCGGCCGACCCAGTAGAGATTTCCAGCGGTCCGGCTCAGCATCAGGAGGGGTCCTTCGCTAACACCCACGTATCTTTCACCCCGCCCCCTTGCGAGGAATTGACCACAAGGGAGCCTTCGCGGAGGGCGACACGGGTGAGCCCCCCAGGCGTCAGCCGCACATTCTTGCCGACAAGACAGAAGGGGCGGAGATCGACATGTCGTGGCTTGATTTCCCCCCCGATCAATGTGGGGGCGGTCGAGAGGTCGAGGGTCGGTTGGGCGATAAAGGCAGCCGGGTCCTTTTCGATCCGCTGAGCATAAAGCTTTCTCTCGCTCGCGGTGGACCGGGGGCCGATCAACATCCCATATCCGCCCGACCCGGCCACTTCTTTGACGACCAAGCTATCGAGGTGATCGAGGGTATAGGCGAGGTCGTCCGGGTTCGAGAGTTTATAGGTCTCGACATTCGGAATGAGCGGCTTTTCCCCAAGGTAGAAATCGATCATGTCAGGGACATAGGTATAGATCGCTTTATCATCTGCGACCCCGGCGCCCGGGGCGGAGCAAATAGTGACCCCACCGGACAAATACGCGTTCATCAGCCCCGGCACGCCCAGAACGCTTTCTTTGTTGAAGATCAGGGGATCGAGAAACGCATCGTCGATCCGGCGATAGATCACATCGATCACGTCAAGGCCGCGTGTTGTGCGTCGCCAGACGCGTCCCTCATGAACCTCAAGATCGCGCGCCTCGACAAGCTCGGCGCCCATCAGATCAGCGAGGAAGGAATGTTCGTAATACGCTGAATTGAACGGCCCTGGCGTCAGGACGGCGATCGCCGGGCGGCTATTGGTACAGGCCGGGGGCGCCACTTCTTCGAGGGTGCGGCGGAGATCATGGGGATAGGTATCGACCGACCTGACCTTTCCGTCCCCGAACAGCTCGGGAAACATCCGCATGGTGATTTCCCGGTTCTCCAGCATATAGGAGACGCCCGAAGGCGTGCGGCAATTGTCTTCGAGGACGGAAAAGGCGGCTTCTCCCGTCCGGACCAGATCGACACCGACGACATGGCTATAAACCCGTCCGGGGGGATCGAAGCCCACCATTTCGGGCAGATAGGCGCTGTTCTCGATCACCAATCGCTCTGGGATGATCCCGGCGCGCAGGATCTCCCGCCGATGATAGATATCGTAGAGAAAGGCATTGAGCGCCTTGGCGCGCTGCTTGATGGCCTCAGCCAGACGATCCCATTCACTGGCGCCTAGAACCCTGGGGATCAAGTCAAAGGGGATAAGCCGCTCTGGGTCTCCTCCCTCCCCATAGACGGCGAAGGTAATTCCAATGCGGCGGAAAATCGCCTCCGCTTCTTCGGCGCGCACGGATAGAAGATCGAGGCCAATATCATCGAGCCACTTCGCGACGAGATGATAGGGCGCCCGAACCTCGCCGTTATTTCGCATTTCGTCGAACAGACAAAACTCCCGAATTCTGACTACCCTCATCATCTAGGGCGCTAAGGCCGTAAAGGACAGTGGCCGTTTCTACTCTCTTTATATGCGCCGCACAATTTTCACGGCGCACTTTATCCAGATATCCAGCCTCAGGGGTAGCCCTGACCGGGCGGAGCGGACAACCCAATCAGTTGCATGGTGATCGCTTGGATCACCATTACCCCAAGCCAATGGCCGCCATCGATGATAGTCAAGCGCCAAGGACGCCCCTGAAAACGGTGATTGACGAGCGTCGTTGGCAGTACAAAACCGCCCCAAATGATCAGGGGGGTCATCGTCGTCATGACCCACAGGGGCGCCTGGTCCGGCATCAGGATAAGCGCACCCGCCAATATCGCGGCCAGCCAGGCTTCGGCGGCGAAGGTGACGATCAATATTCGGGGGTCGGCGCTTGGCGTGCCTTCCACGGCGGCGGCGCGCCGCCATGACGTGGCGAAGCCCTGGTACCACACGGCCCCGAACGCAAATCCAAGGCCTGCGGCGATGAGGATAGGTACGGCATTGAGCCAGATATAGATCATTCGCTGATGCTCCGTTCCATTCGGCCTAAAGCTAGACCGACAAGGGCGGGTTGTCTTGCGGGCGAGGGCGGCTTTCCTCATCTAAGGGAAAGATCAAGAGGAGACTGCCATGACCGGCCATGCCGCACAGTCAGAGGTGACCATCACCGCTCCCGGCGGCGATGTGCGTGTGGGAAACCATCTTCCGCTCATGCTGTTTGCCGGGCCCTGTGCGATGGAAAGCCGCGCCCACGCCCTCGAAGTGGCGGGCGCCATCAAGGAGATCACGGATCGGCTGGGGATCGGGTTTGTCTATAAATCCAGTTTCGACAAGGCCAACCGGACGTCATTGTCAGCGCGCCGCGGAATCGGCATGGCCGAAGCCCTTCCTATTTTTGCCGAAGTGAAGGAGCGCCTCGGGGTCCCGGTGCTGACCGATATTCACGAACGGGCCCAATGCGCGCCGGTCGCCGAAGTGGTCGATGTTCTTCAGATTCCGGCCTTTTTGTGTCGGCAAACGGATCTGTTGGTCGCCGCCGCCGAAACGGGGCGGGTGATCAAGGTGAAAAAGGGCCAGTTCCTCGCCCCCTGGGATATGACCAATGTCGTCGCCAAGATTACCGGCAGCGGAAATTCCCGCGTCCTGGTGACGGAGCGAGGGGCCAGTTTCGGCTACAATACGTTGGTAACGGATTTCCGGGGCCTCAAGACGATGGCGGAGGAGACAGGGGCGCCGATCATCTTCGACGCGACCCACTCCGTTCAGCAGCCCGGCGGCCAGGGGGGAAGTTCCGGCGGACAGCGGGAAATGGTGCCAACCCTTGCCCGCGCCGCCGCCGCGGTGGGCGTGGCCGGCCTGTTCGCGGAAACCCATCCTGATCCTGACAGTGCGCCTTCGGATGGCCCAAACATGATCCCGCTCAGCCGCCTTGAGATCTTCTTGCGAGAGTTGCAGGACCTCGACCGGATCGCCAAGGGCCGCGCCGCCCTCCACAGCTTCGCGCCGGACGAAGGGGCTTAGTCCCCAATCTCGGCGCTGGCCGCACTATCGACCGCGGCATCGGTAAGGCCGTCTCGGCGAGACGCCGCGGCGACGAAAGAGGCCAGGTCATTTGCCCCGGTTTTTTCCGGACGAACGAAGCAATCGCCGTTCTGGGCCCGGATGGATGAACACACACTGTCCGCTGCCAGCTTTGACCCAAGGGGAGGGGTGGTGACCTGGTAAAGAGTTTTCCCCTTGGCCGCATCGTAGCTGTAGGACACCTTGCCGATCGCGACGGGTTTCGTCCCCAATGAGTGACCTGACACGATTAGTTTCTGAGGGGCCGCTTTGTTCGGTGCGCAGGCGGCACTTACAGGATCGGGCATTGACCGAGCATTGCGGTTAGGTGCGCTGGGAACGCAGCTCGCAGAGGTCAGCTTGGCATAGGGACGCCCAAAATGGCGGCTCGCATTGGCGAAATTGCTGTAGGCGCCGAGTTGGACGACATAGGCCTCCTTGTCGTCGTCGGTCGCCCCTTCGGATAAGATAAGGGGCGCCTCATTCGCCGTAAGCGCCTCGGCGAGGATCGCCACCGACGCTGCCCCCTTTCTGTCCTCGGCGGTCGCTTCTTCGGAATAGTCGATATCCCCCGCCCTTGCCATCACCATGGCAGCCGCCATTTCCGGGACCATCATCGGTGCGGTTTCGACCAAAAGCTTCTTTTCTCCGGGGGGGGAAGGAGCAGGGGATCCGATCGCTTCCGGCCCGTCCTCCGCCTTCATCTCTTCGGCGATCTCCCCTAAAATCCGCCGCAGCGCCAGCATTTCAGGAAAGTCCTCGTAAGGCGCATCAAGGGCCGCGGCCAAGGCGTCTGGTCCGGCTGTTTGGAAATAGCCGCGCGCCTCCTGGGCTGTGCCGGGGTCGAGTAGAGTGGCCCGCAGCCAGGCCAGATCCGCCGTGTCTTGGTCTGGGGCCGCAGCGCTTGGGGGAGGGACGGTCGACCCTTGCGATGGGGCGCCGCCCGTCTGGACAGGGGCCTCGGCAAATCTCTGCTTCAGAAGCCGATTGTATCGAAGGACCATGTCGTGGGTCCACCAGACGATGGGATGGGCGAGCGGCTCGACCATCACGGCCGGCAGGGGCACAGCATCGTGCATCTGGTCGGCGGCAATTTCATATTGTCCCGTCAGGTCGCGCCACGTCCACAGATCATGCGCCGCCGCATCGAACTGGCGGAATCCTGCGCCGGGGAAGGGATTGTGTTGAGCGACCTTTTCGGCGGCGCGCTTGATCATCGCCGATAGGGTTGGGGCGAATTGGAAATCCGGTTGACAGCCTTCTTCAGCCGTCCCTGTGCAGATGGTTCCGGCTTCGTGCCATTCCGGCGGCGCCTCACCGGGGAAATAGACCTGGTCGAACACCAGGCTGCCCATTGCCGCGCCGGTATAGGTCATGTCCGACAGATCGGAGCGATCGGCAATCAAGATCGCCCCGGGATCGAAGCGCAATTGCGCGCCGTTTAATGTGCTTCCCGATAGCATGAGGATCGCGTCAGAGCCGATTTCAATTGTCGAATTATCGAGCAGTGTCCCCTCAAAGCTGACCGTCTCCCGCTCTGGGATGGTGATCCGGGCGTTCCTGGCATCGGACAAAAGGAACCGGGCATTATTCATCGAGGAGGGACGCAAGGTGGCGGAGGATAGATTGAGGAGGATCCCCTCAAGACCTGCCATATTCGTATTCGTGAAGCGTGTTTCGACGAGATCGATTGTCCGCACGCGCAGATTGGACAAATCAAGGGTGTGGGTGATCTCATCGCCACCGACCTCAGCAAGGAAGGCGACAGCACTCGACTGCCCCATCTCGCCGAATATCCCCCGCGCATGGGAGATGACCTCTTTTTGGAGTTGTACCGATTTGAGGAACTTCTCCTGCTCGCTTGGGGCGTTACGTTCCCCCTGCAACAAGGCAAGCCCGGCAAAGAGCGCGCCGAGCACCGCCGCCGCGCCCACGCAAAATCCCCCCGCTGCGCGCCATGGGATCTCTTGTGGGACGTCTTGGCCTGCAGTCATTGGTGCCTCCCTATGGGGCGTCTGGGGCCGGCCATTCGGGGGGAAGGGGTTGGGGGCTGGGCGTTTGGGGGTGCCGATCTGGGCGTCCGGCACGCCGTCATTTTTGGCGGGAATGGGCGTGGTGTCCCCCTCCGCCAAATTATCGACCTGACCGTCAAGTCGCGGCCCGGATGCACCGGGCGTGCCCCCCTTCGGCGTATCGTCGGCGGTAGGTCCGCTCTGTGGTTTGGACGGGTGTGTCACGCGCGCTCTCTCTCTCCCTAATCCTTAGCAATGTTCGTTGCCGCACCACAACTCCAGCGCGTGGAAGAATCTGCAACGGGGCACCGGGAGAGGGCCCTCATCGTTCCTTCGGCGGCATAATTTCCCGCTGATAGGGAACTCCTGCCTTTCCTAATTTGTTCTGCTCCCATGGCTTATTCCGGTTTCTTCCACGCCCGCCCAGGTCCCCCCCAAACGCTATTGCTGGTGGAGGACGATCCTTTGCTCGCGGCGGCCGTCATCCAGTATGCGGAGGAAGAGGGATATGCCGTCGACGGTCCCTACACCCGTAGCAGCGAGGCAGAGGCGGCCATTGCCGCCCATTCTCCGACCGCGGCGCTCATCGATTATCGTCTCGCGGACGGCGACCGGGGGGACGCTGTCGCCCGCCTGCTTCACCGCCAGGCGATTCCGTTCGCCCTTGTGACCGCGAGCGAAGATCATGAGGTTAAAGGTCTGTGCACCCAATATGGCTGCCAGATGGTCCGCAAGCCGGTCGATGATCGCGTCCTCGACGAGACCTTTGATTTTCTGATGACGGGGCCTGCCGCCCATCAGGCGATGACGGGCGATTAGACCCTTTTCGAGCGAAGCGGGAAGCGGTCGCCTAAAGAAAATGTGATAAAACAACCATTTAGTGGCGCTTCACGACACCGATTGACCTGACGCATAGAGGCGGAAACAGTTAATCGGATATAGTCAAGGGCGGAGACATGCCGGAGCGGCAGTCATCTTCAGTCAACCAACTTTATTACAATTTTCCAAACTTATATGCGGTAGGCCCAAAAGAACGCTTCCCTTCGTAGTGAGCTTTTTGGGTGCATTCTGAAGAAATCGATCGCCTCGCCGCTTTAGACCGATTGTGCCTCCTCTCGGGGAAGGCTCATCCGGTCTTGGACGAGATCACAGCGCTCGCCGCAGAACTGAGCGAGTGGCCGATTGCCGCCATCTCTCTCGTCGATCTCAATCGGCAGGTCTTTGTGTCAAAAGTCGGCACTACGGTAGAGCAGACGAGCCGCTCGGCGTCATTCTGTACTCATACGATCAAGAATAAATCGCCTCTGGTCGTGGAGAACGCCCTTAGTGACCCAAATTTCGCGACCAACCCATTGGTCGTCGGCCCCCCCCATATCCGCGCCTATGCCGGATTTCCGCTGACCCAATCGCAGGGCTGGGCTGTGGGCACCCTCTGTGTCATCCATAACGAGCCGGCGAGCCTTTCCGCCGACACCCGCCGTCACCTCACCCGCCTCGCGGTGATGACGATCGAGGTGCTCAAGCGGGAGGAGGTGACGGCGCCTGGCCTTCGGGGCCTCCAGCAATCGATCACCGCCGAGCGCCATCGCTTCATTCAGGGCGGTGCCGTAAAAAAAGGCCAATCCTCGGGCAGATCAGCTTAGCCCTAGGACAGCGCCTTATCCGGTTGAGTGACCGCCAAGCGATGTCCCCCGAGCGGGGGGAGAGGTCGCCTCAATCGCGCTGAACGCTGTCTTGATCACGTAACGATGCGGGACCCCCTTTGGAACACGCCAGCTATCCCCCGGCGTCAGATGGAGCGTGTCATTGCCGGATTTGAGCTCGGCCTCACCGGAAATGACATAGCCCAAGGTTTCATAGTCGCTGGCGTGGTCATCGGCTTTTTCCACGGGGCCTTCGTTCCACACTCGTAGGGCGACCCCCTCTCCTTCAACGGCGAGGGCCTGTCCCTGAGGTCCGGGGACCGCGTCTTCTGCGTTCAGCTTTGTGATTCCGGCCATCAATCGCTCCTTATTCCTATCGGATCTTGCCTTCATCAACGCCTTGAAAGCACGGAGCGTTGCAGAAAAAGCTGTGCGGAGCGGCCAAAGCAAGCCAGATCGTAGCTATGGATATGGCAAATTTCGCAAAAGTCATCGTCCCGGCGGGTCTGTTGCTCGGCAGCGTTCTGATGGGCTGTAGTCCTGCGCCGGAAAGACCGGAAACCGACCCGCCCGCAGAAGATCAAGAGGAGGGGCCTCGGCTCAATCCTTCCCTGCCAGAGTCTCCAAAGAGCGATCAGGCCAAGGATTCCGAAAAGGGGGAAGGCGATCATGAGGCCGTGAGCCTGTCGGAGGTGACCGGGGCGCCGAGCGATTACCCGGCCCCTGCCATCGCTGACAGTGAAATTCGATGCATGGCGCTCGCGCTGTATCACGAAGCCCGCGCCGAGCCCGATGCGGGCCTGTGGGCGGTGGGGCACGTCATCCTCAACCGGATGGAGGCAGCGCGCTATCCCGACACCGCTTGCGGGGTCACCAAGGATGGCGGCAGCGACCCCCCCTGCCAATTTTCTTGGTGGTGCGACAGTCTCCCGGACACGCCGAGAGAAGCTGACGCATGGGAGAATGCCCGCGTGCTCGCCCGTAAATTGCTGCTTGGGGAAATAGAAGATCCCACGAATGGCGCGACCAGCTTCCACGCCAAACGGGTCTCCCCCTATTGGGCGGAGAAGATGACGCGGACGGTGACCTTGGGAAACCACCATTTCTACAGGATACGCCGCAACTAAGCCGGGGCGGTCTGGCCTCGCTGCGAAGCGATGATCGCAAAAGGGGTAAGATTGGTGGGCGGACGGCCTAAGTCGCCACCGCCATGATCGCCGAAGACGGGGGGCAGCCGGGCGTTGTCGTGAAATTCCCTGCCCGAGCGACTGAGCCTTTCCAAGACCCAAGGGCTTCTTCCCCTCGGGCGCCAAACGCCCTATCCAGCGCGACATGGCGAAACGACCGACGAAAACCCCCGACCGTCCGGCTGGCCCGGAGACCATCATCGAAGAGCCCATGGGCGAAGCGTTGTCGCGACGCTATCTTGCCTATGCATTGTCCACAATTACAGCGCGGGCGTTGCCGGATATCCGCGACGGCTTGAAACCCGTCCATCGCCGGATTCTCTACGCCATGCGCCAGATGCGTCTTGGATCGGGCGGTAGCTATCGCAAGTCGGCAAAGGTCGCCGGCCAGGTGATGGGGGATTACCACCCCCATGGTGACCAGGCGATCTATGATGCGATGGTTCGCCTGGTGCAGGATTTTTCCGTCCGTATTCCGCTCATCGATGGGCAGGGCAATTTCGGGAATATCGACGGCGATAATGCAGCGGCAATGCGGTATACAGAATGTCGTCTGACCGAAGCGGCGGAGTTACTGCTTGAGGGCATCGACAACGATACGGTAGACTTCCGAGAGACCTATGACGGCGAGGGGAGAGAGCCAGTTGTCCTGCCCGCCGCCTTTCCGCATCTGCTCGCCAATGGGTCAAGCGGCATTGCGGTGGGGATGGCCACGAATATCCCGCCCCACAATGTTGCTGAACTGATCGATGCGTGCCTCCATCTGATCAAGACGCCGAATGCCCGAACCGAGACCTTGCTGAATTATGTCAAGGGCCCCGACTTACCCACCGGCGGTGTTTGCATCGAGAGCAAGGATGATCTGGCCGAGGCATATGCCACCGGTCGGGGCGGCTTTCGTATCCGCGCACGATGGGAGACCGAAGACCTTGGCCGTGGACGCTATCAGATCGTCGTGACGGAAATTCCGTATCAGGTCCAAAAATCCAAATTGGTCGAACGCATCGCCGATTTGATCCAAACCAAAAAGCTGCCGGTCTTGACCGATGTCAGGGACGAAAGTGCAGAGGACATCCGGCTGGTGCTGGAGCCTAAAGCAGGGTCCCTTGACCCCGAGACCGTCATGGCGGCGATCTTTAAGTTGACCGACCTTGAAACCAGGCTGAGCCTTAATCTCAACGTCATTGGCGCTGATGGCGCCCCCGGCGTGTTCGGTCTGCGCGACTGTCTTCAGGCGTTTCTCGATCACCGGCGCGACGTATTGCTGCGGGGAACCCGGTATCGCCTCGATAAGATCGCGCACCGGCTCGAGATCCTTGACGGATTTTTGATTGCGTATCTCAATCTCGATGAGGTCATTCGGATTATTCGTTACGAGGACGATCCGAAAGCCGAACTGATGGCGACCTTCGACCTGTCCGAGATCCAGACCGAAGCGATCCTCAATATGCGTCTTCGGTCCTTGCGGAAGCTTGAGGAAATGGAGCTGAAGCGAGAACACAAGGATCTCAAGGCCGAGCAAAAGGATCTCCAGGCTCTCCTCAAATCGGAGGATATCCAGTGGGAGCGTATTGCCGGTCAGCTCAAGGAAACGCGAAAGTCTTTCGACCCCCGGTCGGATCTGGGACGACGGCGGACGGCCCTCAGCGATGCGCCGATTACAGAGGAGGTCGACCTCGACGAATTGATCGAGAAAGAGCCGGTCACGGTCGTGATTTCCGAGAAAGGCTGGGTGCGTGCGCTGAAAGGGCATGTCGAGGACAAGGCGAGCATCAAATATAAAGATGGCGATCAGGGCCGCTTCGTCTTACCCGCAATGACGACGGATAAGGTGATCCTTGTATCAACCAATGGGCGGTTCTTTGCCCTCGACGTCAAGGATCTGCCTGGGGGGCGGGGCCATGGCGAACCCTTTCGGTTGATGGTCGACCTCACCAATGAGCATGATCTGATCGACGTTTTTCTCTACCAGGGTGATCGCACCCTGCTTCTGGCGAGTAGCGCCGGTCACGGATTATTCGTCCCCGAAGAAGACGTGCTGGCGACAACGCGTAAGGGCAAACAGGTGCTGAATGTCGCGGCGGGGGCGGAGGCACAAGTCTGCCGCCTTCTGACAGCGGCACCAGGGCCGAATGATTACCTCGCGACCATCGGCAGCAATCGCAAATTGCTGATCTTCCCGGCGGGCGATGTCCCGGTGATGGTCAAGGGGAAGGGGGTTGTTCTCCAAAAAATCACCAACGGGACCCTTGTGGATGCGAAATGCTTCTCCCCTGAAGAGGGGCTGACCTGGACGGATCGGGCCGGCCGCCAGCAATCAGCGGAGGAGTGGAAGGAATGGGTCGGCAAACGCGCCCAGGCAGGCAAGCTGCCGCCGAAAGGGTTTCCGCGCGCTAATCGCTTCGGATGAGGAGGGGGGCTCAAGCTCCACCGCATGTGAGGCGGCGGCTTCTCCGTCCTTGGGCGGCCTATCCCAAGGCGCCTAGCAGGCTCGCCAACGCGATGGCCGCGGCGGTGAGAAGCAGGGCAAGACCAAGGGCGCCCCATATCGTCCAGGCCACCAGTCCCGCGAGGCTATAGGTCACGACAAGAAAGATCGGCATGGCTGCGGTCCAGCGCCCTCCGATGCGCGGTACACCGAACAGGTAGAGACTCCATACGAGCAAGAGGACGCCGCTCACGGCGAAATAGACGGCGGCGAGCTCAGACCACCAGGGGTCGGCGTCCCAGACCAACCGCGCAAAGGTGAGCGGCAGCACGAAGAGGGTGGTCGGCACGAAAATCCACGACAGGAGAGATTGGGTCCAATTTCGCCCTCCCTTGTCGATTTCTTCCGAAAAATGTCGGTTCTCGCGGTCATAGGTCATCCACTCACTCCTGAGAGACCCGTCACGTATAAGGGGCCATTTCGGGGCGGGGCCTCATCAACGCGTTGCCAGTCTTGGCTTGGCTGTTTGTGGTCTCGGCCTCAGCGCATATTGCCCCGCAAACACGCTCATAAGAACGACGACCATGCCGATACTTTGCATCATACTCAACGTTTCATGGAGAAATAGCCAACCAAGCAACGTCGCACTCATCGGACTGAGCAGCCCCAATAGTGAAACCGCCGTAGGGTGAAGTTTGCGAATACCCCGTAGCCAGATGATGTAGGTCGTCGCGGCCCCGATCAGTCCCAGATAGGCGAGACCTAAGACATTCGTGACGTTAAAGCTCGACCAGTCTGTTGGGGCAAGAGGGACAAAGGGCAGTAATAATAAGCCGCCTGCTGTCAATTGCCAAGCCGTGAAAGTCAGGGTGGAAACTTGTGGCTGCCATTTACGGCTCAGCACAACACCGAATGCCATCGATGTTGACCCGGCAATCCCGGCGACAATCCCCCCCATATCGAGACTAGCGTCAGGCGTTAGGACGAGAAGGGCAACCCCTAAAGACCCTGCTGCGACCGCGAGCAGGGAAAGCGCTTTGATGGGGGACCCAAGCAGGACACGAGAGGCCAAGATAACCACAAACGGTTGTAAAGCGCCCATCACGGCGGCGACCCCGCCCGGCAATCGGTAGGCGGCAAAGAAAAGCAATGACCAGAAGACCGCGAAATTGAGGGCCCCCAACACAAACATTTTCCAGATCCAATGACCATGGGGAAGCTCGCGAACCAAACTTAGAAGAAGAAGGCCGGCCGGTAGGGCCCGCAGGACTGAAACCGTGAGCGGATCAAGGTTCGGCAAGAACTGTGTCGTGACGATGTAGCTGCTGCCCCAGATAAGCGGGGCCAGTGCCGTGATGGAAAGATCAATGGGGCGAGACATGAGGGGTCCAATTTATCTTGATGTCGAGATAAGCGCATATAGCTTGACCTCAAGATAAATGTCAATTCATTGTCCCCGCATGTTCGATATTGAAGAGATCAGAGCGCAATGGGCCAAACAACGGCCGGACATCGACACGAGGCCCATGGGACTGATCGGTCGGCTTGTCCGATTGACCGCTCTTTATAGTGACGAAATGATCAAGAACTTTGCGAAGCATGGGCTGAGCGCAGCCAGCTTTGACGTCTTGGCCACGCTGTTGAGATCGGGACCGCCGCATTCGCTCTCCCCCAACCAATTGCTCTCAACCATGATGGTGACGTCGGGAACGATGACAAACCGGATTGATCAACTGGTAAAGGACGGCTTGGTTGCCCGTATCCCCAACCCAGATGACAAGCGCAGCGTCCATGTCCAACTGACAGAAGACGGGATTAAGAAAATCGATGCCGCTGTGACCGATCACGTTATCGTGCAGAGACGACTCGTCGAGGGATTGTCTCAAGCAGATCAAGCCACGTTGAACAGGATATTGGACAAAGGGCTTTCCTCATTCGATCGCTAGAGCCTTTTCAAGCGACGTGGGAACCGTTCGCGTAAAGAAGAGACGATAGCCCAAAGATCTAGAGGCGTTTCACGGCGCTAATTGACCTGAAACGGCTCTAATAAGCTGCAGACATCCGCCACCCATCCTCTCGTCCCCCCTCCGCGCCGCCGCCTTTCCCCGGACGACTTGGCCTGTCAGCGCCCCTCGGATAGATCTCGCCCATCGTCATCAGCGAGGGGAGAATTGGGCGATGGATGGCAATCGGATGTTCGGGGGGCGCGCGCTTTTTCTCCTTGCCGCCTGTGGCCTTTGGGGGTGTGCCTCTTCGGCGCCGACCCTGCCGCCGGAGGCATTCGGCGGCCGCCCTGAGATCGCGGCGAGCGAAAGCCCGGATTGGGAGAATTGGGGCCCCGATGAGAACCGCCGACGCCGCCTTGAGTCAGCGGAGGGCGAGCGGCTGTCCACGGCCGCCTTGCGGGCGGAGCTGAGGGGCGGCGTACTGCGCGGCTGTTATCCGAGCGGTACCGCGTTCGCGGAGCGGCTCGCCTTGGATGGGACGTTCACCGACGAGCTCGCGGGGGGGCGGGTTCTCGGCACCTATTCGCTGGAGGATGACATGCTCTGCTTTGACTATGAGGAGGCGGATGCCGGCGGCTGCTACGCTGTCTTCCGGCGGGAAGAGACACTGAATTTTTTCAACATTCAGAATGGCCGTAAAGTCGCGACGACGGCGTGTGAGTGAGCTGGAGCGGTGAAACTTCGCCTCTCGGCCTCGCCTTGGCGGAATTTGTGCTAAATCATAGGGATGTCGTGTTTTCAAAGGTCG
Organism: Parvularcula bermudensis HTCC2503; assembly: GCF_000152825.2. Classification (NCBI taxonomy): domain Bacteria; kingdom Pseudomonadati; phylum Pseudomonadota; class Alphaproteobacteria; order Parvularculales; family Parvularculaceae; genus Parvularcula; species Parvularcula bermudensis. Next base: position 1,860,759 of record NC_014414.1, read on the forward strand.
AGTATGGCGTCCCTATCTCCTCAATCCGCTCTTATCATCTTGGGCGCGTCAATGGCCTTGAGTACCGCGGCCGTGGCGCAGGGGGTGACCCCGAACCCTTCGGCGGATCCCCGCAATGCGGTGGGCCTGGGCATTGGGGCGGTGATGGAGGCTTATCGCGACCTCGACGAAGATACCCGCATCCTGCCGACCCCTGTTCTGCGCCTTGATGGGCGGCGGTTCAGCGTCTCGGGCACCTCGGCCAGCTACAGCCTCTTGAAAGGGGAGAAATGGGAGGCGGCGGCGACTCTCGATTATCGCTTCCAAGGCTATGATGCGGAGGACAGTCCGATCTTCCAGGGGATGGATGACCGTGACAGTACCCTCGAGGGCGGGGGCTGGTATAGCTACAAGATTGGGCCGGCGATCCTCACCGCCTACGCCCTCACCGACCTGTTTGACCGCCATGGCGGGTATGAATTGCGCGGGGTCGCCGCCTATAAGGTCGTTGACAACCGGGCCACGAAAGTGACGCCCTATCTCGGTCTCTCCTTCCAGTCGGAGGATCTGGCGAATTATTATTATGGGGTGGAGGCCGATGAGGCCGCTACGCTCGTCATTGACGGTGAGAGTGTCACCCGCGCCCAATATGTCCCGGGGGAGACCCTGACCCCCTTTGTCGGAATCACCGCGCGTCAAGCCCTGTCGCGCAAATGGGCGATCGCGGCCACCGGCCGATACGAGTTTTTACCCGACGAGGTGGTCGACAGTCCCTTGACCGATGCGGATAGTCGCGCCTTCTTCGCCCTTGCCCTGGCGCGCCTCTTCTAACTTGCGGTCCGGGGCAAGTTGCGGCATCGCCGCCGCTCAGCCCATTGCAGAGTGGTTCTATGGCCCGGATCCTGGTGACTTCAGCGCTGCCGTATATCAACGGCGTCAAACATCTTGGCAATCTGGTGGGGTCGATGCTGCCGGCGGATGTCTATGCCCGGTTCATGAGGGCGCGCGGGCACAATGTCGCCTTTCTCTGCGCCACCGATGAACACGGCACCCCGGCGGAATTGGCGGCGCGCAAGGCCGGTCAGCCCGTGGCTGAATATTGCGCGGCGCAGCACGAAACCCAGGCTTCTCTCGCTGCCGCCTTTGGTCTCAGCTTCGACCATTTCGGTCGGTCGTCGAGCCCGACAAATCACGAGCTGACCCGCCATTTCGCCGACCGTCTCGAGGCGGAGGGATATCTTGAGGAACGGGTCAGCCAGCAAGTCTATTCCAACGCGGATGCCCGCTTTCTGCCCGATCGCTATGTCGAAGGGACCTGTCCCAATTGCGGCTTCGAAAAGGCGCGGGGGGATCAGTGCGATAATTGCGGAAAGCTCCTCGACCCCACCGATCTCATCGATCCCTATTCCGCTATCTCCGGCTCAAAGGATGTCGAGATGCGGGATACCCGCCACCTTTATCTTTTACAGTCAAAACTTGAGGGCGAGGTGCGGGCTTGGGTCGATACGCATAAGGACTGGCCCCTCCTGACCCGATCGATTGCCTATAAATGGATCGACGAGGGGTTGCGCGATCGGTCGATCACGCGCGATCTCGACTGGGGTATTCCCGTCCGGCGCGACGGCTTTGAGGGCAAAGTCTTCTACGTTTGGTTCGATGCGCCCATTGAATATATCGCCGCGACCAAAGAATGGGACCCTGAGGGCTGGGAAAGCTGGTGGCGAACCGATCAGGGGGCGGACGAGGTCACTTATGTCCAGTTCATGGGCAAGGATAATGTCGCATTCCATACGGTCTTCTTTCCGTGCACGCTGATCGGATCCCGGGAGCCCTGGAAGCGTGTCGACCATCTGAAGAGCCTGAACTGGCTCACCTGGTATGGGGGAAAGTTCTCAACGTCCGAAGGCCGCGGGATCTTCATGGATCAGGCAATCGACCTCATGCCAGCGGATACGTGGCGGTGGTATTTGATGGCCAATGCGCCGGAGTCCGACGACACCGCTTTTACGCTCCAATCCTTTGCCGGCGCCGTGAACAAGGACCTTGCCGATGTCCTTGGGAACCTCGTCAATCGGGTGACACGCTTCACGGCGTCAAAGTTTGAGGGACAGGTTCCGCCGGGGGGCGAGCCGGGGGAGGCCGAACAGACGCTCTATCGTGAGGTTGACGACCGTTGTGCCGCGCTCACCGGCGCCCTTGAGGCGATGGAGTTTCGGAAGGCCTTTGCTGCCTTGCGCGGTCTTTGGGCGGCGGGGAACGAGTATTTGCAGGTCACCGCGCCCTGGACGGCGTTCAAGACCGACCCCGACGCGGCGGCCGTCAGCGTCAGGACTGCCCTCAATCTTATTATGTTGATTGCGGAGGTCTCCGCCCCGGTCATCCCCGAGACCGCCGACAAAATCCTCGGCATTTTCGGCCGCCAGGGGGAAGAGCCGCCGGCGTGGCCGACGGGACCGGCGGCGCAATTATTGACCCGCGTTCAGCCAGGGACGCCCGTCCCCGCGCCTGAGGTGTTGTTCAAGAAAATCGAGGACGAACAATTGGCCGAATGGGCGGTACGCTTCGGTGCGCCATCGGCTGGGGAGACGGGGGAGACGGCGGAGACGGCGGGCGACTGAGTGTGGCCCCACCGGGGTGGGGGGATCAGGCGCCGGTCCGAAAATGCATGACGTCGCCATCCTGGACGACATACTCCTTGCCTTCGATGCGCTGTTTTCCCGCATCCTTGGCCCCTTGCTCTCCCCCCGCCGCAACGTAATCGTCGAAGGAAATTGTCTCGGCTCGGATAAAGGTTCTCGCAAAATCGGTATGGATGACCCCGGCGGCATCGGGCGCCTTGGTGCCTTGCCGAATCGTCCAGGCACGCGCCTCTTTCGGGCCGGCGGTGAAGTAGGTTTGCAGCCCTAACAGCTCATATCCGGTTCGGATCAGTCGGTTGAGGCCGGGCTCTTCAAGCCCGAGCTCTTCGAGATATTCCTGGGTCTCCGCCTCATCCAGGGTGGCGAGTTCCGCTTCGATCTTGGCACTGATGACCACGCTGGCCGCCCCGGCTTCCGCCGCCCGGGCCTTGACCTGGTCTGCGTAGGCATTGCCGCTGGCGGCGCTCTCTTCATCGACATTGGCGACGAAAAGGACAGGCTTTTGGGTCAGCAATTGCAGCCCCATCCATGCCTTTTCGCTCCCCTTTGGCACTTCGGCCATGCGCGCGGGGCGTCCCTCCTGCAATTCGGCGAGGGCGAGGTCCAGCAGGGGCAAGGTATCCTTGGCGATCTTGTCACCGCCGGTGGCTTTTTTCGCGAGGCTGGACCGGCGTTTTTCGAGGCTTTCAAGATCGGCGAGCATGAGTTCGGTTTCGACGATTTCGAAATCAGCAATCGGATCGACCCGTCCCTCGACATGGGTGATATCGTCGTCTTCGAAACACCGCAGGACATAGACCACCACATCGACCTCGCGAATATTAGCGAGGAATTGATTGCCCAGCCCTTCACCCTGGCTGGCGCCTTTCACCAATCCGGCAATGTCGACGAATTGGATACGGGCGGGAATGATTTCGGCCGAGCCCGCGATCTCGGCCAGCTTGGCGATCCGTGGCTCGGGCACCGCGACATCCCCGACATTGGGCTCAATCGTGCAGAAGGGATAATTCGCCGCCTGCGCGGCCGCCGTCTTAGTCAGCGCATTGAACAAAGTTGATTTGCCGACATTCGGCAAGCCCACGATACCGCACTGGAAGCCCATGGTGCATCCCTTCTTTCCTTGAGGGGACGGGGCATAGCGCTCCGTCGTGAGGGATAGAAGGGCCTCTCCCTATTTAGTCTCCCTTGAGGGATTTGAGGGCATCGAAGGGGGAGGCCGGCGCCGAGGGCCGGTTACGAGATGTCGGCGGCGTCGCAGCGGGGGGAGGGTCATCTCCCTCACGCGGTTTTGGGGCAGCGGGGGGCTGCATCACGGCGGACTGAAACCGTCCCACCGCCGCCTCGTCCCGCGGCATGAGCAGCGGCAGCGACCTGGCCATCCGCTCGAGCAGATCATCGTAATAGTCGGTTCGCTCCGCCTTCGAAAAATTGCCCAGGACATAAGGCATCACCTTGTCCTTATGCCCCGGATGGCCAATGCCGATCCGCACCCGCCAGAAGTCAGGCCCGAGATGGGCGGCGATCGACCGCAGCCCATTATTTCCTGCAAGGCCGCCGCCTTTTTTCACGCGCACCTTACCGGGGGCCAGGTCGATCTCGTCGTGAAAAACGATGATGTCGTCGAGCGGGATTTTGTAAAATTGGCTCGCCGCAAGAACCGCGGTGCCGCTATCATTGTAATATGTGTCGGGCCGCAAGGTGAAGGCGCGGCAGGAGCCGACCCGGCCTTCGGCGAGCGCGCCGCGGAACTTGCTCCGTTCGGGGCCGAAATCATGGGCGCCGTGGATCTCCTCCACCGCGTGAAACCCCGCATTGTGACGGTTTTGGGCGTATTGGGCGCCCGGATTACCAAGGCCGATGAGCAAGATCATCTCATGGGCCTAGCCGAGGATGGACGCGTCAGAAAGTGTTTCCGCCCGACCGTCAAGCGTCTCTCATTGCCGACAATTGCCCCCGATGAGCCGAATAGACCGGCGATCCATATTGGGGCGGCGCCTGCCGTCATCTGTGACCGGCGACCGGCGGCTTGCGGTCATCCTTCAAGCGGGGACACCGCGGACACGGTCGCCGTCAGAAGATCACTCTTCGGCTTTTTGCTCGATAACCTCGGTTTCCGTCACCTCGTCGGCGTCGTCCCCTGCGGCTTTCAGGGCCGACGGCGCGGCGATGGTCGCGACGGTGAAGTCCCGATCGGTGATGGTGGGGGTGACGCCGTCGGGAAGTTTGACGGCGGAGATATGGATCGTATCCCCCACATCGGCACCGGCGAGATCGGCTTCGAGGGCCTCCGGAATATTCGTGGCGGAGGCGACGACTTCGACTTCGTGCCGCACGATGTTGAGGACCCCGCCTTTCTTCAGTCCAGGGCAGGTTTCTTCATTGAGGAACCGCATCGGGACGTTGACGGTGACCTTGGTACGGGCATCCACCCGCATCAGATCGACATGCCGGGGCAGGTCCTTCACCGGGTCGACCTGAATATCCCGGCCGATCACCTGTTGTTCGCCGCCCTCTAGCTTGATCTTCGCCAGCACATCGATGAGCCGGCCGGTCTGATACGCTTTCAAGACTTGGTTGTAGCGAAGCTTGATATTGAGCGGTTCTTCGTCGCCACCATAGAGGACGGCGGGGACCCAGCCATCGCGGCGGACGGCACGGCTGCCCCCGGTTCCCGCCCGCTGACGGCGTTCGCAATCGAAAACAAAAGCGTCTGACATAGCTCCATTCCTTTCATTCCGCCCGCAAACCACTGGCCCTCGGACGAAGAGACCGCGTTGCCAGAGCGGGCAATACGCGGACCCGGGTTTCCTGAAGCCGCGCTGCTAGCGGTGCCGGACGCGGCGGGCAAGCGAAAACGAAAATACCGGACGGTGCGAAGCGCCTCAGACCTTCTCGGCCAGACTGATCGCGGCGCGGCAGCCAAATCCGATGACCCGTTTCATCACGCTGTAGCCAAAGGTTTCCTCGGCACCCGCATCAAGGGCGGTATCGCGGTGGCCGATCTCATCGATGCGAAAGGCCTCGACAGTTTCCTGGAGCGTGGCGTCGAGACCGTCGAGCTCGTCGATTTGCGCCCCGTAATGCCGCTCGATCTCGGTTTCGACGGCACTGGTACAGGCCATTGCGGCCTTCTCTCCCATCAGGGCTGTGACCGCGCCCAGGGTAAAGCCCGCGGCGTTCCAAACGGGGGAGAACAGGGTCGGCCTGATATTCTCCTCGGTCAGATAGCGGTCGAAGGTCGCCAAATGATGGGCTTCGCCGTCTTCCATATGAGCCAAGGTCGCCTTGAGCTGTGCCTTGCCCTTTACCTTCTCGAACACCGCCCGTTGGCCGCGATAGATATTGACCGCTCCATATTCGCCGGCATGGTCGACCCGCAGCATTTCAGCGCGCCGCCGAGTCTTGGGCCCGGGGGAAGGGGGCGCCTTCCGCTCTTCCAGGGCCTCAGCGGTATCGGTCGGGGCGGGCAGGGGGGGGGCTTCGGTCATAAGCTCTTATAGGTCCTTCCGACGGGGCGCGGCCAGCCTTCCGACCGAGAGCAAGGTGAGACCCAAGAGCGCGGCGGAGATAAGGGCATTGTACCCGGCCATGGAGAGCCCTGCGAGCCGCCAGGCCGCCACCTCACAGGGCGGCCCCTCCGGGCCTGCCGTGGCGAGACTGCTGAGAAGCGCATCGGGATCCACCTCGACAAGCACGCGGCCGCCCGCGCCGCAGGCGGCCGGACCGTCCCAATAGTCCCACTCCACCCCGGCATGAAATCCCGCAAGGAGGGTCGACCAGAGATACACCCCCGCCAGCGCGATCATCAAAGGCCCACGGGCAGGGCGCGGGCCGAGAACAAAGGCGGCAACGGTCGTGCCCGCGATGCAGAGAGCCACCCAATGCACTTCCCGCTGATCGAGACACAGAAGACAGGGGGGATATCCGCCGACCCGCTCGAACAAATGGGCGCCTGCCAAGAGGCCGCCACTGACAAGGGCGGCGAGGCCCGCGACCAGAAGGGGGGAAAGCAGAGGGACCTTCATCGCCGTTTCTAGTTCACCGCCACGGGGGGGGAGCCCCGACCGAGGATCATCTCCTTGATGATATCGAGCGCTTCCGCCCCGAAATAGAAAAACCCGAAGATCAGGAGGGCCACCCAGGCGAGCCCCAAGAGTAAGCCAACGATCACCAACAGGCCGTCACGTTCGATCAACCCGATACTGGCAATGGCAACCCCGATCCCCGGTGCCGTATTCGTACTGGGAAGCGGGACGAGGATCGACGCGCAGGGGATCAGCATCAGGGCGCCGACAACCCGCACGGCGGCGCCGTCGGTCAAGGTTGAGAATCTGGGCCGTGCAAACCGCTCCACCCACCCCAAATATCGGGCCGTCCGCTGCACGACGCCGCGCATGGACTGGATATCGATCCGCCGGTCACGAAGGCCATCGGGCAACCACGGTGCCTCTCTCCCGGCGGCCAATTGGGCGGCCAGGGCGAGCATGGGCAGGGCAACGATCTGAGGGATTCCCCACAGAAACGGAATGCAGCAGGGGAGGGCGAAGAACAATAAGAGGAGGCCGAAGGCGCGTTCGTCGAGGCGGTCGAGCAAGGTCGAAAGCGTGGCTTCGCCCTCTGGATGCGCCGCCCCTTCCTTGCCCTCCTTTAGGGGGGTGTCCGTGGATCGCTGATGCCGGGCAAGGTCATCCAATGTCGCCAAGAGAAGAGCGGTCACCGTGGTCGGTTGGTCCGCGGCCTTTTCCTGCGTCTCGGCGCCTGGTCCCTGCATCGCCTGCTCCTGTTGAGAAATAAGGCGCTACCGGGATGGACAGGACGGCGCAAGCGGCTAAACGTCGACGGCTCGCTGCGGGTGTGGCGGAATTGGTAGACGCAGGGGATTCAAAATCCCCCGGTGGCAACACCTTGCCGGTTCGAGTCCGGCCACCCGTACCATTCTTGATCTCAAGGCGCGGGGCGCCTCCGATGGGGCGGCCTCTGGCCAGAACGTGGTCGCGTGCTTTGGCGTTTTGTTATTCGCCGCTTCGTTCAAGTCCTGTCCTCTCATCCGCCCCATTTTTGATTGGCCTACCGCTTCGCTACTTGAGGCCCTGCGGTTCTAGGTCAGTCCTCTCACCTGCCCCATTTAGTTTGGCTATCGCGTCGCTATTTGAGGCCGTGCGGTTCGGGGGTCGCCTCGGCAAGGCGGGGGGGCGGGCTTCACCGAGCCTGTCGCGGCTTTTTCTCTCCGCCGCGCCGCCTACATCTGTAGGGCTGGAAGAGGACCGTCCCATGGCCGATGACAAAGATGCCGCTTATGAAATCGACGAGGATACCCTGCGTGCGCTCATCCGGGACACGGTGGGGGGCTTGGGGGAAGTGGCGCCCGATACCCTGCCTCACCGCGTGCGGGAGCGGCTGAAGGGTCAATTGGCGGCGCATCCCGATATCGATCGTATCCTTCGGGATATTCTCAAAGAGACCTGAACCACAAGGGGAGGGGGTCTCGCCACCATCCTGTTACAAAGTTCACATTTTGGCGATTTGGCGTTTTCGCCACGCCACAAGTGCGCTTTAATGAATTGGCAAGGTTTTGCATCCGCTGCAGGGCGGATGATTCGGGGATGGGGTTAATGCGTGATCATGGGCCCATGGGGCCTATCGTTCTCATGGCTATGGTGATCGGCGGTATCGCGGTCTTGACCGTCGCCGGTGGGGGCCTCTGGTCGATGGCATCGGGGTCAGGAGGCGCCGATGCTGTACGGGCCGAGGATCTTCCCCTTCCCGCCGCCTCCAGCAGATCCGCGCAGCTGTCCCTCGATCTTACCTCACCACTGTGGGAGTGGGGGGCGGCGCCGCGCGTTCGCCCTGACCCTGTACGTCTGACCTTTGGGGCGTCACGCGACGCCGCCGTCTCTCCGTCGTTGGCGCTCTCCACTGAGCGGTCTGTCCCCGCGCCAGGGCCCATCCTGGAACCGGTTGTGCGACCGCGATTGAAACCGATCTATCGGGGCGACGATATACCCGTGGTCAAGGCCATCGACCGGCGCGCCGCCCAACTCGCCCCGAGCGATGTGCTGGCCTTTGCGTCCGGCGACGATTTTACCGGCGGACGCGAGGCGCTGTTTGCGCAATATCAGCAGGATAAAGCGGAGGAGCGGCGCGAGCGGGGGTATATGACCCTCGCGCTCAATCGCGGCGAAACCCTGAGCCAGACCTTAGAGAGCCTCGGCGGCGACCCCGATGATATCGACGCTCTTCTCACCGCCGTGGCTGAGGTTGCCGATCCCAAACGGATAGAGGCGGGGACCGCCATTGATTACGCTCTTGAACCTGTCCTGCGTCAGGGGCTCGACGCGCAGCCGCAAACGGCGCCGATCTATGACGTCAAATTGACCCGGCTCAGATGGCGGCCCGATGACAATCACCTTGTAACCGCGTGGCGGCGGTCGGACGGGTCCTATACAGCGCGACATGAAAAGATTGATTTCGCCCGGCGCTATGCGGCGGCGGCCGGGGTGATCTCTCACTCCCTCTTCACCGCTGGCAGCCGGGCGTCCGTCCCGAACGAGGTCATGCAGCGCTTTGCGAACCTCTATCTCTACGATGTCGATTTTGCGCGAGACATCTATCGCGGCGACCGCTTCGAGGTGGTCTATGAAGTCTTCTACGATGACCATGGCCAGTATGTCGGGTCGGGGGAAATCGTGTTTGCGGCGATGACCTGGCGGGGGGGCAGCGGACAGCGCGCCTTTTATCGGTTCGAGGCCGCCGGAGACGAGGATCTCCCTTATTACGACTCAAAGGGGGAGAGCGGGGCGCGCCTGCTCATGAAAACCCCCATCGAAGGGGCGCGGGTGACCTCGAGTTTCGGACGTCGTCGGCATCCGGTTCTTGGATATACCAAGACCCATAAAGGGGTCGATTTCGGGGCCCCTTCCGGTACCCCGATCATGGCGGCCGGGGATGGGGTGATCGAGCGGGCGGCAATGACCGGCAGCTTTGGCAATTATGTGAAAATCAAGCATCAAAAGGGGTTTGCGACCGCCTACGCCCATCTCAAAGGGTATGGCCCCGGGATCAAGACAGGGGCGCGGGTACGGCAGGGCGACATTATCGGCTATGTCGGGACTACCGGTCGATCGACGGGGCCTCATCTCCATTATGAGGTCCTGAAAGACGGGCAAGTGCAGAATCCGATGACCCTCAAAGTGACCGAAGGCCGGCGGTTGGAAGCCGCGCTGCAGGGCGATTTCGACAAGCGTCGCGATTTCGTCGATACGATCCGTGTGCGGCCCCTCACCGTCGCCTCCGCGAACTAGGGCCGTTTCACTTCAACCCGGTCATGAACCGTCTCTAGATCGTTTTTATCGCCTTCTCTTTATGCGAACCGGTGCCCACTTCGCTTGAAACGCTCTAGCCTCTTACCGCAACGCTTCTGTAACCCTCTTTCGCGAGACCCGTAATACCTCCTTTGGGTGTCGCCCCGGAGGTCCATCTACAGGGAGCCGCCATGACCGCGATAGAAGCCGAAGCCCTCCGCGTCAGTTCACTGATGTCCTCTCGCCTTTGTCACGACCTCGCCGGGGTCGTCGGGGCCATTAGCGCCGGTCTGGAGATGTCCGAAGACGAGGATCCGGAGATGGCGTCCCACGCCAAGCAAGTGGTGACCGAAAGTACCGATAAGGCGCTCGCCATCGTGAAGCTCGCACGCCTTGCCTACGGCTCGAGCGGCGGGTTTGAGGGCGATCTCGACATGAATGAGGCCCGCGAAGCGGCAAAGGGATTTTTCGCTCATGCCGAAGCGGAACTGGTTTGGGACCTTGAAGAGTATGCCGTCCCGAAATGGCAGGGCCGGGCAATGCTCAACGTCCTTATCGTGATGGAGCGCGCCGTGCCGCGCTCCCCCTCGACCGTGCGCCTGTCGAGGGTGAACGGCCATTTGACGGCGTCGGCCACAGGCAAAAAGGTCAAGGCGAAAGACCCATTGCTGGGGGCGTTTTCTGGCCAGTCGGATGACCTTGAGCCAAAGGAAATGCCCGCTTATCTGGCCTATCTGCTGGCCCAATCGGGGGGCGCGCGGTTCGACACGCACTTCGTTCTCGACGAAGAGCTGACCGTCACCCTTGTGGCGGACTAGAGAGGCGCGCCTGCAACGCGGTCATCAAAAGGCGAAGGGCGGTCCGTACCGTCTCGCGCCGGACATTGTGACGGTCCCTGCCGGCGAAGACCCGACGATGAACGATCGTTCCCCGGCGGTCGCTCACTCCAAAAAAGACAAGCCCCACGGGTTTCTCCGGCGACCCGCCGCCGGGACCCGCAATCCCTGTGACGGAGAGGGTCAGATCGGCCCCGGAAACCGATCGCGCGCCTCGCGCCATCGCCAAGGCCACGGGGGCGGAGACCGCGCCGTGCTGGGCGATAAGAGCGGCCGGTACGCCCAGGCACTGCACCTTGGCGTCGTTCGAATAGGTCACGAAACCGTGGGTAAAGACCGCCGAGGCACCGGCTATTTCCGTGAGGGCCCCGGCGATCAGCCCCCCGGTGCATGATTCCGCCGTCGCGATCTGGGTCTCTGTCTCAATGCCGAGAGCAATCAGCCGAGCGGCGAGATGCTGAAGACCGCGATCGGTCATGAGTCGCGCTCGACACTGAGGGTCACCACCGCCTGACAGGCAATGCCTTCCCGCCGCCCGGTAAAGCCAAGCCCCTCCGTCGTGGTGGCCTTCACCGAAATTCGGTCGCCCTCCAAGGAGAGAATATCAGCGATCCGTTCCCGCATGGCGTCGCGATGGGGCCCGATCTTCGGCGCTTCGGCGATGATGGTGAGATCCACATGCACGAGCGTTGCCCCCGCGGCCGCGACCTTCGCCATGGCGGCTTTTGCAAACAAGTCAGAGGGAGCGCCCCGCCATTTTTCGTCCGATGGCGGAAAGAACGTCCCAATATCCCCCAAGGCAAGTCCGCCAAAGATCGCATCGCAAAGGGCATGCAGGACGACATCCGCGTCGGAATGCCCTTTGAGCTTTGCGCTATGGGGGATCGTCACCCCGCCCAAGATCACCGCGTCCCCGGGTTCGAAGGCGTGAACATCGAAGCCAAATCCCGTGCGGGTCTCGCGGGTCGCCGCGATCAAACTCTCTGCCAAGGCAAAGTCTTCCTTATACGTGATTTTGAAATTTCTGGGGTCGTCGGGGATAAGGGCGACATGGATATTCTCCGCCTCCAGCAGCGCGGCATCGTCCGTCGCGGCATCCGGTTCGGCCGAGCGGTGGGCGTTCAAGATGGTCTCAAAGCGAAACCCTTGCGGTGTCGCCGCCCGCCACAATCCGTCTCTGGGGACGGTGGCGTCGATGCCCCCTGCCGTCGACTGACGTTTGAGGGTGTCGGCCACCGGCAGGGCCGCTATCGCCCCCTCGGCGTGATCGAGAGTCTCAAGCAGGGCCGTCAGTGTCTTGTGGCTGATAAACGGACGGGCGGCATCGTGGATCAGCACTTTTTGCGGGGCTTTCGCCGCTAAGGCTTCAAGGCCCGCCCGCACGGAGGCTTGACGGCTCCTCCCCCCCGTCACCGGCGGCAACAATTTCGGCACCCCGGCCGAGGCGTCGGCATAGGCCGCAAGGTCGGGCTCGCCGATCACGCAGAGGACGGCATCGATCTGCGGATGGGCGGCGATGGCCTCCAATGTCCGGCGAAGGATCGGCCGCCCGCCAAGGCAGGCATATTGTTTGGGAATATCGGTTTGCGCCCTGACGCCGCGTCCCCCGGCGACCACAATGGCTATTGTCTCATGTGTGCTCACCTCTTCCCTCTGCCAGAGGTCACCGCCCTTCGCCAGTGGGCCTTACGGAACAAATGTCAGGGAAAGGCTTTGTGACGGTACCCTCCGCGCCTATCTAGAAGGGGAGAGTGCAGGTCTTCAGGGGGAGTGATGCACGACGCCATCGAACGGGATACGGGCATTCTTGCCTTTATGATCGGCCTGATCCTCGCAGCCGGCCTTGCGGCTTTGTTGTTTTTGAGCGGTCAAAGCCTCGGGGGGCATCTTTGTGATGGCGTGTGCAGCGTGGCGACGCCGCTACGGGATGTCTTATCCGGCGATCTCCCAGGGGGCCACTCCTGGGGCCAAGGGCGCCTTACCTGGGTGGCGCTACCGGCCATCGGGCTCACGCTGCTTCTTGGGCTGGCGATCACATGGCGGCCCCGTGCCTATCTGTCGGCCTTTCTGTTCAGCGTCCTTCTCTTTTTGCTCGGCATGATCATGTCCGGCGTCTCTCCGGCCGCCCTTGACCCCAGGCTGGACCGCCAGGGGAAGGTCAGTGGGCAAGGGGAGGAGACCCAGCCCCCGCGGCCCCCCGCCGCGCCGCCGACCCCAAACGCGACCCCGGATCTGACGCCCTCGATTGTGACAACTGAAGCCCCGCCCGCCTGCGAGACCGGCAGTTTCTGGTCCGGCGATGAGTGCCTCAGCTGCTTTGTCGAGATTACCCAGCCGAAACCGGCGGCGGTGATCCTCTCTCCCTTACCCTTTGGCTCGGCATGGGAATATGCCGATGACAGTCACTTCGTTTCGTTGAGCGCCCCCGACGCCGAGCGTCCTCTCACTGACCTCGTGATTGAGGGCCAGGTCGCCTATGGCGGGCAGGCGGCCTGTGCGAGCCGGGCACTCTTGGTGATTGGGTCGGCCTCGAGTGATGGACCGGACGCCCGAAATATCGCCCGGGCAGCCCGTCGCGCCATCCGCCTCGGGGAAGAGGTGACGGCGCATTGCGCAGGATCCGTGCAATTGTTCAGCGCCACTATTGGGCAATCCGAAGCGGAAAAAGATACGGAAATAGATCGCGCGTTGACCGTCATCGCCATCGACACCCCCGATGGACAGCCTATTTCCGCGGAGATGATCGAGACTGAATTGAGTTACGCGATGGCTGATGGCAGCTTGGAGAGCCCGCTCCTGGCGCGGCTGTCGTATTTTCCAAGGGCTGAATGGCAATGGATGCAAGGGGCGAACGGTCCGCTGAGCCTCACCCCCCGCGCGCGACCTTTGGAAAAGGTCAAGCAGCGACGCGCTGGGGCGCCCGCTCAGTGTGGAGCAACCCCGCAATTGTGATCATTCATTCGGACGGGCGTTCAGATCGCTCGGTTTTTTTCCTTAAGGTCATCCGCCGGGGGCAGGCATGAGCGAGTCCCGTGGGCGGGTGGATAAGCGCAACCTGACCGAGGGGCCCGTCTGGCAGGCGTTGAGTTCCCTCGCCCTGCCGATGATCCTCGGCATTGTCGCGGTCATGTCGATCGAAATTGCCGATACCTATTTCGTCGGTCAGCTCGGCACGCTGCCCCTGGCCGCCATCAGCTTCACCTTTCCTGTCACCTTTTCCATGACCAGTCTCGCGATCGGCCTTGGGGCGGGGACGGCCAGCCTCGTTTCCCGGTCGATCGGGGCGGGGGATCGCGAGGCGGCGGCGCGACTTTCGACGGACGCGCTCTTCCTCGGATTGCTCTTGGTGTTGATTATCTCCGCCCTCGGTCTGTGGCTCAATCGCCCCCTCTATCGCCTCTTAGGGGCCGAGGGGGAGGTCTTGGACATGGCCACGGACTATATGCGGATCTGGTTTTTCTCCATGCCGCTCCTCGTTGTGCCGATGATCGCCAATGCCATCATTCGCGCGTCGGGGGATGCTTTCTGGCCCAGCCTCATTATGGTGGTCTCGGCGGTGGTGAATATAGCCGTCACCCCCGTTTTCGTGTTCGGTCTTGGGGCGATCCCGCGTCTTGAAATCGAAGGCGCGGCATGGGGGACGGCGGTGGCCCGTTTGGTCACCCTCGCGCTCAGTCTCTTCATCGTGATTTATCGTGAAAAGCTCGTCGTGCCGTCGCTTCCCTCACCAGGGCAGATCAAGAAAAGTTGGGGCCGGGTGATCAAAATTGGCCTGCCCGCCGCGATCGGGAATGCAACGAACCCTATCGGGATCGCGGTGACGACGGCTATCCTCGCCGGCTTTGGGGCGGCGGTGGTGGCCGGTTTCGGTACGTCGGTCCGTATTCAAAGCTTTTCGTGTATCCCGATGCTGGCATTGTCCGCATCGATCGGCCCCTTGGCCGGCCAGAATTGGGGCGCGGGGCGAAAGGACCGGGTGATTGAGGGCCTCACCTTGAGTTACAAATTGGCCTTTGCCTGGTCGGCGATCCTGGGCTTGCTTTTTTTGCTCATCGCGCCGGCGGTGGTATCTCTTTTCACGGATGATCCCACGGTCAAGGAAGAAGCGGTCCTCTATTTACGGATCATCCCCTTCACGCTCTGGGGGTATGGCGTCACCATTGTGGCTGCGGGGGCTTATAATGCCCTGGGGAAGGCCACCACCGGGCTCGGCTATTACGTGATCAGAACCGCGGTCTTTTATGTTCCCTTGTCCTATGGCGCGTCCTTACTCGCCGGATCCCGGGAAGTGTATGTCGGAATCGCCCTCGCCAATGTGCTGGCGGGGCTCGTGATCGGCTGGTTGTCCCTACGGTGGCTGTCCCGCCACAATCCTGAGACCGGGTGATCCTGCGCTCAGCCGATGGGTTTGGGGAGATGCTGATCGATCAGGATCGCGTTGCCGTCGGGATCGGTGAGGGTGACATGCCCAATCCCCGTGCCGTCCGGATCGGTGGTCTCGATCAGGGTCACGCCTTGCGCCTCTAATGCCGCCTGGAGGTCGCGAATATCGGTGAAATTGTCGAGCACCTGCTGATCGTTGGTCAAACCGGGATTAAAGGTCAGGATATTGCCCTCGAACATCCCTTCAAAGAGGCCGATGATCGTGGTGCCGTTGATCATGATGGCGTATTTCTCGTCGCCCCCGGTCCGTTCGAATCCTAGCTTTGCGTAGAACGCCTCGGAGGTCTTGAGATCCTTCACCGCAAGGCTCACCGAAAATGCGCCAAGGTCCATATCACGCTCCCGAATAGTCACTTTCTCCTCTGGCCTACCGATCGATGACGGGGGGCGACAACGGCGAGGTGCAGTTCGGCATTGGGGGGAACGGATGCCGGGGCGAGGCATTCTTATCCCATAAGGCCAAATTCAGCCGCGATGACGGAGGTTCAGACCGATGGTTGCCCGCCCAATCGAGCCCCCTGTCCAAGCCGGTAGGGGCGAGACCAGCAGAAAGAAAGATGGCTGGCGGCGTCGCCTGAAAGAGCGGATCGATCGCCGGCTAAAGGCGGGACAGGCCTTGCCGACGGCGGCGGTGATGGGCGTGTTCGAAGCCTCAATCGTGCCGGCGCCGATGGAGCCGCTGTTTCTTCCCATGATGGCCCATCGAAGGGCGCGGCCCTTCGCCATTGCAGGGGCTTTGACCTTAGGGAATATTATCGGGGCCCTGTTGATCTACGCCGTGGGGGTCTGGGCTAATCAGGCCCTGGTCGGTCAGATCGCCGCTTGGTTCGGCGGCGAGGCGGCATTGGAGCGCGGGCTCGATATCCTCAAGACCAGCGGTTTCTTCTGGTTGTTGGCGGTCGCCGTCACGCCTTTCCCCTTCCAAATCGGGCTGCTGGCGGCGGGGGCCGCTGGTATTGCGGTCCCTGTCGTGGTCGCCGCCGTCGCTATTGGGCGGGGGGCGCGCTTCCTGTTCTATGCCCTCTTGGTCAAGGCCATCGGCCATCGCGCGCGGGCGTGGCTGGAGCGACATGAAATGGGATTGTTTCTGGCGGGGATTGCGATGTTCGGCATCCTGATCCTGGCCGCTATCGTCGCGGGCTAAGCGCCCTTAGCCGAAAAGACGATCTGACCATGCGCGCCCTTGGGGGTTTACAAGCACGGCCTCATTCGCCATAGGCCCGGTTTCCGAGAGAGATCTCGGGCCTGTCCGTGACCGTTGGCAGAGGCCCTTTTTGAAAAGGGGTTTCCGTAAGACCCACGTAGATGAGGTTAGGACCGATAAGCCGGGATCCCCGTGATCTTGCGCTGCGGCCCTCGCGCATCCGGTCAGGCTTTCGTCATTATGGCGGAGGCTTTTTTTGTCTCCGCCCCCGATAATCGCCCCGTCAGGGGCGTCAGACCGGAACCGGCGCTTCGGCGCCCTGAGGAGTGAGGCCGCGAATGGCACTGACACGGGAACAGAAGGGCGATCAGGTCGCCTGGATTTCGACTGTCCTGAACGACAACGAGGTGCTTGTCGTCATCGAGAACAAGGGGCTCTCCGTTGCCCAAGTGTCCGATCTCCGCAGCAAGTTGCGTGAGGTGGGGGCGGGCATGAAGGTGGTGAAGAACCGCCTTGCGAAAATCGCCCTCGCCAAGGTCGATGGCGGCAATGACGTGGCCCCGCTCTTTGTCGGCCCGACCTTTATCGGCTATTCGGAAGACCCTGTCACGGCGCCCAAAGTGCTGGTGGAATGGGCTAAGAAAAGCGACAAGGTGGAGATTCGCGGCGGGCTCATGGCGGGCACCGCGCTCAATGCCGACGGCATCACCAATCTCTCCAAAATGCCGTCGCGTGAAGAGATCATCGCCCAGATTGCGGGCAGCCTCACGGCGCCGGCGGCCAACATTTCCGGGGCTATTGGCGCCCCCGCGGCGAACCTCGCTGCCTGCGTCAAAACCATCGCGGAAAAAGAAGACGCGTAATTTTCTCTCAACACCTGACCCAAACGATCGATTAGGAGCCCTCCCATGGCAGATATCAAAGCCCTCGCCGAACAAATCGTCGGCCTCACCCTCCTCGAAGCGAAAGAGCTTCAGGACCTTCTCAAAGACGAATACGGCATCGAGCCCGCCACCGGCGGCGGTGTCGTCATGGCCGGCCCGGTCGGCGGCGACGGCGGCGGCGATGCGGCCGAGGAGAAGACCGAATTCGATGTCATTCTGACCTCTGCCGGCGATAAGAAAATCAACGTCATCAAGGAAGTCCGCGGCATCACCGGCCTTGGCCTCAAGGAAGCCAAGGAATTGGTCGAAGGCGCGCCGAAGCCCGTCAAGGAAGGCGTGTCCAAGGACGAAGCCGAAGAGCTTAAGAAAAAGCTCGAAGAAGCCGGTGCCGGCGTCGAGCTGAAGTAAACACCCTCTCGTTTGGAGGTGGGGCCGCCGTCGGCGTTTCCGGCGGCGGCCTTTTCTTGTCTCGGATCGGGGAAAACCGATGGGGCCTTGAGGGGGGCGTCAAGCCCTGACCTCCGGTCGAAAATCGGATAAGGAATGGGAACGGTGCTGACGGCCGAGATTTGCGTCTTTTTCCTTAACGCCCCCCTTGCCAAGGGGGACGCCAAAGCGTATTGGCACAGCCCCCGGGGTCGGCCGCCCGGGCCAGGCTGGCACGTGCAAAATATTTTCGTAGCGAACACCTAAATTTTGGCGACGCGGTTGCCGCGCTCATCCACCGATTTGCGGATGTGAGAGCGCGGCGTTCGTATTGGCGCGCGGTGGTCCGTGTGAACCAATGACGTGTTGCGAGGGAAAGGACTGTAGATGGCGCAGAGCTTTGTCGAGAAGAAGCGAATTCGCAAACATTTCGGTCGGATCGGCGACGCCGTTGAGATGCCGAATCTGATCCAGGTCCAGCGGGAAAGCTACGAAGCCTTTCTTCAGCGCTTCGTTCCGGCGATGGACCGCCGTCGCGA
This sequence comes from Parvularcula bermudensis HTCC2503, assembly GCF_000152825.2. Taxonomy (NCBI): domain Bacteria; kingdom Pseudomonadati; phylum Pseudomonadota; class Alphaproteobacteria; order Parvularculales; family Parvularculaceae; genus Parvularcula; species Parvularcula bermudensis. Next base: position 1,878,950 of record NC_014414.1, read on the forward strand.
CGGGCTTGAGGCGGTGTTCAAATCGGTTTTCCCCATCTCCGATTTTACCGACACGGCTCGCCTGCAATATGTGTCCTACGAATTCGAAGAGCCGAAATTCGACGTCGACGAGTGCATGCAACGGGATATGACCTATTCCGCCCCCCTCAAGGTCAAGCTGCAATTGGCTGTCTTTGAGGTCGATGAAGATACCGAGGCCAAATCCCTCAAGGATATCAAAGAACAAGAAGTCTATATGGGCGAATTGCCCCTGATGACGGACAATGGGACGTTCATCATCAACGGCACCGAGCGGGTGATTGTCAGCCAGATGCACCGCAGCCCCGGGGTGTTCTTCGATCACGATAAAGGCAAGACCCATTCGTCCGGGAAATTGCTGTTTGCGGCGCGGATCATTCCCTATCGCGGCTCATGGCTCGATTTCGAGTTCGACCCAAAAGATATCATCAATGTACGGATCGACCGTCGTCGCAAACTGCCGGCGACGACCCTGCTTTATGGCCTTGGATACGACCAAGAAGATATCCTCGACTTATTCTATCACTCGGTGACCCATGATGCGGTCGAGGGGGGATTCTCCACGACCTTTGATCCTGAAAAGCTCAAGGGCACGAAGTCCGAGCGGGATCTGGTGGATGCCGCCACCGGCGAAGTAGCAGTCGAAGCCGGCAAGAAGATCACGGCCCGTACGATCAAGCAGCTTGAGGAGGGCGGCGTTAAACGCTTCCTTCTGAGCCCTGAGCAGATGGTTGGGCGGTATATCGCCAAGGACCTCGTCAATCGCGAGACCGGCGAGATTTATGCCGAAGCCGGGGACGAAATCGACGAGGATGTGCTGGCTGAGCTCGCTGAGCGGGGGATTGACAGCTTCGAGACCCTCGACATCGATCACATCAACACCGGCGGCTATATCCGCAACACATTGGCGGCGGATAAGAACCGTAATCGGGACATGGCGCTGATCGATATCTACCGCGTCATGCGTCCAGGTGAGCCGCCGACCCTTGAGACCGCCGAAGCGTTGTTCAGCGGCTTGTTCTTCGATGAGGAGCGCTACGACCTGTCGGCCGTGGGGCGGGTCAAGATGAATATGCGCCTGGGCTTTGAGGATGTCTCCGACGAGCAACGGACGCTGCGTCGTGAAGACATCATCGAGGTGTTGCGGGTCCTGGCCGGCCTTCGGGATGGCAAGGGCGAGATCGACGATATCGACAATCTCGGCAATCGCCGGGTGCGGAGTGTCGGCGAGTTGATGGAAAACCAGTATCGCATCGGTCTGTTGCGGATGGAGCGGGCGATCAAAGAACGCATGAGCTCGGTCGAAATCGACAACATCATGCCGAACGATCTGATCAATGCGAAACCGGCCGCCGCGGCGGTGCGCGAATTCTTCGGCTCCTCGCAGCTCAGTCAGTTCATGGACCAGACCAATCCGTTGTCCGAGATTACCCACAAGCGGCGTATGTCGGCGCTGGGGCCCGGAGGGCTGACTCGGGAACGCGCCGGGTTTGAGGTGCGCGACGTGCACCCCACCCATTATGGGCGGATTTGCCCCATCGAAACCCCCGAAGGACCGAATATCGGGCTCATCAACTCTCTCGCGACCCACGCCAAGGTCAACAAATACGGCTTTATCGAGAGCCCTTATCGTAAGGTCGAAAATGGGGTCCCCACGGATGAGGTGGTGTATCTCTCCGCCGTGGAGGAGAGCCGCTATAATATCGCCCAGGCGAATGCTGAAATCGACGAGGATGGGCGCCTGGCGAATGAGTTCGTCAACTGCCGGGCCGGGGCCCTTCGTGACGCCATGCTCGTGCCGCGGGAAGAGGTTGATTATATCGACGTCTCGCCGAAGCAGCTTGTCTCCGTCGCCGCGGCGCTCATTCCGTTCCTCGAAAACGATGACGCGAACCGCGCGCTGATGGGCTCGAACATGCAACGCCAGGCGGTGCCTCTCCTCCAGGCCGAGGCTCCCTATGTTGGGACCGGCATGGAAAAAGTCGTGGCTCGTGATTCAGGGGCGGCCATTGCGGCACGCCGTTCTGGTTTCGTTGAGCAGGTTGACGCACAGCGGATCGTCATTCGGGCCACCGAGGAGACCGACACCACCAAGCCTGGGGTCGATATCTATAATCTCCGCAAATTCCAGCGATCGAACCAGAATACCTGTATCACGCAGCGTCCGCTGGTGAAGATCGGTGATATTGTCGAGGCCGGGGACATCGTCGCCGATGGACCGTCGACTGACCTTGGTGAGCTGGCCCTCGGCAAGAATGTGCTGGTCGCCTTCATGCCCTGGAATGGCTATAATTTCGAAGATTCGATCCTGATCAGTGAGCGGATCGTGCGGGACGATGTCTTCACCTCGATCCACCTTGAGGAGTTTGAGATCGCCGCTCGGGACACCAAGCTGGGCCCTGAAGAGATCACCCGCGATATTCCGAACGTGTCGGAAGAAGCCCTCCGCAATCTCGATGAGGCGGGTATCGTTTCGATCGGGGCCGAGGTGCATCCGGGGGATATTCTGGTCGGGAAGATCACCCCGAAGGGCGAGAGCCCGATGACGCCGGAGGAGAAACTCCTGCGCGCGATCTTTGGGGAAAAAGCCGCCGATGTGCGTGACACGTCCCTCAAACTCCCCCCCGGCGTTGCCGGCACGGTGGTCGAGGTGCGGGTCTTTAACCGTCATGGCGTCGAGAAAGACGAGCGGGCGATCGCTATCGAGCGTGAAGAGATCGATCGCCTCGCAAAGGACCGTGACGACGAGCTGGCGATCCTTGAGCGGAATATTTTTGGCCGCCTTGAGGACATGCTGGTCGGCGCCGAGGCCGTGTCCATGCCGAAGGGCTTTGACAAGGGGACTGTCACCAAGGAGCAGCTCAAGGAAATGGGCCGCACACTTTGGTGGAAGATCGGCCTCGCCAATGAAGCGGCGATGGGCGAAATCGAAGGCCTGCGGAAGCAATATGATGAGAGCCGCGCCCGGCTCGAAGCGCGGTTTGAGGACAAGGTCGAAAAACTGCAGCGGGGGGATGAATTGCCCCCAGGCGTGATGAAGATGGTCAAGGTCTTCGTCGCGGTGAAGCGTAAGCTTCAGCCCGGCGATAAAATGGCCGGTCGGCACGGGAATAAAGGGGTCATCTCGAAGATCGCCCCGATGGAAGACATGCCATTTCTTGAAGACGGCACCCCGGTTGATATCGTGCTGAACCCCCTCGGCGTTCCCTCACGGATGAATGTCGGACAGATCCTCGAGACCCATTTGGGCTTTGCCTGCCGCGGCCTTGGTCGCCAGATCGGCGATGCCCTCGAATATTGGGAACGCGATGAGAGCAAAAAGGATGAGTACATCCAGGAGCTCAAGACCGTTTATGGCGATGATCAGGAACTGCCGACGGACGAATACGAGCTCAAGGAATTGGGCCGAAATCTCGTCCGCGGTGTGCCCATCGCCACCCCGGTGTTCGATGGCGCCCGGGAGGCGGAGATCATTGAGATGCTGCAAAAGGCGGGCTTTAACGAGTCCGGCCAGGTGGAGCTCTACGATGGGCGGACGGGGGACAAATTCGCCCGACCGGTGACCGTGGGATACAAATACCTTCTGAAGCTTCACCACCTGGTGGACGACAAGATCCACGCGCGGTCGATCGGGCCGTACTCCCTCGTCACCCAGCAGCCGCTGGGCGGGAAGGCGCAGTTCGGCGGCCAGCGCTTCGGTGAAATGGAAGTCTGGGCGCTTGAGGCCTATGGCGCCGCCTATACGCTGCAAGAAATGCTGACGGTGAAGTCCGATGACGTCGCCGGACGGACCAAGGTCTATGAGGCCATCGTTCGCGGGGATGACAGCTTTGAGGCGGGGATCCCGGAGAGCTTCAACGTTCTTGTGAAGGAAATGCGGTCGCTTGGCCTCAATGTGGAACTGCAAAATAGGTGAGGGCGCCCCGGCGCCCCGCCATGCCGCCCGCGACGGGGGGACGGCCTTGATGTCATCTCCCCTCGCGGACTGCCCTCATCATTCTGCTGCGGATTGTTGATCCGCACCCGCCCGGAAAGGACACTTTATGTCTCAGGATATCGCCAACGTCTTCAATCCGCTCGCCGCGCCGCAGACGTTCAATCAAATCCGTATTTCTCTCGCCAGCCCGGAGAAAATTCTCTCCTGGTCGTTCGGCGAGATCAAAAAGCCGGAGACGATCAATTACCGGACCTTCAAGCCGGAGCGTGACGGGCTGTTCTGTGCCCGGATCTTTGGGCCGGTGAAGGATTATGAGTGCCTTTGCGGTAAATATAAGCGGATGAAGTATAAGGGCGTCGTCTGCGAGAAATGCGGCGTCGAGGTGACCCTTTCCAAGGTGCGCCGGGAGCGGATGGGCCATATCGAGCTGGCCTCGCCGGTCGCGCATATCTGGTTCCTGAAATCCTTGCCGTCGCGCATTGCGACCTTCCTCGACATGACCCTCAAGGATGTGGAGCGGGTTCTTTACTTCGAGAACTACATTGTCATCGAACCCGGGCTCACGCCCCTCGACCAATATCAGCTCCTCACCGAAGAGGAGTATATGGAGGCGCAGGAGCAATATGGCGAAGACAGCTTCACCGCCGGGATCGGGGCCGAGGCGATCCGTGAGATCCTCGGTAATATGGATCTTGAAACGATCACCGAACAGCTCCGGGTCGAGATCAAGGAATCGACTTCGGAACTGAAGCCGAAGAAGCTCGCCAAGCGCCTCAAGCTGATTGAGAACTTCATGCAATCGGGGAACAAGCCCGAATGGATGATTATGACGGTCATTCCGGTGATTCCGCCGGAGCTGCGGCCCCTCGTTCCCCTCGATGGGGGACGCTTCGCGACCTCGGACCTCAATGATCTTTACCGCCGTGTGATCAACCGGAACAATCGGTTGAAGCGTCTTATTGAACTGCGCGCGCCGGACATCATTGTGCGGAACGAAAAGCGGATGCTGCAGGAGGCGGTGGACGCCCTGTTCGATAATGGACGTCGCGGCCGGGTCATCACGGGCACGAATAAGCGCCCGCTGAAATCCCTCTCCGACATGCTCAAGGGGAAGCAGGGTCGCTTCCGTCAGAACCTGCTCGGCAAGCGGGTCGACTATTCCGGTCGGTCGGTGATCGTCGTCGGCCCGGAACTGAAGCTGCATGAGTGCGGGCTGCCGAAAAAAATGGCTCTCGAGCTGTTCAAGCCGTTCATCTATTCCCGACTGGACGCCAAGGGGCTGTCGGCAACCGTCAAGCAGGCGAAAAAACTGGTCGAAAAGGAACGGCCAGAGGTGTGGGACATCCTCGATGAGGTCATTCGCGAGCATCCGGTGATGTTGAACCGGGCGCCGACCTTGCACCGTCTCGGTATTCAGGCGTTTGAGCCGAAGCTGATCGAGGGCAAGGCCATCCAGCTTCATCCGCTGGTGTGTACGGCCTTTAACGCCGATTTCGACGGCGACCAGATGGCCGTTCACGTGCCCTTGAGCCTCGAAGCGCAGCTTGAGGCCCGGGTACTGATGATGTCCACCAACAACATCCTGTCGCCGGCGAATGGGAAACCCATCATCGTGCCGTCTCAGGATATTGTGTTGGGGCTCTATTACATCACCATCGAGAAAGAGAACGAGCCCGGCGAGGGCATGGTCTTTGGCGATATTGCCGAGATCGAACATGCGCTCGAGGCGGGGGCGGTGAGCCTCCATGCGAAGGTCAAGGCGTTGTGGCGCTCCGTCGATGCTGACGGGAATGAGACAGTGGAACTCGTCGACACGACGCCGGGGCGGATGAAGGTGGCGAATGTCCTGCCGCGCTCAGCCAGCGTGCCGTTCGAGGTGGTGAATAAGCTTCTCACCAAGAAAGCCATCGGGGGGCTGATCGACACGGTCTATCGGCATACCGGCCAAAAGGCGACGGTCATCTTCGCCGACAAGATCATGGACCTTGGCTTCAAGGAGGCATGCAAGGCAGGGATCTCTTTCGGGAAAGACGACATGGTTATTCCCGAAACCAAGCGGGGCATCGTCGAAGAGACGCGGTCCTTAGTGTCCGAGTACGAACAGCAATATGCCGATGGCCTGATCACCAGGGGCGAGAAGTACAACAAAGTCGTCGATGCGTGGGCCAAATGCACGGATCGCATCGCCGAAGAAATGATGGGCGCGATTTCCGCCGTGCAAGTCGACGAAGAGACCGGCCGGACGAAAGAGCCGAACTCGGTCTATATGATGTCGCACTCCGGGGCCCGCGGTTCGCCCACCCAGATGCGGCAATTGGCGGCCATGCGGGGCCTGATGGCGAAGCCGTCGGGTGAGATCATCGAGACACCGATTATCTCGAACTTCAAGGAAGGCTTGACCGTTCTTGAATACTTCAACTCGACCCACGGTGCCCGGAAAGGTCTTGCCGATACCGCGCTGAAAACGGCGAACTCAGGCTATCTCACCCGTCGTCTCGTCGATGTGGCGCAGGATTGCATCGTCAAGGAAATCGATTGCGGCACCGAGCGGGGCATCACCCACGAAGCCGTGGTGGATTCAGGCGAGATCGTCCTCCCCCTCAGTCAGCGGATTTTGGGCCGGACAGCGCTTGTTGACATTGAGGATCCTGAGACCGGTGAAGTCCTGGTGACCGCCGGCACCCAGATCAACGAGGTTCAGGCCGAAGGGCTGGAGAAGGCCGGGGTGCAAAAGGTCAAGGTGCGTTCGCCCCTGACCTGCGAAACGCCGATCGGCGTTTGTGCCACCTGCTATGGTCGTGACCTTGCCCGCGGCGAACCGGTGAATATCGGGGAGGCGGTCGGGGTGATCGCCGCCCAATCGATCGGCGAGCCGGGCACGCAGCTCACCATGCGGACCTTCCACGTGGGCGGGACCGCCACGGTGGGGGATATCTCCTTTATCGAGGCGAGCCATACAGGGACGGTCGCCCTCGAAAACCGGAATGTCGTCAGAGATTCTTCCGGCGATCTTATCGTCATGGGGCGGAATACCCTGATCAAGATCCAGGACGGTCAGGGCAATGATCTTGCCAGCTTCAAGGTGACCTATGGCACCAAGCTGCGGGTCGACAATGGCGACAAGGTCGATCGTGGTCAGCGACTTGCCGACTGGGACCCCTATACCCAGCCGATCGTCACCGAGGTCGCCGGTAAGGTGTCCTATGAGGATCTGCTCGAAGGGGTCTCATTCCTGAATGTCGCCGACGAGGCGACGGGGCTGTCGTCGAAGACGGTCAGCGATTGGCGCTCCAACCCCCGCGGGGCGGAATTGCGCCCGGCCATCTCGATCAATGCCGGCGACGGGACGACGAAAAAGCTCGATTCCTCCGGCGGCGATGCGCGCTATCTCTTGCCGGTGTCGGCCATCCTGTCCGTCGAGGACGGTGACGAGGTGCAGCCCGGCGATGTGCTGGCGCGGATCCCCACCGAGGGGGCGAAGACCCGGGACATCACCGGGGGTCTGCCGCGCGTGGCGGAATTGTTCGAGGCACGCCGTCCCAAGGATCACGCCATCATCGCCGAAATCGATGGTCGAGTGGAATTCGGGCGCGACTATAAGAATAAGCGCCGGATCTCCATCGTCCCCGTCGACGAGGATCAGGAACCGCGGGAATATCTGGTGCCGAAGGGTAAGCATATTGCGGTCCAGGAAGGCGACTTCATTTCCAAAGGGGAATATCTGCTGGACGGGAATCCCGCGCCGCACGATATCCTCGATGTGATGGGGATTGAGGCGCTTGCTGAATATCTCATCAATGAGATTCAGGAAGTGTACCGATTGCAGGGTGTGCCGATTAACGACAAGCACATTGAGGTGATCGTCCGCCAGATGCTGCAAAAGATCGAGGTCTCAGACCCCGGTGAGTCCGGTTTCTTGAAGGACGAGCAAGTCGACAAGGTCGAATTCGATGAGGCCAATGCGCGTCTCGAAGAACAAGGCCTGCGCGTGGCGGTGGGGCAGCCGGTCCTTCTGGGGATTACCAAGGCCTCCCTCCAGACACGGAGTTTCATCTCGGCGGCGTCGTTCCAGGAGACGACCCGCGTGCTCACCGAAGCGGCGGTGTCCGGCAAGGTCGATATGCTCGAAGGCCTCAAGGAAAACGTCATTGTCGGACGCCTCATCCCGGCCGGGACGGGGGGCCAAATGGCCAAGCATCAGCTGGAAGCCGACAAGCGGGACGCTGCCCTCGTCGAAGAACGCGAGAAGCGCGAAGCGGCGGCCCTCCCGGCTCCCGAGCATGTGGCAGAAGAAGCCGACAGCGAAACGTCGCCCGAGGCGGCCGAATAAGGCGCACTCGGTCAGCCGCGACAGTCGACCATCAACCATCACCCCCGCGCCTCTCCTCAGAGGTGCGGGGGTTTTGATTCTCAGGCGACAAGCAGCGACGCTGGGGCGGAGGGATACCCTTCTGCAGCCCGTTAGCCGGAGCGCCTCTCGCCGCTCTTATGAACTCCCCCGATGCGGTCGATGACGGCGAGTTAAGTCTCATATGCGACAGTGCGCGTAGTCGAGGTCCCTAGGGGGAAGTGATTTTGACCATTACGGTGCGGATGATATCAAAGGCTGAGATCACGCCCTCGCTTCGCGGGGCTTGGCGGGATCTTGCCGACAAGGCGCTGTGGCCGAATCCCTTTTTCCGTCCGGGGATGTTGGAAGCCGCGCTCATCCACCTCGATCCGACCGGTACTGTCCATTTGCTTGTCGTCGAAGAGGGGGGCGAATGGCTCGCGCTGATGCCGGTGCGGCGACGTCGGGGAATCGCGAAATTGCCCCTCGCCTATCTTAAGATTTGGCAGCCCCCCCATATGTATAATGGGACACCCCTGGTCCGTCGCGGGGCGCTCAAGCCGGTGCGAAGCGCGCTGGCCGCTTGGCTTGACGGTCGGCCCCTGGGGGCCCGTTTCTTCAGATTGACCGCGGTAACGGAGGAAGTGGCCGCCGCATGGGCGCATTTGGGGGGCAGTCCGCGCACTTACGTCCAACAACGCGTCCGTTGCCGGGCGTGCCTTGTGCCCGGCACCACCTTCGATGACCATTTAAGCGCGCGCTATTCCGGGAAGAAACGCAAGCAGTTCCGCCGTCTTGCTAAACGATTGGGGGAGGAGGGGGAGATGCGGTTCGATGAGGGGCCGCCCACCCCGGCGCTCATCGAGACCTATCTCACCCTGGAGGCGGCGGGCTGGAAGGGCGTCAAGAGTGAGGGGCACGCCTTGTTGAGCGATCCCAACGAGGCCGCCTTTTTTCGGGCGGCCATGGCGACAGCGGAGGAGGGGACAAGCGTCCTCACCCTGCGCCTTTCGGGGGCGCCCATCGCTCTTCTGATCATCCTGCGCCATGGCGGCGGCTGGAGCTTGTTTAAAACGACCTATGACGAAGCGTATGGTCCCTATTCACCCGGGGTCCAGCTCCTCCTCGAAGCCACCAGACGCTTCCTTATCGCAGGGGACGCGGGGGAAGGGGACCTTTACGATTCCTGTGCAAAACCAGACCACACCGTCATGAATGGAATGTGGGAGCAGCGCTTGGTCGTGATGGATCTCGAAATGTCGACTGGGGCGGTCATCGACCGGATGGCGCTCGCCTTGGCGGCCCAGCTGGGGGCGATGCGCCATCGCCTCACGACCATGATAAAGAAGCGGACCCATGGACTCCCCTGATCTTGATCTCCTCGCGGCGGCTTATCCCGACCGCCATGCAACCTTTCCCGTGTCCCTTACCCATGGGGCGTTGACGCGGTCGGCCCTGGCTGATCTCGCCGAGGCCCTGCCTGCGGAACTGGTGGAATATAATAGTGGGGCTCTGCCTGTTGCGGTGGACCCGCAGGCTGTCGCTCCCGTGCCCATGACGGCGCGCGAGGCGATCATGGCAATGGACTCTCACAATCTGTGGATGACGTTGCGGAATATCGAACGCGATGCGACGTATCGGGCTTTATTGGAAGAGACGCTGGCAGGATTTGCGGCTGTGGCGGCGCCGTCCACCGGGCCGATGATGGATCGCCAAGGCTTCGTCTTCCTGTCCTCGCCGGGGGCGACCACCCCGTTCCATATCGACGAAGAGCACAATGTGCTGATCCAGATCGACGGTCATAAGGAAATGACGATCTTCTCCCCGGCGGATCGGGCGGTTGTCCCCCAAGAGGCTTTAGAAGACTTCCACAGCGGGGGACATCGCAATCAACCCCTGCCGGAGGCCCTGGCCGCTCGGGGGGAGACGATCACCCTGACCCCGGGACAGGCGGTCTATGTGCCCCCGCTTGCTCCTCATTTCGTCAAGGTGACGGGGGAGACGCCCTCATTATCGTTGAGCGTGACCTGGCGCTCGGCGGCATCGCGTCGCGCCTGTTACCTTCACCAAATTAATCATACGCTCCGACGGTACGGTGCCCGTCCCCGCTTTCCCGGCGTCGCCCCGATAACGGACCAGTTGAAGATCTGGGGCGCTTCCGCAACGGCGCGCCTGACGGGCCGCTGGTAAGCCCTCAAGCGGCGAACGGCGGACCGGGGCAAGCCCCTTGAAATGGATCCCCGGGGCGTGCCGACGGTCCGGCGCTTTCGGGGAAAAGGACGTCCCTTTACGCTTGACTAAGAGGTGGGTGAGCTGTAGCCCGCCGCTTCTGCCAATGGAGTGCAGTCGGCGCAGGCATCTTGCCTCCCCCCGAAACGGCTCCGGCACGACGGACATAATTTGTTGATAAGATGCGGTTGTCTTCACCCCGCGCGAAGGCTTCCACATCTTTTTGGGTACGTATGTCCGTCGTGGTAGGCGATGCCGAATTTTTGACCGACGGAACATAAATGCCGACGATTCAACAGCTGATCCGCAAGCCGCGCAAGCCGAAGCGGAAGATCAACAAAGTCCCTCATCTGCAGGGCAACCCCCAAAAACGCGGGGTGTGCACGCGCGTCTATACGACGACCCCGAAAAAGCCGAACTCGGCGCTTCGGAAGGTCGCAAAGGTGCGTCTGACCAATGGCTTTGAGGTTATCAGCTATATTCCCGGCGAGGGGCATAACCTCCAGGAGCACTCGGTGGTGCTGATCCGCGGCGGGCGGGTCAAGGACCTTCCTGGGGTGCGCTATCACATTCTTCGCGGCGTCCTTGATACCCAAGGGGTCAAGGATCGTAAGCAGCGGCGCTCGAAATACGGCGCCAAGCGGCCGAAATAAGGGAGGGCTGAACGATGTCACGTCGCAGAAGAGCCGACAAACGTCCGGTCAACCCGGATCCGAAATTTCACGATCAAACCGTGTCCAAATTCATGAACTATCTCATGCTGGACGGGCGCAAGGCTGCGGCGGAAAAGATCGTCTACGGGGCGTTCGATCGCGTCGAAGAGCGTTTGAAGCGTCCGCCGCTCGAGCTCTTTCGCGAGGCGCTCGAGAATGTGACGCCTGCGGTCGAAGTGCGCTCTCGGCGTGTCGGCGGGGCAACCTACCAGGTGCCCGTCGAGGTGCGGCCGGATCGAAAGATCGCCCTTGCCATGCGCTGGTTGATTGCCGCCGCCCGGGCCCGTAACGAGGCGACGATGGTTGAGCGCCTCTCCGGTGAGCTGATGGATGCCAGTCAGAACCGGGGCGCTGCCGTCAAAAAGCGCGAAGACACTCATAAAATGGCGGACGCCAACCGAGCGTTTTCGCACTACCGTTGGTAACCTAAGGATTTAAAAGGGGTTTTGCCCCTGGAAAGCATGACATGGCCCGCGATTATTCCATCGAGGACTACCGCAATTTCGGTATCATGGCGCATATTGATGCCGGGAAAACCACGACGACGGAGCGGATCCTCTATTACACCGGCAAGTCCTACAAGATCGGCGAAGTCCATGACGGCGCCGCGACCATGGACTGGATGGAGCAGGAGCAGGAACGCGGGATCACCATCACATCCGCGGCCACGACGACCTTCTGGCCTGGCCGGGATGGGAAAAAGCGTCGTCTGAATATTATCGATACGCCGGGCCACGTGGATTTCACCATTGAGGTTGAGCGGTCCTTGCGGGTTCTCGACGGGGCGGTGGCTTTGCTTGATGGCAATGCGGGGGTGGAGCCGCAAACCGAAACGGTGTGGCGTCAGGGCGATAAATACAACGTGCCCCGCATGTTCTTCGTCAACAAAATGGACAAGATCGGCGCCGATTTCTATGCCTCCGTCGAGTCGATCCACGACCGTTTGGCGGCGAAAACCGTTGTTCTGCAATTGCCCATCGGGATGGAGTCGGATTTCAAAGGGGTTGTCGATCTCATCGAGATGGATGCCATTGTCTGGAATGACGAGAGCCTTGGGGCCTCGTTCGAGCGGACGGAAATCCCCGACGATCTCAAGGATAAGGCGCAGGAATACCGCGATAAGCTCATCGAGACGGTCGTTGAGGTCGATGAAGCGGCGATGGAAGCCTATCTCGAGGGCGATGAGCCGGATAATGACAAGATCCGAGAGCTGATCCGCAAGGGGACGATCGCCGTTGAGTTCCATCCGGTGCTTTGCGGGACTGCGTTTAAGAACAAGGGTGTTCAGCCTCTGCTCGACGCGGTGGTGGACTTTTTGCCGAGCCCCCTCGACATTCCGGCGATCAAAGGTGTCGTGCCGGAGACCGATGAAGAGGTGACCCGTCCGGCCTCGGACGATCAGCCGCTGTCCATGCTGGCGTTCAAGATCATGAACGACCCGTTTGTGGGCACATTGACCTTCTGCCGGATTTATTCCGGCCATCTTGAGCAGGGGGGCTCGCTCCTCAACACGGTGAAGGGCAAAAAGGAACGTGTCGGCCGTATGTTGCTGATGCACTCAAACACCCAGGAAGAGATCAAAGAGGCGTTTGCCGGTGACATTGTCGCGATTGCGGGCCTTAAGGACACGACTACGGGGGATACGCTTTGCATCTCGACCAAGCCGGTCATTCTTGAGCGGATGGAGTTCCCTGAGCCTGTGATCGAGTTGGCGGTGGAGCCGAAGACCAAAGCCGACCAAGAGAAGATGGGGATCGCCCTTAATCGTCTTGCGGCAGAGGACCCGTCCTTCCGGGTGCAGACCGATGAGGAAAGCGGTCAGACCATTATTAAGGGGATGGGTGAGCTTCACCTGGACATCCTGGTCGATCGGATGAAGCGGGAATTTAAGGTCGAGGCGAATGTCGGCGCCCCGCAGGTGGCCTATCGTGAGACGATCACCCGCGAGGCCAATATCGATTACACCCACAAAAAGCAGTCCGGCGGCTCTGGGCAATTTGCCCGCATCAAGATGAAGATCAAGCCGGGCGAGCCGGGGACGGGCTTTGTCTTCTCGAACTCGATTGTCGGCGGTTCTATTCCCAAGGAATACATTCCGGGTGTTGAAAAGGGGCTCGTCTCGGTGCAAGAGGCGGGACTTCTCGTCGGATTCCCCATTCTCGATTTCGAGGTGGATCTTTACGACGGGGCCTTCCACGACGTCGACTCGTCCGTTCTCGCTTTTGAGATCGCGGCGCGGGCGGCGATGCGGGAGAACAAATCCGAATTGGGCATGGCATTGCTCGAGCCGGTCATGAAAGTCGAAGTGGTCACGCCGGATGAATATACCGGTACGGTCATCGGCGATCTGAACTCCCGTCGTGGACAGATCCAGGGACAGGAGATCCGGGGGAACGCCACTGTCGTCAATGCGATGGTGCCGCTTGCCAATATGTTCGGGTACGTGAACAATCTGCGGTCGGCCACACAGGGTCGTGCGCAGTATACGATGCAATTCGACCATTACGAGCGGGTGCCGAATGCGGTGGCCGACGAGGTCAAAGCCAAGCTGGCGGGCTGAGCGCCCGTCCGCACTGAGTTCAACATTGTTCGTCAGATTACGGAGAGACGAGAATGGCCAAGGAAAAGTTTGAACGGACAAAGCCGCATGCCAATATCGGTACAATCGGCCACGTCGACCACGGGAAGACCACGCTGACGGCAGCGATCACCAAATATTTTGGTGATTTTCGCGCCTATGACGAGATCGATGGGGCGCCCGAGGAAAAGGCGCGCGGCATCACGATTTCGACCGCGCATGTGGAATATGAGACGGATGAGCGGCACTATGCCCACGTCGATTGCCCGGGCCACGCCGACTATGTGAAGAACATGATCACCGGGGCGGCGCAGATGGACGGCGCGATCCTGGTGGTGAACGCGGCCGACGGTCCGATGCCCCAGACGCGTGAGCACATTCTGCTTGCCCGTCAGGTCGGCGTGCCCGCGATCGTGGTGTTTCTGAACAAGGTGGACCAGGTCGACGACGAAGAACTTCTCGAACTGGTTGAAATGGAAGTTCGTGAGCTTCTGTCCTCCTATGACTTCCCCGGCGATGATATTCCGATTGTCAAAGGCTCCGCGCTGGCGGCGATGGAAGGTCGCGACCCCGAAATCGGTGAGAACGCGATCCGCGAGCTCATGAAGGAAGTCGATGCGTACATTCCGACCCCGGAACGTCCGATCGATCAGTCCTTCCTGATGCCGATCGAGGATGTGTTCTCGATTTCCGGTCGGGGGACGGTTGTGACCGGTCGTGTCGAGCGTGGCGTGATCAATGTCGGTGACGAGATCGAAATTGTTGGTGTTCGTGACACCAAGAAAACGACCTGTACCGGCGTCGAAATGTTCCGCAAGCTGCTTGATCGTGGTGAGGCCGGGGACAATGTCGGCGTTCTTCTCCGCGGTGTTGAGCGGGAAGGGGTCGAGCGCGGCCAGGTGCTGTGTAAGCCCGGTTCCGTGACGCCGCACACGAAATTCGTGGCGGAGGCTTATATCCTGACGAAAGAAGAGGGGGGTCGTCACACCCCGTTCTTCAATAATTATCGTCCTCAGTTCTATTTTCGGACGACGGACGTGACCGGGATCTGCACCCTGCCCGAAGGGACCGAAATGGTCATGCCGGGTGATAATGTGAATTTGAACGTCGAATTGATCGTGCCGATCGCGATGGAAGAAAAGCTGCGCTTCGCTATTCGCGAAGGTGGCCGTACCGTCGGGGCCGGGATCGTTTCGTCGATCATCGAGTAAATTGAAGAGTGTAACCGGAAGGCGGGCCGCCGCGGCGTGGCCCGTCTTTCATTTCAGGACTGTCCGACATGCAACAAAATATCAGAATACGGCTCAAAGCATTTGACCATCGCGTGCTCGACAGTTCCGCCGTCGAGATCGTGAACACGGCCAAACGAACCGGCGCGCGGGTTCGTGGACCCATTCCGTTGCCGACTCATATTGATCGGTACACGGTGTTACGTTCGCCCCACGTGAACAAGAAGTCGCGTGAGCAATTCGAGATGCGCACTCACAAGCGCGTTTTGGACATTCTTGAGCCGACCCCGCAAACGATCGATGCGTTGATGAAACTCGATCTCTCCGCGGGTGTCGATGTCGAGATCAAGTTGGGAGCCTAAGATGAGCGCTACGGGACAAACCCACCGGGTGTCGCCGGCCAAGCTCGGTCGGCCCAACCACAATCCTCAGCCTTTGCCCGCTCAGCGGCTTGGCGCGCGGACGGGGGTTATCGCCAAGAAACTTGGGATGACTCGTGTCTATACCGCTGAAGGTACGCATGTGCCGTGCACGGTTGTCAGCCTTGAAAACTGTCAAGTGGTCAGTCACCGGACAGAAGAGCGTGATGGCTATTCGGCGCTGCAGCTTGGGGCTGGTGAGTATCTGAATCGCAAAGGCGAGGCGAAGCTGGGACGCGTCAGCAAGGCGGCACGCGGGCATTTCGCGAAGGCGAATGTCACACCGAAGCGGAAGCTCGCTGAATTCCGTGTCGAGACGGACTATCTTATCGAGATTGGCGCCAGTCTGACGGCTGAACATTATGTCCCCGGTCAACGGGTGGACGTCGTCGGCACGTCGATCGGTAAGGGCTTTGCGGGCGGCATGAAGCGGCACAATTTCGGCGGGCTTCGCGCCTCCCACGGGGTGTCGATCAGCCACCGATCGCATGGCTCCACTGGACAGTGTCAGGACCCTGGCAAGGTCTTTAAGGGCAAGAAGATGGCTGGCCATATGGGCGATGTCCGGGTCACCACGCAAAATCTCGAAGTGATCCGAACCGATGTTGCCCGCGGGCTTATTCTCCTCAAGGGCGCCGTTCCCGGGTCGAAGGGCTCCTGGATTCTGATCCGCGACGCGGTGAAGAGAGTACGGCCGGAAGAGGCGCCGATGCCCGGTGCTTTCGTCGAGGCCGGCGAGGACATCGAGGCAGAAGAGCCTGAAAGCACGCTGGCCGAAGCTGGGGAGAAAACCCCCGTCGGCGCCCACGGCGTCGAAGTGCCGGCGGACGCGGCCGGTGACGACGCGGCGGGCAATGATGGTCAGCAGGCTGATGATGCCCCCGAAGGAGGGAAGGAATAATGCAGATCGACGTTTTGACCCTCGATGCGTCGAAGGCCGGCGATCTCGATCTCCGGGACGATATTTTCGGGCTCGAGCCGCGGGCGGATATTTTGCATCGCTATGTCGTTTGGCAACAGGCCAAACGGCAGCAAGGGACGCATAAGGCCAAAGAGCGTGGAGAAGTTACCGGCACAACGAAGAAATTCGTTCGGCAAAAAGGCTCCGGCGGCGCCCGTCACGGGAATAGGAAGGCCCCGCAATTCGTTGGGGGCGGCAAAGCCCATGGTCCGCGGGTACGCAGCCACGCCCATGATCTGCCGAAGAAAGTGCGTCGCTTGGCGTTGCGTCACGCCCTCTCGGCGAAACAGGGCGCGGCGGAGCTGATCATTATCGATGAAGCTACTGTTGCCGATGTGAAAACCAAGGTGCTGGCCGAAAAGCTTCAAAAGCTTGGTGTTCGGAACTCACTCGTGATCGATCAGTCTGTGGATGAAGGATTTGCCCGCGCGGCGCGTAACCTCGACGGAGTCGATGTGCTGCCGGTGATTGGGGCGAATGTGTACGATATTCTGCGGCACGACAAATTGATCCTGACCCGGGCGGCGGTCGAGGGGCTGTATGCGCGTCTCGATGGATCGGCGGCCGTTCAGTCGGCGGCGCAAGAAGAGGCGGCTGAGTGATGGCGGATATTAAGGAACAACATTACGACACGATCGTGTCCCCGGTGATCACGGAAAAGTCGACGATTGCCGCTGAGCACGATCAGATTGTTTTCCGTGTCGCACGGGCGGCCACGAAGCCTCAAATCAAAGAGGCGATCGAAGCGCTGTTTGATGTGAAGGTGAAGGCCGTGAACACCCTTGTCACCAAAGGCAAGAACAAGCGGTTTCGCGGTCGTCCCTACACGCGGTCCGACGTCAAAAAGGCCGTCGTGACCCTTGAGGCCGGCCACTCGATCGACGTCACCACCGGATTGGGGAGGTAGGACGCCATGGCTTTGAAAACATATAATCCCACCTCGCCGGCGCGGCGCCAATTGGTGACCGTTGATCGCGCCGACCTCCATAAGGGGCGCCCGGAGAAGTCCTTGACCCAGGGGCTCACTAAAAGTGGTGGGCGGAACAATACCGGTCGGATTACGGCGCGACGCATCGGCGGCGGGGCGAAGCGGCTCTATCGGATCATCGATTTCAAACGGAATCGGAGCGATGCCATCGCTGAGGTCAAGCGGATCGAATATGATCCCAACCGGACGGCGTTCATTGCGCTGATTGAATATGGTGATGGTGTTAAGGCGTATATCCTCGCCCCCCAACGGTTGACGGTCGGGGACAAGGTCGTTTCGAGCGAGCGGGCGGATATCAAGCCCGGCAACGCCATGCCTTTGCGCAACATGCCGCCCGGCACGATTGTCCACAATGTCGAGCTGAAGCCCGGCAGAGGGGGACAGATGGCGCGTTCGGCCGGTGCCTATGCGCAACTCGTGGGGCGTGATGGCGACTATGTGCAGCTTCGGCTGAAATCCGGCGAAGTGCGTCGGGTTCACGGGACCTGCCTGGCGACGGTCGGGGCGGTTTCCAATCCCGATCACGCAAACCGCAATCTTGGCAAGGCCGGGGCGACCCGCCTTAAGGGCAAACGCCCCGCGGTCCGCGGCGTCGCCATGAACCCGATCGATCACCCCCATGGGGGCGGAGAAGGTCGGACTTCCGGCGGTCGTCACCCTGTTTCGCCATGGGGGCAGCCCACCAAGGGCAAGCGCACCCGGAGTAACAAGAAGACCGATAAGATGATCATCCGTTCGCGTCATGCGAAGAAGAAGGGACGCTGAGGATGCCCAGAGCAGTTTGGAAAGGCCCGTTTGTCGATCGCTATCTGTTGAAGAAAGCGTCGGACGCGCAAGATGGCAGTCACAAGGGGGGGATCAAAACCTGGTCTCGCCGCTCGACGATCCTGCCGCAATTCGTCGGCCTCACCTTCAATGTCTATAACGGGCAGAAATTCATTCCCGTGCATGTGACCGAGGATATGGTCGGTCACAAGCTGGGCGAGTTTTCTCCCACCCGGACCTATTACGGTCATGGGGCGGACAAGAAAGCGAAGCGGAAATAACCATGGCACAGAGCAAAAACGCCCGCCGTGTCGCCGAAGATCAGGCGATGGCCAAAGGCCGGATGATCAAGACGAGCCCGCAAAAGCTCAATCTCGTGGCTCAAATGATCCGTGGGAAGAAAGTTCAGCGCGCACTGGACGAGCTTGAATTCTCGCGCAAGCGTGTGGCCCTCGATGTGCGGCGGGTCTTGCAAAGTGCGATTGCCAATGCGGAAGAGAATCACGATCTCGACGTCGACAGCCTGATCGTCGATCAGGCCTTTGTCGGCAAGAATATGGTGCTGAAACGGTGGCACGCTCGGGCACGCGGACGTATCGGGCGGATCCGTAAGCCATTCTCGGAAATTACGATTGTCGTCCGCGAAGTTGAGGAGGCCGCCTGATGGGTCAGAAAGTCAGTCCGATTGGCCTTAGGCTCGGGATCAACCGCACCTGGGACAGCCGCTGGTTCGCCAGCAAGGGAAACTATGGCGATCTCTTGCATGAAGATCTCCGTATTCGGAATTTTCTTCAAAAACGCTTGAAGAATGCCGGTGTCAGCCGGATCGTCATCGAGCGGCCGCATAAAAAGTGCCGTGTGACGATCTATACGGCGCGGCCCGGCGTGGTCATCGGCAAAAAGGGCGCGGATATCGAAAAGCTGCGTCAAGAACTGCAAAAGATGTCGTCGTCGGAGACGGTCCTCAACATTGTCGAGATCCGTAAGCCTGAGGTCGACGCGACCCTTGTCGCGGAGAATATCGCCCAGCAGCTTGAGCGTCGGGCGTCGTTCCGCCGCGCGATGAAGCGCGCGATGCAGACCGCGATGCGGATGGGGGCGCTCGGGATCCGCGTGAATTGTTCGGGCCGTCTCGGCGGCGCCGAAATTGCCCGGATGGAATGGTATCGTGAGGGGCGGGTGCCGCTTCAC
The DNA here is from genome assembly GCF_000152825.2 of Parvularcula bermudensis HTCC2503. Classification (NCBI taxonomy): domain Bacteria; kingdom Pseudomonadati; phylum Pseudomonadota; class Alphaproteobacteria; order Parvularculales; family Parvularculaceae; genus Parvularcula; species Parvularcula bermudensis. The sequence goes on from NC_014414.1 coordinate 1,898,308, forward strand.
ACGCTCCGCGCGGATATCGATTACGGGATCGCCACGGCGCGCACTACCTATGGGGCCATCGGCATCAAGGTCTGGATTTTCAAGGGCGAAATTCTCGATCACGATCCCATGGCCTCCGAACGCCGTCTTGTTGAAAGCCAGACCGGCGCGCCGTCCAATCAAGGCCGGGATCGTCGTCCGCGTCGTGAAAACGCCTGAGGGATATGAGTCATGCTTCAGCCGAAACGCACAAAATACCGTAAGCAGCATAAAGGCCGGATCAAAGGCCTGGCGAAGGGCGGTACCGATCTCAACTTCGGGTCCTACGGCCTCAAAGCTGTTGAGCCGGAGCGGATTACCTCGCGTCAGATCGAGGCAACCCGCCGGGCGATTACGCGCCATATGAAACGGGCGGGACGCGTCTGGATCCGGATTTTCCCTGACGTGCCCGTGACCGCCAAGCCGACGGAAGTGCGGATGGGGAAAGGGAAGGGCTCTGTCGACCGCTGGGTCTGCAAGGTGAAGCCCGGGCGGATCATGTTCGAAATCGATGGGGTGCCTGAGGCGCTGGCCCGTGAAGCTCTCGAGCTTGGCGCGGCGAAGCTGCCGATCAAGACCCGTATCGTCAAACGGATCGGAGACTAAGCGATGAAATCGAACGACGTTCGTGATCTGAGCGACGATGAGCTGAAAGATCGCCTTCTTGAACTGAAGCGTGAGCAATTCAATCTACGCTTCCAAGGGGCCTCCGGGCAGCTTGAAAAAACCGCGCGCATCAAAGAGGTGCGCCGGGACATCGCCCGTATCAAGACGATCCAGACCGAGCGGCAATTGACGGCCGCCGGCGAGATGGAGGGCACTGATGCCTAAACGTATTCTTCAAGGACCGATCGTGTCCGACAAAGGAGAAAAGACGGTCGTGGTCCGTGTGGATCGGGCGTTCAAGCACCCCTTGTTGGCCAAGGTTGTGCGGCGTTCCAAGCGGTATCACGCCCATGACGAGAGCAATGAGTTGAAGGTGGGGCAGCGGGTCTTGATCCGTGAGTGTCCGCCCAAATCGAAGCTCAAGCGGTGGGAAGTGGTCACTGAGGAGCAGGTGGCGGCGGATGCGGCCTCGGCCCAGCAGGGTGAGGCGGCGGAATAACGTCGCTTAGATAGTTTAACGGCGGGATCCGGTTTCCCCGGGCCTGCAAATTTGGAGGGATCGCATATGATCCAGATGCAAACGAACCTGGACGTCGCCGATAATTCCGGCGCGAAGCGGGTCCAGTGCATCAAGGTGCTCGGCGGCGCCAAGCGGAAATATGCCGGCGTGGGCGACATTATCGTCGTCTCCGTCAAAGAGGCGATGCCGCGTGGCCGGGTGAAAAAGGGCCAGGTGATGAAGGCCGTGGTCGTGCGCACCGCTAAGGACATTAAGCGTCGTGACGGATCGGTGATCCGTTTCGATTCCAATGCGGCTGTGCTGATCAACAACAACAAAGAGCCGATCGGCACACGGATCTTTGGGCCGGTGACGCGGGAGCTGCGTCGCGCCAATCACATGAAGATCGTGTCGTTGGCACCGGAGGTGCTCTGAGATGGCGGCGAAGATTAAAAAGGGTGATCGCGTGATCGTTCTCGCTGGCCGCGATCGCGGGGCCGAGGGCGAAGTGGTCAAGGTCGATCCGAAGGCGGCGCGTGTAACGGTTCAGGGCGTGAACATGATCAAACGCCACCAGAAGCCGAGCCAGGCCTCCGCTGGGGGGATCATCACGCGCGAAGCGCCGATCCATGTGTCGAATGTGGCCATCAAGGACCCCAAGGACGGCAAACCGACCCGGGTTGGGTTCAAATTCGTGGGCGAGGGCGAGGACCGCAAGAAAGTGCGAGTCGCCAAACGCTCAGGGGAGGTGATCGATGTCTGAGGCTGCTGTCGCGGAAGACTACAAGCCGCGCCTGAAGACCAAATATGAGCAGGACATTCGCAAGGCGATGCAGGAGCAATTCTCCTACGGCAATGTGATGCAGATCCCCAAGCTCGAGAAAGTGGTCATCAATATGGGCCTCGGCGATGCGGTCAATGACCGGAAGGTCGTCGATCAAGCCCTCGATGAGCTGACCCGCATTGCCGGACAGCGTCCGGTGGTGACGAAGGCGAAGAAATCTATCGCCGGGTTTAAGGTCCGCGAGGAGATGGCGCTTGGCGTGAAAGTCACCCTGCGGAAGGACCGAATGTTTGAGTTTCTCGACCGTCTCATCACCATCGCCTTGCCGCGGGTGCGAGATTTTCGCGGGCTCAATCCGAAGAGCTTTGACGGGCGTGGTAACTACGCCATGGGGCTTAAGGAACATATCGTCTTCCCTGAGATCGATTACGACAAGGTCGAGGGGCAGCGGGGCATGGACATCGTCGTCTGCACGACGGCGACCAATGACGAAGAAGCGCGCGCCCTGTTAAAGGCATTCAATTTCCCCTTCCGCAAATAGCGAAGGGTTAGGAGGCTAGGTTCGTGTCCGGAGGATGCGGAAACCGGCCCTCGAGGAGAAACGAAAAATGGCGAAAAAAGCGATGATCGAGCGGGACGTCAAACGACGCAAGCTGGCCGCTAAATATGAAAATAAGCGGCAGTCGCTCAAGGCGATCATGCGTTCCGATGAGGCAAGCCCCGAAGATAAGTTCAAGGCGGCGCTAAAATTGGCGGAGATCCCCCGTAACGCGTCCAAGACGCGCATTCGGAACCGGTGCCTCGTCACCGGTCGGCCGCGGGGATATTACCGTAAGCTGAAAATGTCGCGGATCGCCCTTCGGGAGCTTGGCTCTCAGGGCAAGATCCCCGGTCTTGTGAAATCGAGCTGGTAAGGGAGGGTATCGACCATGGCGATCAATGATCCGATCGGCGACATGCTGACCCGTATCCGGAATGCGCAAATGCGGGGGATGAATCGGGCAACGACCCCGGCCTCAAAGCTCCGCCAGCGCGTGCTCGACGTTTTGCGGGATGAGGGATATATTCGCGGATACACGCGGGTTGAACATGACAAGGGGAAGGCGGACCTCGAGATCGAATTGAAATATTTCGAGGGCGAGCCTGTCATCTCCAAGATCAAGCGGGTTTCGAAACCCGGTCGGCGTGTGTACTCGTCGGTCAAGAATATTGAGCCTGTGCGCAACGGCCTCGGTATTTCTATTTTGTCGACCCCCAAAGGGGTCATGTCGGACGCATTGGCGCGCGAGCACAATGTGGGCGGCGAAGTTCTCTGTCACGTCTACTAAAAGGGAGGCGATCCATTATGTCACGTATCGGCAAACGGCCCGTCCCCGTCCCTAAGGGTGTCGACGCCAAAATCGACGGTCAGACCGTCACGGCCAAGGGCCCCAAGGGGGAGATGGCGTTCGTGGTGAACGAACTCTGCCTCGTCGAAATGGGCGAGAATGGCGTTACGGTTACGCCAAAGGACAAGTCTAAACCCGCCCGCTCCATGTGGGGGATGTCCCGTACCCAGATTTCCAATCTGTTTGAGGGCGTATCGAACGGCTTCACCAAGAAACTGGAACTGGTTGGGGTCGGCTACCGCGCTCAGATGAAGGGCAAGACCCTGGTCCTGGCCCTTGGCTATTCCCACGATGTTGAATTTGATCCGCCCGAAGGCATCGATATCAAGGTGGGCAAACCCACCGAGATTGAGATCACCGGCCGCGACAAGCAGGTCGTCGGTGAGGTGGCCGCCAAGATCCGGGGGTTCCGTCCGCCCGAGCCTTATAAAGGCAAAGGGGTTCGGTATGAGGGTGAATATATCTTCCGGAAGGAGGGCAAGAAGAAATAAGGCTGTGCGCTTTGTTTTCTTGTGGTGCTTATGACCAAGACAAATGTTGAAAAACGCCGCCGGCGCGCCGGTCGGACCCGGGCGTCTCTAGCCCGTAAAGCCAACGGGAAATTGCGCCTGTCGGTGTTCCGTTCGGCAAAGAATATCGCCGCGCAGATCATCGACGATCGGGCGGGCAAGACCCTCGCTGCCGCGTCGAGCCTTGAGAAAGATTTCAAGGCCGAGCAGGCCAAGGGGTCCGATATTGATGCGGCCGCCAAGGTGGGGGCGCTGATCGCGGCCCGCGCCAAAGAGGCAGGGATCGAGGATGTCGTCTTTGACCGAGGCGGCTACATTTTTCATGGCCGGGTGAAAGCCCTGGCGGATGCTGCCCGTGAGGGCGGCCTGAAATTCTAAAGGGCTGAATTTATGGCAAAGGAACCGCAACAGGGCGGCCGGGGCCGCGGCCGCGGCAAGGGGCGCGACGAGGAACGGGACGAGTTCACCGACCGCCTTGTGGCCATCAATCGGGTCTCGAAGACGGTGAAGGGCGGCAAGAATTTCGGCTTCGCCGCGCTTGTGGTCGTCGGCGATCAAAAGGGGCGTGTGGGCTTCGGCAAGGGCAAGGCGCGCGAAGTGCCTGAAGCCATTCGCAAGGCGACCCAAGAGGCAAAGCGGAGCTTGGTTCGGGTGCCCTTGCGGGACGGTCGGACTCTCCATCACGATGCCTATGGACGGCATGGGGCGGGGAAAGTGGTTCTTCGTACGGCGCCGCCGGGAACCGGTGTGATCGCCGGGGGGCCGATGCGGGCGGTGTTCGAGATGCTTGGCGTCCAAGATGTCGTGGCAAAATCCCTCGGGACGTCAAATCCTTATAATATGGTGCGGGCCACCGTGGATGCGCTGAAGAACCAGCACAACCCTCGGTCAGTGGCGGCGAAGCGCGGCATGAAAGTGTCTGAGCTGGTCAATCGCCGGGCGGCCGTTCAGCCCGATGCCGCCGCGTCGGCGGATGCGGCCTAAGGAGGCAGGGGCATGGCAGACAAGAAAACGCTTAAGGTACGTCAGACCGGCAGTCCGATCCGGCGTCCCAAGGATCAAGCCGCAACGCTCAAAGGGTTGGGACTTGGCAAAATCGGTCGCGTGCGCGAACTCGAAGACACCCCTGCCATTCGGGGGATGATCGCGAAGGTCAGCCACATGGTCGAGGTCGTCGGCGAATAGGCACCGGCGGACGGAAAGGGGCTTTCCCTCCGAGGGGGACAAGTTGCGGCGGGCCGGCGCCTTCCTTTCCAGGATCAGGGTCCTCAGGGGCCCACCGGCACAGGCGAGGCGTCGGCATCGGGTCGGCGCCGCTCAGTCGAAAGGATGACAAATGAAACTCTCAGATCTCAGGGACAATGAGGGCGCCCGCAAGTCCCGTACGCGCGTGGGTCGGGGCATCGGCTCCGGCAAGGGCAAGACCGGTGGCCGCGGTGTCAAAGGACAAAAATCCCGCTCGGGTGTGGCCATCAAAGGCTTCGAAGGCGGGCAAATGCCGTTGCATATGCGGCTTCCCAAACGCGGTTTCCTTGCCCCAGGGCGGCTTTCTTTTGCCGAAGCGAATCTGTCCGATGTGCAAAAGCTGGCTGAGGCAGGGACCACAATGGTCTCAGAAGAGACCCTGCTCTCCGCTCGCTCGCTCAATCGGACAAAGGTGGATGGCGTTCGCCTGTTGGGATCGGGCGAGCTCTCGGCCAAAGTCGATGTAACGGTCACCTACGCCACGAAATCGGCGCGAGACGCGATCGAAAAAGCTGGCGGCACGGTGACCATGACGCGGCCTGAAAAGAAAAAACGCCTGCGGGGGCCGCACAAAGAGGCGGCGAAGAAGGGCAAGTAATCAGAAGAGCGCCCCTGTCGACCGGATCGGTTGAGGGGGGGGGCGTTCAGGTGATGTTGCGGTTACCGAAAAAGACGGCCACGGTCACGACCGCGAGGAAGCTTTGGTGGCAGTAGGAACAGCGCATGGTATCGGCGGCCGAACAATTCGCATCCAACATCAATCTCAGCTCATTTGCGAAAGCCGATGAGCTGAAAAAGCGTCTATTGTTTACGATCGGTGCCCTCATCGTCTACCGAATCGGCACGTTCATCCCGATCCCCGGGGTCAATCCGGACGCGTTTCGCGATTTGTTCAGCCAACAGACCGGCGGTCTTCTCGGCACCTTCAACCTGTTTTCGGGCGGGGCGACGGAACGGATGGCGATCCTGGCCCTCAATATCATGCCCTATATCTCGGCGTCGATCATCATGCAGATGATGTCGGCGGTGGTGCCTTCGCTTGAGGCCATCAAGAAAGAAGGGGAAAGTGGGCGCCGTCAGATCAACCAGTATACGCGGTATCTGACAGTGCTGCTCGCGACGGTGCAGGGCTATTTCATCGCGGCCACGATTGCGGGGACGACCGGCACGATCGCCGGGCAGACGGTGCCGGTGGTGCAAAACCCCAATGCGATCTTTTATATCACTACAACGGTGACGTTGGTTGGCGGCGTCATGTTCCTGGTGTGGTTGGGGGAACAAATTACCGCAAGAGGGATCGGCAATGGGATCTCCTTGATTATTTTCGCCGGGATCGTCGCAGAGCTGCCGCGGGCCGCCGCCGGATTGTTCGCCAGTGGGCGCACGGGCGCCATGAGCGCCTCTGTCATTGTGGGCGTGATCTTGGGGGCCATCGCCATCATTGCCTTCGTGGTCTTTATCGAACGGTCCCAGCGCCGCCTCGTGGTTCAGTATCCCCGGCGCCAACAAGGCAATCGAATGGTGCAGGGGGAGAAATCCCATCTGCCGCTGAAGCTCAATACGGCCGGCGTGATCCCCCCTATCTTCGCCTCGAGTATTCTCCTGCTGCCCGCGACGGCTCAGGCGGCGGTTGGCCAGGATAGCCCTCTGTGGCTGCAAAATATCCTGATTTATGTGGCGGTGGGCCAACCCCTTTATTTCGCGCTCTACGCGGCGGGGATCATTTTCTTCTGCTTTCTCTACACCTCGATTGTCTTCAATCCCGAGGATACGGCTGACAATCTCAAGAAATATGGCGGCTACATCCAGGGCTATCGTCCCGGCACCCGGACCGCGGAATATATCAATTATGTGCTCACCCGCATCACCGTGATCGGCGCGGCGTATTTGACTTTTGTCTGTCTGGTGCCGGAGTTTCTGAGGGCGCAAAATCCGGCGATTCCGATTACGCTCGGGGGGACATCACTGTTGATCGTCGTCACGGTGACCCTCGACACGGTGCAACAGATTCAAGGACATCTCTTGGCCCAACAATATGAGTCGCTAATCAAGAAATCGAAACTGAGAGGGGCGCGCTGATGATTGTTATTTTCCTAGGACCGCCAGGCGCCGGCAAGGGAACCCAGGCGGCGTATATCGCAAAGAGCCGCGGAATTCCGCAATTGTCCACTGGGGACATGTTGCGCGCGGCGATCAAGGCCGAAACCCCCGTGGGCCTCCAGGCGAAGGCGATTATCGAACGCGGCGACCTGGTCTCCGATGATGTTGTCGCTGGGATTGTGGCGGAACGGATCGACGCGCCGGACTGCAAGCCGGGGTTTTTGTTGGATGGGTTTCCCCGCACCCTCGGCCAAGCGCAGATGCTCGATGATATCGTCAAAACGAAATCCTGCGATATCGACGTCGTGCTTGAATTGAAGGTCGATGAGGGCGCGCTGGTCGATCGCCTCAGGACCCGGATTGAAGAGACAAAGGCCCGCGGCGAGCCGGTGCGCAGCGATGATAACGAAGAGGCGTTCCGGAATCGTCTGGAGGTCTATCGCGAGCAGACGGCGCCGCTTATTCCTTTCTACAAGGAGAAGGGTCTGTTGCGGGAAATCGACGGAATGCAGCCAATCGATCAGGTTTCTGCAGAGATCGACAAGGTTCTTGACAGCTTGTCTTGACGCCTGACCCTTAGGCTTTATAGATCCCGACTTCGCTCGAATTTCACCCGTGGTTTCGTGCGGCCCTCCCGAAAAGGGGCGCGCGCTGGAAAGTCACCCGCTGGTGCGGACCGCCGCACCCGCCCAAAGCATTGAGAGGCCAAATCACGTGGCGCGTATTGCAGGGGTCAATATCCCCAACAACAAGAGGGTGCACATCGCCCTGACCTATATTCATGGAATCGGTCCGTCCCTCGCGAAGGAGATTACCGACCGCGTCGGGATCGCCGAAGAGCGTCGCGTCCAGGAGCTGTCGGATGCGGAAATTCTCCGTATCCGGGAGGCTATCGACGAGGGCTATACGGTTGAGGGCGATTTGCGCCGTGAAACCGCCGTCAACATCAAACGTCTGATGGATCTTGGGTGTTATCGCGGCCTGCGTCATCGTCGAGGCCTCCCCGTGCGCGGTCAGCGAACCCATACCAATGCGCGGACCCGTAAGGGCCCCGCCAAACCGATCGCCGGGAAGAAGAAATAATGGCACGCCAACCGCAACGTCAGGCCGTCCGCCGTCGCGAACGGAAGAATATCGTCAATGGCGTCGTTCATGTGAACGCGTCCTTCAACAACACGATGGTGACCATCACCGACGAGCAGGGCAATGCTGTGTCGTGGTCGTCCGCTGGGCATATGGGCTTTAAGGGGTCGCGCAAATCGACGCCCTTTGCGGCACAGATGGCCGCTGAGGATGCCGCGAAAAAGGCAATGGACCACGGCCTCAAATCGGTGGACGTTCTGGTCCGGGGTCCGGGGTCTGGTCGGGAGAGCGCTCTTCGGGCGTTGCAGTCCGCGGGCCTGACCGTCACCAATATTCGTGACGTGACGCCGATTCCCCATAATGGTGTCCGGCCGCGCAAGCGTCGTCGGGTCTGACGCTCATCGCGTTATTGCAGGGCGACCTCCTTGGGGGAGGCCTGTCCGAGGAGAAATTATGCTCGAAAAGAATTGGCAGGAACTGATCAAGCCGCAAAAGCTTGAGGTGGTGTCGTCATACGATCCGCAACGGAAGGCGACGATCGTCGCTCAACCTCTCGAGCGGGGCTTCGGCCTGACTCTGGGCAACAGTCTGCGGCGAATTCTGATGTCTTCCCTTCAGGGGGCAGCGGTGACCGCGATCCAGATCGATGGCGTTGTGCACGAATTTTCGTCGATCCCCGGGGTTCGCGAGGACGTGACGATCATCGTGCTCAATATCAAACAGCTGGCCTTACGGATGCATGTTGACGGCCCCCGTCGGTTGACCCTCAAGAAACAGGGGCCTGGGATTGTGACCGCCGGCGACATTCAAGAGACCGCCGACATCGAAATCCTCGACAAGGATCACGTTATCTGCACCCTCGATGAGGGCGCTGATTTGCGGATGGAAATCACGGTTCAGACCGGTAAAGGCTACGTGCCCGCCGATCGCAACCGACCCGAGGATGCGCCGATTGGGCTGATCCCCGTGGATAGCCTTTACTCGCCGGTGCGCCGGGTGAGCTATAGTGTCGAGAATACCCGGGAGGGACAGGTCCTCGACTATGACAAACTCATCCTCGAAGTGGAGACAAATGGGGCCGTGACCCCGGAGGATGCGGCGGCCTTTGCGGCGCGCATTCTTCAGGATCAGCTCCAAATCTTCGTCAATTTCGATGAGCCCAAGCGCGACGATCAGGGGGGTGCCGATGAAGAATTGCTCTTCAACGCCGCGCTTCTGCGCAAGGTCGATGAACTTGAATTGTCCGTCCGGTCGGCGAACTGTCTGAAGAACGATAACATCGTCTATATCGGTGACCTCATTCAGAAGACCGAAGCTGAGATGCTGCGGACTCCGAATTTCGGTCGGAAATCGCTGAACGAGATCAAAGAAGTGCTCGCGACCCTCGGCCTGCATCTCGGCATGGATGTGCCGGATTGGCCGCCGGACAATATAGAAGAACTCGCGCGTAAATTCGAAGATCAGAACTAATATTGGGAGGCGGCATCAAGCCGTCCCCCGGAGGTTCTGAAAAGGGGGAAGGGGGACGGTTCGCCCTTCCTTTTTTGTTCTCGCTGTGGCAGACGCTGCGGCTCTACCTTGTTCCAAACCATCCGGGCCCGTCCCCGGAGCAGTGGAGACTTTCTTATGCGCCACGGAAAAGCGCACCGTCGCCTGAACCGCTCCGCCTCCCACCGGAAGGCGATGTTTGCGAATATGGCTGCCTCGTTGATCAAGCACGAGCAGATCACGACGACGCTGCCAAAGGCGAAGGAATTGAAACCGATCGCCGATAAGCTGATCACGCTTGCCAAGCGGGGCGATCTGCACGCTCGGCGTCAGGCGATCAGCCAGATTCGCGACGTCGCGATGGTCGGCAAGCTGTTTGAGACCCTCGGGCCGCGCTACAAGGACCGCAATGGCGGCTATACCCGCGTGATGAAGGCGGGCTTCCGCTTCGGCGATAATGCCCCGCGCGCTGTCATCGAATTTGTGGACCGCGATGAAACCGCCAAAGGCGTGGATTCCGGTCCGACGGCGGACACGCACGTCGAAGAGTTCGCCGAAGCGTAAGGTTTCGCTGCTTGAACCGTTGGGTCGCTTGCCCGATATCGCTTTGGGGATAAGCGAGGTTATGACCCTATGAAGCGTTTGTGGCCCCCCACCGGCGTCATTTTGGCGTTAGGCCTCGGTTTTGCCCACCCGGTCGCCGCGCAGGAGCCGACGTTTCAACCGGCAACCGATGCGGGGCTCCGCGCCACTTACGCGCCGGTTGTCGAAAAAACGGCGCCTGCGGTGGTCAATATCTACACTGAGCGCACTGTTACCCGACAGATGCGCTCTGTTTTTGACGATCCGTTTTTCCGCGATTTTTTTGGGGGGGTGCCGGGGGGGGCTCGGACCCGCCGCGAGAGCTCCCTCGGATCGGGGGTCATCGTGGATCAATCGGGGATCGTTGTTACGAACAATCATGTCGTCGAGAATGCCGGCGCGATCAAGGTGGTGCTGGCCGACCGTCGTGAGTACGAGGCCGAGATCCTTTTGACCGATCCGCAGACGGATCTCGCGATATTAAGCATCGACGCAGGCGCGCCATTGCCGGCGCTGTCCTTTGCCGACTCAGACACCGCCGCGGTGGGGGATATTGTCCTTGCCATCGGCAATCCGTTTGGGGTCGGTCAGACGGTGACGAGTGGTATCGTCTCGGCCCTCTCCCGGACCGCTGCATCGGTATCGGACTATCAATTCTTTATACAGACGGATGCCGCCATCAATCCGGGAAATTCCGGCGGGGCGCTTGTCGATGTCGACGGCAATTTGCTCGGTGTGAACACCGCCATTTATTCCCGGTCGGGAGGATCGAACGGGATCGGTTTTGCAATCCCCGGTAATCTCGTCCGTCAGGTGGTCGACAGTGCCGTCGGTGGGCAAATGACGGTCCGCCGTCCCTGGTTAGGGGTTGAGGGACGATCCGTTGACAGTCGGTTGGCCGCAGCTGTGGGGCTCGACCGGCCGATCGGGGCGATACTCGAAGCGCTTTATCCAGGCGGTCCCGCCGACCTTGCCGGGCTGAAGGAAGGCGATGTCGTTCTGGCCATTGGGGGCCAGGATGTCCTCAGCGCCGAGGCCTTGAAGTATCGGCCCGGGACCCGTCGCGACGGCGAAAGGGTGGCTGTCCGGTATCTTCGCGATGGTCGAGAGCGGGAAACCCAGGTCCGCTTGGCGCTCCCGCCTGAAACACCAGCACGAGAGACCACGACGATTGGCGGAAGCTCCCCCTTCACCGGAGCGACGGTCGCTAATCTCTCCCCGGCTTTGGCCGAAGAGATCGGCTTTCCCCCCCTGACCGAAGGGGTCGTTATTCTCGAAACGGTCCGTGGGTCGATCGCCAGTCGCTACCGCTTGGGCCGCGGCGTGATTATCCTCTCCGTCAACGGGGAGCCGATTGAGCGCGTGCGCGACCTCACCGCCGTCCTTAAGACGTCTGCTCCTGGTTATCTTATTCAGGTGACGAACCGATCGGGACGGGTGTCGACTTTGAGGATAGGGCGATAGCAGGGGCGGGCGACGATCTGTTTTCCGCGTCGGGCCTTGCCGATGCGGCACCGCGACCTCTGGCGGATCGCCTTCGGCCACGCCAGCTGTCCGAGATTGTCGGGCAGGATCACTTGCTGGGGATCAGAGCGGCGTTCAGGCAACGGATCGAAGCGGGGCATCTGCCGTCACTCATCTTATGGGGGCCCCCGGGGGTCGGGAAAACCACGCTGGCCCGGCTTCTTGCGGGGGCCGTGGATCTCGAATTCGTCTCGATCTCTGCGATATTTTCGGGCGTTGCTGATCTCAGGAAAGTTTTCGAGGCCGCGGAGGGCCGCCGTCAAACGGGGCAGGGCACCTTGCTGTTTGTCGACGAAATTCACCGCTTCAACCGCGCTCAACAGGATAGTTTCCTGCCGGTGATGGAAAAGGGGACGATCACCTTGGTGGGGGCAACCACGGAAAACCCCTCCTTTGCCCTCAATGCGGCCCTTCTCTCCCGTGCGCAGGTGGTGACACTTCATCGTCTCGACGAGGCTGCCCTCGAGCAATTGCTCCAGCGGGCGGAGAAGGATATCGGCGCGCCGCTCCCGCTCACCCCCGCCGCGCGCGCCCAGCTTCTCGTCGCGGCGGACGGCGATGGTCGCTTCCTCTTGGGGATGGCCGAAGAAATTGCCGGTCTGTCTCTTGACGACGTCCTTGATGAGATGGGCTTGGCCGAGGCTATTCAACGGCGGATGCCGGTTTACGATGCGAAGCAAGACGGCCATTACAATCTCGCCAGCGCGCTTCAAAAATCCGTACGCGGTTCCGACGTCGATGCGGCCCTCTATTACACCGCCCGGATGCTGGAGGCGGGGGAGGATCCGTTGTTCGTTCTGCGGCGCTTGGTGGTCATCGCCAGCGAAGATATCGGCAACGCGGATCCGGCCGCCTTATCCCTCGCCATTGCGGCCAAGGACGCCTATCAATTTCTTGGCGATCCAGAGGGACATATCGCCATCGGCCAATTGGTCAGCTATCTCGCCACTGCTCCGAAATCAAATGCCGCTTATCGCGCGCTCAAAGACGCAAAGCGGCTCGCGCGGGAAGGGGGCTCCCCAATGCCGCCGCCCCATGCGGTGAACGCGCCCTCGCGCCTGATGAAGGCGCAAGGCTACGCCAAAGGCTATGTCTACGATCACGATACGGAGGAGGGCCATGCCGGGCTCGATTATTTCCCCGAAGGTCTTGAGCGGCGTGCCCTCTATCAGCCGACCGATCGCGGGGCCGAGCGCGCCATCCGTGAGCGGAAAGCCGCTTATGACAGGCGGCGCGGAACGGCGGCGGAGACCAAGCCCTGACATTTGCTTCGTGCGGTTAGGGGAAAGGACATCGCCGATCCCGAGGCGTTGAAGACCAGGCCAGCACAAGTTAAATAAAGTAAGGGGAATAGGGCAGAGAGATGAAATTCGCGATTTTTATCGGGTTCTTGGTCCTTTTCACTCTCGGTTTGCTATACGTGGTCGGAGATCGTCGCGTACCGGCACAGAGCCTGGTTGAGAAGGAGGTCGAGCTGACCGCTCGATAGGATGGATGCGTAAGACATTTCTGGGGGTTCTCGGGGCCGCCCTCCTGCCCATGGGGGCCGCTGCACAGATGGAGCGGGTGGCCGTCGATGACAGTGCCTTCGCGCTTGGCACGCTGAATGCCGACCAGGGGGCCTTGCCCGAAACGCTCTGGCAGGGGGCTGATCGCGACGAGGTCGAGACCCTGTTGATGGCCGTGCCGGACACATTTTCCGAGCCGCTTTATCGCGAGCTTTTAAGGCGGGTTCTTCTCTCCCCCGGCGCCGGACCGGAAAGAGCCGATAATGCCCTGGCCGGGCAAAAATTCCTGAAGGTGGCGCGCGCCGGCTATTATCGCGATGCGGCCAGTCTTGCGGGGATCGTCAGCGGCAGCGGGCAGGACCCCGCGCTCAGTCAGGTTGTGGCGTATAAGGAGCTTCTCGACGGCGAAGTGGACCAAGCCTGCGCCCGGGGAGAGGCCCTGCGCGAGGGGCGTTCGGACCCGTTTTGGATCACGCTGCGCTATGTCTGCTACGCCCATGCGGGTGAGGACGCGGCGGCTGATCTGACCTTGGGCCTCCTCCGTCGACAGGGGACATTGACGACGGAACAAATCGAGCGGCTCGCGGCCTTTGCCGGCGGCGAGAGTCTTGGGGTGCCCCCCGGAACGCCCTCGGTCTTTGACTGGACAATCATGCAGTTGCGCGGCGTCCGCCCGGATGCCTCTTTTTTGATGCGGGCCGGTCCGGCGATCACGGCCGCAGCGGCGCGATCCGACTTCGTTCCCGACTCCGTGCGAGAGCGCGCCCTGTTGATGGCCTTGGCCGGAAATATGATTGGCGCGGAAGAAGCGGTGCGATTGGTTGATGGCATGGAGGCAAGTGGGCTTGCCAATAGTCTCGTCATCTTGACCTCGTTACCGCCGCAATCCCTTGAACAGGCCGAAGAACTCGGGCGCGCCCTGGCCGCCGGGGGCACGGATTACGAAGAGAGACTTGCCCGGGCGCGGCTCTATTCCCGCTGGTTGGGCGTGGTGGCGCCGGTGGATAATTACGCCCCTTATGCCGCCGAAATTGCCCTTGCGGCCATGATGGTCGATCAGGACCGGGTGGCTGAGCGGTGGATTTTGGCCCTGGCCGCTGATGCAACAAGCGGCCAGGGGCGCGCCGTCGCCGAACGGCTCGTTCAGGTCTATGCCGAACGGGATCCGAATGCCGCCCGCCGCATCGCCTCCTATCTGGAGATGGAGATATCGGTGGAGTCCCCGACGCCTTTTCTCGCGATCGCCCGTGAGCCGGAATTGCCCGTAGCGTCCTTAGTCGCGCGCGCGCTGGAGACGGCGGATGCCGAGGGTCAAGCCCTTCCGGCGCTTATCTATCTCGCCGGCACCAACACCCGCGCCGAGGGCGAGGGCGATATCCGAGCGACCGTCCTCGATTGGTCGCGTCAGCACGCCGATCTGTCGTGGCTCGACCGATATGCGAGCTTCCGGGCCGAGGCCGAAGCGTTTCTCGCAGGTGATCGTGGTGGGGCTGGCCGTCCGCCGGAAGGTTCCCGCACGCCGAGCCTCAAGCCGCGTCAATGAGGAGGGGACGATGACCGCCATAGGGCCGACCGACCGCCGACCCCTCGATTTGTTTTTAGATATGATGGCGGTGGAACGGGGGGCTTCTCCGCGCACTTTGCGAAATTACGGTCGCGATCTTGAACGGGTTTCGGTTTTTCTCTTTCAGCGAGGCACGTCCCTTCTCAGGGCCACTGCGGCGGATCTGTCCGCCTATATCGATCATCTGCATGGTCAGGGGCGCAGCGCGGCTACTGCCGCATTGTGTCTGTCGGCTCTTCGGCAGTTCTATCTTTTTGCGTATACGGAGGGAATGAGAGAAGATAATCCCGCCGAATTGGTGGACCGGCCGAAGGCGCGCCGACCATTGCCGAAGATCCTCTCCATCGACGAAGCGGCGAGCCTCCTCGATCTGGCACGGGATGAGGCGGCATGCATGAAACCGGGGCCCTTGCGGCTGCATGCCCTTCTTGAGGTTCTCTACGCGACGGGACTGCGGGTGTCGGAGCTGTGCAGCCTCCCCCGAGGCGCCGTTCGGGCGGGGGAGCCGTGGATGACGGTCTTGGGCAAGGGGCAAAAGGAACGCTTGGTGCCCCTGACCGATGGCGCTGTCATGGCGGTCAGCCATTATGTCGCCGTCCAGACCGACGCCGAGCGGGCCTCGGCCTTTCTCTTTCCGTCGCGCGGCAAAACCGGGCACATCACGACCGCGCGGGTCGCCCAATTACTCAAAGAGCTGAGCGCCAGGGCGGGGATCGATCCGACACGGGTCAGCCCCCATGTCCTTCGCCACGCCTTTGCCTCTCACCTGCTTGAGGGGGGCGCCGATCTCCGTATCGTGCAGCAATTGCTCGGTCATGCCGACATCTCAACGACCCAGATCTATACCCATATCGGGTCAGGTAGTTTGGCGAAAACGCTCGAACACCGTCACCCATTGGGCAATACTGGCAACCGACAACAGACCCGCTATGGTATGGGACCTGCAAAACGATTGGGCTAAGATCGGCTTGTGGGGCTGAAGGCAACGAGGCTCCGCCCAGCGGAGATTGTGGGACAATAGGGGACCGTTCATGCGCAGTTACCTTGAATTCGAACGTCCAATTGCGGAACTCGAAGGAAAAATCGACGATTTGCGCGCCCTTGCGGGGGACCAGAAGGTCGATGTCGCCGACGAAATCTCTCGGCTGGAAGGCAAAGCCGAAAAGCTTCTCGGCGATACCTATGGTCATCTCTCCCGCTGGCAAAAGACACTGGTCGCGCGACATGCGGCTCGGCCGCATTTCTCCGATTATGTCGAGCAATTGACGACGGAGTTCACCCCCCTTTCGGGGGACCGTAATTTCGGTGAGGACAGTGCCATCATCGGTGGCCCGGCGTTCTTCCGTGGCCGCTCGGTGATCATCATGGGACACGAAAAGGGCTCCGATACGCAGAGCCGGGTGACCCATAATTTCGGCATGGCGCGCCCCGAAGGATATCGGAAGGCGATCCGCCTCGTCGAGCTTGCGGAGAAATTCGGCCTTCCCATTGTCACGCTGGTCGACACGCCCGGCGCCTATCCTGGCCTTGGGGCTGAGGAGAGGGGCCAGGCCGAGGCGATTGCCAGCTCGACGGCGAAATTCCTGGATGCGTCGGTGCCCACCGTATCGGTCATTGTGGGGGAGGGCGGGTCAGGCGGGGCCGTGGCGCTGGCGGCAACCGATAAGGTGCTGATGTTTGAGCACTCGGTTTACAGCGTCATCTCGCCCGAGGGCTGCGCGTCCATTTTGTGGAAAGGCGATAAGGACGGGGGCAAGCCGTCCGACGCCGCCGAGGCAATGAAAATCTCGGCCCAGGATCTCCTCGAACTCAAAGTGATCGACGAGATCGTCCCCGAGCCGCTTGGCGGGGCCCATCGCCATCCGCACGACGCGATCAGCAATTTGGGCGACGCAATCGCAAGGGCGCTTGGCGCTGTGGAAGATATGTCGTCTCAAGAGCGGCGCCTGGCGCGGCGTGAGAAGTTCCTGGCCATCGGTCGCCACGGTCTCACCTAGAGAGAGCCCTATCGATCAATCGGCGCCGTGAACCGTCTTGAGCTCTTTGTTCTGTCGATTTTTCTTCACAACGGCCCGGTTCCGTTCCCCCTTCGCGTGAATAGGCTCTAAGGGCGCTGCCTCTCCGATCGATCCAGCGTCGCGGCTGTCACGCGCGCTTTGATACGCGCCGCGCTCGGGGCGGATCCGGTGTTGCCGCGTGCGTCGGTGGCGGTGCCTTCGGCCAATCGTGGCAGGGCCGCCACGAGGATCAGCACGATCAGATAGCCCTCCCACATTTCCATGGAGACGCTGGCCCCCCCCACGGCAAAAGCAATGAGCGAGATTTCGGCAAATTTGGCGAAATCCGCTCGCCAGTTCTGTCTTCCGGCTTTGGCCGCACGTCGCCAGAGATGTCTTGCCGTCCACACCCCAAACAGGATCATGCCGAGGTAAAAGAAGAGGCCGATAAAGCCCGTGCCGCCCAAGACCTCGAAATAGATTGAATGGGCCGCCAAAGGGGGCCGGTTCGACACCAGGGCGACGACATCCTCCTCATAGGCGGCACGCAACCCTGCCCCCGTAAAGGGATTGTCGAGGGCCAAGCGCCAATTGACCTCCCACGCGCCTAGTCGTCCCTGAAAGCTCGCATCCTCATCAGCTTCAGCGATGGTGGCCATGCGCTCCACCCAATCGCTGGGGAGTAAAGCGAGGCCAAGCAGCGCCGCCCCCACACCGGCGAGGGCACCGGAAATCTTGAACCGTGAGCGCCACCAAAGGGCGATCAACGCGACCACCAACGTGATGAAGGCCCCCCTTGAATGGGTGGCGAGGACGGCGCCGATGCACAGCCCCGCAACGCCCACGGCACCCCATTTCAGGATCGAGTTGGGAGCCCGGGCGGCGAGATAGAAATAGAGCGGCAGGGTCGCGGCCAGGGCGATGCCGATATGGTTGTTATCGTAAAGGATCGTCTCGTCGAGACCGTAATAGATCTCGCTTGGATAAAGCAGGCCAAAGGCCGCGCCCTTGGCGGCATAGAGCGCCATGACAAGCAGATAGACCCACAATAGGGCGTGAAACCGCAGCCTGTCGCTGGTGCCGATCGCGGTCAGGACGACAAACAGCATGATTTTCCAGAAACGATCATGGGCCACCGCTGTAGCGCCGGGGGCGAGGCTGAAGGTCTGGGCCACAAACAACCATGCCATAAAGAGCAACGCGAAGATCAAGAACGTCGTCGCTTGGAACCGTCGGTATTCCGTATGGAGAAAAAAAGCGAAAATCGTCCCCGCGGCAATCAACAGATTGAGCGGCAACTGATCCGCCGCATAGGCCGCCTGTTGAGGGGTGGCGAGAACGAACCACGCCCAAAGGAGAAGACCCGCATAGGGATAGCGGATCACCGTGAGGAGGGCGCCCCCGAGGAAGAGAAGAAGAAGAGCGTCACGCATCGACGACCATCAGATCGGGGACCACCACAACGACGCCTTATCAGCGCCGACCGAACAAACGTTCGATATCGGCAAGCTTGAGTTCCACATAGGTCGGGCGGCCGTGATTGCACTGTCCCGAATGGGGGACGGCCTCCATGTCCCGCAACAGGCGATTCATTTCCTCGGCGGTCAGACGGCGTCCTGATTTGATGGCCCCCCGGCACGCCATATTCCCCGCAATGTCGCCCAGCCGGGTCTCAAGCGCGGCCGACCCATCAAGGGTGACAAGGTCGGCGGCGATGTCGCGGATCAGGCCCGCCACATCGCCGTCGCCGAAGAGACAGGGCACTTCTCGGACAAGGACCGCCGTCCCGCCAAAGGCTTCGACGACAAGGCCGAGGGCTGCCAGCTCTTCGGTCCTGTCGATGAGGAGTTCCGCTTCCTCCTGTGGCAGGTCGACCACTTCGGGGATGAGCAACGTTTGTCGTTCTATCCCCCGGTCCCGCTGACGGGACTTCATGGCTTCGTAAATCAGACGCTCATGGGCCGCATGCTGATCGACGATGACGATCCCGTCGGTGGTTTGGGCGAGAACATAGGTCTCATGCAGTTGGGCCCGTGGCACGCCGAGCGGAAAGGACGGGCCCTCTTCCTCATGCGCCTGCGAAGGATCCTCGATCGTCTGGGCGCTTGGGGCTTCACCTCTGAACAAGGTCGTCCCCTCGGCGGCAAAGGGGGGAGCCTGACGGGGCGGCAGGATCGGGCGCTCCCGATGGGCGCCATGGACGAAGGTGGTCGGCGCGTTGGGGCCTTGGGGAGGCGGCGCCTCCGCCCCCTCGAACCGCGATAAGGCGCTGGCGGCTATGGTGGTGGAGGCACGATGACCAGCAGCCGCCAGCATATGACGGAGGCCCGAGACGATCATTCCCCTGATCGCCGCCGCGTCCCGAAACCGGACTTCGGTTTTCGCCGGGTGCACATTGACGTCAACTTGCTGGAACGGCAGGTCGATATAGAGGGCCAGCAAGGGATGCCGATCCCGTGCCAGGAAATCGGCATAGGCGCCGCGGACCGCCCCCACCATCAACCGATCTTTGACGGGCCGTCCGTTGACGAACAGATATTGGCGGTCGGGTTGCCCCCGGTTGAGGGTCGGGACGCCGGCAAAGCCGTGCAGACGGGCCCCCTCCCGGTCGATATCGATGGCAAGGGCATTATCCTCGAACTCTTTGCCCATAATGTGGCCAAGTCGCCGCAGCGCGCCCTCCGGCCCCTCACCCTCAGGCGGATAGGAGAAACGCTGCCGTCCGTCGGCGATCAGGGTAAAGCCTATCTCAGGCTGCGCCATGGCCAGGGCTTTGAGGGTTTCGGACACGGCCCGGGTTTCGGCGCTGTCGGCCTTGAGGAATTTCAGACGGGCGGGGGTCGCAAAGAACAGGCGTTTGACGCTGACCTTTGTGCCGACGCCGACAAAGGGATGGGGCCGGGGCGGGTCGATGACCCCGGCGCGGCAGGAGATTTTGATCCCATCCCCCCCATGGCATCGCGAGGCGATGTCGAGTTCAGCCACGGCCCCGATGGAGGGCAAGGCTTCACCCCGAAAGCCCAAGGTCGCAATATCGAGGAGATCGACGCATCCCGTCTCGTCGGCCGCGAGCTTTGAGGTGGCATGGCGCTCCAGCGCGAGGATCAGATCCTCTGCGCCCATGCCGCACCCATCGTCCTCGACATCGATCAGCGCCTTACCGCCTTGGTCAATGCGGACGGTGATGGTGCGAGCCCCGGCATCGATGGCATTTTCCACCAGCTCCTTCACCGCGGCGGCGGGGCGCTCGATCACTTCACCGGCGGCGATGCGATTGACCGCCACCGCGGGCAGCCGACGAATGCGCGGGGACAGTCGCGCGTCTGGCCGATGGCCTGAAAGGTCGATCGAATGAGGGTGGGTGGCAGACATCCCTCTTCTTTAGCTGAGTCTGGGGGGGCGCGAACCCCGGCGGGGAAAACTCACATGCCGAAGGCGACGGCGCCCATCACGGCAAAGGGTATCGGTGCGGAGGTCGCTTTTTCGGGACGATGGGAACAAGTCAGCCGGGCTGGCGCTGTGCCTTGTGCAGGAGGACGCCCATGGATCCCGTCATCTTTGACTGTGCCGCGTCACTCGGGCGCGTCGCGGTGTCCGGTCTCGCCACCTTTGTCGGCGTGGTGGCAATTCTTCGCCTGTCCGGCGCGCGGACACTCGCCAAACTGAACCAGTTCGACTTCGTCATCACCATCGCCCTGGGATCGATCTTTGCGTCGACCGTGTTGTCCACCAGCGTGACCATCGCCGAGGGACTGGCGGCAACGATTGTGCTTGTCGGCTTGCAGTGGAGCATCACAAAGCTCTCCGTCCTGTCGCCACGCTTCCGCCAGATCGTCACCACCGCGCCGGAACTCTTGTTTTATCAAGGCGCGTTTCAGGAGCGGACGATGCAGCGCGCGCGGGTCACCCGGGATGAGCTTCGATCGGCGACCCGGGACAGCTCCATTGGCTCAATGGCCGACGTGGCCGCGATGGTGCTGGAATCTGATGGGACGATCAGCATCATCCCCCATACGAAGGTCGGTGATGGCGAGGTCGTTCCCCCGCGGGAGCAAGAATGAGGGCGAAGCTAAGACGTCGAAGGCTTCGTCAGAGGTCCAGATCGTCGGTGACGAATTGGGCGTTGTCCTGAATGAAGCGAAAGCGCGGTTCGGCATTCCGGCCCATCAAGCGATCGACCAGATTGTTGATATCCTCAATTTCGTCAGTGGTTAGACGGACACGGGCGAGAATCCGTGTGGCGGGGTCCATGGTCGTTTCCTTGAGGTCCTTCGCATTCATTTCGCCAAGCCCCTTGAACCGGCCCACATCCACCTTTGACCCGGATTTGAATTCCGCTTTGATCTTCGCCTCGCGGTCCGCATCGTCGAGGGCGTAGACGGTCTTCCCCCCCTGACTTAGGCGATAAAGAGGCGGTTGTGCCATGTAGAGGCGACCTGCCTGGATCAAGCCCGGCATGGAGATATGGAAAAAGGTGATAAGCAGTGCCGCGATATGGGCGCCGTCGACATCCGCATCCGTCATAATGACGATCTTGTCATAGCGAAGATCATCAAGCTCAAAGCGGCTCCCCAGGCCTACCCCCATGGCAAGGGCGATATCGGTGACTTCTTTGTTCTGCGTGATCTTATCCTTGGTTGAGGAGGCAACGTTCAGGATTTTCCCCCTTAGGGGCAAGATCGCCTGGGTTTCGCGGCGCCGCGCTTGTTTGGCGCTACCTCCTGCCGAATCGCCCTCCACCAAGAAGAGCTCCGTGCCCGTCCGGTCTTTCGCGGTACAATCGGCGAGTTTTCCGGGGAGCCGCAATTTTTTCATCGCCGAGGCGCGTTGAACTTCTTTTTCCTTTCGGCGGCGGATCCGGTCTTCGGCCCTATCGATCACCCATTCAAGGAGCTGATCTGCCTGCTGCTTATGCCCGGCAAGCCAGTGATCGAAGGCGGGACGGATCGCCGCCTCGGTCAGCTTTTGGGCTTCTGCGGTGGCGAGCTTATCTTTCGTCTGGCCCTGAAATTCGGGGTTCGAGACAAACACCGACAGCAGAACGCCGGCCGTGCCCAGAACATCTTCGGCGGTGATATTGGCGGCCTTTTTTTGGCCGGCCAGTTCGGCATAGGCCTTAAGACCCCGTGACAGCGCGGCCCGCATCCCCTGCTCGTGGGTGCCGCCCTCAGGCGTGGGGACGGTGTTACAGTAGGAGTTTGTGAAGCCGTCGGCCATTTGTCCCGCTGGGGTCTGGAAACCGGCCCGACCCCACACGATCGCCCATTCGACGGTGCCGTGCCCGCCTTCTTTTTCGATTTTGCCGGCGAAGACTTCTCCCGTCACAGTCGGCCGTTCACCAACAACATGGGTGAGATAGTCCTTAAGCCCCCCCGCGAAATGCAACACTTCCTTTTGGGGGGTGGGATCGTCGTCGGCGAGGAGGCTTGGGTCGCAGGACCACCGGATCTCAACCCCTCCGAACAGATAGGCTTTGGAGCGGGCCATACGGAACAAGCGCGCCGGCTTGAAGGACGCGCCCTTTCCGAAGATCTCCGGGTCGGGATGAAATGTAACGGTCGTGCCGCGCCGACTGGGGGCGGCGCCTACCTTCCGCAACTTGGAAGTGGGCAGTCCCTTTGCATAGGTTTGGCGATAGAGGTCACGGTTCCGCGCAACCTCGACCACGAGATCGTCCGATAACGCATTGACGACCGATATGCCGACGCCGTGCAGGCCGCCGCTGGTCGCATAGGCCTTGTTGGAGAACTTGCCGCCGGAATGGAGGGTGGTGAAGATGACTTCTAACGCGGATTTGGTCTTGAACTTCGGATGTTTGTCAATCGGAATGCCGCGGCCGTTATCGGCGACGGTCAGTTTTCCTTCCGCATCGAGATGGACCTCAATCCGGCTCGCATGGCCGGCCACAGCTTCGTCCATCGAGTTGTCGAGCACCTCGGCGAAAAGGTGATGAAGGGCGCGCTCATCGGTGCCGCCAATATACATGCCCGGACGCTTCCGAACCGGTTCAAGCCCTTCGAGGACTTCGATATCCTTAGCGGTATAGTCACCACTGTCGAAAAGATCGGCTTTTTGCGCTTTGCTCATCAGCTCTCGGAAGAAACGACGTCGGGGAGGATGGCTATAGCTTGCTTACCGATCAGCGCCAAGACCGGGGATCCTGCGCCGGGAGGGGCTTTGGGGGCGGGCACCGCCGACACCGATGTCCACGCCTCAGGATAAGCGTTGCGGCGGGCGACGAGCCGGGGGCGGCGGCGATGGCAGGTCACGGGGATAGGTGGGGGCACGGGTCAGCATGGCGGGAGCGGCCTTCTGTCGGTCTTGAGGGGGGGGACGCACCGCCGCCGAACCTGTCCGCCGTTCCGCCGGCATCAGGTCGGCATCGGTTTCCTCATCGGGGCAGTCTGGGCGGGTCCGGTTCAGCACATCCGCATAGCGCTGGGGCAATTTTGCCGCCGCCATGTCGAGCCAACGATCGATTCGCGCATTCCGACGCCTCAGCCATTTGACGAGGTGACGAACCGACAGGCTGGAGGACAGCATAATGAACAGCCCAACCGCCATCAATATCAGGCCGAAGGGGATCGGCATGAAGGCCAAGATGACCCCCAGCAAGAAGATGATCGCCCCAATGAGACTGGCGATAAGGCGCATGGCGGTCCCCTTTCGGCTGCTCCCTCCCTGCCTAAGCGAGCTTAGCCGTTTTTCGGTCCGCTAGCCATTCATCGAGTCGCTTGGGGCGAAAAAGGGGAGGGGGCGTGTCGGGGTGATCGCCTCGGGGGTGAGGCGACACTGGACGGCCAGGATCTCAACCCCGGCATTGGCGGCGGTGAGAAGGCCGCGGGCATAGGCCGGATCGAGATCGGCGGCGATCGAGACCGCTTTCGCATCGGCCCGCTGTACGACGAACAAAAGGACCGCTCGGTGTCCAGCGGCGATCACGCCCATGAGTTCCCGTAAGTGTTTCAGCCCCCTGGCGGTGACGCAATCAGGGAACTCCGCCACCGCATCCGGGCGGCGGAGCAAGTGGCAATTCTTTACCTCAAGATAGATCGCCCCCTGCGTCTCGCCTTTGTGGAAAAAATCGATACGGGAGTTTTCCTGGCCGTAGCGCACCTCCCGCGCCCACCCTTCAAGGGGAAGATCGGGCAGGAGCCCCATCGCCAAGGTTTCGGCCGCCAGCGTGTTGGGGTGCATGGTGTTGATGCCGACGAGGGTTGTTGCCGCCTCGTCGGGAGGGCGGCCTGGGACCGGGCACTCCACCAGCTCAAGCGTATAGGGCAGCTTTCGCGTTTTGTTGGGGGATCGGCTCACAAAGGCCCTGGCCCCCGCCGGTGCCACGCCCATCATGGCGCCGGGATTGGGGCAATGCACGGTGATCTCCGTGCCGTCGGGAAATCGGACATCGGCGAGGAAGCGCTTATATCGACGCAGGAGAACGACTTCTTCGAGGGGACTGGCGAACTGCATCGGTGCCCCCTAGGCGAGACATTCGGCGATGACGAGGGACAGGTGAGCGGCGCATCGATGGCGGATGAAAGAAACGCAGCAGGGGAGGCGGCGATCCTCGCGCTGTTGTCAACAAGGCGGCAAGGCGCAAGCATTTGTCCGTCAGAGGCCGCGCGCGTGCTCTCCGACCAAGACTGGCGCGATCCCATGGAAAGGGGACGCGAAAGCGGGCGCCGCCTGTCTGAGGATGGGAAGATTGAGATCACGAAGGGCGGTGTGCCGGTATCTGCCGACGCAAGCGGCCCCATTCGCTATAGATTGAGTTCATGACACCGAGCCTGATTGAGACCGTCGACCACCTGTTGCGAGAGGCCAGCGCCGACTTTGTGCTGCCGCGATTTCAGTCCTTGTCAGCGGCGGACATCGAGACGAAATCGGGGCCCAACGATTTGGTGACCGTGGCCGATCGCGAGGCGGAGGCGTGGCTGACGCCGCGGCTGGCAGCCTTGGTGCCGGGGTCGACCGTGATCGGAGAAGAGGCGGTGGCGGCCGACCCCGCCAGGCTGCGCCATCTTGAAACCGCGGGGCCGGTCTGGCTGGTCGACCCCGTCGACGGCACCGCGAATTTCGTCAAAGGCCAGCCGCAATTCGGTCTGATGGTGGCCCTTATCGACGAGGGGGTGACCAAAGCTGGCTTTATTTTCGCGCCGATTGAGGATGCGATGGCCGTCGCGATCAAGGGCGAGGGGGCACGCCTTAACGGTGCGCCGCTCTCGGCCAGGCCGCAGCGGCAATTCAGTGAGGCCGTTGGGGATTATTCCTCCCGCTATGTGCGGGCGCCTTTGCGGCAAAAACTGACCTGCGCGGTCGAGCGGGCGCAAGCGACGCGACAGGGGCATTGTTCCGCCTACGCCTATCTCGATACGGCGCGGGGCAAGATTGATTTTGTCCTGCAATATTTGATGAATCCGTGGGATCACGCTGCCGGTGCGCTGCTCGTCGAGGAAGCGGGCGGGGCGGTCCGCTTTCTACAGGACGGCCGCCCCTATACGCCCGAGAATAGGGCACCCGAGGCCATGCTGGCGGTCGGCGTGGCGGAGGATTGGTCCGATTACAGCGAGTGCCTAAAATGATCGATACGAGCCCGGACGGGTTTGCCGAGATTGCGCGACAGACCTATCAATCTCTCCCCAAGGCGTTCAGGCAGCTGAGCGCCGATGTGGTGATCCGTATTGCCAATGTCGCTGAATTGGCCGTCCTGGAAGATTTGGGCATTCAGGATCCGATGGAGTTGCTCGGTCTCTATCAGGGGATCGACGTAACCCAAAAAAGCGGCTTCGATGTCATTCCCGCTCATGACATGGTCTTTCTCTATCGGCAGCCGATCCTCAATTATTGGGTCGAAGGGAACGACGCCCTCGAGGACATCATCGCCCATGTTCTCATCCATGAGATCGGCCATCATTTCGGCCTCTCCGACGACGCGATGCATGCCCTCGAAGAGGAGGCGCGCGCCGAAGACCGAACCTGGTATCGTGGTCGTTCCGATGACTGACGAGGTCGCGGTTTAGCCGCGAGGAGGGGAGCCTCCATCGCCTGCTCGTCGTCTCTCACGCCCCCTCTGGCCCACATCCCCTGATTTGCAACCTTCGGTATTTTGGCGCGGCAGCGTGGGCGAAGGACAGCCTTGGCTTGTGCCGCCGCCGATAGGGAGACCCGCTTAACGAGCGCTGTCGGCGTCACCAAACTGTAATATTTTCGGCTCGATTGTGGGGCATTTAGTGACATTTCCGTCCAATGGTCTGCAAATAATTGGTTTAATGAGGTTTTTTGTATTGCGGTTTTGTGAACTTTCGTTGACGTTAAAGTTACACTGTGGGAAGGCCTAGATATGCGGGTGGCTGGGGAAATTCTCGGTACATCCTTGGCGGGAGATCCCGCTTTCTTCGACGATATAATCAGGGAAGTCACAGTGAACAGACAATTCCACTTGCTCGGTGCAGGGGTTGCCGCGCTCATGACCGCGATTCCGGCCATGGCCTCCGCCCAAGAAACGGCTGGCGCCTCCAACGACGTCGTTGTCGTGACGGGGTCGAAAATTCCGCGTGAAGATCTTGAGGGGCCAAGCCCCGTCGCCGTTTTCGGCGAACAGCAGATCGACCGCTCCGGTGCCGTTTCGATCGGTCGCCTGTTGCGGGAGATCCCGTCCGTGGCCGGCGCCGGTGAAACCCGCGCCATCAACAATAGCGGGGCCGGGTCCCAAGAGGTGTCGTTGCGGGGCCTTGGTTCCCAGCGGACGCTCGTCCTCATCAACGGTCGCCGCGTTCCCGACAGCTCCGCTGGCCTTGAAGGTCAGGTTGATCTCAATACGATCCCGGTCTCTCTGATCGAGCGGGTCGAGGTCCTGAAAGATGGCGCGTCCACGGTTTACGGGGCGGATGCGGTCGCGGGGGTTGTCAATGTCATCCTCCGCCGTGATTTTGAGGGGATTGCCCTCGATTATCAAAAAGGGATTTCGGAACAGGGGGATGCGGAACAAGACAGCGTCTCGCTGACCCTTGGCGATACCTTCGACAAAGGGAACTTTGTCATCAATTTCAGCCTCACCGAAGAAGGCGAAGTCTCCGCCGGTGATCGCGAGTTCTCCAAGCAAGCCCGCGATATCGAGCTTGGTGAGCTTATTCCCGGCGGTTCCTCCGCACCGCCCTGGGGACGCTATTTCGTGACCGGCGGTCCGGAACCGTCGGTGACCCTTGGGCCGGACTATTCCGGTGGGCCGTTCTTCGGCTACCAAGGCTTCCAGTTTGCGGAAGACGCCTACAATTTTGCGCCGATTAACCATCAGGCCCAGCCGCTGGATCGCTGGTCGGCGACCTTTATCGCGAACTACGATGTGGACGTCCTGTCCGACGGTCCCTTCTTCCTCGATACAGAGCTGTTCACCGAAGTCAGCTATGTCGACCGGCAAAGCCAGCAACAGCTCGCTGAGGTACCCCTCGCGCCGCTCGCCTTCTTTGGATTCGATGCGCCTTATTCGGCGGATAACGGGTATAACCCCTTCGGTCAGGAGATCAGTGACTGGCGCCGCCGGATTGTGGAAACCGGTGGCCGGACGGATGACGTCCAGGTCAAGACCTTCCGTACGGTGCTCGGCGCCCGGGGTGAGCTGCCGCGCGATTGGTCGTGGGAGTTCTCTTACTCTTACGGTGATGTCGATCGGACTTCGTCCTTCTTCCCGATCATCGACCTGAACAAGACCGCCTTGGCGGTGGGGCCGACGGCGATGGACGGCGACGGGGTGCTCCGTTGCGATACCGACAGCGACGGTGACTTTACGGACGCGGACGATCAGACCTGTGTGCCCCTCGATGTCTTCGGCGAGAACTCGATCACCCCTGAGATGATCGATTACATCGCGATCACCCAGAACGAATCGACCGAAGCGACCAGCGAAATCTTCGCCTTGGACCTGGTCAATCCATCGATCTTTACCCTGCCTGCTGGGGATGTCGGCATCGCGGTCGGTTATGTTCACCGGTCCGAAGAGGGGACGTTCACGCCGGACAGCCAGGTGGCGGCCCTTGGTGGGGCGGCAACCGGGACACCGTCCCAGGCGACCGTCGGCGGCTATGAGCTTGATGAGTTCTTCGGAGAGGTCCGCGTGCCGATCCTCGCGGATCGTCCACTTGCTGATGAGTTGACCGTCGAGGCGGGGATCCGGTGGTCGGATTATGACACCTTCGGTGACACCACCAATTACAAGGTGGGTCTGACCTATCGTCCGGTTTCGGATGTCCTGCTGCGCGGGTCGGTCAACACCGCTTTCCGGGCACCGCAGATCGAGGATCTGTTCGGGGGAGCTGAGTTCTCCTTCCCGTCCACGACCGACCCGTGCGCCTCGAACCCGAGCCAGTTCTGTATCGACGATGGCGTCCCCCCCGGCGGCTTCGACCAATTGTCGAGCCAGGTGCGGACAATCGAAGGCGGGAACGTGGATCTCCAACCCGAAGAGGCGGATATCTTCACGGTCGGTGCCGTCTACACGCCGTCACAGATTCCCGGCCTGGCCCTTGGTCTCGACTATTACGATTATGAGATCACCGATGCCATCACCACCATCGGGGCCAGCGTTATCCTGCAGGAATGTGCCGCGACGGGTGAGTTCTGTGAGCTGATCGATCGTCTCGACAATCCCGGCGAAGTGACGGACGGGGCGCCGATCCTGGTCGACAACCGCACCACCAATGTGGGGCAGATCGAAACCCAAGGCGTCGATTTCTTCATCGAATATGTCGACATTCCCGCCGGTCCGGGCGAGATCACGGCCCGCCTGCAAGGGACCTATACCGATACCTTTGACCTGACCCAGGCCAATGGAACGGTCGTTCCCCATGCCGGTTATTTCCGTGACGACAATGAGGGGCACTTTGCCAAGCTGCGCCTCAATTCCGAACTGGCCTATACGGTGGGCGGGTTCACCGGCTCGATCACCGGGCGGTTCATCGACAGCGTCGAAGAGTTCGGCGAAGATCTCTTCGGCTCATGCGTCAATGATGGCGGTTTTGTTATCACGCCGGGCGTCAATGCAGGGCTCACTTGCGTTGGCGAGCGGAGCAGCCTGGCGGCGTCTCCGGTCGATGTCGGCAAGTTCCATCGCCGCATCGAAGCGGTCACCTACTGGGATGTGTATGCGGAATATCTGATGCCCATCGAGCAGGTCGAAACCATCCTTTATATGGGGATCGACAATCTGCTCGACGAGCAACCGCCCCTCTCGGTCGATGGGTTCAACGACAACACCGATGTGCGGACCTACGACACGATCGGTCGCTTCCTCTATGGCGGGATCCGGACGAAGTTCTAATCCATCGCTTACTGACGAAACGAAACACCCGGCAGCGATGCCGGGTGTTTTTTTGTTTATGGAGATGGGCGCGAGAAGGAGAGCGTCCTTTATCTTTGGGGTCGTGACGGTCTGCCGACGGTCCGTGAGAGCCGTTTCAATGCGATGGACGTTGCGGAACGTCTCCAGGGTCTTGGTTAACCGTATTTCCGCCGTGCGAATCGGTAAGCACTTCGCTGAAATGGCACTAGGCCATTGACCATTCCCGACCTGTGGCCTCTTCGCAGACCGACCATAATTGCTTGGCGACCTGCGGATCCTTTGCCCACGGTTTGATCGCGGCTTCGCCAACCGGACCTTTCATCTCTTGAAAGCCAGTGGGGCCGTAGAGGACGCCGGGTTGTGCCTTTGGATAGGCGGCGGCTAGTACCGTCGGCAAAGCACCTTTCTCAGCGGGCTGAGAAAATATCATCGTAAATGGTTTGATGAGCGTGCCTAAGATCGCGCCGGGACCGGCGCTTTGCAGATTGGTATCGGAATACCCCGGATGGGCGATATAGCTGCCGGCGGATTTTCCCGCCGCACTCAACCGACGATGTAGCTCCAGACCAAGCATCAGATCGGCTAGCTTCGATTTAGCGTAGGACGATGTCGGGGAGTAGCCCGCCGCATAGCCAAGATCGGTGAGCTTTGGGTGCTTGGCATAATGGTGCGCGATGCTCGACAGCCACACGAACCGCCCGCTTGCCGTTTCGACGAGATCGGCCAGGGCGGCGGCGAGGGCGAAATGCGACAGGACATTGACCTGATACTGCATCTCAAACCCGTCCTTGGTAATCTGCCGCCGTGGCAGCATCATCACCCCCGCATTGAGGATCAGCCCATCGAGGCGGTCGGTGGCTTGTCTGATGGCATCGGTGGCGGGGGACAGGGTCGAAAAATCGGCCAGGTCGAGGGAGATCGTCTCGTATTTCCCGCCCGGCGCCGACTGGCGCAGCGCGTTCCTGGCACTTTCCGCCTTACTCGCGTTACGGCAGAGCATCAGAACGGTGGCATTGCGACCGCCAAGATAGCGTGCCGCCTCAAGCCCGATACCGGAATTGGCGCCGGTAATGGCAAAGGTTTTGCCCGTCAAATCAGGCAAATGCTCTGCCGTGAACCCGTCGCTGCCAAATTGCTTATCCGCCATTCATTGTCTCCCGTTCCACTCGTTTTGCGTCCTGCCAATAGGCCTCGAGCTCTTCGAGCCGGTGGTCGTCCCACCCCCGGCCGCTCCGCTGAACCTGCCGTTCAATATGGCCGAACCGGCGCGCGAATTTCTGATTGCCGCCGCGCAGAATGTCTTCAGCATGCAGCCCCAGATGTTGGGTTAAAGTGGTGACGGTAAAGAGGACGTCGCCGATTTCATCAGCGATGGCCGCCTCGTCGCCGGTGGCGAGGGCCTCCTCGACCTCTGCAATTTCCTCGTGCAACTTCTCAAGGACGGCGTCGGGGGTCGGCCAGTTGAACCCTAAACGGGCCGCCCGCTTGCAATATTTCTCCGCTCTTGTCAGCGCGGGGAGGGTGAGGGGCACGTCGTCCAGGACACTCGCGTCCTTGCCCTTCGCTGCCCGTTCCGCCGCTTTATGATCCTCCCACGCGGTGGCCTGGCCCTCGGCGGAGCGCTGCGCCGCGGCGCCGAAAACATGGGGATGACGGCGGATCATCTTGGTCGAGATACTGTCGAGCACATCTTCGAGCGTGAAGGCGCCGCGCTCCTTGGCCATTTGGGCGTGAAAGACGACCTGTAACAGGAGGTCGCCCAGCTCTTCACACAGGTCGCGATCATCGTCCCGTTCAATGGCATCGACCACTTCATAGGCTTCTTCGAGAGCGTAACGGGCAATCGACCGATGGGTCTGGGTCACATCCCACGGGCACCCCGTCTCGGGGTCGCGTAGCCGAGCCATAATCTCGACCAGCGCATCGAGGGTACGAGGCGGGGCGTTCAGCGGGGCGGTGGTCATGGGCAATTCCTTTCGGGGACGGCGGCGACGCTTGCAGGGGGGCGCCCCACCCCATAGAAGGCTTTTTCTTAGAGCGGAGGAATGATGCCGTGCCGATACAGGAAGCGGACTTCATCTGGAAGAATGGCGAGCTGATCCCTTGGGCCGAGGCGACGACCCATGTTCTGACCCATGCTCTGCTTTACGGGACCTGCGCCTTCGAGGGCAGCCGCGCCTATCAGACCCATAAGGGGACCTGCATCTTTCGGACGGCGGCGCATGTTGAACGCCTCATCTATTCCTCAAAGATCTACCACATTCCGGTTCCCTATACCGCCGATGAGATCATTGAGGCGACGCGCCGGACCGTGCGTGAGAACAACCTGCCGGAGGCCTATATCCGGACCAACGTCTATCTCGGTTATGGAGAAATGTCGCCGGCGGCGGTCAATGCGCCAACGGATGTGACCATCGCTGCCTTTCCCTGGGGGCGATATATGGGCGCCGATGCGATTGAGCAGGGGGTGCCCGCGGCGATTTCGAGCTGGCGCCGTCTGGCCCCCTCGACCATGCCGGCGGGGGCAAAGCTCGCCGGGAACTATCTCTCCTCGCGGCTGATCGCTCTTGAGGCGCGGCGGGCCGGCGTCACCGAAGGGATCGGCCTGACCGCCGAGGGCATGGTCTCCGAAGCGGGCTCTGCCAATTTGTTCGTGGTCAAGGGGGGGCGGCTGATCACACCGCCCGTGGCCGCCTCGATCCTCAACGGCATCACCAGAGATACCGTCATTACCCTGGCGAAGGATCAGGGGATCGATGTGGTTGAGCAGGAGATGCCGCGGGAATTGCTCTACGGGGCCGACGAATTGTTCTTCACAGGGACCGCCGCCGAGATCACGCCCATCAATCGGGTCGATGGGCTGCCGGTCGGCCCGGCATCAGGCGAGAATGCCCGGCCGATCACGGGCGCGTTGCAAAAGGCGTTTTTCGGCCTGTTCACGGGCGAAACGTCCGACAAATGGGGCTGGCTCGATCCGGTCGAGGCCTAAAGGGCGCGCTTCGCCCCGCCCCAGGGGGCTTAGCGCTCTTTGGGGCTAAGGGTCGGCTCGAACGCGATCTGCTTAATCATCAGCGCGTTCCCTCGAGCCGAATCTGAGGATGTCTGGCCTGGAGACAGAGTCACCAAATGCGGGTCGGCGGGGTCAGCCGGGGCCGCGATCGCGGTGGCCTCCTTCAGGTGGGTGTCCTCTTTCCCTTCGGAAACAGGAGGTCCATCGGGAACCAGCGGGGTGAAGGAGACCACCCGAGACGAGCCACGGCCGGCGACGCTTTCCCATTTTTGGGTCGAACTCGCAAAGGCGCGGAGATTGACCATGAGCGACCCCTGGGTCACGCCGTGGTCGCCAATCACATAATGATAGAGCATGGCCCCGCCATCGGGCCCTGGGGTCACCCGCGCCACCGGGGTTGTCCGATTGAAGTCGGTCATGACGGCGGTGGTGCCCGCCATGGGAGAGAAGGCGTATAGGCTTAACCCGGCACAGCGATGATCGGCGGTGCAGACATTGGGCACCAAGGTCACCTCCGTGCCGCCCATATAGGCTTTGGCGACCGGGCGGCCGCCCATATCGCCGACCTGATAATTGACCCCATAGCGCTGCAGGACGGGGAGGATATCGCCAAAAGACAGGGTCTCGACAATCCGTTGTTGATCGATATCGGTGCTTAGCTGCGTCAAGGCGAGGGCAGGCGCCGCCGCCAACATCCCGACCCCGATCATTGCCGCTATTTTGCGCATCATGGCCCCCTCCATGGGTGTTTCCCTCACACCTTGGGCGTTGTGACACGGCGGCGGACGACAGGCAAATGATGGGGCCGGCGAGAGGCGCCCCTATTGCCCCTCCAAGTCTTACGAGGACGCAGCGGTCCCCGCCGCCTCGGCGCGGTCGAGAAGGGGGGGGAGGTGCCCACCGAAGCTCCCCGAACTGAGGATCAAGAGAAAATCCTTTGACGGCGATAGCGTTGGTAAAATATCGACGATCGCCGCCGGATCGGGGAGGGGGGTAACCGTCTCGTTGTTTGCCCTAATCCGTTCGACGATCTCATCGAGGCTCGCCTGGTCGTGACTGCCCGCCGCGGTCTCAGGGGGGGCGGCGACATAGACCTGATCGACCCCGTCGAAGGCCCGGTCATATTGGTCCAGGGCCTTTTTGTTCCGCCAGGTGAAGGTATGGGGCTCAAACAGGACCACAAGTCGGCGATCGGGAAAGTGCAGGCGGGCCGCCTCGATTGCTGACCGCGCTTTTTCGAGGGAGGAGCCGAACCCCTCGTAAATGAGATAAGGTCCGTTCTCCGCCTTTCGGTCGAGACGTCGGGTCAGCCCCTGAAAGGCGCCCACCGCTTCCCTGAACAGGGCGGGGCTCATTTGCTTTTCGCCGAGCAGATAGGCGGCCGCCCCGCAGATATTCTGGACCGCGTGGCGGCCCAGCTCCAGGGTTTGCATGCCGGCGATCAACTCGCCGCGGGCCAGCAGGTCAAAACGCGTTGGCGTTCCCTCGAGCGGATCTCCCGGCTTAATGGCTCGCGCGGTGAAATCGGCCCCCTCGACCAACCCGTAGCTGACTTTCGTGCCGTCATAATCATCAAAAAAACGGGCCGCGTGCCGTTCGTCCGTACACGCAACAAAACACCCCTCACGCGTCGCCAGGTCTTGAAGAAGGGCGCCGAAAGGGCGGTGATAATCGGCAAGGGTCGGGAAGACGTTTACGTGGTCATGGGTGGCGGAGGTCAAGACCACTGTATGCGGCTGATAATGAAGAAACTTCGAGCGATCGTCAAAATTCGCACTCGGATATTCATCGCCCTCGAAAATGAATGGACCGGTCCCCCCAATATGGGAGGAATGGGAAAGGCCGCGGGGGATGGCGCCGATGAACCAGCCTGGATCACGCTCGGCAAACAGCAGCGCGTGGGTAATGAGAGTGGAGAGGCTCGACTTACCGTAAGACCCCGCAACGACCGTCCGCCGCCTGTCCTCGGTCAGTTGCGCCAGGACTTGCGGAAAGGATCGTACACGATCGGCGTAGTACGAGAACGCCGCGCGCACCTCTTCATTGGTTTCGGGCACCAGGGTTGCATGCTTGCCGATCACGATGAGATCGGGATCACTCGGCAGATTGTCGGCGCGGTGCCCCTCGATCGGGTGGAGGCCGAGTTGGGTCAGGTAGGTACTGACCGGCGGATAGATCCCACTATCGCTGCCGGTCACTTCATATCCGGTTTGTTGAAGCAGGCGAGCGACGGCCGACATGCCGGCGCCGCAAATTCCGATCAGATGCGCGCGTTTGGTCATGATCACGGGCTAGCAAGTGCCGCGGCCAGGGCGAAGCAAAATGCGTTTCTTCTGCGATTGACGGCTTGTCGGCGAGCGATCCTTATCGCTTGACCTCTGGTCTCTGGCGACGGACATGACCTCGGTCAGATGGCCGGACGGCCGCAGGTCCTACCTGAGGAAAGTCCGGGCTCCCTGGCGGCAGGGTGCCGGGTAACCCCCGGCCGGAGCGATCCGAGGGAAAGCGCCACAGAGATCGAACCGCCTCGGTCCGCCGAGGTAAGGGTGAAAAGGTGCGGTAAGAGCGCACCGCCGCAT